>CAIOYD010000019.1 GCA_903862415.1 uncultured Oxalobacteraceae bacterium | reverse complement strand
TCCCGCATTGATCTCACTGACTACTCTGATTAACCGTTCCCGGATAATTCACCAATTCTGGAGCGGGAGAAGAGTCTCGAACTCTCGACCTCAACCTTGGCAAGGTTGCGCTCTACCAACTGAGCTACTCCCGCATTATTCTTACCTGTTACTACGCCAACTACTCCGCTCCGGGGCCGGTTTTTAATCAAACCAACCAAACAACGAGACCGAGATTTTAACCAAATTGCGGTTTTCTGTCCAGTCTTTTTTATGGAGCGGGAGAAGAGTCTCGAACTCTCGACCTCAACCTTGGCAAGGTTGCGCTCTACCAACTGAGCTACTCCCGCATACTCACAACAGGCGCACATTATATAGATGCACCTGCGGCTGTCAAGAGCAATCAGGGTAACTTGCCGGAATATTCTTTAATCAACGGCCAGGCGAGTTTGAGGTAATAAAACATCGACCAGACGGTGAGGATGGTAGCCAGCAGTAAAAACCACTGTCCCCAGTAGGCAGTGTCGAACAGACCAAATAAGGGGCCATAAAACAGCAGCATCGGAATGGCCATCATTTGCGCCGTGGTTTTGATTTTACCCAGCGAGCTGACCGCGACCGATTTGGATGCGCCGATTTGCGCCATCCATTCACGCAGGGCAGAAATGGCGATTTCACGGCCGATAATCACAAACGCCACCAGCGCATTCACCCGGTCAAGCTGCACCAGCACCAACAAGGCACCGGCGACCATGAGCTTATCGGCCACCGGATCGAGGAACGCGCCAAAGGCCGAAGTCTGATTCCAGCGTCTGGCTAAAAAACCATCGAACCAGTCGGTGACGGCGGCGACAATAAAAACCACAGTAGAAGCCACGCCCTGGTCAAACGGCGACAGCCAGGTAGGTGGCAGATAAAAAACGCCCACCACCAGCGGAATCAGCGCCACGCGCAACCAGGTCAGTAATATAGGGATATTCAGCGGCATAATTTAAAATGCTCTCAATGTAATTGCTTAAAGATTTTTTCAGCCAGCTGGCGCGAAATGCCGTCGACTGAAATCAAGTCTTCAATGCTAGCATCAGTTACCCCTTTTAAACCACCAAATCTTATCAGTAATTTTTGACGCCGCCGGGCGCCGACGCCTTCGATCTCTTCCAGACGGGAGCTTTGGCGTGCTTTGGCACGTTTGGCGCGCATGCCGGTAATAGCAAAGCGGTGGGCTTCGTCGCGGATTTGCGCAATCAACATCAGCGCAGCCGAATCGCGTCCCAGCTCCTGAGCGACACGACCATCGACAAAGACCAGAGTTTCAAGTCCGACCTTGCGCCCCTCCCCTTTTGAAACGCCGACAATCAGACTGATGTCGAGTCCGAGCTCGACAAAAACCTGGCGGGCAATTTCAACCTGGCCCTTACCTCCATCGATTAATACGATGCCGGGCATGATGCCGTTATTGCTGGCGACTTTTTCATACCGGCGCTGCAACACCTGCCGCATGGCTGCGTAATCATCACCCGGAGTGATATCGTTGATATTGAAGCGGCGGTATTCGGCATGTTGCATCGCATGGTGCTGATAAACCACACACGAAGCCTGGGTAGCTTCGCCCTGAGTGTGACTGATATCGAAACATTCGACCCGCAGAGCATCCAGGTCAGCCTGTTCCAGATTTAAGACTTCGGCCAGTAAACGGGTACGCAACTGTTGCGAACCCTGTTCGGTCAGCAATCTGGCCAGCGCCAGTTCCGCGCCCTTTTGTGCCATTTCCAGCCAGTGGCGACGCTGTTCCTGCGGCTGGGTGATTAAATGGATTTTGTGACCGCACTGCTCCATCAAGGCCAGCAACAATTCTGGCGCTTCCAGCACACAACTCACTACCAACAAGGAAGGGATCGCCTGATCCAGATAATGCTGCGCCAGAAAGGCTTGCAGCACCTCTGCTTCCAGATTATTATCGGCCAGTGCCTCTTCTACGTGAGTTGGAAAATAGGCGCGATCACCCAGATGGCGACCGCCACGCACCATAGCCAGGTTGACGCAGGCACGACCCCCCTTAATGTGCACGGCGATAATATCCAGATCAGCTTCGTTTGTGCTTTCCATGCCCTGCTGATGCAATACCTTGGACAGTGCCGACATTTGATTGCGTACCACGGCGGCTTTTTCAAACGCCAGCTGCTGTGCAAAGCCAAGCATTTTTTTCTCCAGCACCTGCATGACTTCGCTTTGGCGTCCACGTAAAAACTGCGCCGCATGATGCACGTCCTGATCGTAATCTTCCGCACTGATCTCACCAACACAGGGCGCACTGCAACGTTGAATCTGATGCAGCAGGCACGGACGGGTACGGTTGGCAAATACGCTGTCTTCACAACTGCGCAGCTGAAATACTTTCTGCAAAATCTGAATTGATTCCTTGACCGCCCAGGCACTGGGAAAAGGTCCAAAATAATGGCTTTTTTTATCGATTGCGCCACGGTAATACATCATACGTGGCACTGCCTGTGAAGTGATTTTTAAATACGGATAGGATTTATCGTCGCGAAACAAAATATTGAAACGCGGATGCAGTGCCTTGATCAGGTTGTTTTCCAGGATCAGTGCTTCGGCTTCGCTGCGGGTGACGGTCGTTTCCATCCGGACGATGCGCTCAACCATGAGGGCGATGCGCGGGCTAGCGAGGTTTTTCTGAAAATAACTGCTGACGCGTTTTTTTAAGTCACGTGCCTTACCAACATACAACACGTTATCATTCACATCGAAATAGCGGTACACGCCGGGCAAATTCGGCAGTTGCGCGACGCTGTCCTGCAGCTGTTGCCGTTGCGGGCTTATTTCCGACATGACTGACTCCGGCTAATTTTTTTCTATCAACACAAAAGCGACCGCATAGTCGATTTCATCGCTGAGTGAAATCGAGGCCGACAGTTCATTGAGCTGCATGAACTGCGCCAGCCCGTCATGAGTGACAATATACGGAGCACCCAACTCATCATTGAGCACCTGCATGGCATGCCAACTCATCGGCGCACGCATGCCGGTGTGCAGGGCTTTGGAAAAGGCTTCCTTGGCAGCATAACGAGTGCACAAATAATGTAGCGCACGCACTTCACTGGCGCACTGGCGTTGGTGATACTCCAGCAATTCATCCGCACCCAGAATTTTGGCAGCAAAACGCGCCCCGATGCGCTCCAGGCTGGCGGCAATGCGCGCCGTCTGAATGATATCGGTACCGATGCCATACACCACGTCAGACTCCCGCGCTTGCGTGTTTGCTGCCAGCACGCGCCTGTAACATAATGGCTTTCATGTCGCGCACGGCGTGTTCCCAGCCGACAAACACCGCCTGCGCCACAATCGCATGACCGATATTGAGTTCGCTGATGCCATCGATGGCCGCGATGGTCTGCACGTTGGTGTAATGCAGACCGTGTCCGGCGTTGACGCGCAGGCCATGCTGCTCACCGGCCAACACGCCGGCAACGATGCGTGCCAGTTCAGCCTGCTTCTGTGGTGCATTGATGGCGTCAGCATAGCGCCCGGTATGGATTTCAATCACGCTCGCACCAGCTTCTCTGGCGGCTTGAATTTGCTCAGCATCGGCATCAATGAATAAACTTACCCGGATACCCTGTGCCTGCAACTGTTTCACCGCCGCCTGCACCTGAGTGAAATGTCTGACCACATCCAGACCGCCTTCGGTAGTCACTTCAGCGCGGTGTTCGGGCACCAGACAGACATCCTGAGGCTGGATTTCACAGGCAAAATCGAGCATTTCCTGAGTCACGGCAGCCTCCAGATTCATGCGTGTGAGCAGCAGCGGTCGGATCGCCCGCACATCGGCATCTTTAATATGGCGACGGTCTTCGCGCAGATGCAGGGTAATCAGATCGGCTCCAGCCTCTTCGGCCATGAGCGCGGCCCGGATCGGGTCCGGGTAGCTGGTGCCACGGGCATTGCGCAAGGTGGCGACGTGATCGATGTTGATGCCCAGTTCGAGGGTATGGAAGCGATTAAGGAAAGTCATAAATTCTGTAAATCCATTAAAATTTGCCGGGTATTGACGGGGGCGCCATGCAGATGATGCGCCAGCAGGGAACGCATGAGAAATTTACTTTGCAGCTGGGTAGTGGCATCAGCATAATCGGCATTATGCATGTCGAGCAGGGTTTTGCCATGCACTTTGATGCCCTGCTGCTGTTCCTGTGCCGGACTGGCCCCCATGTCAGGATCGACCAGATACAGCACCTCCGGAATGACCTGAGTGCGTTGACGGGTGCAGAACGTCAGGTCGCCCAATACACCAGCGGTTTTGAGTAAATTGAATTCGAATTTGCGCAGCACGATAGGCGCAGGTTCATCATGCGCGAGTTCATTGAGGGTGCTGACATAGGCATCAAACAACAGCGGCTGCGGATCATCCCGCTGCAACAGTTTGATGAGAATTTCATTCAGATAAAAACCACACAACAGGGCATTTTTTTCCAGCGGCAGCATGCCACCTACCCACTCGGCTGCGGTCAGGGTTTGCAGATCAGATTTGCCGCTCCACGACAGCGTCAGCGGCTGGAAGGTTTGCAGCACGCCACGCAATTGCGAATGTGGACGTTTGGCCCCTTTGGCCAGCAATGCAATCCGGCCATACTGACGACTGAAGACGTCGATGATCAGACTGGTTTCTTTGTAGGGATAACTGTGCAGCACAAAGCCGGGTTGCGCTGCCACGCGAAAGGGTTTGAGTGGAATATTCCCGACCCTGACAGGCCGGTTGACTGGCACTGGCTCACTGGCAGCGAGTGCATCCGATAAAGGCAGGTCAGCAGCATCCGTCATGACGGGATCAGTTTATTCGTAACCGTAGGCACGCAAACCGGCTTCATTATCAGCCCAGCCGGATTTGATTTTGACCCAGATTTCCAGATACACAGGACCACCAAACAGCTTTTCCATATCCTGACGCGACTGGGTGGAAATTTCTTTCAGGCGCTCGCCTTTTTTACCGATCAGCATGGCTTTGTGCCCATCACGATCAACCAGAATGGCGATAAACACGCGGCGTAAATCACCTTCCTGTTCAAATTTTTCCACCAGTACGGTCGTGGTATAAGGCAATTCATCGCCGACAAACCGGAATACTTTTTCGCGTACGATTTCAGCGGCCAGAAATTTTTCGCTTTTATCGGTAATGTCATCTTCGCCAAACATAGGGGCATTGACCGGCAAATGTTTTTTGACTTCCGCTTCCAGACTGTCGAGCTGAAAACCCTGACGGGCAGAGACCGGCACAATCGCGGCAAAATTAAAGCGGCTCGATACCTGGGCAGCAAACGGCATTAACACGGCTTTATCCTTGATGTGATCGGCCTTGTTAATCACCAGAATGCAGGGGATATTTTTAGGCAGCAATTCCAGCACCGTGATATCGGCCTGGGAAAACATACCGGCTTCGACCACGTACAGCACCACATCCACCGCTGTCAGGGTAGTGGTCACGGTACGGTTGAGCGTGCGGTTAAGTGCGTTCGAATGCTTGGTCTGAAAACCTGGGGTATCGACATAGACAAACTGGGTCTGATCTTTGGTTTGAATGCCGGTAATCCGGTGACGTGTGGTTTGTGCCTTGCGTGACGTGATACTCACCTTGGCGCCAATCAGGGCGTTCATCAACGTGGACTTACCGACGTTGGGACGTCCTACGATGGCTATGTAACCGCAGCGAAAATCGGCAGCGGATAAATCAAGAGGTGTTGTCATGCTATGGTTATCTGGGTAGTGTTATCTATGGGGGACAGGCTTTTTTTGTTGCTGCTGTCGGATTTAACCGCGGGTTCTTCATGTACCTGAGCTTCATCGGCCTGGACAGTGGCAATACCGGCGAGTTTTAACTGGGTAGTGCGTGGCTTGGCTTTGCGTTTGGGAGCTGGCGTCTTGGACAACATGGCCAGAGCCGCTTCAAGGGCCATTTTGGCCGCTACCTGTTCACCGGCACGCCGACTGCCGCCGGTACCGAACACCTGAATTTCCAGTTTAGGGATCGAGCATTCGACTTCAAATTCCTGACTGTGGGCGGCACCATGGGTGGCGGCAACGGTATATAACGGCAAGGCGATTTTTTTACTTTGCAGATATTCCTGCAACAGTGTTTTAGCATCCTTACCCAGCGTGGCAGGATCAACGGTGTCGAGTATGGGTAAATACAAACCACAGATCACATCTCTGGCGGCATTAAAACCGGCATCCTGAAAAATTGCGCCAAACAGAGCTTCCAGAGTATCGGCCAATATCGACGGACGGCGGAAGCCGCCCGACTTCAACTCACCTTCACCGAGACGCAGAAACTGCGCCAGATCCAGACGCAAAGCGATTTCATACAAAGACTGTTGCTTGACCAGATTGGCGCGCAAACGTGACAGATCACCTTCATCGATAGAGGCATATTTTTGAAACAGCAGCGAAGCTACAACGCAGTTTAAAACTGAATCGCCGAGAAATTCCAGCCGCTCATTATGCAGTACGCTATGGCTGCGATGCGTTAGCGCCTGCTGCAGCAAAGCCTGATCACGGAAGGTGTGACCCAGTCGGCTTTGCAAAATGGTGACATTACTCATGCTGCTGGCTACTCATAAAATATACCTGATGCTTTCAAGCGGGGATTAACGGGATTTGTCGGTGCTGCCGGCAAATTCCAGCAACAGACTTGCCGGTCCGAATAAGGGCAATTTTTTCTCATAGGCGAAGCTGACTTCATAAGCCCCACCCTCTTTAACGATGGTCAGATCTTTGCCCGAAATCGAAGTGATATAACCGGCGTTGGCCGCTTTGGTAAAGGCCCATTCAATTTCCGCAGCTGAGGTGCCGCTATTGCGTGCATCAGTCACCGCTTTTTTAATGCTTTGATATTCCACCACAGCCGGAACCACCTGCATGCCCAAAACGGCAGCAAGACCAACCAGAATCAGCGCCAGTATCAGACCGGATAAAGAAAGACCGCGTTGCTTACGTAAATCAGTAAATCCAACCATGTTAATCTCCAGAGGATAAGATTTTTATTGAAAACTGCCGATGCGCTTTAACTTGCTAAAATCAAAATTGGTAATGACGTTCTGGTTCATCCAGATACCGAACGCTTTGCCGACAATATTTTCATCGGGAACAAAACCCCAATAACGGCTGTCCGCACTGTTATCGCGATTGTCGCCCATCATGAAATAATTACCAGCTGGTACGGTGCAGGAAAACCCTTCCAGATCATAACTGCATAATTCGCTGTTAGGAAACTCGTGCAAGCCGGGCACATAGGTCGGAGCACGTTCGTCATTTAAAATCTGATGCTTCACACCGGTCAGATTTTCTTCATAGTGTCTGGCATACGTCAGTCGCTCTTCATCGAGAAAATCTGGCAATTCCTGATAGCTCAACTCTTCACCATTGACCGTAAGACGTTTGTTTTTATATCTGATTTTATCACCCGGCACGCCAATGACACGCTTAATATAGTCCAGAGACATATCTTTTGGGTATTTAAAAACCATGACATCGCCACGCTGAGGCTGATTGATCTCGATAATTTTCTTGTTAATGACAGGCAAACGTATGCCATAAGTGAACTTATTAACAAGAATTAAATCCCCGACCAGCAAGGTTGGCAGCATGGAACTCGAAGGAATTTTAAACGGCTCATATAAAAACGAACGCAGACAAAATACCAACAAAATTACTGGAAAGAAACTACCAGTATATTCTACCCAAGCCGGCTGGCGCAACAGCGTCGCTTTCAGTTCTTCGCGGTTACTGATATCGAGCTGCAAACCTTCGGTGCTTAATTTGGCGCGCCGGGCATCGAATTCAGCCAATGCGGCATCGGCTGCCTGAGCCCGTTTTTTTGACAGCACAAACAGATCCAGAAACCAGACTGCGCCGGTTACGATGGTTAATATAAACAAAATTAAAGCAAAATTGCCTAAAATTGATTGCAGGTTCATTTATCGTCCACTTGTAAAATTGCCAGGAATGCTTCTTGAGGTATTTCTACCGAGCCGACTTGCTTCATGCGTTTTTTACCGGCTTTTTGTTTTTCCAACAGCTTGCGCTTACGGCTGATATCACCACCATAACATTTTGCCAATACGTTCTTGCGCAAAGCTTTTACGTTTTCGCGTGAAATGATATTAGCACCAATGGCTGCCTGAATGGCAACATCAAACATCTGGCGCGGAATAAGTTCGCGCATTTTGGCCGCCACGGCACGTCCACGGTACTGACTGTTAGCCCGATGAACAATAATCGCCAGCGCATCGACCTTTTCGCCGTTGATCAGCATATCGACCTTTACCACATCGGCGGCACGGTATTCCTTGAATTCATAATCCATCGAGGCATAACCGCGCGAAGTGGATTTGAGGCGGTCAAAGAAATCGAGCACGATTTCGGCCATCGGCATTTCATAGGTCAGCTTGACCTGACGTCCATGGTAATTCATGTCGAGCTGCACGCCGCGCTTGCCGGTACACAGGGTAATGACGGCACCGACGTATTCCTGCGGCATATACAGATTAACGGTGACAATCGGCTCACGCACTTCTTCGATGCGTGACGGGTCCGGCATTTTGGATGGATTATCGACCAGCAGGATAGAGCCGTCACCCTGAACGACTTCGTAAATCACCGTTGGAGCAGTGGTGATCAGATCCATATCGAATTCACGTTCCAGACGTTCCTGGACGATTTCCATGTGCAGCAAACCCAGGAAGCCACAGCGGAAGCCGAAGCCCAGCGCCTGAGAAACTTCCGGCTCATACTGCAGAGCGGCATCGTTGAGTTTGAGCTTTTCGAGCGAGTCGCGCAAGGCATCGTACTGATTGGCTTCGACCGGGAACAAACCGGCAAACACCTGCGGCTGCACTTCTTTAAAACCAGGCAAAGGGGCTTTGGCCGGATTCGACAGCAGCGTCACGGTATCGCCCACCTTGGCGGCTTTGAGTTCTTTAATCCCGGCAATGATGAAACCCACCTGCCCGGCTTTAAGTGCTTCGCGGGTGAGTGACTTGGGCGTAAATACGCCGACACTCTCCACCAGATGCTGGGAGCCATTGGCCATGAGCAGGATTTTATCTTTGGGACGTAAATTGCCGTTCATCACGCGCACCAGCATCACCACACCAACATAATTATCAAACCAGGAATCGACAATCAGCGCCTGCAGCGGTGCGTTTTCGTCGCCTTTTGGTGGCGGCACCTTGGTGATCAGGGATTCAATCACATCGATCACACCCAGACCGGTTTTGGCTGAGCAATGCACAGCGTCGCTGGCATCAATACCGATGACTTCTTCAATTTCCGAACAGGCATTTTCCGGATCCGCTGAAGGCAGATCGATTTTATTGAGCACCGGCACCACTTCCACGCCGAGCTCAATGGCGGTATAGCAGTTGGCCACGGTTTGCGCTTCCACGCCCTGGGAAGCATCGACAACTAACAGCGCGCCTTCGCAGGCCGACAGTGAACGGCTGACTTCATAGCTGAAATCGACGTGACCGGGAGTATCGATCAGGTTCAGGTTATACACCTGTCCGTCACGTGCCTTGTAAGTCAGCGCGGCCGTCTGCGCTTTGATGGTAATTCCGCGCTCACGCTCAATATCCATGGAATCGAGTACCTGGGCTTCCATTTCACGATCGGACAGGCCGCCGCAAAGTTGGATGATACGGTCAGCCAGTGTGGATTTTCCGTGGTCGATGTGCGCAATAATCGAAAAATTACGAATGTTCTTCATTAAGCCAATTGAAATGGTTGGTATCTCTGGCGCACTGGCATACCTCAGCGCGGCCATGGTCAGCGATAAATCGGGTGGATTTATACTCAATAATTACCAAATAGCAATTATGCAATGAGCTCTGACTAGAAATTGTGGATAAAATAATTCCAGCATTTTACTGGATTTCGCTGCAGAAAGCCCGTACTACTGCGACTTGCCGCTGCAAAAGCAAAAATGAGCGCCATAAAAAGACGCTGCAGGGACTGTTTTGTGAATAAAAGATTAAGGAAAAATGGATTCAACTTCTCAGGCTTCATGCAATTCAACAAAGGCGGACATCTGGCGGCGGACATAACCATGTGCCAGTTTAAACATGGTGTCATTGAGCCCGGAAAACCCCGCCAGACCGGTAAACTGGAATTGATAACCCATGCGACCCAATTCTTTTTGAAATTTGGCGATGGTGGCATCATCCAGATTTTCCTTCCAGTTAAACGACGACGAACAGTTATACGCTAACAGCTTGCCTGGAAAGCTGGCATGGATAGCGTGGGCGAACTGTCTGGCAAAGTCCAGATCAGGTCTATCAGTTTCGCACCAGATCATGTCGGCATAAGGGGCATAGGCCAGCCCACGGGCAACGGCCTGCTCCAGACCCGAGCGGGTTTTATGGTAACCGTCCACGGTGCGCTCACCCGTCAGAAATGGCTGATCAGCAGCATCCTCAGCCGAGATGATCAGATCGGCGGTTTCCGCATCGGTACGTGCCAGCAACACCGTTGGCACCCCCAACACATCAGCCGCGAGCCGTGCGGCATTGAGCTTTTCCACCGCCGCACTGGTTGACAGAAGTATCTTACGCTTCGGAGAATAACTCACTGCCGCCAACTGATCATCCACATGCACCCCGGCTGCGCCGGCTGCGATCAGGGATTGGGTAAATTCATAGGGATGACATGCCGCACCCAGACCTGCCTGAGCATCAACAATGATGGGGGCAAAATAATCGATCTCTCCACTGGAATCAGAGCGTTGCAGTCCATCGGCCGCGGCCAGAGCATGATGGATACGCTGCAGCACTAAATTCACGGAATTGGCTGGATTGAACGCCTGACCCGGATCAACCTCAACGCCAGCCGGCCCGACATAAATCGCCTTCAAACCTGCTTTCACCTGCTGCACGGCTTCATTTCCGTTCCTCGCACCCAAGGCGTTGACGAACGACTCTTTATGAAGCAAATTCCATAGCTTGAGCGCGCCATTGTTGGCCACAGCATGCCGGGCGCCGAGCGCTGAGCGCAAACGGATCACCTCAGCAGCGCTGTAATTGCGGCAAATACCACTCCAGCGCGGGTTACTGTCCCAGTCTGCCTGCAGGACCGCAATTTGCTGTTCACGAGTCAACATGTGCTTTTCCTAGTAATTACTTCAATTCATAGTAGCTTTTATTTTGCACAGCAACAATATCTTATATAAGACATATAACTTATATTTAATTAAATTAAATCAATTACTTAAGTAGTATTTATCGCGATACGAAATCATTTTCCTTGGAATGAAATGCATAATTGCTGCAGCATCACAGTTAAATTTCATATTGCGAAATGAAAATTTCATATCGTGAGAAATCGACAATCACTGTGGTTATTATTTAACTTAATTTCCGACAACGTTGTTTTTTTGCAATTCATCCATAAAATCCGTCATTTCATCGCATCAGGGCTGTTCTATTTCACCAGAATTGATATTGTTCGGATGGTAATTTCCCTTAAAAAATATGGAGCAACTATGGTGTCGAAAAAAACTTTTTACCTGATCGTACTGATTGCAATCATCGTTTCTGCTGCCATCGGTCTGCTGGCACCACTGTCAGAGAATGCCGCCGCCCGCGCTGCTGGCAATATCGCGCCGGTGAGTGATGCCTGGCGTGCCGCACTGCCACACGATCCGGTCAGTGCCACCAATGCCTATATGGCGCGCATTTCGCCAGCAGCCAAAGCACGTTCGGATCATTATTTTGAAGGTGGTTACTGGCTCACGCTGTGGAATTTTGTTGCCACCATGGCGGCCTCGTGGTTCATTCTGGCCAGCGGCATACTGACCCGCATCCGTGAGCGTGCCGAAGCCAAAGGGCGTTCTAAAGGTGTGCTGGCGATGCAGGCCGGACTGGCTTATGTGTTCTTTGTCAGCCTGCTGACGCTGCCGCTGACGGTATATCAAGGTTTTTATCGCGAACAGGAATACGGTCTGGCGAACCAGCAATTTTTACCCTGGCTGGGAGAAGCGGCACTCAGCACACTGATAGGCTGCATCCTGTTTCCACTCTTCCTGGCGTTGATCTACTGGGTGATCCGACGTGCGCCGCGCAGCTGGTGGATTTGGGGTTCGATGGTGACGGTCGGCTTTTTGAGTTTCATGATCATGGTCGGCCCGGTGTATATCGATCCACTGTTTAACACTTACACGCCCATCACAGATGAAGCCATCAAACAACCGATCTTGCAGATGGCACGTGCCAATGGTGTACCGACTGATAATGTATATGAATTTGACGCGTCCAAACAAAGCAATCGCATCAGCGCCAATGTGAGTGGTATTTTCGGTTCAGCCGCCATCCGCATGAACGACAATTTACTCAAACGCACCACCCTGCCGGAAATCAAAGGAGTGTTAGGTCATGAAATCGGCCACTATGTGCTCGATCACATTTACACCAGCATCATCGAGTTTGCGCTGATTCTGTTTTTGGGTTTTGCCTTTATCCGCTGGGCACTGGAAGCCTCGATACAACGAACTGGCGCCCGTTTTGGGATTCGCGGCAGTGATGATCCGGTCGGCATTCCGCTGTTGGTGATGATATTTACCGTGTATCTGTTTGTGCTCACGCCAGTGACCAATACGATGACAAGGGTGCAGGAAACCCAGGCCGATGCCTTTGGTCTGAATGCATCACAGGAGCCGGATGGTTTTGCGGAAGTAGATTTGAAATTGACCGAATATCGCAAGTCGGACCCGGGTGCCGTGGAAGAATTTTTCTTCTTTGACCACCCAAGCCCAAGAAAGCGGATTTTTGCCTCCATGCGCTGGAAGGCTGAACAGAAACCGCGGTAGTATTTACGGTCAGTGGTGTATTACGCCCCGTGGGCTAATACACCCTACATAACCAGTCCCTTGCACTGGAACAGTCAGTGGTGTATTACGCCCCGTGGGCTAATACACCTACTTACTGGCGCGTAAGCAATTCGGGTAAAAAACAGCCCCCGGAAAGTCAGCCAGGATGGCGGATTTTCCGGGGTTTTTTTGTATGGTGCAATGTTTTCGTAGGGTGTATTAGCGCAGCGTAATACACCAATGCCCGTGTCCCATCACATGGTGTATTACGCCCGATGGGCTAATACACCCTACATAACTGAACAGAAACCGTGGTAATTAAATTCCCATCCGCGCCAGAATATCGCCGATTTCGCGCAAAGCCGATTCCAGATGGGGGTTTTGCGCGGCGAAGCGGGCAGACAGTGCCAGAGTACGGTCGCCCAGCTGGCTTAAACCGTCTTCGTCGGTTTCTGTATGTTCGCGGTTTAACAGGGTCTGAATATCGTTATTCAACACCGAAAGTAAGTCGGCCAGTTCGGCATCCACCTGACCTGTGGCCGATAAGTTTTCATGCAGGGCTTTGAGGGATTGCTTTAATTGTTCGGTGCTCATACGTGGCCTTTGTGTTAGTCAATGAATACAGTATAAGTATTATGCCCGCACTGTGTTGAGTTTATTCAGGAAGCACAGAGATTTAATCTGCGCTTCCTTTGTAGTAAATCAAAGCCACCGCTTCGGCGGCAATGCCTTCTTCTCTTCCCAGATAACCGAGTTTTTCATTGGTTTTAGCTTTCACATTCACCCGGCTCACATCGACCTGCAGATCGGCGGCAATGTTGGCCACCATCAGAGGGATGTGTGGTGCCATTTTCGGCGCCTGGGCAATAATGGTGGCATCCAGATTGCCAACAGCAAATCCGGCGGCAGTGAGCTTACTCATGGCGGAGCGTAGCAGCACGCGTGAATCGGCACCGGCAAATTGGGCATCGGTATCGGAATAATGCCGACCTATGTCGCCCAGTCCGGCAGCGCCAAACAGGGCATCGATGACGGCATGCAGCAAAACATCCGCATCCGAATGGCCGGCCAGACCGGTTTTGTGCGCGATGGTGACGCCGCCTATAATCAACAAACGATTTTCCACCAGCGCATGGCAGTCATAGCCCTGGCCGATGCGAAACGATGGAATAAGATTGCTCATACTTGTTTTTCCAGGTAAGTGGCGATCAGGGCCAGATCATCCGGCCGGGTTATTTTAGAATTGCACCAGTGGCCTTGCACCAGTTTTGGCACCAATCCGCAAGCTTCGATCGCACTGGCGTCATCGGTGACATCGCTGGCTTGTTGCAGGGCCGAGAACAGCCGGGCATGGCGGAACATTTGCGGTGTTTGTGCCAGCCACATGCCGGTGCGCGGCAAGGTTTGGACGCTCACGCCGGAAGCCAGTTTAAGTGTATCGGCGACCGGCAAGGCCAGCAGTCCGCCGACCTCATCGTCGCCGACCGTATCGATCAGAAGACTGACGAGTTGGGTTGACAATCCGGGTCGGGCTGCGTCATGCACCAACACCCAGTCGCGCTCATCGACCTGTGCCTGCATCGTCTGCAAACCGTTAAGCACCGATTCGGCCCGGGTCGCGCCGCCGCAAAACAGCACCGTCAGACGCGCATCAAGCTGCAGCTCGGTCGCCACCCAGCCATCTTCCGGACTGACAACGACAAATACGTGCGTAATCCGGGGATGTGACAAAAACGCGTTCACGCTGTGTTGTAATATGCTTTTACCGGCCAGATGCAGGTATTGCTTGGGGCAGCCAGCCGCCATTCTGGCACCAACACCGGCAGCAGGAATCAGGGCAAAATAGCGCGGAGCAATGGCAGCAGTCAATATAAACTCGGATCGGTGTAGTGTTAAGGCGCGAAAAACCAGCGAAAATGGCGTTGGGTATATAATATGCACACCATTGTAAAGTCAAATTCACTGCAAATCCAATTTACAACCAGAACTTGTCGCGGCCTGAACGGTTTGCCCGCTGGCCTTCCGGTTTTATTGCTTGCCCAACTATCTCAACTAATGTCATTTGATCTGCAATCACCACCCAAATCCGGCTATCGTCTGACCCTGCCCAGCCTGCATGGTTCGGCGGATGCGTATGCTTTAAGCCAGACTGCCGCGGCACTGAAAGCCCAGCAGCGCATGCTGACCGTGTTTGTGGCGGACGCCACCGATGCCCAGCGCCTGCAGACGGAAATCAGCTGGTTTGGGGCTGAACACGGTTTGCGCTGCCACGTTTTGCCCGACTGGGAAACCCTGCCTTACGATGCTTTTTCGCCGCATCAGGATCTGGTGTCTGAACGACTGGCAACGCTGTATGAAGTCGGTCACGGTCTCTCCGATGTGTTGATTGTGCCGGTGACGACGGCCTTATTGCGCATGGCACCACCCTCTTTTCTGGCGGCGTACACCTTTTTCTTCAAGCAGGGAGCAGTACTCAATGAAGCGCAACTGAAATCCCAGCTGACGCTCGCCGGCTACAGCAATGTCAGTCAGGTGATGTCGCCGGGTGAATATGCAGTCCGTGGCGGACTGATTGATTTATTCCCTATGGGCTCAGCACTGCCCTATCGTTTGGATTTGTTCGGTGAAACCATCGAAACCATACGCACCTTTGATGCCGATACCCAGCGCACCATTTATCCGGTGCCCGAAGTACGGCTGTTGCCGGGTCGTGAATTTCCTATGGATGAACCAGCGCGCAATGCGTTCCGCAAACGCTGGCGCGAAGAATTTGAAGGCGATCCGTCCCGCACCCGGATTTACAAGGATATCGGCAGCGGGATTGCCTCGGCCGGGATCGAATATTATCTGCCGCTGTTTTTTGACGCTACCGCCACGCTGTTTGATTATCTGCCCGTATCTGGCTGCATTTGCATGGTGGGTGAGATTGATGCCGCCATCAGCCGCTTCTGGGCTGACACGCAGTCGCGCTACGCATTTTTAAAAGCCGACCGCGACCGCCCGGTGCTGCCACCTGAAGCGCTGTTTTTGCGCGATGAAGATTTTTTCACCCTGGCAAAACCATTTGGCCGCTACATCCTCAAATCCAATCCTGCCAGCAGCAGCGGCATTTCCAGTCCGCTGCCGGATATCGCCGTCAATCGCCGACTCGATGACCCACTGACCAATCTGCGCGCATTCTTACTGCAAACCAAACAACGAGTATTGATTTGCGCCGAATCCAATGGCCGGCGTGAAACCCTGCAACAGTATCTGAACGAATACGATTTGCATCCGATCATCTGCGACAGTCTGACCGATTTCCTCACCGGTGATGCAGCGTTGATGTTGGGTGTGGCGCCATTGTTTGCCGGATTCAATCTCGACAGCGGCATCAGCTTTATCACCGAAACTGAACTGTACGCGAATGTCGTGCGCCGTTCTTCCGGTCGCAAAAAACAGGAAGGCGCCACTCAGGTCGAATCGATGGTGCGGGATTTATCCGAACTCAAAATTGGTGATCCGGTGGTGCATGAACACTATGGCATCGGTCGTTATCAGGGTTTGATTGCCATGGACCTGGGCGAAGGTGAAACCGAATTTTTACATCTGGAATACGCCAAAGAAACCAAGCTGTATGTACCGGTGGCGCAACTGCATGTGATTTCGCGCTATTCCGGCGCTGCCCAGGAGGATGCGCCGCTGCATATGCTCGGTTCCGGTTCGTGGGAAAAAGCCAAGCGCAAGGCGGCCCAGCAATGCCGCGACACGGCGGCCGAACTGCTCAATTTATATGCCAGGCGGGCGCTGCGTCAGGGTCATGCATTTGAATATTCAGCCCACGATTATCAGGCCTTTGCCGAGAGTTTCGGTTTTGAAGAAACCGTCGATCAGGCTGCCGCCATCACTGCCGTAGTCAGCGACATGACTTCCGGCAAACCCATGGACCGGCTGATTTGCGGCGATGTCGGTTTCGGCAAAACCGAAGTGGCCCTGCGGGCCGCCTTTGTCGCCGTCATGGGTGGCAAGCAGGTGGCTATTCTGGCACCGACCACTCTGCTGGCCGAACAACATGCGCAAACCTTTGCCGACCGTTTTGCTGACTGGCCGGTGAAAATCGCCGAGCTGTCGCGCTTTCGCAGCGGCAAGGAAATTACCGCCGCCATCAAGGGCATGAATGACGGCACGGTTGACATCGTCATCGGCACCCACAAACTACTCTCAGAAGACATCAAATTCAGCCGTCTCGGCCTGGTGATTATCGATGAAGAACACCGCTTTGGGGTGCGTCAGAAAGAAACCCTGAAAGCCCTGCGCGCCGAAGTCGATGTGCTCACGCTCACCGCCACACCAATTCCACGCACACTCGGCATGGCACTCGAAGGTTTGCGCGACTTTTCCATTATCGCCACGGCACCGCAAAAACGACTGGCGATCAAAACCTTTGTGCGCAGCGAAGATAATTCGATTTTGCGCGAAGCCTGCCTGCGCGAACTCAAACGTGGCGGCCAGGTGTATTTTCTGCACAATGAAGTCGACACCATACAAAACCGCAAAGACATGCTCGAAAAGCTGTTACCAGAAGCGCGCATAGCCGTGGCTCATGGACAGATGCATGAGCGCGATCTGGAAAAAGTCATGCGTGATTTTGTTGCTCAGCGTTTTAATATTCTGCTGTGCACCACCATTATTGAAACCGGAATTGATGTGCCGACAGCGAACACCATCATTATGCATCGGGCTGACAAATTCGGTCTGGCGCAGCTGCATCAGTTACGCGGCCGGGTTGGACGCTCACATCATCAAGCCTATGCTTATTTACTGGTGCATGATGTCAAAGGACTGACCAAACTGGCGCAACGCCGCCTCGACGCTATCGTGCAAATGGAAGAATTGGGCAGCGGCTTTTATCTGGCCATGCATGATTTGGAAATTCGCGGTGCCGGTGAAGTGCTAGGAGACAATCAATCCGGTGAAATGGTGGAAATCGGTTTCCAGTTGTATTCGGAAATGCTTAACGAAGCGGTGCGCTGCATTAAGGCGGGCAAAGAACCTGATCTGGCCGCACCACTGGCGACAACAACCGAAATCAATCTGCATACCCCGGCCTTGTTGCCGAACGAATTTTGCGGCGATGTGCATGAACGCCTGTCGCTTTACAAACGGCTCTCGAATGCCAAAAATGCTGACGGGATTGATACCCTGCAGGAAGAACTCATCGACCGTTTTGGCAAACTGCCGGAGCCGGTGTGCGCACTGATTGAAACTCACCGTCTGCGGGTGCTGGCAAAAACGGTCGGCATCGTTAAAATTGATGCCCATGCCGATGGTGCGGTGCTGCAGTTTATTGAAAAACCACCGATCGATCCGATCCGCATTATTGAACTGATACAAAAAAACCGCCATATCAAATTGCATGGTCAGGACAAACTGCGCATCAGTGCCAGCATGCCTGATCTGGCCAGCCGCATCAATCAACTCAAGTCAGCCATCCGTGCGCTGACCTGACTACTACACCTTACTTCATCATGAATTTATTCCTGCAAAGTCTGACCGCCGACCTTTCCACCCTGCGCTCTATCGCCAGTCTGGCCTCACCCGGTCAGTTGATAGCGATTCATCCCCACGCCATGCGCTGTCTGAATCTGGCCGCACCGGATGCCGCTCTCAAAGCGCACATGGAAACGCTGGCGCAGCAGGCACAAGTGGATCTGACCTGGTCGGATTCACTGCCGACACTGGCGGACTTCAAATTGCTGGCCATGGATATGGATTCGACTCTGATCACGATCGAGTGTATCGATGAAATTGCCGACATGCAGGGCTTAAAACCGCAGGTAGCCGCCATTACTGAAGCGGCCATGCGCGGCGAACTGGTCTTTGCCGAAAGCCTGATTCAGCGGGTTGCATTGCTTAAGGGCTTACCTGCCGAAGCCCTGCAACGGGTTTATGATGAACGGCTGGCGCTCTCACCGGGTGCGGAGCAGTTGCTGCAGGCAGTTCAGGAAGCAGGTATCAAAACCCTGCTGGTTTCCGGCGGGTTTACTTTTTTTACCGATCGCATCAAAGCGCGTCTGCAACTCGATTTCACCCACGCCAACCAGCTTGAAATCGTCGATGGCAAACTGACCGGAAAAGTGCTCGGTGAGATTGTCGATGCAGAAGAAAAACGTCGCACCGTAGAACGTACCTGTGCTGCGCTGGGCATCTCACCACAACAAGCTATCGTCATGGGTGATGGCGCCAATGATCTGGCAATGATGGGCATTGCCGGCTTGTCAGTCGCCTTCCGCGCCAAACCGGTGGTGCGTGCTCAGGCCAGAGTGGCGCTCAACTTTGTGGGTCTTGATGGGGTTGTGGCGCTGTTGAGTTAGCGTCAAGGATCGCCTGGTGTATTACGCCCGATGGGCTGATACACCCTACGAAAACATTGCACCATACAAAAAAGCCCCCGGAAAGTCAGCCATGATGGCGGATTTTCCGGGGGCTTTTTTACCCGAATTGCTTACGCGCCAGGCGCGCAGTCAATTAGAAACGGTAACCAACCGATGCGTAAGCAACGATAGGGTTCAGTGTCAGGGAAGTAGTGCTGTGTACTGTGCCCAATGGTGTTGGCGTTGTAGTCAGATTACCAGTGGTTTTCAGTGGTACATAAGAAACAGAAAAACCAAGTGACCAGTCTTTAGTCAGGCTATAGCTGGCACCAACGTTGTACACCGGAGCCCATGCACTAGTCAGTTTGGCAGTTGTCATAGCTGTCGGACCAAAGGAAGTTTGAACATAACTTTGGAAAGCACTGGTCAATTCAATATTGGTGTAATTAACGTGAGTCACACCCAGACCTACCATTGGACGGAAAGTCGAATTGGCGTTACCGAAATAATATTTAGCTAAAGCAGCAGGTGCCCATTGTTTGGCTTTACCAATTTGGCCAACCGAAGCCAATGTTCCTTTACCAACCAGTTTGTAGGTTGGCGGAACACCCAGGTCCAAGGAACCAACGATATTATCTGTAAAAAAATGTGCGGTGGCAAAACCCAAAGTATCTGTCGAATTAACGCCAGCACCAGTACCAGCCAGTGTTAACGCAATTGGAGACACCAGGCTCAGCGGTGTACTGGAATCCTGAGGAGCAATGTGTGCCCAACCAGTGCTGATGACAGTGTCACCAGCAGATTGTGCCAGAGCTGTTGTGGCTGAACCAGCCAATAAAGCCAGCGCCACGAATTTGCTTACAGATTTAATAGTGAATTGCATGTATGTCTCCAAGTGTTGATTGTAATTATATGTGTACTGCCAAAACTGCCATTGTTCGGGTAAATCATCGTCGGTCATCAACGACAAAGTAGAACTCCCTCGTGTTGCCTGATTCTAACCTTGCCGTACTTGTGCAGGTTAGAAGGTTTATTCAATTCCTATATTATTTATCTCATCGCAGCCTTAACCGAATATTATTGCCTTAAATGAAGATAATTTGATGGTAATTTACAACACCCAACTACCCTGCAGAATTTTTTCCAGCCAAAAAATACCGATCACGGTTTTCACATCGGTAATTTCACCACACTTCACCCCCTCCAATAACTGCTGGAATGGAGCCTGGTAAGTTTCCAGAAATTCTTCGTCATCCAGTTGCGCCTGGCCGGGTTGCAAATCGCGCGCCAAAAAAATATCCAGATGTTCGTCGGCATAGGCGATGGCATTGTGGATGGTGCAGACGAATTGCCAGGAGCCCGCGGTGTAGCCGGTTTCCTCCAGCAATTCGCGTTTGGCACACACCAGCGGATCTTCACCCGGATCAATTTTGCCGGCTGGAAATTCAATGAACACACGGTTCAACGGATAGCGAAACTGCCGCTCCATGAGCACGCTGCCATCGGAAAACAAGGGAATGATGACCACGGCACCGGGATGTCTGATGTATTCACGCTCGGTAAGCTTACCGTCCGGCAAGACCACCTGATCACGCTGCACTTTTAAAAAATGGCCGTCATAGGCCAGTTCACCGGAAACAAAGGTTTCTTTAAGGTGCATATCCATGGATGTGGTCTCAAGTAAACGACTCTGGATTCCCGACTACCCCCTCGGGAATGACGAAATATAAAATCAGGTTGACTGACGACCAGTCCGGAATTGAAACAACGCTGCGGACAGGAAGTCCGCAGCAGCAGGAAGAATTACGACGCCAGTGTCTTGGTGATGGCCACCAGACAAGTATTCATCAGGGAATCCGGCATCAGACCGAGAACGATGACGGCCAGACCGTTGAGCGTCAACACCAGACGCATTTCGGTGCCGACAGCAATACCAGCTGTTTCGGTTGGCTCATCAAAATACATCACCTTGATGACGCGCAGATAGTAGAACGCACCGACGAGCGAGAACAACACCGCCAGCACAGCCAGCCAGACCTGTCCGGTACCGAGCACCGCCTGCAAGACCGAGAACTT
Source organism: uncultured Oxalobacteraceae bacterium (assembly GCA_903862415.1). Classification (GTDB taxonomy): domain Bacteria; phylum Pseudomonadota; class Gammaproteobacteria; order Burkholderiales; family Burkholderiaceae_D; genus Solimicrobium. The sequence continues at coordinate 19,010 of CAIOYD010000019.1, read as the reverse complement.
GGCATAGAAGCCCATGAACGGTGGAATACCGGCGAGTGAAAACATAAACATCAGCATGACGAAGGCAAACCACGGACTGCGTTTGCTCAGGCCTTTAAGGTCATCGATGCTTTCCGATTCAAAGCCATTGCGGGCCAACAACAGAATCATGCCGAAGGTGCCCAGCGTGGTAATGACGTAGGTAATGATATAAAACATCGAAGATGCATAGGCACTCGCCGCCAGATTGACGTGACCGTCAGAGACACCAGAGAGCAGACCGAGCAGCATGAAACCCATATGGGAAATAGTGGAATACGCCAGCATGCGTTTCAGGTTGGTTTGCGCCAGGGCGGCAAAGTTGCCAACTGCCATCGACAGAACCGCCAGCACAGTGAGCATTTGCTGCCATTCGACCGCCTGAGTGAACAAAGATTCAACCAACAAACGGAAGCAAATCGCAAATGCGGCCAGCTTGGGAGCCGCACCCAGCAACAGGGTCACGCCTGTCGGAGCGCCCTGATAGACATCCGGCACCCACATATGAAACGGCACCGCGCCCAGCTTGAATGCCAGACCGGAGACAATAAACACCAGCGCGAACACCAGAATGGTTTTATTGGCCGTCACGGAAGAGCTGATGCGAGCGATTTCGGACAGATCCAGCGAACCGGTGGAACCGTACAGCATGGAAATACCATACAACAGGAAACCAGAAGCCAGTGCGCCGAGGACAAAATATTTCATGGCCGCTTCAGTAGACGCCACATGATTGCGACGCAGTGCTACCAGGGCATACAGTGCCAGCGACATCAGTTCCAGGCCCAGATAAATAATGAGCACGTTATTACCCGAAATCATCACCATCTGACCAAGCAGAGAAAACAGTGCCAGTACATAAAACTCGCCACCCAACTCACCACCGCCGAGCATGCCACGGTCGGTTGTGTACTTGCGGCTGTAAATGAGCGTCATGCCCACGGCCAGATAACAGAACAGTTTCAGCAGGTTGGACATTGGGTCCGACAAAAACATGTTGTTGAAGGTGTAGACCGTTTCCCCGGCATGAAAGTCACTCAGGGTAATGAGCGCGCACACAACAATAGCGGAGAGCGACAGGTAATGCGTCAGCACCCGCTTGGCGTCCGACAAAAACATGTCGACAAGCAGGATCGCACAGATCGCTAACAGTAAAAATAGTTCAGGATATGCCGGTGTAAAATTCATCATCATTTTGCCTATTGAGCCTTATTCGTTACAGAACTAACCTGTGTCGCAATTAAAAGGCGGGTATTTTGGATGTCGCTACATGCGTTAATAAATCAGTGACGCTGGTTTGCATCGCTGCGGTAAATGGTTCCGGATATAAACCCATCGCCAGCACAGCAATCGCCAGCACGCCCAACATAAAGAATTCACGCGCACTCAAATCCTTGAGCGCGGCGACGTGATCATTGGTGACCGCGCCAAACACCACCCGCTTGACCATCCACAATGAATACGCTGCGCCGAAAATCAGTGCCGTAGCGGCCAACATACCGATCCAGAAATTAAATTTGACTGCGCCCATGATGACCATGAATTCACCGACAAAACCGGACGTGGCTGGCAAACCACAGTTGGCCATGGAAAAGAATACGAACAGGGCTGCAAATTTAGGCATGGTGTTGACGACACCGCCGTAGTCAACGATGTCGCGTGAATGCATGCGGTCATACAGCACACCGATACACAGGAACATGGCGCCGGAAATAAAGCCGTGCGAAATCATTTGTACGATACCACCCTGCACTGACATGTCATTGAACATGAAAAAGCCCAGCGTGACGAAACCCATGTGGGCAATCGAGGAATACGCCACCAATTTTTTCATGTCGGTCTGCACCAGCGCGACCAGACCGATGTAGATAACGGCGATGAGTGACATGGTAATAATGAGCGGTGCCAGATAATGGCTGGCATCCGGTGCAATCGGCAACGAGAACCGCAGGAAACCGTAGGCGCCGAGTTTAAGCATGATGGCCGCCAACACGACTGAACCACCGGTAGGCGCTTCCACGTGGGCATCCGGCAACCAGGTATGTACTGGCCACATCGGTACTTTGACTGCAAACGCCGCCAGAAAAGCGACAAAAATAAAGATTTGCTGATGCAGTGTCAGTGGCAATTGCTGCCATGCCTGAATATCAAAGCTGTGCGCCTGCGTGTACAGATAAATAATCGCCACCAGCGTCAACAACGAACCCATCAGAGTGTAGAGGAAAAACTTGAACGAGGCATACACGCGGTTGGCACCACCCCAGACACCGATAATGATATACATCGGGATCAGGGTTGCTTCAAAGAAGACATAAAACAGCAAGCCATCCAGTGCACAGAACACGCCGATCATCAGACCGGACAAAATCAGAAACGCACCCATGTACTGGGCCACGCGTTTGGTAATCACTACCCACCCGGCAATGACCACGATGACGGTGATGAACGACGTCAGCAGCACCATCCACAGGGAAATGCCATCGATACCCAGATAGTAATTGACGTTAAAACGCTCAATCCAGCCTGCCCGTTCGACAAACTGCATGCCGTGGGCTGAGTTATCAAAATGGCTGATTAAAGGCAGCGTGACCAGAAAGCTGGCAATCGCACCGATGAGGGAAACACCGCGCACCAGTCCGGGATTGTCGTCTTTACCAAAGGCAATGACAAACAGTCCGAAGGCGATTGGGAGCCAGATCGCCAGGCTTAATAAGGAGGAAGTTGACTGCATCATGGTTATGGTCTGCTTATTTAGTAAATGGGTTTGGCATAAAATAGATCAGGAAGCCCAACACCCCAAGTATCATGACAAAGGCATAGTGATAAATGTAGCCAGTCTGAATCAGGCGCAGCGTTCTCGACGACCAGGCGACCAGTTTGGCGCTGCCATTGACAATGAGTCCATCGATGAGGCCTTTGTCACCGACATTCCACAAACCGCCTCCCAACAAACGTGCTCCACCGGCAAACACCACATCGTTAAATTTATCCAGGTAGTATTTATTGTCCAGCAAGGTGTACAACAAGCCGAACTGTTTTTTCAGCGCCGTTGGAATTTGTGGCTTGAGCATATAGAACACATACGAAGTTGCCACACCCGCCATAGCCAGCCAGAATGGCAGCGACATCAGCGCATGGATAGCCATACCATCGGCACCACCGAGATGATGGAATTCTTCAGCCAGTTCACGCATGGCTTCATGGCGTTCAGAGACAAAAATCACACCTTTGAAAAAGTCGCCGTGCAACATCGGCGCAATGGTGAAATAACCGATCAGTGCCGAAGGGATTGCCAGCAAGACCAGCGGCACCCAGATGACCCAGGGAGATTCATGCGGCTTCTGACCGGGAGCCAAACCATGATGATGGTCGTGGTCGTGATCATCTTCATCGTGAGCATCGTGGTGAGCATGCGCATGGCCAAAGTTTTCTTTGCCATGAAAAACCAGGAAATACATACGGAAAGAATAAAAAGCGGTCACAAACACACCGGCCAGAACAGCAAAACGGGCAAATCCGGAACCAGGCAAATGACTCGCTGCCACGGCCTCGATAATGCTGTCTTTGGAATAAAAGCCAGAGAAAAACGGTGTGCCGATCAGCGCCAGTGAACCCACGAGCGACGTCAACCAGGTGATTTTCATGTATTTGCGCAAACCACCCATGTTACGGATGTCCTGATCATGGTGCATGCCCATGATGACCGAACCGGCCGCCAGGAACAACAATGCCTTGAAGAACGCATGCGTCATCAGATGGAACACCGCCACCGAATAGGCGGAAGCGCCGAGTGCCACCGTCATGTAACCGAGTTGCGACAGGGTCGAATACGCCACCACCCGTTTGATATCGTTTTGAATAATCCCCATGAAACCCATGAACAGGGCCGTGATGGCACCGATCACCAGAATAAACGACAGCGCGGTATCTGACAGTTCAAACAGCGGCGACATGCGTGCCACCATGAAAATACCAGCCGTCACCATGGTGGCAGCGTGGATCAGAGCGGAAATCGGGGTCGGGCCTTCCATTGAATCAGGCAACCAGACATGCAAGGGGAATTGCGCCGATTTACCCATGGCACCGATGAAGAGGCAGATACATGCGACAGTGACGAGCATCCAGTCGGTACCAGGCAATACGCCGTTGAGCAGAATATCTTTGCGGGCAAACACTTCGCCGTAATTCATGCTGTTGGTGTAGGCCACGATGAGGCCGATACCAAGGATGAAACCAAAGTCACCGACACGGTTGACCAGGAAGGCTTTCATGTTGGCGAAAATCGCGGTCGGTTTGGTGTACCAGAAACCGATGAGCAGATACGACACCAGACCAACGGCTTCCCAGCCAAAGAACAGTTGCAGGAAGTTGTTGCTCATAACCAGCATCAGCATCGAAAACGTAAATAAGGAAATATAGGCAAAGAAGCGGTTATAGCCTTCATCTTCTTCCATATAGCCGATGGTATAGATATGCACCATGAGCGAGACAAACGTCACCACGCACATCATCATGGCAGACAGGCTATCAATCTGAAAACCAACTTCGAGTTTAAGTCCGGCGACATTCATCCACTGGTACAGAGTGCCGTTATAGCTGGCACCATCCATCACCGAGAGCAACGTGCACACGGAAATGATCAGGGCAAGCAGAACGCCGAGTATCGTCACGCTGTGCGACACCTTGCGCCCGACGATATTGCCGAAAAATTTCGTGCCCAGCAAACCGGCGATGGCTGCGCCCGCCAGTGGTGCCAGCGGCACGGCCAAAAGTAATTGTGGGTTGAGCTGACCTGCGGTCATAATTAGTTATCCTTTGAGCGTATCTAAGTCTTCCACATTGATTGTGTCCAGATTACGGAACATCACAACCAGGATGGCCAAACCAATGGCGGATTCTGCAGCGGCCACGGTCAGGATAAAGAAAACAAACACTTGCCCGGCTGCGTCACCTAAATAATGTGAAAAGGCGATGAAATTCATATTCACTGCCAACAACATCAATTCAATGGCCATTAATAAAACGATGATATTTTTGCGATTGAGAAAAATCCCGATCACGGAAATTGCGAACAGTATTGCCCCAAGAATGAGGTAATGTGTCAGGGTCAGAGTGAGTGTCATTTGCCCTCCTGGTTCTGGGTGGATGCGGTGGAATCGACCCGTGGTTCGAAGGCCATTTTTACAACCCGTACCCGGTCTGTGCTCTTCACCTTGACAGCCAAGGCCGGATCAAAGTATTTGGTATCTTTACGCTTGCGCAGGGTCAGCGCAACTGCAGCAACTATCCCTAATAACAACACGGCCGCAGCAACTTCAAAGGCGTAAGAGTAATGCGAGAAAATCAGGATACCCAACGCCTTGGTATTGTTGACGCCATCAACATGGGCAGCCAGTGCTGTGGCTGGCGTCCAGAAACCGTGCGCCAGCACCATGGCCATTTCCAGCACAATCACCACACCAACGGTCGCCGCCAGTGGGAAATTACTCCAGAATCCTTCACGAATTTTATCCACGTTTATATCGAGCATCATGACGACGAACAAGAACAGCACCATGACAGCGCCAACATAAACCAGAACCAGCACAATCGCTAAAAATTCAGCTTGCAGTAACATCCACAGCGCGGCCGCGTTAAAGAACGACAACACCAAAAACAAGGCTGCATGCACAGGATTGCGGGCAGTAATGACGCGAAACGCAGCACAGATCAAAATAGCTGAGAACACGTAAAATAAGACAGAGGTAAATTCCATTATTCGAGCGCTTTTAGGTTAACGGTAGGCCGCGTCTTTGGCACGGGCGGCAGCAATTTCCGGTTCATACTTGGTTCCTACGGCGAGCAACATTTCCTTGGTGAAGTACAGATCACCGCGGGTTTCGCCGTGATATTCGAGAATATGGGTTTCAACAATGGAATCCACCGGACAGGATTCTTCACAAAAGCCACAAAAAATACATTTATTTAAATCAATGTCATAACGGGTGGTACGGCGACTGCCGTCGGCCCGCTGTTCCGATTCTATCGTGATCGCCATGGCCGGACAGACTGCTTCACACAGTTTGCAGGCTATGCAACGCTCTTCGCCGTTAGGGTAGCTGCGCAGGGCATGCAGGCCACGGAAACGCGGTGACATCGGGGTTTTTTCTTCCGGGAATTGCACCGTAATTTTACGCGCAAACATATACCGGCCAGTTAAAGCCATTCCCTTTATTAATTCCCGCAACATCAGGCTGGAAAAAAAATCTTTAATCGCGTGCATCTTAGCTTCCAATCACTCTAGTAGTAGTAGCAGTATGAACAACTACTCATTTCCAAATATTCCATGGGGTTTGCATCCACGCCGCCACGATCACCAAATACACCAGTGTCATGGGAATAAATACCTTCCAGCCCAAACGCATGATTTGATCAAAGCGATAGCGCGGAAACGAGGCACGTGCCCAGATAAACATGGAAACCACCACAAAGGTTTTCATTCCCAGCCAGATCCAGCCGGGAATAAAACCCAGGAAGCTGAATGGTGCTGCCCAGCCGCCCAAAAACATCAGCGAAGCCATGGCAGAAATTAAAATCATGTTGGCATATTCAGCCAGGAAGAACATGGCGAACGACATACCCGAGTATTCCACCATATGACCGGCAACAATTTCAGATTCACCTTCGACCACGTCAAACGGATGACGATTGGTTTCGGCAATCCCGGAAATCACATACACCACAAACATCGGGAACAGCGGCAGCCAGTTCCAGGACAGGATGTTGATCCCCATATCAAAGAAACGGCCCTTGCTTTGACCCATGACGATATCGGACAAATTCAGACTGCCTGACACCATGAGCACAATCACCAGCACAAAGCCCATGGCGATTTCATACGACACCATTTGTGCCGAGGCACGCATGGCACCCAGAAAGGCGTATTTCGAATTGGAAGCCCAACCAGCGATAATCACGCCATACACTTCGAGTGACGTGATTGCCATGAGCAACAGCAACCCGGCATTGACATTGGCCAGCACAACTTCCGGACCGAAAGGAATCACCGACCAGGCAGCTAACGCCGGCATGATGGTCATGATCGGTGCAATCACAAACAAGATCTTGTTGGCCTTGGCGGGAATCACGATTTCTTTTAACAGCAGTTTTAAGGCATCGGCAATTGGTTGCAACAGTCCTGCCGGACCGACCCGGTTAGGTCCCAAACGTATATGCATCCAGCCTATCATCTTGCGCTCCCACAAGGTCAGATAGGCAACCAGACCCATGACAGGTAAGGTAATACAGACGATTTTAATCAGCGTCCAGACGGTGAGCCAGATATTGGCCCACCAGGTACCGAAAAACAGGGTGCCGTAAGAATTAATGATGTCCATCATGCTGCACGCTCCACAGTCAGTGTACCGAACAAGGCACCGAGTGCGGCGGTGGCCGGATTACCGGCTGCCACTCTGACGACGCCTTCTGGCAATCCTTTATCCAGCGACGCCGGCAACAACACGCTCTGTCCGCCCTGCCCCACCTTGACGATATCACCGGTCACCAGACCGAGAGAAGCAAACAGTGCCGTCGGCAACCAGACGCGCGGCGCTCTGGCGTCGGCAGTTTCCTGCAGCGCTGTGGCATGACGTGCCAGTGCATCGGTGTCGTAAATGCCGATATTGGCAATTCGTTCCAGTCCGGCCGGGTGTTGCTCCGGCAACGATGGGCTCAGGCGCATCAAATTATTGAGGCTCGCAGAAACATCGGTCTGACCGGAGAGCAGTTCATCACGAATAGCTTCGGAAGTTTCATACTCAAAACCATCCAGACCGAGCAGGTTACCCAGTACGCGCAGTACTTTCCAGGCCGGACGGGCATCACCCAGAGGTTTGACGGCACCGTTAAAGCTTTGTACCCGGCCTTCGCAATTGATGAAGGTACCGGAAGTTTCGGTGAATGGGGCAATCGGCAACAGCACATCGGCATAGTCCATAGCTTGTGTGAAGGCCGACAGCACGATCACCATTTCAGCCTGTTCGAGCGCAGGACGGGCAGCCGAAGAACTGTCGAGCAGCGGTTCGGCATTGAGCAGCACATAGGCTTTGCGCGGCAGGGACAGCATCTGCGCGGCAGACAGGCCGTCTTTACCCGGCAGGGCATTGGCTACATAGCCGCCGACGGTATTGGCCGCTTCGGTCAGATAACCGAATTTAACTCCGGTCTGTGCAGCGATCCATTCCACGGCGGCATTGATGCGCGCTGCCTGCGGATGGTTGGTCACGGCATTACCGAGCATGATGGCATTATTTTCGCCAGCCAGTAAATCGGCGGCGATGGCGCGTGCGGCAGCCGAAACAGTCGCCGCCTTAAGTGGTGAGGTGAGTGATTTCGCTTCAGCCACGGCCTGCATGATTTCTGCCAGCGCAGAGAGCCAGGCAGAAGGAGCGCAGATCAGTTTATTGGCCACCGGCATGAGCAAATCATCGTCGCTGGCGTGCAGTACAGAGACTTTGCTGCCGGCTTTGACCGAATGACGCAGACGTGCGGCCAGCAACGGATGATCTTTACGCAGGAAGGAACCAACTACCAGCACATTGTTTAATTGAGCAAATTCGGCAATCGACATCCCCAGCCATGGTTTGAAACCAGCCGCGGCGGTTTCATCGGTGGCACGCAAACGGAAATCGATGTTGTCGCTGCCGATGCCGCGGATGACTTTTTGCAGCAGGGTCAATTCTTCCAGTGTGGAATGCGGCGTTGCCAGAGCTCCGATGGCTGCAGCGCCGTGTTCGTGACGGATATTTTTGAGGCCGTGGGCAACATATTCGAGCGCGGTTGACCAGTCGGTTTCCTGCCACTGACCGCCCTGCTTGATCATTGGCTTGGTTAAGCGGCTGTCACTGTTTAATGCTTCATAAGAAAAACGATCTTTATCGCTGATCCAGCATTCATTGACCGCTTCATTTTCCAGCGGCAAAACGCGCATGACTTTATTGTTTTTGACTTGCACGATCAGATTGCTGCCCAACCCATCATGCGGGCTGACCGATTTACGACGCGATAATTCCCAGGTGCGTGCGGAATAGCGGAATGGCTTGGAAGTCAGTGCGCCCACCGGACAAATGTCGATCATGTTGCCGGACAGTTCTGAATCAATGGTTTTACCGACGAAGGTAGTGATTTCAGCGTGCTCACCGCGACCGAGCATACCGAGTTCCATCACACCGGCGATTTCCTGACCGAAGCGTACGCAACGAGTGCAGTGGATGCAGCGACTCATTTCTTCCATGGATACCAGCGGACCGGCATTTTTATGGAACACCACACGCTTTTCTTCTTCATAACGCGAGGCGGTTTTTCCGTATCCGACAGCCAGATCCTGCAACTGGCATTCGCCACCCTGATCACAGATCGGGCAATCGAGCGGATGGTTAATCAACAAAAATTCCATGACGTCTTTTTGTGCCTTGACTGCCTTGTCGCTGTTCGAGCGCACGATCATTCCGGCAGTCACCGGAGTGGCACAGGCAGGCAAAGGTTTAGGTGCTTTTTCAACCTCAACCAGACACATGCGACAACTGGCCGCTATGGATAACTTTTTGTGATAACAAAAATGGGGAATGTAAGTGCCAAGTTTATTGGCCGCATCCATTACCATGCTGCCGGGTGGCACTTCAACTTTTTTGCCGTCGATTTCGATTTCAACCATGGTGTTCTCTGTCTGGCCTGTTGTTAGACATTATCGTGAGCCTGTTAGGCTAAATGTAAGCGGGTACCAAGCAATGCTTATGCTCGATGTGATATTCAAACTCTGCACGGAAATTCTTGATCATGGCGCGCACCGGCATGGCAGCGGCATCACCGAGCGCACAGATAGTGCGTCCCTGAATGCCATCAGCAATACTGTTGAGCATTTCCAGATCCTCCGGACGTCCAAGACCATGTTCAATCCGGTGGACCATTTTGTACAGCCATCCAGTACCTTCACGGCACGGCGTACATTGACCACAGGATTCTTCGTAATAAAAATACGACAGCCGCAACAGTGATTTGACCATGCAACGGGTCTCATCCATGACGATTACGGCACCAGAACCAAGCATCGAACCAGCCTTGGCGATCGAATCATAATCCATATCGGTTGCCATCATGACGTCACCGGTCAGCACCGGCATGGAAGAGCCTCCGGGAATGACCGCCTTGATTTTTTTACCATCACGCATGCCACCGGCGAGTTCGAGCAAAGTGGCAAAGGGCGTGCCCAGCGGAACTTCGTAATTTCCTGGCTTGGCCACGTCACCCGACATGGAGAAAATCTTGGTACCGCCGTTATTCGGCTTGCCGATAGCGGCATAGGCTTCGCCACCCATATTCATCACAAACGGAACGGCAGCAAAGGTTTCGGTATTATTGATCGTGGTAGGCTTGCCATACAGTCCAAAACTGGCCGGAAATGGCGGTTTGAAGCGTGGCTGTCCTTTTTTACCTTCGAGCGATTCCAGCAACGCGGTTTCTTCACCGCAGATGTAAGCACCATAACCGTGGAAAGCATGCAACTGGAAGCAGAAACTGCTACCGAGTATGTTATTACCCAGCATATTGGCCGCACGCGCCTGTTCAAGTGCTTCTTCGAAACGGTCATAATCGGCAAAAATTTCGCCGTGAATGTAGTTATAACCGACGGTGATACCCATGGCATAGGCGCCGATGATCATGCCTTCGATGAGCGCATGCGGGTTATAACGGATAATGTCCCGATCTTTAAATGTGCCGGGTTCGCCTTCATCGGTATTGCAGACCAGATATTTCTGACCTGGAAACTGACGCGGCATAAAGCTCCATTTGAGGCCGGTAGGAAAACCGGCACCGCCGCGTCCGCGCAGCGAAGAAGCTTTTAATTCGGCAATCACCTGTTCCTGAGTAATGCCTTCGGTCAAAATACGTTTTAAGGCACTGTATCCACCGCGCTTGACATACTCTTCCAGGCCCCAATTGGTGCCATCCAGACCAGCCAGAATCAGCGGCTTGATATGCCGGGTATGCAAGCTGGTCATGAGCGTGATCCTTCTGGGTTGGCTACTGGCACGGACATTTTAAGTTCATCCACCAGCGCGTCAATTTTTTGATCCGACATAAAACTGCACATACGTTTGTTATTCACCAACATGACCGGCGCATCACCACAGGCGCCCATGCATTCACCTTCGACCAGAGTGAACTGATGGTCGGCGGTGGTTTCTTTAAAATCAATACCGAGTTTATGCTTGAGGTGGTTGGCCGCTTTGACCCCACCGGAGAGCGCACAAGGCAAATTGGTGCACACCGAAATCTTGTGCTTCCCGACCGGCTTGGTATTGTACATATTGTAAAAAGTGGCCACTTCCTGCACCGCGACAGCCGGCATACGCAGATAATCAGCCACTTCTTGCAACACTTCAGGTGACAGCCAGCTGGTTTGATCCTGCGCCAGCGCCAATGCCGCCATGACGGCAGACTGACGTTGATCGTCCGGAAATTTGGCAATTTCACGGTCTATTTTTTTGTATGTTTGCTCAGATAACAACATAAATTTAACCTTAATTATCAACCCGCCGCCTGTCAGCGGTCGATTTCACCAAACACAATATCCTGGGTACCAATAATGGTGACCGCATCGGCAATCATATGGCCTTTAGCCATTTCATTGAGACCCTGCAAATGGGCAAAGCCGGGAGCACGAATCTTGACCCGGTATGGCTTGTTGGCACCATCAGAAACGATGTAAATACCAAACTCACCTTTAGGGTGTTCAATACCGACATAGGCTTCGCTGGATGGCACATGAAAGCCTTCAGAGAATAATTTGAAGTGATGGATCAACTCTTCCATATTGGACTTCATGCCTACGCGTGATGGCGGCACCACTTTGTGGTTGGTGGAGATCACCGGACCCGGATTATTACGCAGCCATTCAACGCATTGTTTAATGATGCGATTGGATTGGCGCATTTCTTCGATACGTACCAGATAACGGTCGTAGCTGTCACCATTGACGCCGACCGGAATATCAAAGTCGAGCAGATCATAGACTTCATACGGCTGCTTCTTGCGCAGATCCCATTCAACGCCGGAACCGCGCAGCATCGGGCCGGTAAAGCCCATGGCCTTGGCACGCTCAGGCGAGACCACACCTACGCCAACCAGACGTTGTTTCCAGATACGGTTGTCGGTCAGCAGGGTTTCATATTCATCGACATAACCGGGGAAGCGCACGGTAAAGTCTTCAATAAAATCGAGCAGTGAACCACTGCGATTGCTGTTGAGATGCTGCATGGTTTTGGCGTTGCGCAGATGCGAAGCTTCATATTGCGGCATGGTGTCTGGCAGGTCGCGATACACGCCGCCCGGACGATAATAAGCCGCATGCATACGCGCACCGGAGACCGCTTCATAGACATCCATAAGGTCTTCGCGTTCGCGGAAAGCGTACAGAAACACCGCCATTGCACCAACGTCGAGTCCATGCGCGCCGATCCACAACAGATGGTTGAGCAAGCGGGTAATTTCATCAAACATGACGCGGATATATTGCGCACGCAAGGGCACTTCCAGACCAAGCATTTTTTCGATCGCCATCACATAAGCGTGTTCGTTGCTCATCATGGAAACGTAATCGAGGCGGTCCATATAGGGAACCGATTGCAGATAGGTTTTTTGTTCGGCCAGTTTTTCTGTACCACGATGCAACAGTCCGATGTGCGGATCGGCGCGCCGGATCACTTCACCATCGAGTTCAAGCACCATACGCAAAACCCCGTGTGCCGCCGGATGCTGCGGACCAAAGTTCAGTGTGTAATTTTTTATCTCAGCCATTCAGTACCTCTGTTAATCCATCGCACTTAGTGTTGCACGGTTGCGGCTTAGCCATTATTTTGCGTAATTTTGTTCTCGGATAATGCGCGGGGTATTTTCACGCGGTTCGATCGTGACCGGTTGATAGAGGACGCGTTTTTGCTCACCGTCATAACGCATTTCTACATAACCGGTAACAGGAAAATCTTTGCGGAATGGATGGCCGATAAAACCATAATCCGTCAGGATGCGGCGTAAATCGTTGTGACCTTCAAATAACAGGCCAAACAAATCAAAAGCTTCACGCTCATACCAGTTGGCCGAGGACCAGACCTCAGAGACCGATGGCAGCACCGGCAATTCATCATCCGGAGCAAATACCCGTACCCGCAAACGCCAGTTGTTGGCAATGGAGAGAAGATGAGAGACGGCCGCAAAACGCTTGCCGGTCCAGACTTCATCGCCGTAGGTGGAATAATCCACACCACACAAATCGATCAACTCTTCAAAACGGGTTGAGAGGTTATCGCGCAATTCTGTCATCACAGCCAGATAATCAGCGTGGCCGACTACCAGGGTAAGCTCACCTAAGGCCGTGATCAAGTCGAAGGTCCGCTCACCCATAACAGCGCGTACAGCCAACTCAAGATTTTCTAATTTTGTCGTCATTTTTGGTTCACCGAATTAAAACCGCAACATAAAACTGCAATGGCATAGTCTGACTACCGGGCGATGGTATTGGTACGCTTGATTTTGTTTTGCAACTGCATAATGCCGTAGATCAGTGCTTCTGCTGTTGGCGGGCAGCCGGGAACATAAATATCGACCGGAACAATGCGGTCGCAACCACGCACTACCGAATACGAATAATGATAATAGCCGCCACCATTGGCGCAGGAACCCATGGAAATGACCCAGCGAGGTTCAGCCATCTGGTCATAAACTTTGCGCAGCGCCGGCGCCATTTTGTTGCACAGGGTACCGGCAACAATCATCACATCAGACTGTCTTGGAGAAGGACGAAATACCACACCAAAGCGATCCAGATCGTAACGCGAGGCACCAGCCTGCATCATCTCGACCGCACAGCAGGCCAGACCGAATGTCATCGGCCACATCGAACCGGTACGAGTCCAGTTGATCAGCTTGTCGGCTGTTGTGGTTACAAAACCTTCGTTTAATATGCCTTCAATTGACATGAAATCACCTTCCCCACCGATTAACTAATTTTTTAACTGCTACTGGCTGCTGAGAAAGCTTATTCCCAATCGAGCGCGCCTTTTTTCCAGATGTACCAGAAGCCCACGCCAAATTCAGCAACAAAACCGAGCATCAACAGAAAGCCTGTCCAACCCAAATCGCGCTGAGCGACAGCCCACGGAAAGAAGAAGGCAGTTTCAAGATCAAACAAAATAAATAAAATGGCCACGAGGTAGTAACGCACATCGAACTTCATGCGAGCGTCTTCAAACGCTTCGAAACCACACTCATACGGGGATGTTTTTTGCGCGTCCGGTTTATACGGAGCAATGAGACGTCCCAGAATCTGGGGAATAACACCGACGGCGATACCGACGATAATAAAGAGTAGTACAGGGAAATAATTTTCGAGGTTCACGATTGGGCAATAAAAGCTAAAAGTGGTTTAATTTCTGGTTTTGTATTTAAGCCAATAACAGCCTTATCTACAACCGCCCCGCAACCAACATCAAAATTGTCTTGCTATTGGTTCTTTGTTTTATGGTGCCGACGACGAGACTCGAACTCGTACAGCTTTCGCCACTACCCCCTCAAGATAGCGTGTCTACCAATTTCACCACGTCGGCACTATTACTAAGTCCGGTATTCTACGCGATGAGCACTATTTGTTCAACGCACAATTATCTAAAAGCCGGAGTTATTTGATAAATCGTAAAAGAAAAATGAGTTTATTTAGGAATTTGATCTGCCTGACCGGAAACTTTATCCGTTTTTGCGGAAGTTGCAGCGGCCGCAGCTGGTTGTGCAGCATCTGCTTTGACAGTTTCAGTGACTTTAGGCTGATCGGCCGCGTCCATCACACTGCCCGACGGTGCGGTGTGTTTATTACCCAGATAAGCCAGAGCCAGGGTAGCGCAAAAGAAAACCGTTGCAGCTATCCCGGTTGCCTTGGACAAAAAGCTTGACGATCCGGTTGCACCAAACAAACTTCCGGAGGCACCAGAACCAAATGCCGCACCCATATCGGCGCCCTTACCATGCTGAACCAGCACCAGACCGATAATCACCAACGCGGACAAAACCTGAATCGCAACAACCAAAGTAAAAATAGTGTTCATTTGAATACCTAAAAAAAATTAATCGTTTGCACCTGCGGCACAACCGTACTTGTTAAAACTTAATCATCAACCCCACTCAGGCTGCGGCTACTATCCCGAGAAAATCCGCTGCCTTTAAGGCCGCGCCGCCGATCAATCCGCCATCAATATCGGGCATGGCGAGCAAGGCAGCGGCATTATCCGGCTTCATGCTGCCACCATATAAAATGGCTACCTGCCCAGCCGCCTGCGCATTGAGCCCGGATAACTGCGTGCGTAAAAAAGCATGTACCTGTTGCGCCATTTCTGGCGTGGCCGTAATTCCGGTACCTATCGCCCAAACCGGCTCGTAAGCCAGCACAATTTTTGCCAATTGCTCTGTGTTCAGCACCGCGAGCACGGCATTAAGCTGCCTGGCCACGGTGGCTTCAGTCAGGCCGGCCTTGCGTTCCTGCAGGGTTTCGCCCACACAAACGATCGGAGTCAGTCCAGCTTCGAGCACGCGCAAGGTTTTTTGCGCTACCAGCGCATCGGCTTCAGCATGATAACTGCGGCGTTCAGAATGTCCGACGATGGCATAACCACAGCCAAAATCCCTGAGCATGGAAACCGCGACTTCTCCGGTGTAGGCTCCGACCTCCTGAGCCGACACGTCCTGCGCTCCCCACTTAATGACTGAATCCTGCAGACTAGCCTGGGCCTGTGCCAGATAGGGAAAAGGCACACACACCACAACATCGCAGGCAACTGTTGCCAATTGCGCCACACCATCCAGCAATCCGGTAAGCAGAACCTGATTGGCTGCCAGACTGCCATTCATCTTCCAATTACCGGCAATTAGGGGGCGACGTTGTTTCATCCGGACCTTCCAGTTCTTAAATAACCCGCTATTTTAGCTTGTTGGCATAATTACGGTCAAATCAATTAATTGACCGGCATCGTCAGGACGATTTTGCCAATATGCTCACTACTTTCCATCAAAGCGTGTGCCTGTCCAGCTTGCTCCATTGGAAAAGTCTGATAAATCACCGGCTTGATGGTGCCAGCGTCGAGCAGGGGCCAGATCGTTTGTCGTAATCGCTGCGCAATGGCTTGTTTGAAAGCTACCGGTCTGGCTCGCAGGGTTGAGCCTGTCACACTCAGACGTCGGCGCATCACGGCACTCATATCCAGAGTAGCACTGGCGCCACCGAGTAAAGCAATAATCACAATCCGACCATCATCGGCCAGGCAGGACAATTCGCGGTTGACGTAGTCACCGGCAACCATATCGAGCACCACATCAACACCACGCCCCTGAGTATAGGACATGACTTCGACTGCAAAATCGTGGGTACGGTAATTGATGGCATGCACTGCGCCCAACTGTTCGCAGGCACGGCATTTGGCATCGCTGCCAGCCGTGGCCAACACCGGATGTCCGAGTGCCGCGGCCATCTGAATCGCAGTCACACCGATACCAGAAGTGCCACCCTGCACCAGCAGCGTTTGGGAACCAGACAACTGGGCGCGATCAAACACATTACTCCAGACTGTATAGAAATTTTCCGGCAGCGAGGCAGCCTCAACCAGCGTCAGATTTTTCGGCACCGGCAGGCACTGACTGAGTGGTGCAGCACAATACTGAGCATAACCACCACCGGTCACCAGTGCACAGACCTGATCGCCGAGTGCAAATTCACTGCCCGCGACATCGCCGGCAACAATTTCACCAGCCACTTCCAGGCCAGGCAAATCCGATGCACCCGCCGGTGCCGGATACGCCCCCTTGCGCTGAAACACATCCGGGCGATTGATGCCCGCCGCGGCCACCTTAATTAATACTTCTCCCGGACGCAAGGATGGAATAGGACGTTCACAAAGCTGCAATACCTCAGGGCCACCAGGGCGAGAAATTTCTATGGCCTGCATCATGGCTTACTCCTGAAAGAAACGGGTATGGGCTTAACTGATGGCATTTACCACCAATGAATCAACTCAATGAGTTGAGGCAATGCTGGGCCGAAGCCCAACATGCCCGGTAGATTATACCGCGGTAACTGCTGCGATCAGTTTGGGTTTGCGCAAAAGCGGGATGATGCCCAGCGCCATACTGCCAACAGCAATCGCCATGGTGGTCATGTCAAAAGTCATGATAGTGACCACAGCCGCCCACCACAATACCAGCGCAGACAGCAGTGGCCAGAAAATTTTGGTGGCGGCAGCGAACAGCGAATGTTTGAGTTCCTGACGGAATTTCCAGGCACAGGCAAAACCGGCCAGACCATAATAGTAAGCAGCCTGCACGCCAATGACATTGATGGATGCTTTCATCACATCGGCAATACTTTCTGAAGTCAGTGACGACAGCAATAAAATCAGACCAATTGCCGCAATCAAAAATGTCGCCAGATGTGGCGTCTGCCAGGTGGTATGGATTTTTGCCCAGCGCGAATGCAGTACGCCATCGCGTGATTTGGCAAACATGGTGCGGGTAAATTGCAGCATCGAAGTTTCCAGATTACCAATAGTCGAGAGCATGAGCGCGAGCACTGCTGCATAGCTCCACGGCTTAGGTAAGAGCTTGTTGGCTACTTCAAACACAATATTGGTGCCTGACTGGCTGATTTCTTCATCGCCAAGAACCAGCAAAGTAATAGCGGCAAATCCGGTAAAAGCAGCAATCGTGACGATCATTGCACCGACCGCGCCAACTCCCGGAGAAGTTCCCGAGTTGCTGGTTTCTTCGGACAGGTTGATGGAAACGTCCCAGCCCCAGAAAAAAAACAGCGCAATAATAGCGCCATTGGCAAACGAAGTCGGACTGAACGCCGTCGGGGAAAACTCATGCCAGGAAATAGTGTGCAACGCATGCGGGCCAAATTTAATGATCGCCAGCACCGACAGCACCGTCAGAATCAGCAATTCAAACAGCGTCATGATGAGCTGAACTTTACCTGTCAGCTTAATCCCCTTGATAATGACGTAAGTCACCAGCAATAACCAACCTACCGAGCAAAGAGTCACCGCGATTTGAGACTGCGCCAGTTGTGGTGCAATTAGCAGCAGCGTGGCCGAACCTGCCGGTATCGTGGCCGAGACCATGAACAGGGCCGAAGCCACCATGACCGCCCATCCGGCAAAAAAACCCAGTTTTTTACCGAAAATCTGACTGACCCAGGAATAGGATGCGCCAGAACTGGGGGAATGTTCATTCAGATATTTATAGGCAAACACAATGCCCAGCATAATCAGACCGCAATACACCAGACTCGCCGGTGCCAGCACACCAACAGCGGCAATCAGTGTCACCATGGTGGCGGAAATACTGTAGGACGGTGCCGATCCCGCCACGCCCATGGCTAATGAATGGATCAACCCCAATGCATCTTTTTTAAGTTCCCCTGACATCTCCTGCCACTCCCTTGCTATTTCGTTATTGTTATATTTTATTTATTACTGATCATAGTCATGCCATGGCATTGCCACAATTCGAAGGCACACTATACATGGTTGCCACGTGGAAAGCCAAATTTCAGTGGTCAAATAACGACGCCGGCCAGAAAACGCCACACTCAGGAAAGGTCAATCCCTGCGAGCCTGACTGATACCCGGCCGCTGTCCGGATAGACAATCACATCATGAGGCTGGGTGTTACCTGTCATCATCGCAGTTAAAAATGTTGGCAGTGGGTAGATCCACACTTCCCGCATCATGGATAAATCGTCGGGAAGCTGTGGTAAAAAATGTCTGTCAATGACCGGGTTGTCGGGTAGCCATGCGCGGTTGCCCGCGCATGGCCCCCTTAGAACCGTACGTGGGTCTTTAGATCCATACGGCTCAAGCCTCTCAAAGGCATCTTGCGACACCCGGTTATACAGCTGCATTTTCGGTTTAAACCCG
>CAIOYD010000018.1 GCA_903862415.1 uncultured Oxalobacteraceae bacterium | reverse complement strand
GTCTGCGTGGCCAGCGGCAGGGCTTGCTGCATCGCCAGACCGGCTTCGAGCAATAAGGCCAGATTTTCATAAAAATCGCGTACATTGCGCTTGACCAGCACAGGACCAAACCACGGAATGGCGACACTTATACGTGATAACAGGTTGGAAGGGTGCTGATCCAGACGCCGGAGCAACTCGCGCCACAACAGCCACAGAATGGTGAGCAACAGCAATGGCCGGATGATTTGCCAGAGATAAGCTGCACCGGTGAGCGTGCCGGACACGAGTGCCGGCAAGGGTTGCACCATGAGCGCCAGGCACAGCACCAGCAAGGGCATCATCATGCGTGAGCGCATCTGGCTCGCAGAACGCGCAGCCAGTGCATAGCGTTGCGCCAGGCGCTGGTAACTTTGCAGCGGGCTGCCGGCCTCAAAAGCAGCCTGCAACACATGACTGTCGAGCTCGGTAAACAGCCCAGCCCGGCAACCGGCCTGCGGCAGGCTCAGACCACGCAACATCAGACGGCGCATTTCTGCCACCCGGATCAAACCCTGCACCGGCAGCCGTAACAGTGTGAGGGATTTATCGGGCGGGAGTCCGGCTTTTTCCATCGCCGCCAGATGGGTGAATAAATCCGCCCGGATCTGGGGTGGCAGCGGAGTCATTGCCTTAACTGCTGGCACCGTAACGGGCGCGATATGTTTTAACCGCTTCAGTATACTGGCTCAGTTCACTGGCCTGACCGCTGGAGAGATACTCAAACAGATCGGCCAGATTGGCAATGCAGATGACCGGCATCTGGTATGTGCTGATAATTTCCTGCACGGCTGAATTGGCCGAGAGTGCATCATCTTTGCCTGAACGTTCCATCCGGTCGAGGGCAATCAGCACGGCTGCTGGCGTGGCACCGGCGGCACGGATCATGTCGACCGATTCACGCACCGAGGTGCCGGCAGAAATCACGTCATCCACAATCACCACCCGGCCAGCAAGTTTGGCGCCGACAATGTTGCCACCTTCGCCGTGATCCTTGGCCTCCTTGCGGTTATAGGCAAACGGCACATTGCGTCCCAGTCCGGCGAGTGCCACTGCGGTTGCTGAGGCCAGGGTAATGCCTTTATAGGCCGGGCCAAAGAGCATATCAAATTCCACGCCCGAGTCCAGCAGGGTCTGGGCGTAAAACTGCGCCAACTGGCCCAGATTGGCACCTTCGTTAAACAGTCCGGCATTAAAAAAATACGGTGAAGTGCGTCCGGCTTTAGTGACAAATTCACCAAACGAGAGCACCCCGGCCTGTACCGAAAAGGCAATAAATTCCTGACGCAGATTTTTCATTGAACAACTCCATAGCTGATTTCCCGCTATTTAAACATAATCACCCGCTTTCAGGTAAGCTGTGCACCGTCCGCTGTTTAAAGTTTTTAAAAAGTTTTCATTATGCTCAAAATTATTTCTGCCAATCTGAATGGCATACGCTCGGCCGCCAAAAAAGGCTTTTTTGAATGGATGACTGCCGAATCGGCAGATTTTGTCTGCGTTCAGGAATTAAAAGCCCAGTCAGAGGACATGCAGCCGGAATTTTTAGCTCCCGAGGGCTACCACGGCCATTTTCATTATGCGCAAAAAAAGGGCTATTCCGGTGCCGGGGTCTACAGCAAGCAAAAACCGGATGCGGTGTTTATCGGTTTTGGCAATGAGGAGTTTGATTTTGAGGGGCGCTATGTACGCTGCGATTTTGGCAAACTGTCGGTGGTGTCGGTGTATTGCCCGTCCGGCTCTTCCGGCGAAGAACGCCAGGCAGCTAAATTCCGCTTCATGGAAGTTTTTCTGGCCCACCTGATTGCACTCAAAAACAGCGGACAGGAAATTGTCATTTGCGGCGACTGGAATATTGCCCACAAAGAGATTGATTTAAAAAACTGGAAAGGCAATTTGAAAAATTCCGGCTTCTTGCCAGCAGAGCGTGCCTGGCTTTCTCATCTGCTCAGTGAAGTCGGTTATGTCGATGCCTTCCGCTGCGTGGAACCGGCCGCCGAGCACTATACCTGGTGGAGTAATCGCGGTCAGGCTTGGGCAAAAAACGTCGGTTGGCGCATCGATTATCACATCACCACCCCAGCCATGGCCGCACGCGCGAAACGGGTGGCGATTTACAAAGAACAGCGCTTCTCAGACCATGCGCCATTGACGTTGGAATATGAGTGATTTCATTCTGCGCTGAATTCGGCAGCAGCCTTGGCCGCCCACAGTGCCTGAACATGGGTGGGATACGGGTCGTCATAGCCGGTGACGCTGCCGTCGTGATCAACAAAATACAGCCACCAGCCGTCCGCTTGTTCACGGATGGCCATGTGTCCCGGCGCACAATGCGCTTCCACTTTCTGGGTCGCAGTCAGGGTGGAAATGGTGATGCCACGGTGGATAATCAGGTTGGAAGTCATTTTCAAAAAATTCAGG
>CAIOYD010000017.1 GCA_903862415.1 uncultured Oxalobacteraceae bacterium | reverse complement strand
GAACTGGAAAATTCATTTTATCCATACAAAAATGGCGTACCAAGTTTTCCCGGTATGGCCGTCGGCACCACAATCAACAAGGGCAATGTTGAACAGTTCAAGGATGCGCTGGATCCCGGGATGTACCAGATTATCAAAAACGGCTGGTATGAAATGAAGGTTGGCAAGACCACATCGTTTGATTCAGATAAATTCTATGTCGAGGCCAGTCGCAAGAATCTCGGCAAGACCAAACTCGGTCCCAAGACTGGTGATATCGAGGGCTTCGTTGCCGGTCGTCCGTTTGTCGAGGAGCCGTCCATGTCAGATCCGCGCGCCGGTGAAAAGCTGGCGTGGAATTTCAAGTATGGCATCAACTGGGGTGACAACGCCACCATCACGCCGTTCTACTGGAAATACCGTGACCTGCAAAGTGCCAAAGTCGAGAAAACGCTGAAGATGAGCTTCAACTTTCTTAACCTGAAACACCGCGTACAGCACGCTCCGGTTCCTGAGGTGACGCCGAATCCGTCCAATCTGTTTCGCGGGATTTACGTCAAGGTGCTCGAACCGCAGGATCTGAAAAACACCCAGTTGTTAATTCAGCGTTACGACGACGACCAGAAAATGGATGATGCTTATCTATACCTCGGGTTTCAGCGTCGCGTGCGGCGTCTGGCCACCGGACAGGCAACGGATGCGTTTCTGGGCTCAGATCTGATGATCGAAGATTTCGAAGGCTACAACGGCCGCGTCGCCGATATGAAGTGGACCTTCAAGGGCACCAAAAATATCCTGATGCCATTCTATAACCACAATGACATGAAACTGACCGATGAGTTCAAGGATCCTGATGGCTACAAGTACGTCGATTTCCAGGGGCAGGGCGGCTGTTTTCCGGACGTGACATGGCAATTGCGCAAGGTGTATGTGGTCGAAGCTGCGCCGGTAGGACCCAGCCCGATAGGCAAACGGGTCTTGCATATTGATGCGCAGGTATCGAGTATTAATCGTACGCTGGTTTATGACCGCAAAGGTGAAATTTGGAAGACTTTCACGATCGGAAAATCCCATCCCGACTTCCATCTGCCTGTGAATAAGGGTACGGGTATTGCAATAGACGACGCCTTCTCAATGGTGGATATGCAGTCCAAGCACTGTACTACCGGTCAGTTCAAGGGGCAGGTTGATCCGAAGCAGGTACCTCCTTCAATGTTCCAGGTGCAGTACATGCGTGGTGGTGACTAATCAACAATCTGGGGCCTGCGCGGCAGACGAGTCAGCTGCGCAGGTTTTCAGGTATCGACCGGCTTGCAGGGCCGCGTTGGCGGCAATACCTTTAAAGTATTAATGAATCAAAATTAAGTATTTTACAGAATGAGTCGATTGGCACAAAATTTGGTTAAGGAGCGGGCCAATATGAGTACACAGCAGTTGCAACAAATTGGATGGGAAGCAGCGCAGCAGGCAGTAAAGGCAGCAGCGCGGCGCGCGGCAGAACTTGGCACCCTGATCAACGTATCGGTGCTTGATGCCGGTGGCAATCCTGTCGCATTTTTGCGCATGAATGGCGCGCCATTGCATTCGATCTCGATTTGCGAAGACAAGGCGTATACCGCTGTGAGTTTCGGCCTGCCGACCGGCGCCTGGACCGAAGTCCTGCGCGGTCATTCAGAAGCAGTTCGCCAGGGTCTGCCATTGCGGCCGCGCTTTGTGATGTTTGGCGGTGGTTTGCCGGTTCATTCCAACGGCGTAGTGATCGGCGCCATTGGCGTTTCAGGTGGATCTGAAGAGCAGGATGAAGAATGCGCACGTGCCGGCTTGACCGGTGCCGGTCTGGCATGACGATTTTGCCGGCAGTGCCGGTACCAGTACTTCAAGTGGATATATAGGACATACGACATGAAACAGATACGGAATTTTATTAACGGTGAATTTGTAGACAGCGCAACCTGGTTTGACAAGATCACCCCATATGACGGCAAGGTTGTTGCCCGTGTTGGGCAGGCCAGTCAGAGTGACGTGGATGCTGCGGTTACGGCTGCGCACGGCGCGCTCTCAGGTTCCTGGGGGACGATGCCGTTGACCGAAAGGCTCGCCATGCTGCATGCCGTGGCCGATGAAATCGATCGCCGCTTTGATGATTTTGCAGCGGCTGAAATGAGCGATATCGGTCAGCCGGCACACTTCATCAGGCACGTTGATGTGCCGCGCGGCGCAGCCAATTTCAAAATTTTTGCCGATGTCGTCAAAAACGTATCGACCGAATTTTTTGAAATGGCTACACCCGACGGGCGCGGTGCGCTGAACTATGCAATGCGCCGCCCGGTCGGTGTGGTTGCGGTAATCTGTCCGTGGAATCTGCCTTTTTTACTGATGACCTGGAAGCTCGGTCCTGCCATGGCCTGTGGCAATACTGTCGTCGTCAAACCTTCCGAAGAAACGCCGCAGACTGCTGCACTGCTGGCTGAAGTGATGAATGCCGTGGGCGTGCCAAAAGGCGTGTTTAACGTCGTCAACGGTTTTGGACCGAAAGATACCGGCGAGTTCCTGACCACCCATCCCAAGGTCGGTGCGATCACATTTACCGGTGAGACACGCACTGGCGCAGCTATCATGAAGGCAGCAGCCGACGGCGCGCGGCCCGTGTCGCTGGAAATGGGAGGCAAGAATGCTGCCATCGTGTTCGCTGACTGCGACATGGATGCTGCCATAGAAGGCACTCTGCGCTCTGCATTTGCCAATTGTGGACAGGTGTGTCTTGGCACCGAGAGGGTATATGTCGAGCGGCCGATATTTGAGGCATTCGTGCAGCGCATGAAGCGTGGCGCTGAACTGATGAAGCCGGGTCTCCCGGAAGATCCGGCGAGCGGCATGGGGCCATTAATTTCGAATGAGCACCGCACCAAGGTGTTGTCCTACTATCGCAAAGCTGTCGCAGAAGGCGCGACAGTGGTGACAGGCGGCGGCATCCCAGACATGGCGCCGGCCCTGTCTGGTGGCTGGTGGGTACAGCCAACTATCTGGACCGGACTACTTGACAGCGCCACCGTCATGCGTGAAGAAATTTTCGGACCGTGCTGCCACATCTCTCCGTTCGATACCGAGGAGGAAGTTATCCTACGCAGCAATGACAATCAATATGGTCTGGCGTCTGCAGTCTGGACCACCAATCTGGCGCGATCGCACCGTATGGCTGGTGTACTTGAGGTCGGTATTGTTTGGATCAACTCATGGTTTTTACGCGACTTGCGCACACCTTTTGGTGGTTCCAAACAATCGGGAATCGGACGTGAAGGCGGTGTGCATTCACTTGAGTTCTATACTGAATTAAAAAACGTCTGCATCAAACTTTGAAAAGCGAAACAGTGACCATGGAAAAAAATCTTATTACCCAGCTGGGTGACGAACTGTATCAGGCCCTGATCACGCGCACCGTGATTGATCCGCTGACCAATCGTTATCCTGAGCTGTCCGTCGAGACTGCCTACCAGATCCAGCAGCGCATGATTGAGCGACGGATCGCCGCCGGTGAACGCATTATCGGAAAAAAAATCGGCGTGACCTCACGCGCCGTAATGAACATGCTGGGCGTATACCGGCCCGACTTCGGCTATATGCTCGACGGCATGATCTACAACGAAGGCCAGTCGATCGATATGAATACGTTGATTCAGCCCAAGGCCGAGGGGGAGATCGCCTTCATCCTCAAGCGTAACTTGATGGGGCCGGGCGTGACCAATGCCGAGGTATTGGCGGCAACCGAATGCGTCATGCCGTGTTTCGAAATTGTGGATTCTCGCATTCGCGACTGGAAGATCAAGATTGGTGACACCGTGGCCGACAACGCGTCCTGTGGCGTGTTTGTGCTGGGCGATCAGGCGGTGGATCCGCGCAAAATAGATCTGTCCTTGTGCGGCATGGTCCTGGAACGCAACGGT
>CAIOYD010000016.1 GCA_903862415.1 uncultured Oxalobacteraceae bacterium | reverse complement strand
TACCGATTTAAGCATAGTAAAAATCGTTCTGAACAAGCCGATAAAGTGGAAAAATTTGGGCGCTGACAGGTGGTAAATATTGGACGCTGTTTGACAACAGTCGTAGCTGCACTGGTACCGGCATTAGCAATACCGATGATTTGAGCCATGATACGGCTCACTTCAGCTGGGGTGTAGAACTGGCCTTTGCTCTTACCACTCTCTGTTGCAAAGTGGCGCATCAGATATTCGTAGGCATCACCCAGAATATCGTCGCCTTCTGCTCTGTTATTGCTGAAATCGAGCGCTTTGTTTTCGAAGATGGAAATCAGGTTAGTCAGCCGTTCTACTTTTTCCTTGCCATCACCCAATTTAGTGGCATCGTTAAAGTCAGGCATGTCGGACAATTTATTAGCATCAGCTAATGGCGCAATAATTTTTTTATTTATATCATCGCCAATGGTTGTTGTGCCTTTCAACGCAACCATGTCCTTAAAACTGGAACCTGCAGGGATCGTGATCGGTGCAAATGGAACACCTGCATATTTATCACTGACATATTTAATAAACAGCATGACCAGAACGTAGTCTTTGTATTGGCTGGCATCCATACCGCCACGTAATTCGTCACAGCTTTGCCAAAGAGATGAGTAGAGTTCTGATTTTTTGATTGCCATATATTTCTTGAGTGAATGTAATTTGTCGTGAACGCCTGGATGCTTTAAATACTCAAAAGCAAAAATGCTTTAATTAGTTTGACGTAGTTTAGCAGTAGTTTCATTGTGACAACACAATCTATTTGTCGAATTGGTCGTTTTATTACGTTGGTTTTGAGAATCAGAAAGCCGGAACAAATTCAGCGTACGCTGACGATTTACATAAATGGGAATGGATGAGGAAGGAAGATGAAGGTGACGAGATTAAAACCATGTTTAAATCGCATTATTCAAACCTAGCGAAATCAATATGTTGTAATTTGGTTATATATTGCCTTTTGACTCATGAAAACTTACGCAATGACTCTTCAAACTAAAATTACTCATCATTCAAATATAAATAAAAACTATAAAAATCAATATGTTATATAATTTATTAGGTGAAAATATTTGACAATTTAATTTTTGTTGGTACTTTTCATGGTACTTAGAAAACAAGATTCATTGAAAGCTATATAAACCGGTAGTTTCAAGGCACTATTCGATTCCTGTCGGTGCACCAATCACCCTATCTTTATCACATCAACCCTGGCCGGTATAACCGCGCAGCGAATGAGTTCTGATATCTGCCCATTTTGCAGTCAGTAACCGTTTCTAAGTGCTTCCCACGACGAACCCGTCGGCAAACTCCATTAGAATTTCCCTTATCAGAAATTGGTTAATTGGGCTTTATTTACCAACCCTTTTAGCTGATTTAATTATTTCCTTGGTTTTAACACACTACCATTCATCAGCACGAGAGACTTTATGCCAATTAATATCACCATCAATGGCGCAGCCCAGGCGGTTCCGCGGCGTTTTTTAGTCGGTGTGTTAACGGCGCAAGGCAGGGAAGCCGTTTATGCAAAGCGAACGTTTGCTCAGTGGTTTGCCGATTTATTCGGAACTGCGTACAACAAAAACACGATTGACGCTTTATACGATCAACTGACTCAATCTGGTAATCCGTCAGATTTTCAATTTAATGTCATTACGCTACTGCAGTCCATTCCCAATGAAACTGACAGAGCCAGGTTTTCAGGCGCCTTGCGATTCAAACCGACAGAAGAAGCAACCACACTGTATTTATTAAATACCGAGGGCGGGTATTCCGGGGAAATTTCTTTTGATCAACGATTTTCCAATCCTTGGCTGTTTAATTATGATCATTATCATGATGAGAATGTGTATCGGCTCAGGGAGAAATACTGCGGCTTAACAAGGCTTGAGTTTACTGCACTGGAGGAAAAACTAAATGCGCTGGAATATTCGGCCGCATTGCCAGACATTAAAGTTATTAGTCATTGATCAATCTGGAGTGAAAAAAATAGAGATTTACTGCGTTACTTACATAACTGGGCCACATCAAAAACGATGTTTGAATTTATGTACCAGATCGTTCGTTTTGCTGATTTTTTTTCACAAGAAAAACCTCTGATGGATTTTTTTTCAACGCTGAAATTTACATTTGATAAAGATGGGTCTTCAGTCAAAATTAGTGTAAACGACAACGAATTAACGACGGTTCAATTCGATAGCAAAGTGAATTTTGATTGTTCTCCCTTGGACTATGAAAACACGATGAACGGATTGTTAGTAAAGGTTTGCTCCATAAATAGTGGTGAATATGTTCCAAAATATGCACTTTTAGAAACAATTGAGGAAAATACCAATAAATCTGCAACGGTTCAATTGGATGACGTCGAGGATAATTCTGAAAATATTTATAAAATTCCTACAAATAGAAGTTGGAATGTCCTAAAAAGGAGTTGGAAACAACGTAGAAGCAACTCAAATTCTTTAATTCAGAAGGAGCTTAAATTAAGGGAATCCCTAACAGAAGACCCTGCCAGTTACCGCAGATTATACGAAGGTAAATAATGGAACGCTGCCAAGGCCGGAATTGATAGTGTGCAAATATCAAACGAAGTAGTGCATGTCCGCAGACTCCTAGCCAGGTTTACACACACCCAATTCCTGCGCCGGATATCCGGCTTTAAGTTTATCGAGTTCGATTTTTTCTGCGCCGGTGACATTTTTAAACAAGTACATCACCTTATTGGTGCCCACAGTACGCACACCGATTTTGGCGCTGTGTACGCCTTTGGTGGCCAGAGTGGCCAGAAGCTGTTTGGCGGCGTCTTCGGTTTTAAATACGCCCAGTGAAATACCCCAGCGTAAATTGGTCTGGTCCTGAATAATGAAAAAGTCATGCACTCCCAAATGGGTCAGTTCAAGTGCTTTTTTGTCGGCCGCATCTTTACCTCCCAGTGGCGGGATAAAGACCATGTGGGTGGCAACATCCTGGACATTTTGGCGCGACTGGCGATTGCCAAATGGCAGTGGCTTTAATTTGGCTTCGACCTGATTGACATCGGTGGTTAAGAAATCACCCCATTGCAGACAGGCCAGAATTTCTGGCACCGGCGGTGGCGTGGGTACAGGTGGTGCCAACGGTGCCGTTGCCACTTCGGCAGAAATCAGTTTCAGCTGGCTGCTGTTTTGTTGTTGCAAAAGCCGCTCAGGCTGATGCACTTCCATGAGCGGACTGGAAAAATAGCCGCGCCACATCGCAAATAACACCGCATTGGCAATCAGCAAACAGAAAAAAAGAAATTTCAACATGTGGCGACCTGCAATCCAATTAAAACTAAATTATCAACCAATTGATGGGGAACCCGTAAATTCGGCGCGATATAACTTGCTGCACCACCCGACAAAATACAGCGTGGCACCGTGGTGTCGCTGAATTCACTGACCGCACGCTCAATTGCTCCGGCCTGTGCATGCAGACAACCGCTGGCGATCGCCGCTGCGGTATGGTCAGCAAAGGGACTGATGGCCGCCGCAGGCAAGCTCGCCAATGGCAGTTGCGCGGTATTGTGTGCCAGCGATTGTGCCATCAATTGCAAGCCGGGCACAATCATGCCACCAACAAAATGCCCCTCGCTATTGACCGCATCTATCGTCGTGGCCGTACCGCAGGTCGCTACGATTAATTTTTGCTGCGGAAATAAAGCACGCGCGCCTATCATGGAAGCAAAGCGGTCACTGCCCAGACTTTCAGGTACCCGATAGCCACTCTGAATACCGGCACGCTGATGTTGTGCGCAAAACCATTCCACTCGATAGGCCACCAATTGTCTGGCCAATTGCTCACGCAAAGCGACTCCGGCCACGTTCGACACCACTGCTTGGGTGATGGCTAAATTCTGCCAGGGTGATGGAATCTGTCCCAGTTCCTGATGTGTCATCGAACCGATGTGTGCCCATACACCCAGCTGCCCGTTTGGTTCGACCAGCGCCCATTTAATTCGGGTATTACCGGCATCAATTAACAGCAACATCGTCTCTTTCTCCTTCAGACCGGTCGCAGCGAAACGTCGCCTGCAATCACCGGCACAATGCCGCCGAGTGCATTCCGCAATAACAGGCAACCTGACTGATCTACCCCAAGTGCACAACCCTGCTGGACGATCTGCCCCTGATCCAGAATCGTCACCTGTTGCCCGGCATACGCATGAAAGTGATTCCAGTTGGCGACAAAGGCTGCAAAACCCGTATGGGCAAACTGATGCAGACAGACCGCCAGTGCATCCATGAGTTTAGCGAGTAATTTATTTCTGTCCATTTGCGCCAGCCAGGCTGCGTCGGCCACAGGACGATTTATCTGCTGCTCGAGTTCTTCGGGCATGCGCAAATTTAATCCGATACCGATCACCGCCCACACCCGGGCAGAACCGGCCGCCCTGACGGAAGGTTGCGCCGTTTCTATCAACACGCCAGCTAATTTTTTACCTTCTTTGAGCACATCATTGGGCCATTTCAGCTGCACCGCCACATCCAGCACTGCCAGTGCCTGTGCCAGAGCCACACCAACGGCCAGCGGTAACCCCAGCAATGCCTGCTGCTCGAGCGCAAACGGCCAGGCCAGTGAAAAGGTCAGCGCGCTGCCGGGCGCACTGAGCCAACTCCGGCCGGCACGGCCACGACCGGCGGTTTGTTTTTCTGCGATCAGCAGCGTTGGCACTGTCAGCGTATCGAGTCGCGCCAGCAAGTCTACATTGGTTGAACCTGTTTCCGGCACGACCTCAACCGCAATCGACCTGGCCAGCGCCGAACAATGTGCGCTGATCTGGGTAGCAATTAAGGGGGAAATCGGTGATGTCATGGGGCGCATTGTAGCCTGAGCGTCTATGATGGGGAATAGCTGCCACGCAATTTGCGACAAATAGTGATTGCACTTACCACTGATTGCACCAATAATCAGCCAGCCATACCATTACAGGAGTCGCCAATGATCGACGTTATCCAGACCATACGCCAGTTTAACGACCAGCGCGATCCCGAACGGCTGGCAATGAAATACCATAGCATGCGCACCAATCCGTTTATTTTTTTACGTGGCACCTGTCACCTGTTTTATCAGCGCATGAGCCATAAAACGTTTTTCAAATCCGCACCGCTGACCTGGAATTGCGGTGATTTGCATTTGGAAAATTTTGGCAGTTACAAGGGTGATAACCGTCTGACGTATTTTGACATGAATGATTTTGATGAAGCTGCTCTGGCACCTTTCCCGCTGGAGTTGGTGCGTCTTCTGACCAGTATTTTTATTGGCGCCCAAACGCTGTCAATCAGTGATGGTGAAGCGTATGCATTGTGTGAAAATTTTATTGAGTCCTATGCCGAGGCCCTTACTTCAGGAAAAGCCACCTGGGTGGAACGTGAAACCTCGCACGGCATTATTCATCGTCTGCTCAATGATTTACGCGAACGTGATCGTGCCACTTATCTCAATAAACGTACCACGACAGCTGGTCGCGGAAAAAAGCGCCTGCGCCAGATTCGCATTGATGGCATCAAGGCGCTGACAGTCACGGATCAGCAACGTCAGATGGTCACCCAAACCATCCATCGTTATGCCCAGACGCATGCCAATCCGGAATTTTTTCAGGTGCTCGATGTCGCCCGGCGCATTGCCGGCACAGGTAGCCTGGGCATCAATCGGTTCATGATTTTGGTTGCCGGCAAAGGCTCGCCGGATGGTAATTATTTACTCGACTTAAAAAATGCCAGACCCTCTGCACTGGCTGCTCACATTTCCGTGCGTCAGCCCAAATGGGCCAGCGAAGCGCAACGCGTGGTCGCCATTGAACGCCGGATGCAGTCTGTTTCTATGGCGTTTCTGACCCCAATAAGCATAGACCGGCAAGATTATATTCTGCGCGCACTGCAGCCGGCGGAAGATCGTATCAGTCTGGATCACCATCGTCATTCGATGGAAGAATTACAGCAAACCATCACGACTCTGGCCAAGATCGTCGCCAGCGGCCATTTACGCAGTACCGGACGCGATGGCTCGGCCACTGCAGATGAATTGATTTCCTATGGGCATAAGCACAAATGGAAAACCCGGCTAATGAAAGCTGCCCAGCAAAGTGCACAGCAGGTTGGTGAAGATTGGGACAATTATTGCCTGGGGTTTGATTCAGGCGCATTTGATCTCGCTTAAGCCGCACTGCACTAAGCTGAGTAAAGATCAATTTTTACCATAATAACCATTGATTTTTTGGCATTTTTCTCTTTACACTGTCATTTCCCATAAGTGCACTTTAGAAAATACCATGTCAGCGCAACGAAAACTGATCCAGATTACCGCCATCGCTCCTGGCAGGGATGCCTATAAAGGCTATTCACCTCAGGTTGTTGGTCTTGCTGAAGATGGCACGGTATGGTCGATCACGATCAATCCGGTATCTCATGAATGGATGTATTGGAAACGACTACCCGACCTTCCGGCATCTGATGCGGACGCTGATGCGCAACTGGTGGAGTGGAAACAGGGAAAACGGACTAAGCTGGTGCAGTTTTTTAAGTTTATGTTCCGCAAAAAATAGCGTTTCTCCCCTCTGACGTAAAAAAAACCGGGACACTCCCGGTTTTTTTTACGTCAACAATATTCTCTACTTCAACGTGACCGTAATTGGCATCACAGTCTGCGCACTGACACCGGCAGAATCCGTGGCGGTGACTTTCATCGAATAGCTACCCGCCACCGGATTAGCCCAGGTCGCGGTAATGTTGAGACCATTCACCGTGAATGTCACCCCCATCGGCACACCGGTAATCGATACCGATAATGACGTTGACGTTTTATCGACGATAACAATGCTACCTGTCATCGATTTGCCGGCCACACCTGTCATGCCGGAGACGGTAATGACTGGGCCTTTGGCGTTGATTATCACGGTACAAACGCCGGAGCCGCTTAATCCGGTGTTACTGTCTTTGGCTGTTACTGTTATTGCATAGGTACCGGCAACCGGTGTTGCCCAGATGAGTGTGCCGGCACTGTTGATGCTCATTCCTGAAGGCGCGCCGCTCAGCGTGTAAGTCACTGGATTGCTCGCACTGACGATGGCGTTAAAGGATAACGATGTACCGGCAATTCCACTGACACTTTCAGGAGAAACAACCGGTGCTGGTGCAGCCGCAATGACAATCGTCAGCACGCCCTTCCCTGTGAGAGCCGTTTTCGTATCCTTCGCTGTCACTGTCACACTATAGGTTCCAGCAAGCGGAGCACTCCAGGAAATCACTCCGGTAGCGCTGAGGCTCATCCCGGACGGTGCACCAGTCATGGTGTAAGTCAATGGATTAACGGCTGACACGGCAACGGTATACGTGAATGCCGAACCGGTCTTGCCACTCACACTGACGCTGCTGACAACCGGTGCTGGTGGGGTGGTAATGATGACGGTATATAAGCCAGAACCGCTCAGGCCACTGGTATTGTCCTTGGCCGTAACGGTTACCGCATAGGTACCCGCCAGCGGTGTTGTCCAGGTGACCGCACCTGTACTGCTGATGGCCATGCCTGTGGGCGCACCGGTCAGGCTGTACACCACCGCATGCGGCGCTGTGACCGAAGCCGTAAAGCTTAAGGCAGTGCCAACAGTGCCGTTAATCGTAGCGGCCGTGACCACGGGTGGTGCAACCGGTGCACTGGTGCCTGTGAGCACATTGAGCAGACTGGCAGTATTCGGTGTACCCAGACCTGTATCCTGATCGTAACCCGATTTGGCAGCGCAAGTGGCGCAAGTGCCGTCTGATCCCAGAGTCACATCCAGAAAGGTGCTGGTGTACGTGGCAGCAACAGTGGAAATCTGGCTATACAAAACAGCGTGTGGCGCACCCAGTGCAGCCTTGGCAGCCACGGCCCGCTGGGCATTGGCGATGGCAATAATACCGGCCCATTGTGGTGTGGCCAGACTGGTGCCACCGGCACTCATCCAGCTTACCGAGGTGCTCCCTGGTTTCATGGTGGCCAGATATTGTCCTGAGCTGGGGTC
This sequence comes from uncultured Oxalobacteraceae bacterium, assembly GCA_903862415.1. Lineage (GTDB taxonomy): Bacteria > Pseudomonadota > Gammaproteobacteria > Burkholderiales > Burkholderiaceae_D > Solimicrobium. The sequence continues at coordinate 16,475 of CAIOYD010000016.1, read as the reverse complement.
GGCATTGAAAGCCACGTCGGCCACAGTACGGAATGATTTGCTGCCCAGGCCTGGCACGGAACTGGTTTGATAGCTCGGCACGGCCGTATAGGCACTGGTGCCGCCACCAGTACCAGACCAGGCGACTTCTGAGCGTGAACCGGCACCGGAATAGCTCAGGGTAGTGCCGCCCACAGCCAGAACATGGCTGGAGACGGATGGCCACTGCACGCCATAACCATTGTCGCCAGTGGCAGCCAGATAGGTCATATTCGCGGTGGTAAAGGCCGAGTCAGCGGAGGCCGTCCAGCTGCCTTCACCAGATCCAAAACTCATCGAAACCGCGCCAGGCCCCATGGCATTCGCCAGATTGACGCCAGCGAGTAAATCATTGACGGATGCGCTCGGGGCTTCGATCAGAATTATCCGCGCCATCGGTGATGTGGCATGAGCCCACTGTACATCGAGGGCAATTTCCGTGGCCCAGCCAGAATCATAGGCAGGCGCTGAGGCACTGATGGCGCCAGCCGAACTGCTATACACCACGGCCACCTGACAGCCGCTCACAGGAGCTGCTGCCAGCGGCAATTTGCTCGTGGGCGACAAGGAAATGGTGGTACAGGTCGGCAAGCCGAAGTTGGAATTAAATGCACTTAACTCGGCAATTACATTCGGATCTGCCATGGCATCAACAATATAAATAGTCTGCCCTGCACCCATGGCGGCCGCCTGTGCAACTGTTGGCGTCACACCGGTGGCTGGCAATGCCGGCAAGCCATAGGCGGAACGAATCTGTGCCGGGGTATAAGTTGTAACTGCCGAAGAGGTCGCCTTGGGCAGGATTGCGCCAGCATTCTCAGAGACGTATAAACCAAGATGGGCCGCTTCTATTGCCTGGGGTGTCAGTCCACGGGTGGACAAATGACGCAAGGACTGCGGGATTACATGCATGGCCGGTGCTCTGCGGGCCGAAGCGGCATTATCGAACGCATCGACATTGTCAGGGGCAGATAACACCACCGGTGCCACATGAAAGCTGGGGGTCGCCAGCTGCTGTGACACTTCAGCAGGAATCACTGGAGAAGCAAGGTTGAAGGTAGTGACGCCGCTGGCCAGACTGGCCGCTGCCGGAGTAACAGTAGCAGTATTACTGCTTTGTCCGCCACAGGCACTGAGCAACACAACAGCCGTCAGTATAGCGCTGTGCAGGAGTGTAAATTTGGTGGATATTTGCATGACTCGCTCCAGAAAATGAGCGAGGGCTACGCCGGATCAAGGGTCAGTTAAACGGAAACCGTCTTTACTGAAGCTTGGCAACCCCGCTACCATAGCGCTGTGCGCTTTAGGCCGGTGGCTTTGCGTCTCCGACTTTCATCGGATTTGCCCTCAGATAACTAATTGAAACCAAAAATGACAACTGGCTTCACACTGTTTTTAAATTCTACCGTTGCATAGTAGCTGTCTTTTTCAGAAAAAAAAAGGCTTTTATCGACTTATTTTTACACTTGTTACAAATTGTATGTCGCGATTATTATTTAAGCAGCTTCCCTATGGTGACTAGTGTTTTTTTGAGTACAAAAAAATGAAAAATTGCTGTTTTTTTGAGCATTTTTTTAAAAAAATTTGTCCATTTGTTTCATATTTTTCAGATTATTCAAATTGTGCGATGGCTGAAAATTAACTAATAAAAAAACAACATTATTTGTACAAACTGACGATTCGCCAGTTTTCCTGCGAACAATCAAAGTCTGACCAGCATCACAGCAATACAATTTAACGAAAATTTCCTATTAATTGCACCAATCACGAGTAAAATCCGTTGTCGTTTTACATTTATCATATGCCGTTTTTATCAGGTAATTTGCCTGTGGCGGTTAACTTTAAAGGAAATAAGATGTTGATCCAATCTCGCGTAGTGCTTGCTGGTGCAGTTGCACTGTTAGCACTTGCTGCATGTACTCCAAAAGATGCCGACAAAACTGCCGCCTCAGCACCGGCTGCCACCAAAGATGTTGTTGCCGCTACCGTCAACGGCACACCTATCAGCCAAAAACAGGTTGACATGATTCTGAAGCAGCAACGTGGCATGCCGGATTCACCTGAATCACGCAAAATGATTATTGACAACATCGCCATGCAATTATTGGTCGCTCAGGAAGCGGTCAAAAAAGGCCTGGATAAAACTCCTGAAGTGCAAGATGAAATAGAAATGGCCAAACAGTCTGTGTTAGCCCAGTCGTTTATTCAAGACTACATCAAACACAATGAACTCACTGATGCACAATTGACTGCTGAATACGACAAGTTAAAGGCACAACAAGCTGGCAATCAATTTAAGGCGCGTCATATTCTGGTAAAAACCGAAGAAGAAGCCAAAGCGATTATTGCCAAGTTAAACAAAGACATCAAATCCTTTGATGCTCTGGCCAAAGCGCAGTCGCTCGATCCGGGTTCCAAAGTTAAAGGTGGCGATTTAGGCTGGTTTGATGCTCACAGCATGGTGCCTGAATTCAGCGCAGCTGTCGCCAAACTGGAAAAAGGTAAATTTACCCAGGAACCAGTTAAATCCCAATATGGTTACCACGTGATTGTGCTCGATGATACCCGTCCAAGTACAGCTAACATTCCACCTCTGGAACAAATCAAAGCCGGTCTGAGCCAACAAGTTCAACAGCAAAATCTGAAAAAACTGCTCGATGAAATGAAAGCCAAAGCCAAAATTGACATCGTTGCTGCTACTCCAGCTCCAGTTGCACCAGCCGCACCAGCGAGCGCACCTGCCGCAAAATAATAGCGCGTTTGCCTGACAAAAAAACCCGCCACTTTTTGAGTGGCGGGTTTTTTATTGCCTCACGATTGCCGCTGTCAGAATTTGCGTGGCGGCTTGGCTTTACCTGGCTTGCTGTCACCGCTGACAAAACTTTTCTTTTTAGCTGCCTGTGCCACTTGCGCGGCCTTATCGGCATTGATCAATCCGGCGCCCACATGGCTGATGTTGAGCTTTTGTCCGGCCACACGAACCATCTTTAATTTGTCCAGAATATGCTGCGGCATACCTTCGGGCAAATCCAGAACACTGTAGTTATCAAAAATGTCGATGCGGCCAACATGCTTGGCTTCCAGACTGGCTTCTGCGGCCATGGCGGCAACAATGGCACTTGGGGTGACTTCGTGCTGACGACCAACTTCGATACGATAACTCTGCACAGCAAATTTACTTTTGCTGTTTGATTTTTCTTTTTTCTCGCGCGGTTTTTCTTCCGTCGGTGCTTTAGCTCTGACTTCTGCCGGAGCTTTGCTCACCGCTTTAACTTCGATAGCTTTAGGTTCTACTTTTTCGGCGCGCGCTTCAACCTTGGTAGCAGGTTTCACATAATCCGCTGGCTTGGCTCTGGGCGCGGCCCGTTCAACAACTTCGGCAGGAGCAGCGGACGGAGCAGCCGCCTGTCCATCGACTGTGATTTTTAATTGCTGTCCGGCGACCCAGACGGTTTTTAAATGCTGCATGACATCTTTGGATAAATCGGCCGGCAAATCCAGAACACTGAAGCCATCATAAATTTCAATGCGGCCAATATTTTTGGAATCAATATTGGCTTCATTGGCAATCGCACCAACGATATTGCCAGGCTTGACGCCATGATCATGGCCAACTTCAATCCGGTAAGTTTGCATGCCGGGTTCGGAGACACGCGGACTACGTTCACGTTCTGGGCGTGCCGGACGCTCGAAACGCTCTGTGCGTTCGCCGCGCTCACTGCGTTCACCGCGTTCACGCACAGGTCGGTCTGAACGTTCACCACGGCTTTCCCTGACTGGGCGCTCTGTAAATTCGATTTTTGGTTCGCGTTTGTTTTTATCCAGCAGCAAAGGTACATCGCCACGGGCAATTTTTGCCAGTGCGGCGGCGATTTCAATGGCTGGAACATTATGCTCGCGCTCAAAGTCTTCGATAATTGCCTGGAACTGTTCCAGTTCGCCTTCAGCGATGGTGGCACTGATCTGGTCTTTGAATTTGGCTATCCGTACATCATTGACCGCCTGAATACTAGGTAATTCCAGCGGTGATACCGGCTGACGGGTGGCACGCTCAATAATTTTCAACAAACCTTTTTCACGTGGCGTAATGAACAAAATCGCTTCTCCACTGCGTCCGGCTCGGCCAGTACGGCCGATGCGATGGGTATAACTTTCCGGATCATGCGGCACGTCATAATTAATCACGTGGCTGATACGCTCCACATCCAGACCACGGGCAGCCACATCGGTAGCCACCAGAATATCGATCTTGCCTTCTTTGAGCTGGGCAATTGTGCGTTCGCGTTGTGCCTGCTGAATATCGCCATTGATCGCAGCGGCAGAAAATCCGCGCGCCTGCAGACGGCCAGCCAATTCTTCGGTGCCGAGTTTGGTGCGCGCAAAAATGATCATGCCATCAAAGTTTTCTGCTTCCAGAATGCGCGTTAAGGCATCGAGTTTGTGCATGCCGCTCACGAGCCAGTAACGCTGACGGATATTATCAGCGGTACCGGTTTTAGCCGCCACGGTGATTTCTGCCGGCGATTTCAGATAAGTTTGCGCGATACGCTTGATCGCCGACGGCATAGTGGCCGAAAACAGTGTCGTCTGACGGGATTCCGGTGTTTCCTGCAAAATGCGCTCTACGTCGTCGATAAAACCCATGCGTAGCATTTCATCGGCTTCATCGAGCACCAGCGTTTTCAGTTTGGATAAATCCAGCGACCCCTTATCCAGATGATCAATCACCCGACCTGGCGTTCCCACTACCACATGCACACCACGGCGCAGGGCAGAGAGTTGCGGGCCATAACTCTGACCGCCGTATATCGGCAACACATGAAACCCGGGAATATGAGCAGCATAGCTTTGGAATGCTTCGGCCACCTGAATGGCCAGCTCGCGGGTGGGTGCCAACACCAGTGCCTGCGGGACGGTTTGTTTAATATCGATGCGCGACAAAATAGGCAGGGCAAAGGCAGCGGTTTTACCGGTGCCGGTTTGTGCCTGACCCAGGACATCGCGATTAGCCAAAAGCAAGGGAATGGTCGCGGCCTGGATCGGTGACGGGGATTCATAACCGATATCATTAAGTACACGCAAGAGCGCATCACTCAGATTTAAGTCGGCAAAGGTGGGGTGAGATGTTTCAGACATGGTGTTACTCGCAGTTTCAATTGAGTCGCCACTGGCGACAAGAAGGGGCGTAGTTTACTCTGTTTAGCCCGGCTGAACAAAAAACTACGTCAATAGTCGACGAATTGCTGGAGAATTCGGCGAAAACAATCCCCATCTATTGGTTATAGCGATTAATTACGTAACTTCAAGCGCATTTTTAAACCCAGTGGTGCCATGGTAAAGGCCAGATATTCGCTCGCCGGCTTGCCATCGGGCGTACTGATGTTGTCAATATCAAACCGGGTCAGCAGCATCACCATGGCAATTTTCATTTCCAGCAAGGCCAGATAGCGCCCCGGACAAATACGCGGACCAGCACCAAAGGGCATGGAAATACGTTTGACTGAATTAATTGACTGGCCGGTTTCCCCCTGCACCAGCCAGCGCTCAGGACTGAATTCAGCCGCATTCGGTATAAAAGCATCATCGACACTGTCACGCCGCAGCAGGCTGAAAATAATGGTGCCTTCCGGGATTAATACATCGCCGACCAACGTCTCTTTGAGCGCCTGCAAGGGCACCATAGGCGCCACCGGTTTGAGGCGCATGGATTCATTGATGCAGGCGTCGAGATAATCGAGTCCATTTAATTCTTCGGTGCTGTAAGGAGTTTCCGGAGAAAATTTGCCGCGAATTTCATGTTGCAACTGCTGCAGCACTGCCGGATTAGTCCACAACAGCGACAACAGCCATGCCAGCGAATTGGCCGTGGTATCTTCACCGGCCAGTAACATGGTGAGCACATTCCCAGCCACGTCATTGTCATTGAGCCCGCTGCCACCCTGATCGGCGGCGTTAATCATGGCTTCGAGCAGATTGCTCGGCTGGATACGCAATTCCGGATACTCCGTCATGCGTGCGCGCGCCTGCAGAACAAAACGGTCGATGGCCAGATTGACTTCCGCAATGCTGCGGTCCAGGGCACGGTCCGATGGCAGCCGGATATAACGCCAGTATTTAATGACTGCCAGATTGCGTTTAAAAACGGCCGGGAAAATTTTATCCAGATGGGTTTGAATGATGTCGTCACCAGACTCGAGCGTATTCACATCCTGTCCAAAAGCCAGGCCGGTAATTGTATCAACGGTATACCGCATGAGGTCTGCCTGCAGATCAATTTCACTGCCGAGTGATTTTTTCCAGCGTGACTCCAGTCGGTCAGCGACTTTACACATCGCCGGGAAATAGGCTTTCACATGGGCAGGATCAAAAGCGGCCATCACCATACGCCGCTGTTTTTTCCAGACTTCGCCATTGGCCCCAAACAATCCGGTTTGCAATCGCATTTCGGCCCAGGTTTCACCAAGTTTGGCTGTACGACTAAAGCCCTCCGGACGGTCGCGTAAGACTTTACTCACAGCCTGATGATCGGAAATAATGAGCAACTTGCGTCTGCCGATTTTCACCCGGTAGTAAGGCCCAAACTCACGGCTCCATTGTTCCAGTTTTTGATGCAACAATTGCTTTTGAATTTGCAGCGCATTACCCAGTATGGGCAACCCTTTGGGGCCAGGCAAATCGGCCAACTGCCGGACTCTGGTCTGAGTGGATTCAATGGCAGCTGGATTGACTTGCATGGTTACTCCGGTGATTTAATCGGGCTAATTCATCTTTATAACATGTTGATTGATTTAGTGCGATCACACTAAATCAGTGTTGTCCGCGCATCCCCTGCAAACCACCGGTATGCAACACCATGATTTTTTCTTCAGGCTGAAAATACCCAGAGCCAACCAGGGCACGCAAGGCATAAAAAACTTTGCCAGTATAGACCGGCTCCACCGGTACCCCGCTCTGTTCAGAGAATACCTGACAAAACTGCGCCAACTCGCGTGGCACTTTGGCATAACCGCCATGATCGAAATCCAGCAGCAAATCATAATTCTGATACGCCGGATAACCTGCCTGCTGCAACAGGCAGGCTATTTCGGCATGCAGATAGTGGGCATTTTTAAACACCGCAACGCCGACCACACGGCTACGTCCCTGCAATCCAGCCAACAACCCCGCCAGCGTGGCCGCCGTGCCGCAGGCAACCATGATTACGTCGGGAATAAAATCGAGTTCAGCAATGAGTTCGGCCACCCCATGCAGAGCAGCCGGGTCACTGCCACCTTCAGGCAACCAGAACGGCTGTGGCGCCGTCACCAGTTGTTGCCAGTAACCGGGAACTTCCCGACATTGGCGATAATTTTCTCTGTCAACCAAGTGCAACTGCATGCCTGTGGCACGGCAATCGTCCAGCATTGCGCTATTCATCCCGGCATGTGCACGGACGATGCCCGCGCTGTGATAACCACAGGCCTGTGCTGCATAGGCAGTAGCGTGCAAATGGTTAGACCAGAGACCGCCCATAGTCACCAGTGTAGGCGTAGTGGTTGACCTTGTTTGGGCCAGTGACATCAGCGGATATTTCAGCTTGCGGTATTTATTCCCCGACACCACCGGATGCAATAAATCATCGCGCTTGACCCACACCGGTCGGCCCAGCAAAGCCGGATTGGCGATGTACTGGCAGGGAGAATGATCAGGATTAATCAATGCAAACATTAGCGCAAACGTTTTTGTTTCAGCAAAATCAGCAAAATCGCCAGTGCCGCCATACCCTGCCAGCGAAAGACATCACCACATGCCAGATATAAGGCATGTCGATACGGATCACTGATCACCCAGACGCTGTCAACGTGGCCGGTGATGTTCCCAATCTGCAGCTGCAAGCTACTCCAGAATCCCGGCTTGGCCGCTACGCTGTGTTGCAACTGCTGATTTTCCACCATTACTGCGCCCACAGAAACGGCCAGAGTGGCGCTGATCTGACGCAATATATTTTTGGTCTGGTAGCCATGCGCAAATATATCTTCGTCGAGTTCCGCGAATGTCAGTCCGGCCAGCGGAATGACCAGCAACACGGTAAACACACTGCGCATGGCTGTCAGCAGACCGATGTCAAACATACTGGCATCGGCAGGCAATAGCGCCATGCCAACACCGTACACTGACATGGCAATCAGGGCAAACACCATAAACGGACGTTTGGATGACAACCGGCTCGAATATCGGAAATACGCCAGCATCACCAGCAATCCAAACAGGGAGGTGATCGTCAGCAACAACCCGGCAGAAATAAACGAGTAACCCAGGGCTTTTTCCAAAAACAGCGGAAACACATAGGCATTTGAATTACTCAGCAAGTAATACCAAAAATAAAAAAACAGTCCCATTAAATAACTGGCATTCCCCAGTTCATGCAGTCGCAACAGTGGCTGCGGATGTCTGGTTTGATGCCAGACAAAATACCAGGCCAGCCCGATACCCACCATGAGCAATAAAGGAATATGCCCCAGTCCGGAAAAATAATTGAAGCGCCATTCCGTCAAGGCCAGCTGAATACTGAATATCCCCAACATCACCAATCCGATCGATGTCAGCGGCAAATCAGCCGGACTGACCTCAGCCACCTTGCCATAACGCGGCGGCAACGTCGGCCATAACAACAGCAGCGCCAGCAAGGCCAGTGGTACAGGAATAAAAAAAATCGCCTGCCAGCCCCAAAGTTGTATTGAACTGCTCGCCAACAACGGTGCCAAGGCAGAAGGTCCAAACACACCCATGAGATAAATGCGTACAGCCTGGGCGCGCTTTTTTATCGGGATATGTGTCTGCAAAAAAACCCGTGTCGTGGTAAACAAGGTTCCGCCGCCGAGTGCCTGCAAAACACGTGCAGCGCCCAATTGCCATGCATTGGTAGCGCACAGGCAAAGCAGACTGGCCAGACAAAACCACACTAAGGAACCGATCAAAAACCGCCGGTAACCCCAGGTGCGCACCCAGTGACCCTGGGTAAAAATCATACAGATTGCCGTCACAGCGTAGGCCAGTGCAATCATGCTGTATTCAAATTGACTCGCGTGTATTCCGGCCTGAATTTGCGCGGCAGAAAACACAAACAACTGATTTTCAAATAGCTCTGCGGCCACAGCCAGCGCAACGCCAACCATAAGCGATTTTCCAGCGACTGACGGATTGTGATTCACGACACCCAAACCCTACTCCCATTTTTATTATTACTGATCGAGTGCCAACGTCTTCCAGGTAATTCCACAGGCCACATCGGTTTTCAACGCCACCAGCTGACGCGACATCGCCAACACCTCGGCATCCTTGCGCAGATTTTCACCAATCGTATTTTTAAGTATTCCGGCGCCGGCCAGAATAGCATCGATGGAACCATAGGCCTGCAATAATTTGGCCGCCGTTTTCAACCCGATTTTGCTCACCCCAGGTATACCATCAACAGGGTCTCCCATGAGCGCCAATAATTCTTCGAGCTGTTCCGGTGGCACGCCGAATTTTTTCTCCACCCAGGCACGATCATGCCATTCATTTTTAAAATGATCCCAGACCAGCGCACCATGGGCAATCAAGACGTGCAAATCCTTATCGGTCGACACCACCACCGCCTGCCCGCGTCCTTCTGCCAGCCAGCGCAATGTCACCGTCGCAATCACATCATCCGCTTCGACCTCAGGAATTGATAATACAGTGATCCCACGGGCTGACGCCGCGGCCACCAAATCCGGCAGACTGTCCCGCAAGGCTTCTGGCATAGGTGTGCGCTGTTCGCGATAACGGCTATACAGCGCATGCCGCCAGGTGCTGCCACCAAAGTCGAGTGCCAGCAAGGCATGACTGGGCTCATGTTCCTGCAACAGTTTGTGTAAGGCAGCCAAAGAAAATCGCAGTGCTGTAGTTGCCTTTTCGGCTGAATCCGGTTCCTGACTGGCTTCGTAAATCCGCCGGACTATGTTCAAGCCATCAATAACGAGTAGTTTTGCCATAGCTGGGTTAAAAAGTGTGAATGAATATTGTCTGTCCTATTATAACCAGCACAATCGGGTTTCCGTTTCAAATTTCCCTTTGGTATTTATACGTTCGCCTGCCTGACACGATATAATATTTCCACCGTACATCCCTGATCACCCGAAATGTGCTGGTCCCACTCAACCCGAGTTAAGAACATCTTAGCCAGCCGAAAGCAACTTATGCCTAAAAAATTGATTAATGTCGCGCTCGTCATCATTGGATTAGTGTTCATCCTGATCCTCAAAAATACCTTCATTGCATCAATCGCAGCTAACCATGTCGGGGTGGAATTCAATCGCATAGATGGTCGGGTGGAGCATATTCCTCTCACCAGTGGCTGGCATGTGATCGGTGTTGGCACGTCGGTGGTGGAATTTCCTACCTTCACGCAAACCTATACCTGGACCAAATCTGTTCACGAAGGCGCCCCTCTGGACGAATCAATGAATTTTCAGGTGGCTTCCGGTGTCGTGATCAATGCCGATCTGAGCATTACTTATAGCATCGATCCCACCAAGGCACCGACTCTTTACCAGAAATATAAACGGGGTTACGAAGAAATTACCACCCAGATCATCCGTAATGAAATTCGTAATTCACTCAATGTGTATGGCACTGAATTTGACCCTGAAGGCTTACTCTCCGGCGGAAAAATTAAACTGGCCGAAGAAGTCCGCAGCAAAATCAATGCCGATCTGAATCCGTTTGGGATCATGGTGGAACAGTTTGGTTTCATTAATGAATTGCGTCTGCCTTCCAATATTCAGCAGGCGATTAATGCAAAAATTCAGGCCAATCAGGAAGCGTTGAAATCAGAAGCCATGTTGCGCAAAAATCTGGCCGACGCCGCCAATGCTGTCGCCATAGCCAAAGGTCACGCCAGTGCCAAAATTGCCGAAGCCGAAGGAGATGCGCGCGCTTTAGCGGTGTTGGGAGAGTCTATCAAACAGTATGGCGCCGAAGCCGCTCGTGTTAAAAACCAGACACTGTGGATAGAAAAATGGGATGGCAAGCTGCCCACCACGTCTGCCGGCAATAATGCTGCGCTAATGCTGGGTGTGGGTGAAAAAACACCTTAAAACCCATTCAACCTGGTTCAGCTATAGGCTATGATAGCCAATCCTGTCATTCTGTTTTAAGAAAGCGTTTATGAATTTACACATTACTCTGCTGCCTCTGGTGTCTCTGCTGGCTGGAATACTGGTGCTGCTCATGCCCAAACTGCTGCACATTATTATCGGACTATATCTGATCATCATCGGCTTGATCGGTCTGTTTGGCGGACATATCCATTTATTTTAATCTCTCTGTCTGCTTCATCGATTCCAACGATTCCAACGATTCCAGAAACTGTTCGGTTTTTTGAAAACCAATCACCCGACCAGCTTCTGCCGAATCAACTCCAAAGAAAATCATGCCAGGTGGGCCAAACAAATGAAACCGTTTCAGCAATTCCCGGTCTGCCGGATTATTGGCGGTGACATCGGCCTGCAACAACACCATCGACTCCAGTTTAGTCTTGACTGCCGCATCGGTCAGGGTAAATTGTTCCATTTCCTTGCACGACACACACCAATCAGCATAAAAATCGAGTAACACCATTTTGCCTTGCGTCTTGGCCTGTAGCAGTGCTGCATCCAATTCTTCTGTAGAATGAATGCGCACAAAAATACTGTGGGCGGGAGCTGGTTTGCCGGTCAAATGGGCCAGGGGTGCAAGAATTTCACGTCCCCCAGTAGATAAGCCAAACAATTCCAGCCCGCCCAGAAGCACCAGAGTAAAGGAGGCAATTTTTCCATGCAGGCTTTTGTGGCGCAATAAATAAATGCCATAACCCAGCAGCAAGGCTGACCAGCCCAACATTTGCAGCCACACCGGAATTACAGGTGACACAAGCCACAATGCCATACCCAACATCATGACACCAAACATATGTTTGACGGTTTCCATCCATTTGCCAGCCCGTGGCAGCAACGACCCAGCAGACAGACCCACCAGAATCAACGGCACACTCATACCCATAGCCATGGAAAACAAGGCGGTACCGCCAATGAGGACATTATGGGTTTGACTGATATAAAGCAATGCGCTGGCTAATGGGGCGGCCACACAGGGACCGACGATAAGCGCCGAAATGGCTCCCATCACAAATACACCCACCAGCCTGCCGGAGCTTTGATTGCCGGAGACTTCTGACAGTCGACTTTGCAGCACCGCAGGAACTTGCAGGTGATAGACATTGAACATCGATAGCGACAAACCCACCAGCAGCAAACCAAATCCACCCAGCACCCATGGGTTCTGCAACCATGCCGCCAGACCTTCACCCAACAGTCCTGCTGCCACACCCAGCGACGTGTAGACGATGGCCATACCGAGGGCATAACTGAGCGAAAGAACCAGACCGCGATGACGGCTGACATTGGCACCTTCGCCGACGATAATGGAAGAAAGGATAGGCACCATAGGCAATACACAAGGCGTGAATGCCAGCCCTAAACCGAGTAAAAAAAACAACGGCAAGATCACCAGAAAACGACCGCTTTCCAGGGTTTTGGCCAACTTTCCACTTTCAGTACCGCCAGCTGTTACAGTACCGACTTCACCAATAACAAAATCAGCACTGGAAAATTCTTTAGATGAATCAATCGGCGAGTAACACAAACCCTGATCAGAACAACCCTGTGATTGCACATTCAAACTGATGACAGACTTAGTCGCATCAATCAGGGTGAGCGGCACAATAAAAGTAATGGATTGCCGATAGGTCTCGACATTCTTTTTGAAAATTTCATCAAAGTGGACCTTCCCTGGCGGGAATTGCGCTTCCCCCATTGTGGCACCAGAAACGGCGACTTTAAAGCGTTCGCGATACAGATAATAACCGTCGGCAATGTGGAACGACACCTGTATCTGGTCCGGGGCTACTTGCCTGGCTGAAAATTGAAACGCCTGCTCTGGTTCCAGAAAAGTTGGCTCTGCCCCCGCTATAGAGCTCAGCAAAAACCAGCAACCCAGGAAGGTACTGGCGAGCAAACGAACAAGGAATCGCAACATAATGGGACAACCCTTAAAATTGGGGCGCAACCAAGCTGGCACCAACAGCTAACAACTACTGACCAAAAAAAAGCCAGGATAACCTGGCTTTCATCTTTTTGCTGTGAATTACTCAGCAGTAACCACTTCTGTTTCGTCGCTGACTTCAGGACGATCCATCAATTCAACATAAGCCATAGGCGCATTGTCACCAACGCGGAAACCCATTTTCAAGATACGCAGATAACCACCATTGCGGTTAGCATAACGCGGGCCGAGTTCAGCAAACAGTTTCAACACCATTTCACGGTCACGCAGACGGGAAAAGGCTAAACGTTTGTTGGCCAGGGTATCTGTTTTACCCATAGTCAGAATCGGCTCAATCACACGGCGCAATTCTTTAGCTTTAGGCAAAGTAGTTTTGATGGCTTCATGACGCAGTAAAGATACTGTCATATTGCGTAACATCGCTAAGCGATGGGATGAAGTGCGATTAAGTTTACGTAGACCGTGACGATGACGCATGATATTTCCTTTTTAGTTTTTGCTGTCCAGCTCTTCTATCACAATGTTTTGTGCGGGCCGGTACATGATTAAAATGTACTGCTTGTTAAAATCAGGCATCTGCATGCAGACACCTGAGGGATAATTACTTCTCTAAACCGGCAGGTGGCCAGTTTTCTAATTTCATACCTAACGACAAACCGCGTGAAGCCAAAACTTCTTTGATTTCGTTGAGTGATTTACGACCCAGATTCGGTGTCTTCAACAGCTCATTTTCAGTACGCTGGATCAGATCGCCAATGTAATAAATATTTTCTGCTTTGAGGCAGTTGGCTGAACGTACTGTCAACTCTAAATCATCCACTGGACGCAACAGGATAGGATCAACCATCGGTGCACGTGAAGGCGCTTCAGCAGCGGCTTCAGTACCTTCGAGGGCAGCGAATACGTTCAACTGATCAACAAGTACGCGTGCTGACTGACGAATTGCTTCTTCAGGAGTAATCACACCGTTGGTTTCAATATTGATCACCAGTTTATCTAAATCAGTACGCTGTTCAACACGGGCAGATTCAACCGCGTAAGAAACACGACGTACCGGAGAAAAAGAGGCATCCAGAATGATACGACCGATAGTACGGTTAGCATCTTCAGACAGACGACGGACATTACCCGGTACATAACCACGGCCTTTTTCGACCTTGATCTGCATATCGAGCTTACCACCGGCAGTCAGATTTGCGATCACGTGATCCGGATTAATCAGTTCAACATCATGAGGCAAATCGATATCAGAAGCCAGTACAGGACCTTCGCCATCTTTTTTCAAAATCAGGGTAACTTCATCACGATTATGCAACTTGAAGACAATACCCTTCAGGTTCAACAGAATGTCGACGATATCTTCCTGCACACCATCGAGTGTGGAGTATTCGTGCACAACACCGGCGATAGTTACTTCGGTAGCGGCATAACCTGTCATGGAAGACAGCAATACGCGACGCAAGGCGTTACCGAGAGTATGGCCATAGCCACGTTCAAACGGTTCCATAGTCACTTTGGCGTGACCGGCTGCAAGCATTTCTACATCGATAATACGTGGTTTCAACAAACTGTTTTGCATGAAATGTCCTCTTCAATACCCTCGGCTCATTACACCGATAAGGCTGATGGCATGTCGATAAAAAGCCCTTTGCAAGTACAAAGGGCTACGGGAACTACAACTATTAACGTGAATACAATTCAACAATCAATGATTCATTGACGTCAGCAGCGATATCACTACGATCTGGAGCGGACTTGAAAGTACCTTCCATTTTCTTAGGATCAACAGCAACCCATGAAGGCATGCCGATTTGCTCAGCCAGTGACAGCGCTTCAACGATACGCACTTGTTTTTTGGATTTTTCACGTACGGCAATGATGTCGCCAGCTTTAACCTGGTAAGAAGCAATATTGACGACGATAGAATTGACGGTAAAGGCTTTATGGCTGACCAACTGACGCGCTTCAGCACGTGTGGAACCAAAACCCATGCGATAACAAACGTTATCGAGACGGCATTCCAACAGTTTCAACAGAGTTTCGCCGGTGTTACCCTTGCGACGATCAGCTTCAGCGAAGTAACGGCGGAACTGACGCTCCAAAATGCCGTACATACGTTTAACTTTTTGTTTTTCACGCAATTGATTACCGAAGTCAGAAGTACGTGCACCTGATTTGGCACCGTGCTGACCTGGTTTTACATCTAATTTACATTTTGAATCTAAAGAGCGACGTGCGCTTTTCAGGAACAGGTCAGTGCCTTCGCGGCGTGACAATTTTGCTTTTGGTCCAATATAACGTGCCACAATAATTCCTTTAATAAATGACGCCAACAGACAATTCTGCGGCGCTAGTCTGGACTGCGTACTTCCAGACGGTGGGCTTAACAACAAAACCCGCTTAAAAGCAGGCGGGTCGTATTCTAACTTTATTTCAGTCAGAAAGATACTACTGAATTTAAATCAGCTTCCTGAAATGGCCAAGCAGGCTAAAGAAAATAAATAACTGAATATTTATATGTCTTACGGCCCGCTTTAACCAATCAGATTTCCCGCACGTGCAACGTATTAGATACGACGACGCTTAGGAGGACGGCAACCATTGTGCGGCACTGGAGTAACGTCTTGGATCAAAGAAATTTTGATACCAAGGTTGTTCAGGGCGCGAACGGATGATTCACGGCCAGGACCAGGTCCCTTGATGCGAACTTCCAGATTTTTAACGCCACATTCCACGGCCACTTTACCAGCAGCTTCTGCAGCTACCTGAGCGGCAAACGGTGTAGATTTACGTGAACCTTTAAAACCAGCACCACCAGCAGTTGCCCAGGAAAGTGCATTTCCCTGACGATCTGTGATTGTGATGATTGTGTTATTGAAAGATGCATGTACGTGTGCAATACCTTCAGCAACATTTTTCTTAACTTTTTTACGTGCGCGCGCTGCGGCAGCGTTATTTGGTGCTTTTGCCATAATAGCTTCCTTGAATCCAGCAGGTTAGTGTTTTCAATTAAGAATAACTAACCATACAGATTATTTTTTCAACGATTGAGCTGCTTTACGTGGGCCCTTACGGGTACGCGCATTAGTACGTGTGCGTTGTCCACGGCAAGGCAAGCCTTTGCGGTGACGCATACCACGATAACAACCCAAGTCCATCAATCGCTTGATGCTCATGGAGACTTCGCGACGTAGATCACCCTCGACGATGAATTTTGCTATCTCATCGCGTAGTTTTTCTAATTCGTTATCGTCCAGATCTTTAACCTTTTTATTGGTCAATACACCCGTTGCTGCGCAGATTTTCTCTGAGCGTGGACGTCCAATACCATAGATAGCTGTTAAGCCGATTAC
>CAIOYD010000015.1 GCA_903862415.1 uncultured Oxalobacteraceae bacterium | reverse complement strand
GTTTTTTTATATAAAAAGGAATTAGCTGACTAAAATAGCGGCAAGCTTATCCACCACCGGTTGCAACGCCGCCGGTCGGCAGCCGAAGCTTGCCAGCCGTCCCTGCGCCTGTGGTGCGAGCTGCAGATCATAGGGCAGGCGTCCGGCGACGAGCCATAATTTATCATGCGGCAGTGCCTGCACCAGACGCTGCTGCCCTGGCACCAGCATGGCATTATAGGTTTGCACGACAATCTGCTGTGCGCCCTGAACAAAGGCTAATGCCTGTATTACTTCGGTGTCGCTTGCTTCAGAAGACAGCGCCAGTTCATGCACCTCAAAACCAGCGGCCTGCAGGGCTGGCAACATCGAACTGCGCGCTTCCTGATTACGCGCACTCACGGCTTCATCGATTTCACTGCGCAGGCGCACTTCAAAGGTGATCAGGTGGACAGGCTGCTGGCGAGTCAAAGGGCGAAACGCACCCTGTACCTGCAGTGCGGCGGCCTGGACTTTTTGCGCCAGCGCGAGCGCCTGCGGACGCATTATACCAGCCGGATTGAGCGATAAGGTACGCCAGCCGGCGACCGCTGGCATTTGCTTCAGACGTAACACCCGCTGATACGATTGTTCCAGTTGCTCGATGGCGAGATCACCGCGCGCAACGGCATCCAGTACACCGGCAATAGCGTCGTGCTGACGTTGCTGCTGGTGCGAAATCAACGCAATGTCGGCACCAGCTTTGAGGGTGGCGATGGCACCGTTGGTCACACCGACACCATCGGCGATGGCTAGCATTTCCAGGCAGTCGGAAATAATCACGCCGTCAAACTGCATTTCGTTGCGCAACAAACCCGACAGCACGGCTTTTGACAGGGTGGCCGGCAAATTCAATTCCGCTTCAATTGCTGGAAAGACGACATGGGCCGTCATGATGGCATCCACACCTTGGGCAATGGCGGCTTTAAAAGGTGGCAGTTCGATGGCGTCGAGTCGCTCTCTGGCGTGCGGAACTATCGACATGGTGTAGTGTGAATCGGTGGCGGTGTCACCGTGACCGGGGAAGTGCTTGGCGGTGGTGATCATGCCGGCCGCCTGCATGCCGCGCATGGCAGCCATGCCGTAATGAATCACGGTATCTGGGTCTTCGCCATAAGCACGTACACCGATGACCGGATTAAGCGGATTGTTGTTCACATCCAGAACGGGTGCCAGAATCATATTGATGCCCAGCTGCCGCATTTCATCTGCGCTGATACGGGCTAGCTGTTCACAATCCCCGGCAGAACCGGCGGCCTGAAACGCCATCGCTGCTGGAATAGGGGTCACGCCCTGCTCCACCCGCATGACCATACCACCTTCCTGATCAAGTGCAATCAGTAAAGGAATGGCGCTGACTCTGGCATTGATTTCCTGTAGCTGACGGCACAAGCTGGCCAGTTGTTGCGGTGACTGCACATTACGGCGAAAAAGTATCACGCCCCCTACCCGCTGTTGTTCAATCAGTTGGGCAATATGCGCATTGACTTCCAACGCATCAAAACCCACCATAAACAACTGACCAATTTTCTGACGTACTGCCTCATCCATAACAATCTCTCGCTTGTAAAGTGCAGCAATCATAAGCGGCTTAAAATGCGGCGTCAATAGGTATTTAAGTGGTATTATAAAATTTTTCTGGCTGTATCCTCGTGCTATTGAATCCGACAGAGATTTTGTCTGGTTTTTTCTATTTGCAAATCGAATTGCTCACCTTGGGTATTGACAATGGTCGCGCCAAAAAACATGGTATGTTCCATTGTGGCATCGCTAAAATTTGCCTGTCGGATATCAGCACCGCGGAAATTGGCATTAGTTAAATCGGTCCAGTTAAAGTTAGCTTGCAATAAATTGCATTTTTGAAAATTAGCTTGCTGCAATTGGGATTTTCGAAACCCGGCATGAAATAAATTTGCCCGGGTAAAATCAGCATCATCGAGAATTGAATTGGTCATGATCGCATTTCCCATCTGCGCTCCGATAAGCAGCGCATCACTAAAAATGGATTGATGCGCATACACCGAATTCAATTTGGCATTACATAAGTTGGCATCAGAAAAATTTGCCCGCAGAAGACGTGCATTGGATAAATCAGCATTCGCTAAATTGGCCAGACAGAATTTAGCATCGGATAAATCAGCATAACTCAGATTCACCCGGGTTAAATTCGCCTGACTTAAGTCGGCATAGGACAGATCTGCATAACTGAGGTCCGCATCAGTCAAATCGGCCCCCTGAAATTTAGCTGACATCAAACCGCGATGAGATAGATTCGATTTGACCAGCACAATTCCATGCAGATCGGCACAGATTAAATCCAGACTTTCAAACTCTGCATTCAACATGTTGCGTATCTGTTCCGAGTATTCATTATTGTGCATGCCAGATAGCAGCAACTCAACCACCCTGCGCTTATTTCCACAATCGAACTTCAAGGTGTCCGGGGAAAATTTATATTGGCAGCAGCTCCGCATGGCATCGAAGATCAATCGGAAATACTCCTGTCCCATTTCAGGGAACAAAGGAAGGTTAATAGTGAGTTCAGGTTCCATTTTTCTCAAATTCTCCAAAGCAACTTGTTGCTGCCTTGAATCTGCATTTACGTGGGAAAATACGTTGTAGAAATCCGGATTTTCCGGATTCAACAGCTCCTTCAGGGCCAGGGAACTCAGCGATGGCACATTAATTGGGATTGGATGGGATTGAGGGGATGTCTTGATGGGTTGCATAAGTAAATTACCTCCAACGGTTCATTAAAAAATCTATGTGGTGATTGACAGCACCCATAGTTTGCAAGAATCGTTGGAGTAGCTTCGGAGACTAAGAGTTTCAATAAAAATGTTTCAGGCAATTATTGAATCTGGCACTGCCCGGTAGTTAAACTATTTTTTGCACATACCAACGGGCTGACGACTACCTCTGTGTCAACACCAAACTCGTCAGTATGGAAAAATTTGATTGCTGACGTGTTGGCGTTTGGGAACTGACAATCAGTCAAATCTGTATCTGTAAAGGTTGCCGAATTCAGATTGGCATAGTTAAAGTCGACATTTTTTAAAGAGGTATTAGCGATTTTTGCATTCTGCAAATCAGCATGACTTAGCTCAACATCCCCCAAGGAGGAATTTACCATTTGAACCGAACTCAGATCAGCATGGATAAGCAAAGCTTTTTGAATATTCGTACTCATCATCTTGACATGAGAGAGGCAGGCTCCGGTTAAATTTGTTCCATTCATAGTCACACTACTTAATTTTGTTGAATGCAAAGTCGCCTTACTAAAATTTGAACCATTAAATTTCACATTGGAAATAGTCGAGTTTTTCAGTTCAGCTTCTGATGCATTTACGAAAGTTATTTGTGAAGAAAAAATTTTTGCATCGTTTATTTTTGACTTGGCTAACTCAGCACCATTCAAATCTATTTTGGATAAGTTGGCTGAATTCATCACTGCTGATTTCATGTTCGCGCCGCTTAAATCGACAGAAAACAACTGTGCTCCAGTCAAATTTGCACCAGTCATCTCAGCATTTTTCAAATTTGAATAACTTAATTCCGCATTTTTTAATGAAGCAAATTCAAGATAGGAATCATTTAATATCGTGACCGCCAATCGTGCCCCATCCAAATTAGCATAAGATAAATTTGCTCCGGATAACCTGGCAAAAGACAAATTGGATTGACATACATTTGCTCCTTCCAAGTTGGCGTTAGCTAAGTTAGCGTATGATAAATTGGCATTGCGTAAATTCGTGTCAATCAAATTTGCCCCAGCTAAATTAGCCTCAAATAAATCTGCACCAGCCAAATTCAAATCACAAAAAATCATATTGCTTAATTCGGCTTTACTCAATTTCAAATTCTGAAGATTGACCTTCATTAAATCATTTTTTAACGCTAACCGTTGTTGCAAAGGAAATCGGCTATTACTTCTGATTTGGATGAGCCTGATAAAGACGGCTTCTCTGTCCGGAGAAGTAACGTCATTCACTATGCTGAGTGCTGTAGTTAATGCCCGTTGATCCGCATCCAATATTTTGGAAAAATCTACCCGGTCTTCTGCAGTGATTTTTTTCAAGTCGATTTCTTGGCGCTTCTGTGCAAAAAAATTTTCCTTTGAAGAATTATGCTGAGTGAAAGTAACTTTTTTAGAATGCCAATAATTAAAATTGACTGGCAATGTCAATACTGAATTATCAGAACCTAACTGAGCTGAGCGCATTGTGTTGAATAAAAGTGGTTGCATAGTATTTTCTCAAAAAAATGAATAACAAAAACAATAATCATTTTGTCATTTATTTTCCGAAAAAGTTTTTATTTTTTTGAAAAAAAAATATGATCAACACAGTGTGAACAATTCAGGGGAATTTAAATAAACTCGCTACGTCCTGATGATCCCAGTCGAGGAAGGTTTTGATGCTGCCGTCGGGATTAATAGACAGGATACGCATGTCATGCATGACGTGATCTTCATCGAGCCAATATTGAATGCCCAGCAGCATGGCCAGTTTTTTGGTGCTGGCGCTGCTGCCGGTTAAAAAATGCCAGTTGGCTCGGTCGGTTAAATGATGTTGCTTGCGGTAATAGCTCCAGGAGGTCGGATTATCGATGGAGGGATCAAAACTGATGACGATAAACTGCAGTGAGATTTTTTTTTGTTCGGCCTGTAGTTGTGCTTCTTCGAGTTTGTGCAACGTTGCATTACATACACGGGTGCACTCGGTATAGGCCATAGCTACGATGAGTGGCATTCCCTGCCATTTGGACAATTTTACTGAGTCACCATTATCTTCGGCCCAGGTGGACGTCTGAGTGAAAATGGTCGGAGTGGGAGAAGTTGATTCTGCCTGTGCTGACAGCGACTGCCAGCACAGACACATCAAAAAAATTCGCACCAGCAAGGAGGCCCGCATACAATTACCAACTTAAGTTAATACTTGGTGATCACTCTGACGTCGCCAGACACTTCGGATACATAGCCGACGGTTCCGGGTTTGGATTTAACCATGGCAATGATTTCCAGATCACTGGATTTGGTGGCTGGTGGAATCAAACCGTCACGGAATACTTTTTTACCCCAGAGTGAGGTATATTTTTCCGGCGTCAGATGTAAGGCCTTATTCAAAAATTCAGTCTTGAGGCTGGCATTATCTATCGGCGTTAATTTGACCCCGCCTTCGGTTTGCTTATTGCCTTCGAAAATGTCTTTCACATCGTCACCGGTTAAGGTAACTCCGGAGCTGGTAATGACGTAAATATCACCCGAAGAGGCCGAGGCGGAAAAAAACGTAAACATGATCGTCGCCAAGGATGTGTGCAGGATTTTGCTGTAAATTTTTTTCATGCTGGTCGCTCCTAGAATTTGGCGTTTAACTGAACGCGTACCCGATTGTATGTGTCGTCAGGAATGCCATTTTCGAGTTCATGGGTATGATCTGCTTCAAACTTGAGTGCCGCCGATTTATTGAAATCCCAGCGCAAGCCTATTACCTGACGGCTGTAGCTGCGACCACTGTCGAGGGAAGCAAAGTAATTATCTGTTTGATCCAGCATGGCTTTTTCTACCCGGCCATATGGAGTCCATATATTTCCAAAGGTATAACTGACCTGAGCAAATCCGGCCCAACTGGAGTGCGTACCGGTATCTCCATTTGGACCTGAGAGGTCCTTGTTTTTAAACTGGTAAAACTCGCCGATGGATTCCCAGTCATTCCATTCAAGGAAATAAAAGCCACCGTAAAAATTCATTTTGGTGCTATTTTGCGCCACGTTATTGCCGTCGTAGGTGTCGATTACTTCCGAGAGTGCATGCGCGCCCAACGTCAGGGTGTTATTGATCTGATAGCTGACCCGGCCACCGACGGCCATATTGCCATTACTGTCACCCACCGGATTGAATTCGAGCTGATTTCCCAGAGAGATTCCCAGTGGATTGCCATCGTCGGCCTGAACAATGCGGCTGCCATTGCCCATAAAGGCATCGAACGAGAACCGGTCACCGCCATTAACACGCGCGCTGCCAGATTCCATCATACCGACGGTATGCGAGGGCATGATTCCGCCCTGATCTTCAAATGCCACAAAACGTGGCCGGTCTATCGATGTCTGGATGTAATGGCCGTGGTGATAAGCAGTATTCCATTCGCCGAATGGCGTATGGAAACGTCCGGCCCAGATATTGACCATATCATTGAAGGTATAGCCCATTTCAAAGCGTTCCAGATCGTATGTCAGTATGCCCTGTTCGGTATATTCCATATTGAGTTCCATGATGGCTTTGAATTGATCACCAAAATTGGGCGCAAAATAGAAATCGACGTTAGCTAACTGAAAGCCGCTCTTCGTGTTCAGTGTGTTCGGCTGATTGGGTTTGTTGGGTAATTTGGTATAACCAACGGCCAAAAAGCCATGCACCGGAACACCGAGAATATTGGTATCGGTCACGGCTTGTTCGGTGCTGGCAGCTGTTTGTTCGACCGATTTTTCCAGCTTATTGAGTCGTTCTTCCTGAGCGCTGATTTGTGCTTCTGTCGCTGCAGGTGTTTGTACCACGGGCACTGGAGCTGTTTTTGCTGCACTCTCCAACTGATTCAGGCGCAGCGTCAGCGCCTGAATCTGCTGCATGCTTTGTTCGAGTTTTTTCTCCAGCGCAGCGGTACGTTCGGCCTGCGTTTCGGCGGCGTAGCTCTGCACAGCGCATAACTGGTTAATTGCCAAGGCAACCACACTCATTCGAAATACCTTACACAGTGTTTTTCTGTACATGAATTTCCCCTGCTTATTATTTAGCGGTCATTGTTAAATGTTGTTACCCTTTTTGCATGAAAAATCATGCCCCATTAACTGAATGTAAAAATCAGCTTAGGCCGCACTATTGAGCAAATCAAGCAAACGGTGATAAATTGTGAAAAATCGTGAAATAATGCATGGAGTGCATTAATAATAAGAAATTGAATAGGCTCAAATGTGGCTGATGAAAATGCGTTGGACTGTTACCCAAGCTTCAAGACGAAAAAAAAGACCATCCTGAGACGATCTTTTTTTATTTTTTGGTCGGAGTACAAGGATTCGAACCTTGGACCCCCTGGTCCCAAACCAGGTGCGCTACCGGGCTGCGCTACACTCCGAAGACAGCAATTATAGTGTCATGGGTAACTTACGTCAATGACATTCTTGCGCTAATTAAATAAACCTGCAAAACCGAGCACATCCGTTGTTGTTTCAATCAACAATCCGTTCGATAATCAAAGCAATTCTCTGTCCGACTCCTATACACAGACTGACTACGACATAACGACCAGAAATACGATGCAATTCTCTGGCCGCTGTCAGCACCAGTCGCGCACCGGAAGCACCCGGGGGATGGTCAATGGGAGAGTATGGATAAAAATCATAACGCAAAACAAAACTGCAGACGAAAAAAAAGACCGTCAAAGACGATCTTTTTAAAATTTGGTCGGAGTACAAGGATTCGAACCTTGGACCCCCTGGTCCCAAACCAGGTGCGCTACCGGGCTGCGCTACACTCCGAAGAAAGCAATTATACGTTTGACCAGCTTCAGCGTCAATCAGTATATGGAAGTAGTGCTTATTGCGCCGTCGTCATCACATTGTCACTGCGATAGATAATGCCGCCTTTCATCACAAAACTCACCTGTTCAAATTGCGTCACATCGTCGAGCGGATTTCCGGTTGTTGCAACCAGATCGGCAAAGCGGCCAGCCTGTACTGATCCAATCCGGTCGGCTGCGCCGATCAATTCTGCTGAGTCACGGGTCGCAGCAAAGATCGCCTGCATCGGCGTCATGCCACCGGCAATGAGCAAACCGAATTCCATTGCGTGATTACCCTCTCCCAAATCCGTGCCATAGGCAATGGTGACACCGGATTTGAGCGCCAGTGGCAGATTCTGTTTGGGCAGCGGATCATTCGCCAGTTCTTTTTCCGCTGTGCCTGGAGTAAGCAGTTCCGGGGTGTGCAAGGCTGCCTGATAATAGACTTCATAGACGGTCAGCGTTGGCACCAGCGTTATTCCATGGGTTTTCATGGATGCCAGCGTTTTGGCTGTTGCGAAAGAGCCGTGTTCAATTGAATCCACTCCTGCGAGCACCGCATTATCGATCGCCGGTGATGGATAGATATGGGCGGCAACCTTCATTCCGAGCGCATGCGCGGTTTCCACAACTGCGCGAATTTCTTCATTGGTCATTAATTGCTGGCGCGGGTCATCGCCAGAAGAGGCAATGCCGCCGGAGGGCATGATTTTGATCAGATCGGCACCGCGGCGTTTATGTTCGCGCACGCGCAAGCGCGCCTGATCAACCGAATCAACCATGCCATTGCTCCATCCAGGATGGGATAAGCCACTATCCATGCTATTGAGCGGATCACCATGGCCGGCAGTCGGGCCGAGTGGCTCAAGCGCCACCCACAGTCGCGGTCCGACCACTTTATGCTGGCTGATGGCATTGCGCAGCGACACGGTTTCATCACCACCACCCAGATCACGGCCACTGGTAAACCCCTGCTGCAACATCTGACGGGCAAACAGTTGTGCATCAAAGGCGCGATCAATACTCGAATGGGTCAGCCAGTCTTCGGTGGCATTGAGGCGATTGGGCAATTTGCTGCCAATGTGAATATGGGTGTCGATAAAACCGGGCATCACAGTGCCATTTTGCAAATCGATTACCCTGACACCGGGTGGGGACTGAAAGCCATTTTCAACCGCGACAACTTTATCGTTGTGAATCAGGATACTGACTTTCATTTTGGGAATAGTTGACACACCATCGATGAGCCTGCCAGCATGAATAATGAGGTCATCTGCATAGGCATGGGTGGTGCACAGCGTGAGTGCCAGCAAAAATGTGGCACCGTTTAGAATACGAACCCGTTTGGAAAATAATGTCATTGTGAATCTCCTTGGTGAATATTATTCATTTTTTTAAAGTCACTGGAAGGACGGGGGAAACGCTTAGCGCTGCATGCTTTCCCACACTTTTTGCAGCCGCTTGACCGACACCGGCATCGGGGTTTTTAATTCCTGAGCAAACAGCGACACGCGCAATTCTTCCAGCATCCAACGGTATTCCTGCAATTTTAAATCACTGGCTTTGGCCTGCGAACTGCTGCGTTGCCAGCCGGAAGCGGCTTCATTCCATTCTTGCATCAGACGAGTATCGCGGCCCGGATCGGTGCGCATTTTATCCATGCGCACTGTGATGGCTTTTAAATACCGTGGATAATGGATTAATTGACTATAGGGCGTTTCCAGTAAGAAGCGCTTGCCCACCAGCGTCTGCAATTGCACCTGCATGTCGGTGGTTGCGGGTGATTTTATGCCCTGCAGTTTTTTCGGCAGACTAAAATAGTCAGCCAGAATCACTCCTGCCAGACGAGCGATTTCACTGGCCAGTAAATTCAATCGTCCTCGCCCCTGCTCTTTGCGCTGATGGAACTCTTGTGCATTTTTTGGCAAGGGATGCTGCAAAAATGCCCGATCAAAAGCCAGCTCGATAATCTGCGAGCGTAATTCTTCCTGCGAACCCAGACTCATGAATTGCATACCCATCTGCTGCAGATTGGGAATATTTTTTTCTAAAAATTTGAGCTGTTCTTTAAGTTGCAAAGCAAACAGCCGCAGCAAGCCGGCACGATGCATTCTGACAGCGACTTCCGGATCATCAAAGACCTGCAACTGACAGCCGGTGGTTTTATCCACCAGAGCCGGATAACCGATCAGGGTTTGTTTTCCCTGGGTAATTTCCAATAACTCAGGTAACTCGCCAAAAGTCCAGTCGGTCAGATTTTCCTGCTGAATAACACCTGCAGGGCCAGAGGGAACGGGGTTGCCAGGAACGGATTTTTTTGGCTCTGGTGCAGATGGGGTGAGCAGTTTATTTTCTTGTACCAGTTTTTGAAAACTGGCACGTGCACTGCCACCCAATTCCATGCGCAACGTGGCCAGATTGCGGCCCATGTCGAGCTGACGTCCATGTTCATCGACAATTTTAAAATTCATCACCAGATGCGCCGGGATAGTTTCAGATTTGAAATCACTTGGCTTGGTGATCAAACCCGTCTGCTCACGAATATCGGCCATCAGTGCTTCCAAAAAATGGCCTTCAGCAAACGGTACGCGCGCACAAAACCCGGCAGCATAATCCGGTATCGGCACACAATGACGGCGAATTTTTTGTGGCAGTGACTTCAACAGCAACTGGACTTTTTCCTTGATCATGCCAGGCACCAGCCAATCACAACGATCCATGGAAATCTGATTCAGGGCAAACAGCGGCACGGTCAGGGTGACGCCATCCCTCGGACTACCTGGTTCAAAATGGTAACTGAGCTGCAAATCAGTGCCCGCCTGGGACATTTTTTTGGGGAATACTTCGGTGGTTACGCCAGCGGCTTCATGGCGCATTAAATCATCACGTTGCAGGTACAGCAATTTAGGATTGTTTTGCGTTGCTTCCTTGTGCCATTTTTCAAACGTAATACCGTTAAAAATGCCCGCCGGAATCAGCTTGTCGTAGAACGCGGCGATTAAACTGTCATCCACCAACACATCGACGCGACGTGATTTATGCTCCAGATTTTCAATTTCTCGCAGCAGTTGCTGGTTATGAGCAAAAAATGGCGCACGGGTGTCAAACTCACCGGCCACGAGCGCATCTCGGATAAAAATTTCGCGTGCGTCCTCGGGATGAGATAAACCATACTGTATGCGTCGCTGGCTGTATACCACCAGACCGTACAAGGTGGCGCGTTCAAAAGCTGACACTTGATTAGCGCGTTTTTCCCAGCGTGGTTCACTGACATTTTTGCGCAGTAAATGGGCACCGATTTTTTCCAGCCATTCGGGTTGAATCTGGGCGATGCAACGGGCATACAGCCGGCTGGTATCGACCAGTTCGGCCGCCATCACCCAGCGACCAGCTTTTTTCACCAACGCCGAACCCGGCCAGATATTGAATTTGATAGCGCGCGCGCCCAGATATTGCGTAGCTTCGTCGCCCTTGAAACCAATATTACCCAGCAATCCAGTGAGTAAGGAAGTATGCAGTTGCTCATAACTGGCCGGTGTGTCATTAATGCGCCAGCCCTGTTCTTTAACGATGGTCAGCAATTGTGAATGGACTTCGCGCCATTCGCGCAAACGCATTTGTGAGAGGAAGTTTTCCCGGCAACTTTGTTGCAGCAGGCGATTGGATTTTTTATGCGCAATCGCTTCCTCAAACCAACTCCAGATTTTCAGATAACTGACGAATTCGGATTTTTCATCGGCAAATTTTTTATGCGCCAGATCGGCCGCTGCCTGCGCTTCCATAGGGCGATCACGCGGATCCTGCACCGACAGAGCGGCAGCGATAATAAGTACTTCATCCAGACTGTGCTGCTCGGCACCAGCGAGGATCATGCGACCAATGCGCGGATCGAGCGGTAACTTGGCTAACTTGTTACCCAGCGGCGTGAGTTTATTTTCTTCGTCCAGCGCGCCGAGTTCCTGCAATAACTGGTAACCGTCGGCGATTGCCCGTCCCTGTGGTGCTTCAATAAAGGGAAAGCGTTCAACATCGGTCAGATGCAGCGAGCGCATGCGCAAAATCACCGCTGCCAGCGAGGAACGTAAAATTTCCGGTTCAGTAAACGCCAGCCGGGCTTTGAAATCATGTTCCTCATACAGCCGGATACAAACCCCGGCAGCGACCCGACCGCAACGACCGGCGCGCTGATTGGCGGCCGACTGGGCAATCGCTTCGATCTGCAACTGCTCTACTTTATTGCGATAACTATAGCGTTTCACCCGTGCCAGACCGGTATCGACCACAAAGCGAATTCCCGGCACCGTCAGTGAAGTTTCTGCCACGTTAGTGGCCAGCACAATACGACGGGCATTGGTGGTGCATTTAAACACCCGCTCCTGCTCTTGCGCCGACAGTCGGGCAAACAGCGGCAAAATTTCCACATGCGCCGGATGATGTTTGCGCAAGGCTTCGGCGGCATCACGAATTTCTCGTTCGCCCGGTAAAAACACCAGCACATCGCCTGAACCGAGGCGACACAATTCATCCACCGCATCGGTAATGGCGGTCATTAAATCGCGGTCTTTATCTTTTTCGCCTTCCTGTACCGGGCGATAGCGTACTTCCACCGGATACAGGCGACCGGAGACTTCCAGCACCGGAGCTGGTCGGCTTTCGGTACCGAAATGCTGAGCAAAGCGGTTGGCATCGATGGTAGCCGAAGTAATGATGACCTTCAGGTCAGGCCGTTTTGGCAGCAACTGTTTAAGATAGCCGAGCAAAAAATCAATGTTCAGGCTGCGCTCATGCGCTTCATCAATGATGATGGTGTCATATTGCCTGAGTAAGGGGTCGCCCTGGGTTTCTGCCAGCAGTATCCCGTCCGTCATTAATTTAACACTGGCACCACGCGAAAGCGTATCAGTGAAACGTACCTTAAAGCCGACATGCACTCCCATTTCTGAGCCGAGCTCCTGCGCCAGACGCCTTGCCGTAGACGAAGCAGCGATCCGCCGTGGCTGGGTATGCCCGATCAATCCGGCACTGCCGCGCCCGAGTTCCAGACAGATTTTAGGCAACTGGGTGGTTTTTCCCGAGCCGGTTTCACCACACAGAATGATGACCTGATTATCCCGGATCGCCCGGGCAATCTCATCGCGCTTACCTGATACCGGCAACTCTTCCGGAAAGGTGATCGTCGGCAGTGGATTACGGAACGGCAGTGGCGCAGTTTTTGGCTGTGTTTTGGCTGCTGGCCGCTGGGGTGGTTGATTTGGCGTGGTCATAGGGGCTAAATTATAGTTGGTTTTCGCTGTTACTTCGCACCGATGACCGAAAAAGAGGTACTCACTTGTCATCATTTTGCATTCTGATGGGTATATAATTCCGCACATGGAAAATGCCGAACAATTCGTACAATGGCTGCGCTCGGTCGCACCCTACATACACGCCTTTCGCGGAAAAACCTTTGTGGTTGCCTTTCCGGGTGAGCTGGTGGTGGCTGGCGCACTACCGTTTTTAGCCGAGGATTTATCTCTGCTGCATGCGCTCGGCATCAAAATTGTGATTGTGCATGGCTCGCGCCCGCAGGTGGCTGAGCAGCTGGCACTGCGTAATGTTGAAGGCCGGTTCCATAACGGCATTCGCATTACTGACACCGCGGCTATGGAATGTTCCAAAGAAGCCGCCGGCGAATTGCGTCTCGACATTGAAGCAGCCTTCAGTCAGGGCTTGCCGAATACCCCGATGGCACATTCGGAAATTCGCATCATTTCCGGCAATTTCGTCACGGCCCGCCCTATCGGCATTGTCAATGGCGTGGATTACGGCCTGTCGGGCATGACCCGGAAAATCGCCTACGACACCATTCACCGCATTCTCGATACCGGCAATCTGGTGTTGCTGTCACCACTGGGCTTTTCACCTACCGGTGAAGCCTTTAACGTCACCATGGAAGATGTGGCAGTTTCTGCGGCAACCTCACTGAATGCCGACAAACTGATTTTCATCACTGAAACCGCCATGTTGTGCGATCAGGATGGTGATGAATTACGCGAACTATCTTCCCAGCAGGCCAAGGCCGAGCTGGCTGCCGAATACTTGCCAGCCGACGCTGCCTTTTATCTCGAACATGGCATCAAAGCCACCCATGCCGGCGTCCCTCGGGTGCATATCATTCCCTTCAGCCTCGACGGTTCTGCGCTGCTGGAATTATTTACCCACGATGGCGTGGGCACGATGCTCACTTATGAAAACCTGGAAAGTCTGCGCGAAGCCACCATTGATGACATCGGCGGAATTATTGAACTCATCGAACCGCTCGAAGCCGATGGCACGCTGGTCAAACGTGGCCGCGAACTAATCGAACGCGAAATCAACTATTTCTCTGTCATCGAACACGATAACGTCATTTTTGGCTGTGCCGCGCTATACCCATTCCCGGCTGAAAACATGGCCGAAATGGCTTGCCTGACCGTCAATCCGGAAGTGCAGAGTCAGGGTGATGGCGAACGAATTTTAAAACACATGGAAAAACGCGCCCGCCGCGCTGGATTTTCCAAATTATTTGTGCTCACCACCCGCACCGCTCACTGGTTTTTGAAACGCGGTTTTGTCGCGGCCACAGTGGATGATTTACCCAAAGACAGACAGCGCATGTACAACTGGCAGCGTAAATCTATCGTCCTGATTAAACAACTGTAACGGAGCTCCCATGAGTCGCATGATTCAATGCATTAAACTGAACAAACAAGCTGAAGGTCTGGATTTCCCACCCTACCCGGGTGAATTGGGCAAAAAAATTTATGAAGGTGTGAGCAAAGAAGCCTGGGCTGCCTGGCTCAAACACCAGACTATGCTGGTCAATGAAAACCGCCTCAACCTGGCCGATGTGCGCGCGCGCAAATATCTGGCTACGCAAATGGAAAAGCATTTCTTTGGCGATGGTGCGGATGCTGCTGTGGGTTACGTCAAGCCGACGGAATAAGTACGCCGGCGCTCAAAAAAAAACCGCTCGACCTGTAGGTTGGAGCGGTTTTTTTACAAACTGAACTTAAACTTTTTAGAACGTCAATGTCTTGACACCCTCAGCCATGCCCAGCAGGCACACATCCGCGCCTTTTTTAGCAAACAGGCCGACGGTCACGATACCGACGATATTGTTCATCAGCGCTTCAAGCGCCACCGGATTGGATATCTCCAGTCCATGTACATCGAGAATGATATTGCCATTATCGGTCAGCAGGGGTTGACCATCTTTGAGTCGCAGACGCGCTTCGCCACCGAGCAGGTTTAACTGCCGCGCAACTGCATTCTGCGCCATGGGTATGACTTCGACAGGCAGTGGAAACTTGCCCATGACCTTGACGAGTTTGGAACCATCAGCGATGCAGACAAATTTTTCCGCCACCGAAGCAACGATTTTTTCCCGCGTCAGAGCTGCCCCACCACCTTTGATCATCGCGCCACTGGCATCAATTTCGTCTGCCCCGTCGATATACACCGGCATGCTGACAATCTCATTGAGATCAAACACCTGAATGCCATGCTCACGCAAACGTGCGGCAGTGGCTTCGGATGAAGCGACTGCACCGGGAATCGTGTTTTTAATCTTGGCCAGTTCATCGATAAAAAAATTGGCTGTCGAACCGGTTCCAACGCCGACAATCTGTCCTGGGACCACATAACTGATGGCTGCTCTGGCCACGGCTTGCTTTAATTCGTCTTGTGTCATGAGAATATCCTCAGCTGTTTATATAATGAAGGCTATTTTACTGGCACATGCGCCGGAGTTCCACACAAAACAGAGGCAAAGCGATACACTGACTGTATTTCCTGCTTATTTAAGGTGTCCTATGCATTTAGATCAACCACTCTCCGATAAAGAATTTGACGAACTTGACAACTTCCTGATGTCGGATACCGTCGGCGATGAAGGGATGACAATGGATGCTCTGCACGGTTATCTGACCGCCATTGCCATCGGACCGGAATTCATCCCGTTAGCCGAATGGCTGCCCAATGTCTGGGGCTTTGAAGACGATTCTGAACCAAAATTCGCTTCGGAAAAACAGTCCGAACGCATCATCAACTTAATCGCCCGCTTCATGAATGAAGTGATGATTACCTTTGAAGTAGCCCCGAAAGAATTTGAACCACTGTTTTGCGTGTATGAACACGAAGGTAAAGAAATTATCGATGGCGAAGCCTGGTCGTGGGGATTCTGGGAAGGCATGCAGTTGCGTGCCGATGCCTGGGAAGCGCTCAATTCCAGCCCGCTGGCGCCATTACTGCGTCCTATCTATCTGCTGGGTGCCGAAGAAATCAGTGAAGAAGAAACCAAATTCGTCGACGATCCAGCCAAGTGCCACAAATTATCGATTGAAGTCGAAGCAGCAATTCCGCACCTGTACAACTACTGGCTGCCGCTGAGAACCTCCGGGGTGAGTACCGTAAAGCACGAAACTCCGAAACAGGGACGCAATGACATATGCAATTGCGGCAGTGGCAAAAAATTTAAAAACTGCTGCGGCGCCGGGCCAACCGTTCACTGACCAGTGGTCCGAACGTTGCTCCGATCAATTCGGAGCAACTCACTCAGGGAACAATAAAATGTTCCCGGTAGTAGCGCAACTCTTCCACCGATTCAATAATGTCAGCCATGGCTGTATGCATCTGATGTTTTTTAAAACCCTTGATCAACTCCGGTTTCCAGCGACGGCATAATTCCTTGAGCGTAGAGACATCCAGATTACGATAATGGAAAAACGCTTCCAGCTTGGGCATGCCGCGGACCATGAAACGTCGATCCTGGCAGATGGAATTGCCACACATTGGTGATTTACCGGCCGGGACATACTTTTTCATGAAGGCGATCAGGGCCAGTTCGGCTTCTGCTTCCGTCACGGTTGATGCTTTGACCCGGTCGATGAGGCCAGAACGGCCATG
The DNA here is from genome assembly GCA_903862415.1 of uncultured Oxalobacteraceae bacterium. Lineage (GTDB taxonomy): Bacteria > Pseudomonadota > Gammaproteobacteria > Burkholderiales > Burkholderiaceae_D > Solimicrobium. Next base: position 10,213 of record CAIOYD010000015.1, on the reverse strand, counting down.
GGTGCCCTTGTTCCAGTTATCCATTTTATCCAGTGTTTCATCCGACTGATGAATGGCAAACACCGGGCCTTCGGCCAGAATGTTCAACTCCATGTCCGTCACCAGCACCGCCACTTCAATAATACGGTCATTATCCGGATCCAGACCGGTCATTTCCATGTCAACCCAGACGAGGTTAAATTCATTCGGCTTGACAGGCGGAGTTACGGGTAAAATACTGCTTTGAGACATAAAGTATTCCTTGGCGCATGGTGCGCATAATCGTAAAGTTTGTATTCGGCAAACAGGCACCCCTGGTCATTCTAGACAATCCACAGGTAATTAGTGCGCTATTTTCTCACAGGAGCAGCATGGATTCATTTGCATTTTCAGTCTTGTTCATCGTTTTTCTGAGTTTGACTCTGGGATGCCGCTTCTGGCTGGCATCCCGGCAAATCCGCTACGTACAACAACACCGCGCGGCGGTACCGGCACAATTTGCCGAAAAAATAACACTCGCCTCCCATCAGAAGGCTGCCGATTATACCGTAGCCAAAACCAAACTCGCCATCATCGACCTGTTTATCGGCGCGCTGGTCTTGCTTGGCCTGACCCTGTTTGGCGGTTTGCAGTGGTTATCGGTACAGCTGATTCATCGCCTGGGTACCGGAATGCTGTATCAACTCAGCCTGTTGGTCAGCTTTACCGTCATCACCGGCGTGATCGATCTGCCCATGGATTACTATCGCCAGTTTGTGCTGGAAGAGAAATTCGGCTTCAACAAAATGACCCGTAAGCTGTTTTTTACCGACATGCTCAAAAACAGCCTGATTGGCGCCCTGATCGGCCTGCCGCTGTGCTGGGTTGTGCTGACACTCATGAGCACGGCCGGCAACCTGTGGTGGCTGTATGCCTGGCTGGTCTGGACTGGTTTTCAGCTGCTCATGATGGTGCTCTATCCAAGCGTAATTGCACCGCTCTTTAACAAATTCAAACCACTCGAAGACGACAGCCTCAAAGCCCGCATCGAAGGCTTGATGCAGCGCATCGGCTTTGCCTCCAAAGGCTTATTCATCATGGATGGCTCCAAACGTAGCGCCCATGGCAATGCCTATTTTTCCGGCTTCGGCGCGTCCAAACGCATCGTCTTCTTTGACACCCTGATTGAACGCTTAGCGCCGGCCGAAATTGAAGCGGTGTTGGCACATGAGTTGGGCCACTTCAAGAAAAAACACATCATTCAACGGATTGCCCTGATCTTTCTTCTGTCGCTGGGATTCTTAGCCCTGCTGGGCTTTCTCAAACAACAAATCTGGTTTTATACCGGCCTCGGTGTCGAGCCGGTCATCATCGGCGGTGGCAATATCAACGACGCCATGGCCTTGCTGCTGTTTATGCTGACCCTGCCACTGTTTACCTTTTTCTTTTCCCCTATCAGCGCAATTACTTCACGTCGTCATGAATTTGAAGCCGATGCCTTTGCCGCGCTGCACACCAGTGCGGCTGAACTGACCTCGGCACTAGTCAAAATGTATGACGACAATGCCTCCACCCTGACCCCGGACCCGCTGCATTCGCGCTTTTACGACAGCCATCCGTCGGCTGCCGTGCGCATCCATCAGTTAACCCTTGCGAAAGAACATCATGCCTAGCACCAGAGATCTGCTCGCCCGCAAATGCCTGCCTACCAAAACAGCGATTAGTCCGGTCGAATTAGCTGCCTGTCTGAACGCTGTTCCCGGCTGGAGCCTGGAGTCTGAGCGCATAGTCAAAACCTACCGCTTCAAAAATTATTATGAAACCCTGGCCTTCATCAACGCGATTGCCTACGTGATCCATGCTGAAGACCATCACCCGGAAATCACCATCACCTATCAGCAATGCCTCATCAAGTTTGACACCCACAGTGTCAATGACGGACGTGGCGGTCTGTCTGAAAATGACTTCATCTGCGCAGCCAAGGTGGATGCCATTTATCAGCAATCGTTTTCCTGATGGCGCGCGCACTTGGCACAGTCATGGCTGCGCATGGCCGGCATTATCTGGTTGAAGCCGAACAGATGCTGTTCAACTGTGTGACCCGCGGAAAAAAAAGCGATGTCGCCGTCGGCGATGTGGTCGAATATCAGCTGACCTCAAAAAATCAGGGGGTCATTGAAGCCATCACCGAACGCAAAACCTTACTGTACCGCTCCGATCAGTACCGCTCCAAATTATTGGCCGCTAATTTAACCCAGTTATTTATTGTCGTCGCCACCGAACCCGGGTTTTCCGACGACCTGATCTGCCGTGCATTGGTTGCGGCTGAAGCCGGCGGCATCAAGCCGCACCTGATACTCAATAAAATTGATGTGCTCGCGCTGTTGCCAGCTGCCGTGAAACGCCTGCAAATTTATGAAACCATGGGTTATCCGGTGCATCAGGTTTCAGCCAGAACCAATCCGGAACAAACTCTGGCCACGCTGATGCCACTGCTCGATGGTCAGTCAACGATTTTAATCGGCCAGTCAGGCATGGGTAAATCGTCACTGATCAACCTGTTAATCCCGGATGCCGCCATCGCCACGCGAGAAATTTCTGCCGCCCTCGATACCGGCAAACACACCACCACTTTCGTGCGCTCTTATCATCTGAACGACCACAGCATCATTATCGATTCTCCCGGCTTTCAGGAATTCGGCCTGCACCATTTATCCGAAGGCATGCTGGAGCGGGCATTTCCGGAATTCCGGCCTTTTTTAGGTCACTGCAAATTTTACAACTGCCACCACCATACCGAACCGGGCTGCGCTGTACTGGCCGCCATCCAAAGCGGCGCCATCAGCCAGATGCGCCATGACATGTACGAGCAATTGGTCCATGAAGCCGCCCAGACTCTGGGCTACAAATAACACCTTGCAACCCGGTAGCTTGATACAGCGCAGAATGTACACCACAGGAGCAAGGTAAGCTGACGGTTAATTTGACTTCCATGCAGCTCCCATGAAAACCAGTCATTCCTCTGATCTCAACTGCGCCGCAGCACCGGTTTCGCACCACAGCCTGTTTGAAGATGCCCTGGCCATCATCACCGGAACACTCCTGGTGGCACTGGGTGTGGCGATCTACGGAAAAATCGGTCTGGTCACAGGAGGCACCGTTGGTCTGGCCTTTCTGCTGCATTACGCCAGTGGCTTTTCATTCGGACAACTGTTTTTCGTCATTAACCTGCCTTTTTATGCATTGGCAATAAAAAAAATGGGTTGGAAATTCACCATTAAAACCTTTTGCTCCGTCCTGTTACTGTCAGCCTGGTCAGAAATGATGCCCGCTGTGCTACGCCTCGACAGCCTCAATCCACTGTATGGCGCCATCATCGGTGGCTTGCTCATGGGCGTGGGTCTGCTGATTTTGTTTCGTCATAAAGCCAGTCTGGGTGGCATCAATATTCTGGTGCTGTTCTTGCAGCAGCGTTATGGCCTGCGCGCCGGATATGTGCAACTTGGCATTGATGCTGCCATTATGCTGCTATCGTTGTTGCTGCTGCCGCTGAGCGCCGTCGCCATCTCCATGCTCGGCGCACTGGCCCTGAATCTGACCATCGCCATTAACCATAAAGCCGGACGTTATATGGCGATTTAATCAGCACAAGGGACTTCACACATAAGTAATTTTTATCAACTAATTCATGGAAATTTCTGAATTTAATTTGAAAAATTGGGTTAATTTCCGTTTAAATCATTATTTTCACCATTCAATCCAGGCATAAGACCAAATAATCCCCTATAATCAGTGTCGATTATTACAACACAACAGCACAAGCAGATCTCAACCATCCCCTGGCGCGGAATGAAAAAAATCCTGATCTACAGGACATCGGCTCTGGCTTGGCTGGCTCAATTATGGCAATCAAACACTTCCTGCAGCTCTCTGATTTTACCCTCGACGAATTCCACTACGTCATGGAGCGCGCCCGCATCATCAAACGCCGCTTTAAAGAATACCAGCCCTATCACCCGCTGCTAGATCGTACGCTGGTAATGATTTTTGAAAAAAACTCCACCCGCACCCGTCTCTCATTTGAAGCCGGCATGCATCAGCTCGGTGGCGCGGCGATTTATTTAAATACCCGCGACAGCCAGCTTGGCCGCGGCGAGCCGGTGGAAGATGCCGGCCAGGTGATCTCACGCATGTGCGACATCATCATGATCCGTACCTTTGGTCAGGACATTATTGAACGCTTTGCCGCCCATTCGCGCGTACCGGTCATTAATGGGCTCACCAATGAACACCATCCCTGCCAGGTCTTTGCCGATGTGTTCACCTACATCGAACATCGCGGCTCAATCGCCGGTAAAACCGTGGCCTGGATAGGCGACGCCAACAATATGCTGTACTCGTGGTTACAGGCCGCACAAATTTTCGGTTTTCACCTCAATATTTCGACCCCAAAAGGGTATGAAGTTGACCTGGCCCGCCTTCCGGCAGAAAAGAGTCACTACACTTTATTTGATAATCCCGTCGATGCCTGCCATCAGGTTGATTTAGTCAATACCGACGTCTGGACTTCCATGGGTTACGAAGCCGAAAATCAAGCTCGTCTGGATGCCTTCAAAGGCTGGATCGTGGATGCCGACAAAATGGCCCGTGCCCATCCGGAGGCGCTGTTCATGCATTGCCTGCCGGCGCACCGCGGTGAAGAAGTTTCCGCAGACGTCATCGACGGCCCGCAATCGGTGGTCTGGGATGAAGCCGAAAACCGTTTGCACATTCAAAAAGCCTTGCTGGAATATTTAGTCGTCGGCAAAGTCATCGAGACACCCAATTAAAGTACACCATTCAACTTGTGAGAACCTTATGAGCGATATTAAAAAAGTAGTGTTAGCCTATTCCGGCGGTCTGGATACCTCGGTCATACTGAAATGGCTGCAGGATAACTACCAGTGTGAAATCGTCACCTTTACCGCCGATCTGGGTCAGGGCGAAGAACTCGAACCGGCACGCCAGAAAGCCCTGAAATTCGGCATCAAACCGGAAAATATTTACATCGACGATTTGCGCGAAGAATTCGTCCGTGATTTTGTATTCCCAATGTTTCGTGCCAACACCGTCTATGAAGGCGAATACCTGCTCGGCACTTCGATTGCCCGTCCCTTAATCGCCAAACGTCTCATCGACATTGCGCGCTTAACCGGAGCAGATACCATTTCCCACGGCGCTACCGGCAAGGGTAATGACCAGGTGCGTTTTGAACTCGGCGCCTATGCACTCATGCCCAACGTCAAAGTGATTGCACCGTGGCGTGAATGGGACTTGCTGTCGCGCGAAAAACTGCTTCAGTATGCTCAGGATGCCGGCATCGACATCGACATGAAGCACAAAAACGGTGGCGCGCCGTACTCCATGGATGCCAACCTGCTGCACATCAGCTTTGAAGGTCGCCATCTGGAAAACCCAAGTGCCGAAGCCGAAGAATCCATGTGGCGCTGGACCGTCAGTCCCGAAGCGGCACCGGACCAGCCGGAATTCCTCGATATCGAATTTGAACGCGGGGACATTGTGGCCTTGAACGGCGTGCGCATGTCGCCCGCTACTGTGCTGACCGAACTCAACCGTCTCGGCGGCAAACACGGTATCGGTCGTCTGGATCTGGTCGAAAATCGCTATGTCGGTATGAAATCACGCGGTTGTTATGAAACCCCTGGCGGCACAATTATGTTGCGGGCTCACCGCGCCATTGAATCGATTACCCTCGATCGCGAAGTCGCGCATCTGAAAGACGATCTCATGCCACGCTATGCCAGCCTGATTTACAACGGTTACTGGTGGGCGCCGGAACGACTGGCCCTGCAAACCCTGATTGATCACACCCAGGCCAATGTCAATGGCTGGGTACGCATCAAACTGTATAAAGGTAACGTCACCACCATGTCGCGCGACTCCAAAACCGATTCGTTATTTGACATGAACATCGCCACCTTTGACGAAGACGGTGGCGCCTACAATCAGGCCGATGCCGGCGGCTTCATCAAACTCAATGCCCTGCGCTTGCGCATTGCCGCAAACGCCCGCGCCCGTCGCTGACAGCAGTTAACAGCGCCATGTCGTCGTCATACAGCGGCATGGCTGTTTGCTCAAGCACAAATAACTGGGTTACACACCGATACAAAATCGCCCGAAACCGACACGATAACGACACATGCGAGCACTAACCTGACAACCGGTGCAGATTTTCCTGCGCTGCCACCTTCCGGAGAAATCATGACCAAGTTCAAAACCCGTATTCTGCTCAGTTGTGCCGCCATCACACTGACTTGTGTCACCCTGCTGGCAACCGCACAAGAACACTCTGACTGCAAACAAGGCGACGATTGCCGTGTCAAAATGGCCCAGATGCAAGCCAGCCACATCGCCAAATTACATGACGAACTGAAAATCACCCCGACACAGGAATCTGCCTGGAAAAATTTTGCCGATAATTTTGCGCAGAGCATGGGCATGATGGCTGACCGCTCCAAAACTGCGGCTCCGGCAAATGAGGCACTTTCTGCTCCGGAACGGCTGGAAAAACACATCGCCATGCAACAACAGCATCTCGATCACATGCAATCCCATCTGACGGCACTCAAAGCACTGTATGCCGTGCTGACACCCGAACAGCAGGCCATTTTAAATAAACACGCTGCTCATTTTGAACACATGCATCAACACCAACAGCATCCAGCTCAGATGCCAGCAGCGGCCAAATAAGCCCGCAAAATACACAAAAGCCGGTGTGATTTCACACCGGCTTTTTATCGCAGAGAACAAAATACGGCTATTTATTTGGCCGCATTTTTTTCCTCAGTAATGAGACGAAACCGGAAAAATTCATAATCATTAGCACACTCTTCCGGATTTTCCAGCATCGGCATATGACCTATACCTTTCATGATATTGACTTTGGATTTAGGCAGCAGGTTATATAACACCTCCGCAGTCAGTACATGGATCACGCGATCCTGATCACCCCAGATAATCAGGGTCGGTGTTTTCAAACCTTTGATTTTGGATTCAATCGAATCATTCGAAATCTGCAAAAATATCCGCTCCGACAAGGCTACATTCTTGATCGACGTTTGCGCCATAACGTGCAAAATCGGCTTCGGAATATACGGCGGCTTGCTCATGGCATATTCCATCGCATGCACATAATCATCTTCATTGCGAACAATCAATGGGTTACGGTGATCGCGGTCCAGAACTTTTGCCAACTCACTTTGCGGCGCACTCCAAATACCGGCCGGATCAAGCAGCCATAAACTTTGCACCTCGGCTGGATGCGCAGCGGCATACGACAACGCAATCTGACCACCCATGGAATTACCACCCAGGTGTACGGAGGTAATATCGAGCGCCTGCGCCAGCGCGCGCACCCGTTCAGCCTGGGCACGGGAGGAATAATCCACATTCAGCGGATGAGAAGATTCACCAAACCCAAGCAAATCCGGAATAATGACGTGATAGTGTTCAGTCAGGTGTTTCGCCACGCGAGTAAAACTGTCCTTGTCGGCACCAAAGCCATGCAACAAGATCAGCGGTTCACCGTGTCCGCCGTCCAGATAGACGTAATGCATTCCATCCGGCAGCGTGATTTCGTGGCGCACCAATTTGGCCGCTTTGCGCTCATGGTTGACAAAATAAGTGGTGGCCTGCCCTGACATGACATACACAAAATAATACATCCCCAACGCCGCCATAAAAGCCAGCACGATCAGTAATTTTATGAAGCGCATCACCTTACTCCATCTGTGTTTGCGTTAACCTGCATTAAAGTGTTTCCCCTTTGTTTACAGCTCAATCACTCTTCATCGGCTACGGCGGGCAAATGCTTGAGCTCAGACGGCATTTCCGCCAGATACCATGTCAGCATCGCCAACAAGGCAACCTGCCTGCGCAGATTTTCCGGCTCCACCTTGTCGAGCGTATCCGCTGGCGTGTGGTGATAACTAAAATAACTGCGCGTATCGAGCAACGGTTCAAAGGCGGGTACACCACTGGCAGTGAGTGCACCGATATCGGTTCCGCCAGCATATTCGTGACGTTCAAACAGCGGTGCACCTATCGAGCGCAACAGCGGCTTGAGCGCAGCAAACTGGCTTTCATTTTCACGGCTCACACTGGCAATCAAACCCAACGGCCGGCCACCACCGATATCACTCTCAATGGCCGCAAAATGGTGTTGCAACTGATTGGCGGCAAAATACGCCTTGCCGCCGCGCACGCCATTTTCTTCATTCATCCATCCGATAATACGTACAGTACGACGCGGTTTCAAGCCCAATTGTTGAAATACATCTGCCACACCCAGCGCCGCAGCCAGTCCGGCACCATCATCAATGGCTCCCTGCGCCAAATCCCAGGAATCCAGATGACCGGAAACAATCACAATTTCTGCAGCCTTATCGCTGCCGCCAATTTCACCAATCACATTGTGGCTGTCGGCATCCGGCAGGGTTTGTGGTGTTAAGGTCAAATGCAGCTGAATAGCGCCTTTGGCTGCCAGTCGCGACATCAGCATGGCATCTTCAGCCGTCACGGCCGCCGCCGGTATCGGTGCAGCACCATCCCAGCCGGTCATGCCGGTATGGGGCAGACGATAATCGGCACCACCAACGGAGCGCACCAGTGCAGCCGCCGCACCCAGTCGGGAAGCTCGGGCCGGACCATAAAACCGTATCCAACCAGCGTCTCCATAAGCCTCTCCGGCATGGCCATTGTCGGCCAGATGCTGGTCATAAGCGACATCAAAGAGCACAATCCGTCCCTTAATTTCGGCAGCACGCTGCTGCAACTCTTCCTCGGAGTGAACAATCACCACCGGCGCAGTTAATCCTGCTGCCGCTGTGGCAGCAGAGCCGCCGAGCGCCGTCAACACCACCTTCTGTGTAAGTCCGGCCGGACGATGCGCATACTCCACCAGTTCGGCAGTTTCGATTCCCCGCACCCAATGGGGTACTTTGACTGCTGGCAGACTGACCTGCAAACCATCCCGACGCATGCCTTCAGCCACCAGCGTCACCGCCGCTTCAGCACCAAGCGAGCCCGACAGCCGTGGACCAATCTGATCCGTCAGTTCCGTCAATCGTTCATACGCATAATCCGATTTCAGAGCCGCATCCCGGATGCGCATCAGTGTCGATACATCCACCACGCCAGCAGTCTGCTCCGCCAGGGAACTGCCCGCACTTATGGCAAGCAACGTCATTAAACCTGCTAAGCCCGCTGTTTTATGCAAATTCATTTTGGTCATTTTCATCATCAATTTGTCCAGGTGCATTATTTCAATATACGTAACATTTCATATTAGCATGATAAATACACGAAATCACATTTCAAATCAGCAATTTTGGTTTCCTGTGCATAGCGACAATTATCCACAACCTCTCAGTACCCACTCCAAAGCCACAGCAACACCATGGATGGCATTAGCCTGTTTAAGTTTACAAATCGATGTAAATAATTATTAATTTACTATGAACTTTTTAAAAATCCTGAGCACTAATTTTTCGGAATATTCTGTTTTTTAAATCTGATTATTAACATCAAAAGGAAATAGTATGCTGCAAATACCTAAATCAACACCATTTTCTGCCGCTCGTTTCAACTTGCCACCCGATTCCCCCAGCGCCGCTATGATGACATCATCAGCCCCATCGCAAAACTTAGTGCAATCATTAACTGATCATGTAATTGAACGTTTGGACAGGCACCGATATGCTTTCAAAATGGCGGCCAATCTCGTCATTGCCGGTGCAACTGCGTTAATTTGCGGGGTTATTTCTATGGAAAACGAATCCGAAGGCCATTTTACAGTGACGGCAATGACCATTGGCGGCGCCTTAATTGCCAGCGGAGTGCTGCTGGCCAGTTTCGTCCTTACTTGCCCAGAATCAAACAGCCGACCATTGCAATAATGCGTTGAAACACTCTGCTTACCATAAGGGATGAAAACCGTTTCATTCCTTATATCCTCATCATTTCCTCTCTTCGGATAGCCACAATATATTTTAAAAATATCCAGGAATACAATAAAAACAACTTTAAAAGAGTGGTGAAAAGGAAAAGTGAAATGCAACAACAAATCGACCAAATCGCTACTGACGTCATGCAGCAACAGGGGCTGGTTTTCGATACCATCGCCGAAGCGGAACGTTACAAATCGGGCATCGTGCAAAAACTGGATGAAAGCGTCCAACTGGCACAAACCCATTTC
>CAIOYD010000014.1 GCA_903862415.1 uncultured Oxalobacteraceae bacterium | reverse complement strand
TTCTTATTTCGTAAATGATGTCCATATAAATCACTCCAGATACCCCCGGCTAAAACACCGGATGGTGACACACTAAGGTGGAAACTTTTGGGCGCTGTTTCCACCTCTAATCTGGTAAGTATTGCACGCTGTTTGACACCTGCCGATCCTTGAATTCGCTTTTTTGTGACTGCCATGGAAGCAATAAAAGTACCGGCAATACCAATATGGCAAACAATAACGGCGTTACCCATTGCTGCTTAAAAAATTGGATGTTGTTCATTAAAACGTGGTTATCCACAATATGTTTTTACTCAAAGTAATCAGAAAATAAATCTGGTTTTAAACCAACTCTGGCAAACAATTTATTCAAACAGAAATAATAATGTCATTCTTGAAATACTTCATATTAGCATTTGCACTACTTATTATAACAACACAATCCAGTAGTGCGCAGGATAATATTGTAATAAAGTTTAGTTATATAGATAATAATAATTCCCCCACAGGGATGGCTGTTGTGCATTTTAAACAATTGGCAGAATCCTCAACCCATGGCCGAGTCAAAATTGATATCTATCCGGGTGGGCAACTTTACAAAGAAAATGAAGAAATTGATGCTCTGCAGTTAAATGCCGTGCAAATGCTGGTGCCGCCACTGTCCAAACTGGCTTCCGTCGGCATTAGTGAATTTGAACTCTTTGATTTGCCTTACCTGTTTCCGGACGGGGAAGCACTGCACCGGGTAACTCAGGGTGCCATTGGCCGCGAACTGTTCAACAAACTGCAGTCAAAGGGAATAGTCGGACTAGGGTATTGGGATAACGGATTTAAAAATTTTTCATCCCTCAAACCAGTCCATAATCCGGAGGACTTGCGCGGATTACATATCCGCATACAACAGTCCAAAGTACTGGATGCGGAGATACGTTGTTTGGGCGCCACTCCCTGGTCGATCACGGCAATGCCGGCACCAGACTCGTTACAGAACAAATATATTGATGGCGCCGAAACCACTATTTCCAGCTTTTACGCCAACAAATCCAGCTCGCGCCGCTACATCGCCCTGACCAACCACGGCTATTCCGGCAATGCTGTCATCGTCAATAAAAACTTCTGGGATGATTTGCCGGGCGAACTGCGCATCAAACTCATTAAGGCTATGAATGAATCCACCAAATTTGCCAACACACTGGCACAACAGCAAAACGATCTGGATCTGGCTACACTCTCGCAATCACCAAAAATCGTGGTATACCAACCCACTAAAACGGAACAGGAAAAATGGCATCAGGCGCTGCTACCTCTGGTTCTGCAAACAGAAAATCACATGAACAGGGACTTAGTGATGCAACTCATCAGAGAGATTGAAAAACCTAAAAGTCATCCATAAATCTGATGCCGGCAAACTGTAACTCATAATTTTTTTATAACTTTTACGCAAAATTACCACACAATCCAGATTGCTGCTTTTCAGAGGCGGCTTGCATTTGCATATCTAAAAGTGGTGTGCTATCTTTGCTGCAGTTGAAGGATTAGCAGGTTTATAAAAATCGGAGATATCCGGAAAAACATCGAGGAGACCGCGTTTCAATATAGCAGTGCTGGCTGTACATTCAGGCCAGACATATGCAGTAAGCGCGAAAGTAGTTTTAAAGGCGTGTCTCCGGATGCGCCTTTTTTGTTTTTCATCTTACAATGTAGTACGAAGGTGTCCATGGTTATTAACACCAGCATGCAAACTGAAATCGATGAATTTTGCGACACGTTGTGGCTCGAAGATGGGCTATCCAAAAATACCCTCGAAGCCTATCGGCGCGACCTGACTTTATTTGCCCAGTGGCTCGAACCGCAACTGACGACCTCCCTGATGCTCGCTGGAAAAGCGGAAATCGACAAGTACACCCATTACTTAAAAGACAGTAAAGCCACCAGTGCCAATCGGCGGCTGGCGGTATTTAAACGTTTTTACCGCTACGCTTTGCAGCAACAAAAAATTAGCGCCGACCCGACCTTAAAAATTGCCTCGGCTAAAACACCGGCACGCAATATTCAGACCTTGAGCGAAACCCAGGTGGAAGCGCTGTTAGCGGCACCGGACCACAGCTTGCCACTCGGATTGCGTGATCGCTGCATGCTGGAATTAATGTATGCCAGCGGCCTGCGGGTCACAGAATTGGTTCTGTTGAAAATGCAGGAACTCAGCCTCAATGACAACGTCTTGCGCATCACCGGCAAAGGCAACAAAACCCGTCTGGTTCCGTTTGGTGAAATTGCCAGCAGTTGGGTAGCACGCTATCTCAATGAAGCACGTGCGCAGATCATGAAAGGCAAGATAGATGATGCTCTGTTTGTGACCGCCCGTGGCAGCGCCATGACACGACAAATGTTTTGGATTCTGATCAAAAAGTATACCCTGCATGCCGACATCAACGCCCCGCTGTCACCGCATACACTGCGACATGCTTTTGCCACCCATCTCATTAATCACGGTGCTGATTTACGCGTGGTACAGTTACTGCTCGGCCACTCGGATATTTCAACCACACAAATTTACACTCACGTAGCGCGCGAACGATTGAAAAAACTTCACCAGCAACATCATCCGCGCGGATAACAACCTCATGAGCCACAGCAAACATATTTCCGAAACACCCGCCACCCAGATGCTGCGCAAACTGGGTATTGAATTCAGCGAACATCCTTATACTTATGAAGAACAGGGTGGCACTAAAGTTTCTGCCCGCGAGCTCGGCGTTGATGAGCATACCGTCATCAAAACACTGGTGATGCAAAACGACAGTGCCAAACCACTCATTGTGCTCATGCATGGCGACTGTACCGTCTCGACCAAAAATCTGGCGCGGCAAATTAAATGTAAACAGATTAGCCCCTGCAGTCCGGATAGTGCACAACGTCACAGTGGTTATCAGGTTGGCGGCACCTCACCCTTTGGCACCAAAAAAAGTTTGCCAGTGTATGTAGAAAAAACCATCCTGGAGCTGAATAAAATTTACATCAACGGTGGTCGCCGCGGCTATCTGATCGGCATAGCTCCGCAAGTGCTAGTGAATCTGCTGGGTGCCATACCGGTAGAATGTGCGCTCGGAACAACAACATCATAGTGTGAGCTCGACTGGCAGCGCTTTTTTGTGCAAATCTGGCCTATATCGGGGTTGATCGCTTAAAATACCGGGCATTGCAACTTAATCCGGATTTATTTCATGTCAAATTTTGCCCTCGCTGGCTTCGTCATCCTTTCCTATTTAATTGGCTCGGTCTCATTTGCCGTGGTCGTGAGCAAACTGTTTGGCCTGTCCGATCCACGCACTTACGGCTCAAAAAATCCCGGCGCGACCAATGTACTGCGCAGCGGGAACAAGGCCGCGGCAGTGCTGACACTGCTGGGAGATGGCTTTAAAGGCTGGCTGGCGGTGTGGTATGTGCAATCACTGCACCTGCCGCAAACCCTGATTGCCTTAGCTGCGATCGCGGTATTTTTAGGACATCTGTGGCCGGTATTTTTTAAATTTGTCGGCGGCAAAGGTGTGGCCACGGCAGCCGGTGTGTTACTGGGTCTTAATCTGTGGTTAGGGCTGGGCACGCTGGCGACATGGTTAGTGGTTGCCTTCTGCTTCCGCTACTCGTCGCTGGCGGCATTACTGGCTGCGCTCTTTGCTCCCTTTTATGCCGGTTTGATTTTTGGCACCGCTGATCCGGTATTCTGGTCCGTGTGCGTCATGAGTGCGCTGCTGATCTACCGCCATGTGCAAAACATCCGCAATCTGATCGCCGGCAAAGAAAGCCGTCTGGGCAGCAAAAAAAGTTGACCATGTATCAGAGGAGCAACTGATAGTGGTGTATTACGCTGCGCTGATACACCACAGGGGTATTACGCTGCGCTGATACACCACAGGGGTATTACGCTGCGCTAATACACCCTACGTAATTCCGCTCAATTCAGATAATGGCCATTTCGGCCGCACAGTAAAGGCGTAATCATACTGCGCTTGTTGCGGGTCGGCTTTGCAGCGCAGCGCACCGGCAAAGGCAATCATGGCACCATTGTCGGTGCAAAATTCAAGCTCGGGATAATACACGTCAAAGCGTTTTTTAGCCGCGGCGGCATTCAGGCCGGCGCGCAGCTGGGCGTTGGCACCGACACCACCGGCAATCACCAGCCGCTTCATGCCGGTATGGCGCAACGCCGCACAGCATTTAGCCACCACCACATCAACGAGCGCATCCACAAAAGCCCGCGCCACATTGGCTTTATCCTGCTCGCTCAACACACCGGGATGGTTTTTCACCACTGTCAACACCGCCGTTTTCAGACCGGAAAAACTGAAATTAAAATCTTTCGAATGCAGCATCGGGCGTGGCAGCGTATACGCTGACGGATCACCGGATTCAGCCAGCCTTGAAATCGCCGGACCACCCGGGTAACTCAATCCCAGTAGTTTGGCTGACTTATCAAAGGCCTCGCCAGCCGCATCATCGAGAGTTTCACCCAGCAAGGTGTACTGTCCAACTCCCTGGACCAGCATCAATTGAGTATGGCCGCCGGAAACCAACAACGAAATAAATGGAAACGCCGGTGGCTTGGATGACAGCAGCGGTGACAGCAAATGGCCTTCGAGATGATGAATCGGAATCATCGGCTTACCAAGCGCCAGCCCCAGCCCGCAGGCCACTGATGCGCCAACGAGCAGCGCACCGGCCAGGCCGGGCCCCTGAGTATACGCGATCGCATCGATGGATGATTTATCCAGCTGGGCTTGCTGCAACACCTGTTCAAGCAACGGAAGAGCACGACGAATATGGTCGCGCGAAGCCAGTTCCGGCACCACCCCGCCATATTCCTGATGCATGGCAATCTGCGAATACAGAGCATGCGCAAGCAGACCGGTATTGGTATCCACCAAAGCCAGACCAGTTTCATCGCAGGACGACTCAATGCCGAGAATAATCATGGCTTATTTTTTAAAAATATCGGGACGGGATTTGTTGCGCTGTTCATAAATGGTTTTGGCATCCTGCTGGGCGCGCTCAAGGGTGCGCATTTCCGGCTTGTCGTCATGCACGGTGAAATAATCACCCGCCTGGGCACGCATGACAAATTTAATCGCCGCCGCATCGGTCAAATCATACATTTCCGTCATGACCGTGGTTACTTCATCGAGGTATTCTTCATAGGTCATCATTTTAGATCCAATCACGGTGCACGGCTTGCCTTCATCCACAGCGTTACAGGATAAGCCCAAACGAATTTTGCCTGAACTACTGCCTGCGGACAACCTAATCCGCCGATTCGGACAGATATAGGGTTAACCAAACAATAAGGGCGCTCACACGGAGCGCCCTTATTGCGTTACTGACAATAACAGGAATTAAATCACACTATCTGCTGCCACATAGGCTAAGCCCAGTTCACGTGCCACGGCTTCATAGGTTACTTTACCTTCACAGACATTCAGACCGTTTTTCAGATGCACGTCATCTTTACAGGCCTGCTTCCAGCCTTTATCTGCCAATGCCAGCGCATGACGGATAGTGGCATTATTGAGCGCAAAGGTCGACGTACGTGCAACGGCACCCGGCATATTGGCCACACAGTAATGCACTACATTGTCCACCACATACGTTGGCTCGGCATGGGTAGTTGCGTGCGAAGTTTCAAAGCAACCGCCCTGATCAATCGCCACGTCCACCACAACGGCGCCCGGTTTCATTTTTTTGATCATTTCACGGGTGACCAATTTTGGTGCTGCAGCACCAGGAATCAATACGCCACCAATCACCAGATCGGCGGATAACACCGAATCTTCCACCGTTTGGGTATTCGAATACAGGGTTGTAATACGATTGCCGTAAATCAGATCCAGATGACGCAGACGATCGATGTTTTTATCTAATACCGTCACACGCGCACCCACTCCAACGGCAACCTGCAGAGCTGCAGTGCCCACCACACCGGCACCCAGAATCACCACATGCCCCGGAGCCACGCCAGGTACGCCGCCGAGCAACAGTGCCATACCGCCTTTGGATTTTTCCAGATGGGCAGCACCGGCCTGAATCGACATGCGACCAGCCACTTCCGACATCGGCGCCAACAATGGCAAGCCACCACCGGCACCGGTAATGGTTTCATAGGCAAAACAGATTGCGCCTGAAGCAATCAAGGCTTTGGTTTGTTCCGGATCCGGAGCTAAATGCAAATAGGTGTACAGAATCTGGCCGGGACGCAACATGGCGCATTCTTCTGGCTGAGGTTCTTTAACTTTGACGATCATTTCGGCGCGCTTGAAAATTTCGGCGGCCGTGGCAACGATTTCTGCTCCTGCCTGCTCATAATCCTTGTTCAGCAGGCCGATGGCCGTGCCAGCGTCGTTTTGCACCATGACCTTGTGACCACGGGTACATAATTCACGCACGCTCGCCGGGGTTAAACCAACGCGGTATTCATGATTTTTAATTTCTTTGGGTACGCCAATTAACATAATCTCTCCTGTCGTTTCTATTCGGAATCAAAGCACTGGATAATTTACCGTTCGCTCACTTCGTTTGGATGAATGGAAATGGCGAGTGAAAATATTCTATGCCCCTGCAATTGATGCATAAATGTTTTGTTTTGAATGTCTGGTTACCGGTTTATGCAAGTAAGTCAATTCTACAAGAATAAAAAAAGCCACCTGAAAACAAGTGGCTGAGAATTTACCTTACATCAAAGTAGTCGATTTATTCAATCGCCTTAACCATGTCTTCAATCACTTTTTTAGCGTCGCCAAACACCATCATGGTTTTATCCATATAAAACAGTTCATTGTCCAAACCGGCATAACCGGAGGCCATGGAACGTTTATTGACGATCACGGTTTTGGCTTTATAGGCTTCCAGAATCGGCATGCCGGCAATCGGTGACTTGGGATCTTTGGCTGCCGGATTGACCACATCGTTAGCGCCAAGCACCAGCACCACATCACATTGGGCAAACTCGTTATTGATGTCTTCCATCTCAAACACCTGGTCATACGGCACTTCTGCTTCAGCGAGCAACACATTCATGTGACCCGGCATACGGCCAGCGACCGGATGAATGGCGTATTTCACGCTGATGCCTTTTTCAGTCAGTTTTTCGGTCAGCTCTTTGAGGGAATGCTGCGCCCGGGCGACTGCCAGTCCATAACCTTGAACGATAATCACGGTCTCGGCATTGCCCAGCAAAAACGCGACGTCATCGGCCGAACCGGATTTGACATTGCGCGCCGCCTGGCCGCCAGCAGCCACTTCGGCCGGTGCACCACCAAAACCACCGAGCAAGACATTGAAAAAGGAACGATTCATGGCCTTGCACATGATGTATGACAGAATCGCACCGGACGAGCCCACGAGCGAGCCGGCAATGATGAGCATCGAATTGTTCAGGGAAAAACCAATCCCGGCAGCAGCCCAGCCGGAATAACTGTTGAGCATAGACACCACCACCGGCATATCAGCACCGCCGATCGGAATAATGATCAGCACGCCCAGAGTGAAGGCAATCGCCGTCATCAACACAAACGGCGTCCAGCTTTGGGTAATGCAAAAGGTAATGCCAAAAGCAAGCATGGCTAATGCCAGCACCAAATTGATCAGGTGCTGGCCGGCAAAACTAACTGGTGCACCCTGAAACAGACGGAATTTATATTTGCCGGACAACTTGCCAAAAGCGATCACCGAACCTGAAAAGGTAATTGCCCCTACAAAAGTACCGATAAACAGTTCCAGCCGGTTACCAAAAAGAATCGGGTCACCCTTTTTGGCCAGATTAAATGCCCACGGCTCAGACACCACCGCCACCGCGATACACACGGCCGCCAAACCAATCAGCGAATGCATGGCAGCAACGAGTTCCGGCATTTTCGTCATTTCGACCCGACGGGCCAGAGTCGCTCCAATGAAACCACCAACCACCACACCACCGACCACCAGTTGCAGACCATAGCCAGCACTCGGGAGTCGCGATTTTATTTCCAGCATCATGGCAATCGTTGTCACCACGGCGATGGCCATACCGCTCATGCCAAACGCATTGCCGCGTCGTGCTGTGGACGGATGTGACAACCCCTTAAGCGCCTGAATAAAACAGACCGAAGCGATCAGGTACAATAAAACAACCAGATTGATACTCATTATTTGTGCTCCTTGCCGTCAACCTGTTTAGGCAGTTTTTTCTTAAACATTTCCAGCATGCGCTGCGTGACCAGAAAACCACCAAAGACATTCACCGCCGCAAGAGCAACGGCCAAGGTGCCCATGACCTGCGCCAGCAAACCTTCAGTCAGTCCGGCGGCCAGCATGGCACCGACGATGATAATGGCCGAAATGGCGTTCGTGACCGCCATGAGCGGCGTATGCAGGGCTGGCGTAACGGTCCAGACCACGTGGTAACCGACGTAAATCGCCAGTACAAAAATAATCAGATTAGTAAGTGTGTGACTGACTTCCATAATGTCCTCTTTAAATGGGGTAGCTTGATTGTCTGCAGTTTATTTTTTCAGCACTTCACCGCCGGAACACAGCAGTGTTGCTACCACAATCTCATCTTCACGATTGATGGCCAGGGCTGCATCTTTATCGATAATCAACTTTAAAAAATCCAGAATATTGCGCGCATACAGAGCAGACGCATCGGCCGGCACCAGCGTGGCCAGATTGGGTTCGCCAATAATGTGTACGCCATACTTGGTGACCGTTTTACCGCATTCGGATAACGGACAATTGCCACCCTGCTCGACTGCCATGTCGACGATGACCGAGCCCGGCTTCATTGCTTTGACAGTTTCTTCCGAAATCAACATCGGTGCCTTGCGACCCGGAATCAAAGCCGTGGTAATAATAATGTCGGCATTTTTGGCGCGTTCATGCACCAGTTCTGCCTGACGACGCATCCAGTCGGCCGGCATGGAGCGTGCGTAACCGCCTGTACCCTGAGCAATTTCCTTTTCTTCCTCAGTCAAAAATGGCACATCGATAAACTTGGCACCTAACGATTCCACCTGCTCTTTGACTGGCGGACGCACGTCAGAGGCTTCAATCACCGCACCCAGTCGTTTGGCGGTGGCAATTGCCTGCAAACCGGCCACGCCCACACCCATAATCAATACCCGCGCGGCTTTCACTGTACCGGCGGCGGTCATAAGCATAGGCATGAAACGACCATAGGTATTGGCTGCCAGCAGGACCGCCTTGTAACCGGCGATATTCGCCTGCGACGACAGTACGTCCATCGACTGGGCACGGGTAATGCGCGGCGCCGCTTCGAGAGCGAAAGCCTGCAAACCGGCAGCGGCCATGGCCGCGGTGTTGTCCGCATCGAAGGGATTGAGCATACCAACCAGTACGCTGCCCGAAGTCATCTGGGCGCGTTCCTGTGCGTCAGGCGCCCGCACTTTGAGTACCAATTCGCAAGCCAGCGCCGTAGCTGCATCCACAATCTGCGCACCAACGGCCACATAAGCCTCATCCGGAATACTGGAAGCAACCCCGGCACCAGCCTGCACCAACACCTGATGTTTGGCAGCAAGGTACTTTTTAATTGTTTCAGGGGTCGCCGCGACCCGGGTTTCACCCGGTCTGGTCTCGGCGGGGATGCCAATTTTCATACATTCACTCCCTTTATAAAATAAATAACCAATGCGCATCATAGGGTATCTGCCTGCCGTTGGATACCCTGTGCGAGTCACTCTGATGCAGTCAAACAAGAAAATAGCACTACCGTGCTAATTTGCGAAGCCCTGAAGTTTCGCACACTCGCCCGACTTTGTCGGACTCAACATGGGTCATGTGTTGTAAAAATGATGCATTACCACATTGATGGCTGTTTTCTTGCTCACGAACTATATAGCCAACTGAGGCTTCCGGTCTGCTTTAGCACAAGCTTTTTTACAGAATTTAACCTGACTTTATAAGCTGCTCACGCTAAACCGACAAGAACCGTTAAAATAGCGACCTTATTGAAGCCGGAATGTGCACATTCCCCCTTCTCCCTGCCAATTTAGTTGAGGAACCAATGCCAGATGTCTGGAAACCAGCGGTAACAGTAGCGTCGATTATTGAACGCAACGGGCTTTTCTTCATGATCGAAGAAGATACCTCCGACGGACGCCGCATCAACCAGCCAGCTGGCCATCTTGATCCGGGTGAATCCTTAATCGAGGCCGTCATCCGCGAAACCAAAGAAGAAACCGCGCACGACTTTACCCCTACACATCTGGTGGGCACCTATCTGTCGCGTTATATGTCCAAACGGCGTGGCATTCCCGTGACCTATCTGCGCTTTACCTTTGCCGGTCAGCTGGGGCAGGAATACGAGCAACCGCTCGATGAAGGTATCGTGCGCACCATGTGGATGAGTTACGACGAACTGGTCGCCACCCGCGAGAGGCATCGCAGCGAGCTGATTTTAAAATGCATCGATGATTACCGTGCCGGCGCGCGTTTTCCACTATCTTTAATCCATACGGACGGCAGTGTTGCGGGTGAAATTGTATGAGCAAACCACGCGTCGTCATCGGCATGTCCGGCGGGGTCGATTCTTCGGTGTCGGCCCATCTGCTCAAAGAGCAGGGATATGAAGTCATCGGTCTGTTCATGAAGAACTGGGAAGACGATGACAATTCCGAGTTTTGCTCGTCTCGTCAGGACTGGATCGATGCCGTCAGCGTAGCCGACGTGGTCGGAGTCGATATCGACGCGGTCAACTTTGCCGCTGAATATAAGGACCGGGTGTTTTCCGAATTTTTACGCGAATACCAGGCCGGACGCACACCCAACCCGGATGTATTGTGCAATGCCGAAATTAAATTCAAAGCCTTTTTGGATCACGCCATGCAACTCGGCGCCGACTTTATCGCCACCGGTCATTACGCCCGCGTGCGTGAAGTACAGGGCCGGTTTGAATTACTCAAAGCCCGCGATTTAAGCAAGGATCAAAGCTATTTTTTACATCGGCTGAATCAGGCACAACTGTGCAAAACTTTATTTCCGCTGGGTGAAATCAACAAGACCGAAGTGCGAAAAATCGCTGAACAGTTAAAACTGCCCAACGCGAGCAAAAAAGATTCCACCGGCATTTGCTTCATCGGTGAGCGTCCGTTCCGGGAATTTTTAAACCGCTATTTAGTCCAGAAACCCGGCCCGATGAAAACGCCGCAAGGTGAGCTCGTTGGCGAACATATCGGCCTGAGTTTTTACACTCTGGGTCAACGCAAAGGCATAGGCATAGGCGGCATCAAAAGCCATCAACAGCCCGACGGCAGCAGCGATGCCTGGTATGTGGCGCGCAAAGATATGGCCAGCAATACCCTGTATGTGGTGCAGGGGCATGATCATCCGTGGTTGCTGTCGTCCTCCATGACGGCCGACCAGGCCAGCTGGATTGCCGGAACACCACCCGCAACTGGCAGCCTGATGGCCAAGACCCGCTATCGTCAGGCCGATGTGACCGCGCAATTCAGCGCTGGCAGCGGGGAGCAGTTCGCCCTGGAGTTTACGGATCCGCAATGGGCGGTGACTCCCGGACAATCAGCCGTACTGTATGACGGCGATATCTGCCTTGGTGGCGGGATTATCTGTAACTGAGCTGCGCTCTGCTTCCCAGTCTGTCACAGAACATTTTTTAATGTTTCCACAACACCCGAACGATTGCAATGATTGCAGAATGTTTTATAATGCACTCAGTCCGACAAACTCCAGCGATACAATCAACGTGGAAGGAATACGATGGCTACGAATTTAATTGTCAGAAATGTAGAAGAAGATATTACCCTTGCACTTAAGCAACTTGCTGCATCCCATGGCAGGAGTGCCGAAGCAGAGCACAGAGAAATATTAAAGGCAGCACTTCAACGCCCGAAACGTCGCACTGTTATTGATGTTTTAATGAGTATGCCCAATGTCGGCAACGACGATGATTTCAATTGCCGGCATGCTTAAGGATCTGCGGTGTATTTAATCGACACCAACGTGATCAGCGAAGTGCGCAAAGGCAGAAAAGCCAACCGTGGCGTCATCGATTTTTGGAAAGCAGTTGATCCGGATTCCGTTTATATTTCAGTACTGACCATCGGCGAATTGCGCAGTGGCGTTGAAAAAATAATGCGTCGCGGAGATGTATCTCAGGGAAAAATGCTTGAACGTTGGTTAGCTTTGCTCATTGAGCAATACAAGGATCGCATTATTTCCTTCGATGAAGATTGCGCGCAAGTTTGGGGGAAATTAATGGCACTGCAAAATCAACATCCTATCGATAAACAGATTGCAGCTATTGCATTGATTCATGACTTTAGAATTGTTACCCGAAACCTCAAAGATTTTGAAGGGACCGGAGTGGAAATTATCAATCCTTTTATAGAATAATTTCAGCAATACACCATTATCCGTAATTTTCCCACATGGTGCATTACGCCATGGCATGCAAAACCCAAAACCTATTGCACCACTGGAGTACAATATTTTTTTGTGGCGTATTTTCACACTTGAACGACCAGTCAACATTTCAACAAGTAATGGTTGTTAACGGTGTTGTGACCTGGCCTGACGAACTTGATTTAGCGCCAGATGCAATGCACGACGAACTTAAGCGTCATGGCCACTGAATTTTAGTCTGATAACATCCGGCTGTGGTGCCTTCCTTTACCTCCGATAAAAAAAGGATGCCTGAGCATCCTTTTTTTAATGTGGCACCGTTTCTTTAAACGAAGGTCGTTCAGAAAGTTTTTCAAACAGCCTGGCCAGATTGGGGTAATCGCTGCGCCAGTCGAGTTCGGGAAAACGGA
>CAIOYD010000013.1 GCA_903862415.1 uncultured Oxalobacteraceae bacterium | reverse complement strand
TTCTTATTTCGTAAATGATGTCCATATAAATCACTCCAGATACCCCCGGCTAAAACACCGGATGGTGACACACTAAGGTGGAAACTTTTGGGCGCTGTTTCCACCTCTAATCTGGTAAGTATTGCACGCTGTTTGACATCCGCAACCATTCGTCAGTTGGGTTATCCAACAAAGAATGCCCTCAAAAGCTGGTTTTGGGAATACGAAAAACGCAATGTGTTAGCAATAGGTTATTCGCGTACAAAATCAAAGTACTCAGACGAACAGAAGAAAGTCGCAGTTGAACATTACTTAAGTCATGGCTTCTGTATTGCTGCGACTGCTAGGGCATTAGGCTATCCCGGAACGGAGACGTTGCGAGTCTGGATTAGAGAGATGCACCCGGAAACGACTAAATGCGTTGTTAGCAAAATAAGATCGGTACCTCGCTCGGACGAGCTTAAGCAGACGGCGGTGATCGGATTGTGTACTCGACAGGAAAGTGCGCAAGAGGTGGCAAAAAAGCTGGACGTAGATAGAACGACATTATATAAATGGAAAAACCAACTACTCGGCCGTGAGGCTCCTGCATCCATGAAACGTCAAAAAGACTCGTCGACCAACACGGAGCGCGCTGAATTGGAACGCCAAATCGAATCACTACAGCGCGACATCCATCAATTGCAGCTAGAACACGATCTCTTAAAAAAGGCCAACGAAATAATAAAAAAAGGCCTAGGCGTCGACCTGCGTCTTCTGACCAATCAGGAAAAGACGATGCTGGTTGATGCCCTCAAAGAGAATTATGCGCTGACCGTACTTCTTTCCAAACTGGATTTGGCACGCAGTTCCTATTTCTATCATCGGGCCCGTTTGCAAGTGGCGGATAAGTACGCCGATGTGCGGCGTACTATGGCAGAAATATTTGAAATTAACCACCGGTGCTACGGTTATCGTCGAATACAGGCGTCATTAAACAAGCAGCAAGTGGTCATCTCTGAAAAAGTCGTGCAACGATTAATGAAACAGGAGCGCCTAGTTGTCGCTACGGCTAAACGACGTCGCTATTCTTCTTACATGGGAGAAATCTGTCCTGCACCAGAAAATATTATTAATCGAAATTTCCACGCGTCGTCCCCAAATGAAAAGTGGCTTACCGATATTACGGAGTTCCAGATTCCTGCTGGCAAAGTATATCTGTCACCGATGATCGATTGCTTTGATGGCATGGTCATCAGTTGGTCAATCGGAACACGTCCAGATGCGCAGCTCGTCAACAATATGTTAGATGCAGCGATTGAAACAGTCGCCCAAAGCCCATACCGGCCTATCGTCCATTCTGACCGTGGCGCGCACTACCGTTGGCCTGGATGGCTTACCCGTATAGGTGACGCTAAATTAATTCGATCTATGTCGCGCAAAGCATGCTCACCTGATAATTCTGCATGTGAAGGATTCTTTGGGCGTTTAAAAAATGAAATGTTCTACTTACGGGACTGGCAGAATACAACTATTGAACAATTCGTTGATCTGCTTAATTCGTACATACGCTGGTACAATGAAAAACGAATTAAAATTTCTTTGGGCTTCCGGAGTCCCCGCGAATATCGGGAGAGTCTGGGATTATTAACATAAATCAGTCCAAGTTTTTATCCGCACCCCCGGTGGGTCAATATTCAGTCGGCGCCAACAATTCAGATGGGTTACTGGCCGTTGTATGTTCTGTCCAGACCCGCAATCTCACTTTTCATTCAATCTTTTAGTGTTGGCATAAGCATGTACACGCTTATGCCAACAGCTTGCCCGACGCTGATTAAGGTCGCAGGTTGAGTGAGGTATTTAAACCAAATGACGCGGTTGTTGTCCACTGCTGCCAATCACTGGCAATGGTCGCTGCAGAATCTGTTGAGATATTGGGTGTGATTGCGGCGCTGTTGGTAGGGTCATACCAGCCCCATGAGTTGGGTGCCGGGCCAGCGATTGCTTTATAAGACCATGAACTCCAGCTTAATCCTGCGTTATCGTAAGCATTGATGGAGTGTTGCCATGCCGGTGCTCCATAGCCGAAATCATTATATTCACCAATATAACCAGGTACATTCCAGGATGCATGGTTGATGAAATCACTCACCTGATTGTCTGATCCGGCGGTAACCTGCGCGGCCGTAGAATTGTATTGATACTCGTGCATTTCATAGACAACGTTGGTCCAGCCGTTTTGCGACGGTGCTGGCAGATTGTTCCAACTCCAGGTCCCAAAGGTTCCTTCCAGAAAAATAAGATGATTGGAATCAGCTGCACGAACTGTCTTATACAAATTATTGTAAGCAGTAATTACTGCAGCTGAGTTTGGTGCTCCCATCGGTTCGTTGAGCAGGTCATAGCCAGCTACGGCAGGGTTGCCATTGTAGTGAGCGGCGATTTGCGACCACATAAAGGCGGTACTAGCCTGGTTGCCGGCATCGGTCCAATAGGTGTTTTGATTGGCATAACCTGTGTCGTCACTCGTGCTTTGACCGCCAACGACACCATGCATATCTATGATGACGTAAATCCCGCGTGCTGCTGCATTGGTCACTAGCCAATCGAGCATGGTAAATGCGTCAGCACGCCACGCCGCGTTGGAGGTATTGTTCAACGGGTAAAACTGTCCCCACCAGACGGGTACGCGAACCAGATTAAAGCCTGCATTTTTGATGTTATCCAAATCAGTCGTCGTTATCCAACTTTGTTGGTAAGTATTAATTAAACTTTGTTCCGCTGCCACACCAAATCGGGTATCCAGTTTCTGGATGACACTGTAAGTGTCGATCAGGTTGCCGCTGTCGAGTGGTGCCATCCATTTTTCCATGATGAACCAACCGCCTAAATTGACGCCTCGTAACTGGATCGCTGCTCCTGTTGCATCAACAATTTTTGTTCCACTGGCATGTAGCATGGAGAGTGGTAACGCTGATTGATATACGCATGTGACGCTGACGCTGCTGACGTCGGCAGTCACGCTAGAACCAGAGCTGTTGGCGCTATTGACAGTGCAAGTTTGTCCGGCTGGCTGACTACTAATCGTTACTTTGTAGCTGCCATTGCTGGCTACCTTCGTCGCAAAATTAAAGGCGCTATTGGCCGTTAGCGTCAGTGCGTCGGCAGAGTTGTTTTGTAGTGTAATCTGAGTTCCGCTGGCAAGCCCTGACAGGTTTCCACCGATCAAATAGGTGCTTGCAGGTGCTGGCGTTGGTGCGGGCGAACTTGCGCCTCCACCCCCGCCACCGCAGGCGCTAAGTCCGGCGCTGAGAATTAGTGCTGATAAAAAATGCGGAATGATAGAACAATTTTTCATCGTGGATGGGTCGGAATTTGCGGCATGGTTATAGCGAAAATTACTCAAGTAATTCATTTTTTTGTCTCCTGATATTTATTATATAAATGGTTGAAGCGGATAGGTATTTGGCGTCGTTCTTGCTCCTTGTTTTACGAATTAATGCGTTGATTAATTAAATGAGAAACTATTTATTAATAATGTGGAATCGTTTCCATTTAATGTTTAATATAGCATTCCATTGAATTTATCGTCAATTTATTTACTTTGTTATTACGTTGGATTTATGATTTTGAGGTACTTCAACACGGAGAGATACAGCGTGCAGATACAGGTAATGATTTAAATTTTCATAAAAAAAGCGCGGCAATAAATATATTGATGATGCTGAAAAACGCAGCCCATGATGACTTACCAAATGCACGCTAGCTCAAACTAGAACGTCGATAAATCAAAAGAAACTAGTAACTGGTAAGCGATTTTCGGAAAGAAGCACGCTTACCAATCTAGACAAGGACTTACTGTCAACGCAGTGTCAAGCTATGACAACATTAAGGTGTGATGCCAAGTGTTGTATTGAGCGCGAACGCGGAACCAGTCGTCCACTGTTGCCAATCACTGCTGATGGTGGCTGCCGAATCAAGCAGGATATTGGGTGTCGTTGGCCAATAAGTTGGGTCGTACCAACCCCAGGTATTGGACGGATTTAGTCCCCATGCGCTCTTATATGTCCACATGCTCCAGCTTAAACCCGCCGTATCGTAAGCATTAATCGAGAATTGCCATACCGCAGAGTTATTGCTGAAATCGTTGAATTCGCCGATGTAGCCAGGGACATTCCACGAAGCATGATTCTTAAAATCAGTGACCTGTGCGCTTGATCCGTTCTCTACCTGTCCGGCAGAGCTATTTTGCTGGTATTCATGCATCTCATAAACAATGTTGGTCCAGCCAAACTGCGCAGGAGGCGGCAGCATGCTCCAACTCCATGTACCGAAGGTACCCTCCATAATAATGATGTGATTAGGATCAGCTGACCGTACCGAGTTGTATAGGCCATTGTATGCCGACCATACAGCGCCGGTGCCATTATCATTTTGAACTTTTGGCGCACCATCCGGCTCGTTGATCAGATCGTAGCCTGCAATGGCTGGGTTGCCATTGTAGTGACTGGCTATCTGCCACCACATCCACGACGTATTGCCTTGATTGCTCAGATTGCCCCAATACGCGTTCTGGTTAGCCCAGCCGGTATTTTGGTCGCTGCTTTGGCTTCCGACAACGCCATGCATATCAATAATGACGTAAATGCCGCGCGCGGCGGCATTGTTGACTACCCAGTCCAACATGGTGAATGCATCCGAACGCCACCCGGAATTGGTCGGATTATTTATTGCATAAAATTGCCCCCACCAAACGGGAACCCGTATCAGATTAAAACCGGCATTTTTGATGTTGTCCAAATCTGCAGTAGTGATCCAGTTTTGCTGATAGGTTTTAATGAGGCTTTGTTCGGTCGCCACGCCAAAGCGTGCGTCCAGTTGCTGAATGACGCTATAAGTGTCCAGCAAGGTGCCGCTGCTATCCAGCGGCGCCATCCATTTTTCCATTACAAACAAACCGCCCAGATTGACCCCTTTTAGTTGAACGATATTACCGTAGGGATCAACAATATTTTGACCGCTGGTGTGCAACATGCTGACTAAGGGAACCGGAATTAATTGCCATTTTTGTGCGGCAGTCGCGTTGATCGTATAAATATCAACATTGGTTCCATTGGCCGTGCCTGCAGATACCACGTCCAGCGCTTTGCTGCTGTTGGGATTAACCAGCGTCACTGTGCCGTCACTATTGCTGTTGATCTGCCATTTCTGCGCAACGGTGCCGTTGGGGGGGTAGATGTCGATACCGGTTCCGTTAGCTGTTCCTGCAGATACCACGTCCAGCGCTTTGCCGCTATGCGGGTTGGTCAATGTATAGGTTCCATCGCCATTGCTGTTGATTTGCCATTGTTGCGCCGCAGCGCCGTTGACCGTATAAATATCAACCGGAGTACCGTTCGTGATACCGGCAGCAGTAACATCAAGTGCTTTGCCGCTGTTTGGATTGACTAGCGTATAAAGTGCTCCCGATGTGATTGGTGCAGTGCTAGTAACAGCAGCGCTAACCGTTGATTTAACCGTTGCGTTATGCGTCATTGCTTGATGATCTGTTCCCGCACCGTCTGAACCAACACCGCCACACGCAGCGAGCGTGCAGGAGATCAAGGTTGACGACACGATATGGTTGATTTTTTTTCTCATATGTACTCCCCCTATTTTAAAAAAATGAATAACGATTAGTTATGTACTCTAGACCTGACGAGAGAAACCTTAACCTTGGCAAGCGCAGAAAAAATAAAAAAGCTAGAAGGTTTCTGCGATGGAAATTAAAGAAACGGTCAATTAAGTTATTGAGTTAGCTATTTCCAATTTATATTTGGAAACGATTCCATTTTTGGCGAGTAATTTTGTTCTATCAATCATTAAATGAATAAAATTTATCAATAAAGGAGGAGAATGGAAAGTTGTATATAATAAAAAACGTTGTAAAAAAAGCTGAACATAGTTGAACTTAGCTTAAATTCAGAGGAATTTCTTCGCGCAAGAGAAAACGCTACAATCTTGCCGTGTTTATCCTAAATAGCCGATGACGATGAATGATATAAAATCGGATTCTAGGTTTTTTGGTAAGCCGGAGCGCTGAGTCGTGACCTGTCTATGTTGAGAAGATAGATACATATTTAATGAATAGGAAAACTGTGGCAACTATCAAAGATGTGGCTCGCGTTGCGGGTGTAGGGCTTGGAACTGCTTCCCGTGTGTTAAGCGGCAGAGGCCCCGTTTCCGCTGCTGCGACCGCTAAAGTCAGAAAGGCGATTGAAGAATTAGATTTCCGACCGTCGCATTTGGCTCGCTCGCTGCTGTCTGGAAATTCATTGATGATAGGTGTGTATATCCCTGTTCTGAAGGGAACGTTTTATACACCGATACTACAGGCGATCGATAGCGTTTTGCGCGCCTCCGGTGTGCATATGGTTGTGGCCTTTGGTAGCGGAAACGGTGATGGACGGGAGCAGGAACTGCAGGGAATTGACTTTTTAATTCAACGCGGCGCAGACGGCCTCATCGTGATGAGTAATTCATTAACCGCCGCAGATGTGACCGCCATGGGCGCAATGCAATCAAAATTAGTGCTGCTGAATCATGTAATCCCTAAGATTAAAAAGCAATGTTTTACAGTAGATCATCATTATGGTGGTGAACTGGCCGCTCGCGCATTTCTCGACTATGGGCATAAAAATCTTGCTGTCTTGTCCGGCCCATCAACGTCGCAAGATAACGTGGATCGTATCAGTGGATTTTTTGATGAGTTAAAACGAGCGGGCATCGCTAAACGCAAGGTGATTATGGTTGAAAGTGATTACTCACCTGAAGGTGGCTGGGTTGGTGCTGAAAAATTAATTAAAAAAGGCGCATCTTTTACCGGATTATTTTGCGCCAATGATGAAATGGCGGTCGGTGCGCTATCCTTTTTTAAGCAGGAGAACATTATCGTTCCCGATCAAATTTCGGTGGTGGGATACGATAATACGGCTAGTGCCGAATATTCAGCGCCAAGGCTGACTTCAGTTCAAATTCCGTGGGGTGACGTTACGTCAAATGCAGTACATTTTTTATTGAACCGTTGCTACGATTCAAATTTGCCCGTCCTCAAAAAATTTCCTATCACGATCCAATATCGAGCATCTTTAATTCGCATAGAAGAAGCGGCAGCTTGCTAATGAGGATTGTGTACCAGAATATTGCGATGAAAAATTCATTAATGCAGGCTGCAATTTAATTCACTCTTTCTTAAAAACGCGCCGGTAAAATTAAAAAAGAAATGTGGTGATGTACATTAAACAGGGCAAAGAGAGTCGAAGCCGACAAGTTAAGATAACGAAAATCAGATTAATTTTTCTCGTTCGTTGTTTATATGCGCCACTTTAATTGGATATTAAATTTTTGCTGCAGTGCTTTATTTAAGCCTGTTTTTTTAAAAATTAAACACTTTTAACGAGCCCCCACCGAATGGTAGTAATGAAAATTCTGCGTATTGTGCAATGCGGAAAATAGTTATTTATTTCCAATCGAAATATCTTGCCGCTGTTTAAAAAATGGGCGGTTATAAAAACATAATCCAAAATTAAATTTTAAAAATATTGACAAAAATAAAGATTAAAACAGATAATTTGACCTGCAAATGGAAACGATTCCACTTTAACGGCTCTAACCGATTTGCCCCTTGTTTGTACGATCCTCTTGTTAGAAATAGCTGACATGGATCTGCAAGTAATTGTGAAATATTTTTTAAATATGTGTGAATAATTCCAAAAATCTGAGGAGACTGGTTGATTATGAAGAAAATTAAAACTACAAAAGCAAAGCAAAATTTTTTACTCGAAAATAATTTTAAATTGCGCCCGATTGCGGCACTTTGCGCAGTATTATTTATCGCTCCGGCAGGTGTGGCGATTGCACAAACAACGGCAGCTAGTCAAGCCGAAGAAGCCACTAATGGTGCGGTTGCAGCACCACTGCAAACCGTTGTAGTGAGCGGTATCCGTACCGGTATTGAAGGTGCCATCACCTTGAAAAAGAATTCTGACTCCATCGTTGAAGCGATCAGTCAGGAAGATATCGGTAAATTACCGGATGCCAGTATTGCTGACGCCTTATCGCGCTTGCCTGGTGTGGCTGGCCAGCGTGTTGACGGTCGTGAACAGGTCATTGCCATCCGCGGCATGTCACCAGACTTCACTGGCACTTTATTGAATGGTCGTGAGCAAGCCAGTACAGGCGGCAATCGTGGTGTTGAATATGATCAGTATCCGGCAGAATTAATTTCGAGTGCTGTCGTTTATAAAACCCCGGATGCTACTTTGCTTGGTCAGGGTTTGGCGGGTACTGTTGATTTACATACCGTTAATCCATTGGATTACAGCGAACAAAAAATGGTAATGGGTGTACGCGGTGAAAAAAATTCATTGGGAAATCTAAATAATGGTTATGGCGGCACATCTGATTTGGGTGGCCGTTTCAGTTTCTCTTATATTGATCAGTTTGATGATCACAAACTTGGTGTTGCAATCGGCTACGCGCATCTGGATGCGCCAGGTCAGGAAGAACATGAAAAAGCATGGTGGTGGGGTGCGCCGGGAGCGGGATTTTATAATGGTGCGACTGTCATGGGCGGTAATGAAATCACCGCTACTTCACGCAAAGAAATCCGCGATGGTTTAATCGGCGTGGTTGAATACAAGCCTAACGCCGATATACACAGCACCATTGACGCTTATTATTCAACCTTTAATCAAACCGAAGTAATGCGTGGTGTCATGTGGGATTCCAATCCATGGAACAGTAATTACACTTATACAAATCCGGGTTTTGCCCAAGTGGGTGGTTCATCAATTTTAAATTCAGGAACTATTAATTTTGCACCAGGCGGTAATCAGCCTGTTGTACGTAATGACTACAATACACGCAAAGATACCTTGGCATCCCTGGGTTGGAAAAATGAGGTGAAAGTAAATGATTGGCGATTAATCAGCGATATCAGCTACTCCAGCGCCAAACGGAATGAGAATTTGTTTGAAACCTATGCAGGTTCATCAAGCAATAGTATTGCTTTCAACGTACCGACAGCATCAGGATTCGGGGTGTTTACACCAAGTGACAGCTTTGCCGATCCGAACACGCAAGCATTGGGCGATCCAGGTGGATGGGGACATGATGGACGATATCAGTCCACCACCCAAAATGACGTAATCAAGGCAATGAATTTACATGCTATACATCCCTTAACCGGTTTCTTCAGCAAAGTAGATTTTGGTATTAATTTATCCGAGCGTGATAAAACGCAAGATTTCCTGGTTGATTTTGCGACCTTGAAAAGCGGTGCTAAAACACAGTTAATTGCGGCTTCTAATTTGATGACACCTACCTCGTTAGCGTTTGCCGGTGCGGGCAATGTGTTGAGCTACGACGTTCATAATATCGCTAATCAGTACTACACCATGACGCAAAATATGAGTGGCGGCCCTAGCGGCGATTACTCGCATGATTTTGGTGTGCATGAGCGCGTAACGACGGGCTATATCAAGGCTGATATTGATACTGAAATTGGTCATATTCCAGTGCGCGGAAATCTGGGCGCGCAGTTAATCAATACCAATCAATTTTCCAATGCATGGGCTTTTGCGGCAAATGGTCAGCCGTCAGTACCATTTGAAAATGGCGCACGTTATGGTGATTTCTTACCGAGTTTGAATCTGGTCGGTGATATTGGTGGCGATCGCTTAGTGCGCTTTGGAATGGCCAGAACATTAGCCCGTCCACGTATTGACGATATGAATGCTTCTAATTCAGCGGGCGTCAGTACCACAACTCATCTTTGGGGCGGTGGCGGTGGCAATCCAACATTGCGTCCATGGATTGCCGATGGAGTTGATTTGTCGGTAGAGCAATATTGGGGCAAACGTAGCTATGTGTCAGGCGCGTTGTTTTACAAAAAGTTGGACAGCTATATTTATCAGCAAAATATTCCATTCAATTTTTCAGGCTATGTCAATTCCACACCATCAGTAGTACCAATCTCGAATATGGGTACTTATTCGACACAGGCAAATGGTAGTGGTGGTGCAATGAAGGGGCTGGAATTAAGCGCATCATTGACGGGGGATTTATTAACGCCAGCATTGAGTGGTTTTGGTATTTTGGCTTCTGCCGCCATGACGGACACGTCTATTTTGGTGACTGGCCCAGGTCTTAACAGTTCCGGCCAGCCTAACACACCGATGTGGGCGAGTTTGCCGGGTTTGTCCAAATACGTTGCTGACATGACTGTGTATTACGAGAACAATGGTTTCTCAGCGCGCATAAGTGATCGTTATCGCTCGTCTTTCCGCGGCGAATATGCATCCCTGTTTGGCGCAACGTCGGTAATGCGTACTTTGGATCAGGCGATTGTGGATATGCAGATCAGTTATGAATTGCAACAAGGCACCTACAAGGGCGTGTCCTTTATGTTGCAGATAGCTAATCTGACAAATGCACCTGATCGTAATGTGCAGGATGGCTCAGGTTTTGGTGGCGCAACGGCTCCGCAAGAAACGAATAAGTATGGCACGAGCTACCTATTAGGCATGACATACAAATTCAAATAGCAACTCGTAAAAAATTTGATTTCTGAACTGTAAATAAACCTTGTTTAGCCTTACTCGCTGTTTTATTTCAGCGAGTAAGGTTTTATAACATCTTACTTAGTTAGGAATTATGCAAAGCGACTTTGCGACGTGGAATTTTCCTTGTCGTACTTTGTACTGGCTGAATCTCTTTGTGTAAGTCCTATTCTTCAATTTTAAAATGAACTTTGGCGATTTAAATGACAAATAGCGCACAACATAAACCACTAAATATTGAGCGCAATGCATTCCCGGAAAATTTTAAATGGGGATGTTCAACATCTTCGTATCAAATTGAAGGTGCCACCAATGTGGATGGGCGAGGGATGTCCATTTGGGATGAATTCTGCGCACAGCCAGGAAAAATACTGGATGGTTCAAGCGGGCAGGTGGCATGCGATCATTATCACCGTTGGCCTGAGGATTTGGATTTGGCGCGTACTTTGGGCGTCAATGCGTATCGTTTTTCTGTTGCATGGCCGCGTATTTTTCCGAACGGAGCTGGGGCAGTCGAACCACGTGGTTTAGATTTTTATGATCGCTTGGTGGATGGGATTCTTGAGCGTGGCTTGGAGCCCTGGCTGACACTGTATCACTGGGATTTGCCGCAGGCTTTGCAGTTGGAAGGCGGGTGGAAATCGCGCTCCACTGTGGATGCTTTCGTTGCCTATAGCGATGTGATGTCATTGCGTTTAGGCGACCGCGTTAAGCATTGGATTACGCATAATGAACCTTGGTGTTCGTGCATTATGGGTTACGCAGAAGGTGTACATGCGCCGGGTGAAACCAATTTAAAGTCCGCGCTGCAAGCCTGTCATCATGTGTTGTTGTCGCATGGTTTAGCGACCAAAGTGATCCGTGAAAACGTAGTTGATGCCAAAGTTGGCATTGCGCTTAGTTTGCATCCCATCATCGCGGCAAGTCAGAGTGAGGCCGATTTGGCTGCTGCTGTGCGTCACGATGGCCTGCGTAACCGTTGGTTTTTAGACCCCTTGTACGGACGCGGTTATCCACAGGATATGTTGGAAATAGTAGGTAATTTGGCACCGATTATGGAAGCGGATGATTTGCTGCACATCGCAGCGCCCACCGATTTTCTGGGCGTAAATTATTATTTCCCTGAAACGGTAGAGGATGCACAAGAAAACTTACCTTTCAGAACCAATGTAGTTGAGAATACAGGTGTTGAACGTACCGATTTTGGTTGGCAGGTTGCACCGCAAGGCTTGACTGAGCTGCTGTTAAGGATACATCGCGATTATGCCCTGCCAAGTATGTATTTAACTGAAAACGGTTCAACCTATGATGACGTAGTAACTGAAGAAAATGAAGTCGTCGATGTGAAAAGACAAAGCTACCTGGAGCGACATTTATTTGCTGCACTGGATGCCATCAAAGCGGGCGTGCCTTTGCAGGGATATTTTGTATGGAGTCTGTTGGATAATTTTGAATGGGCGCAAGGTTATAAACGACGTTTCGGATTGACGTATGTTGACTATCCGACGCAGCGCCGCATACTGAAATCCAGTGGAAAATGGTTTGCCAGCTTTCTTGACGCGGAGCGTATTAAATAGATTGAGATTTGCTATTTATGGGAATGAAAATGAATTTATTTCGTGGTCAACAACGGTCTTTGCGCACACTGGTTTTGCCAGTTGTGCTTGCGTTATTCAACGTTACGCCGGCTTATGCACAGGCGGGCTCCGTATCGACTAAACAGCCCAATGCAGCCGGGCCAAGGGCGGATGTAATTCATTGGTGGACTGCTGGCGGTGAATCTGCTGCTGCCAAATCATTGGCTGAGGCGTATCGCGCCGCAGGAGGCGTTTGGGTAGATAACGCAGTAGCGCTAGGGGAGCAGGCCAGAGCGGTTGCCCTGAATCGTATCGCCGGTGGAAATCCGCCGACGGCAGCGCAGTTTAATACGACTAAACAGTTTCTCGATATGGTCGATCAGGGCATGTTGAATAATGTGGATCAGGTTGCATTACGTGATGGCTGGGATAAGTTTTTACCCGATATAGTTCTCAATGTGGTGCGCGTCAAAGGCCATTATTATGCGGCACCTGTTGATATACACATGCCGACATGGATTTGGTATTCAAAAGCGGCGTTTAAAAAAGCCGGAATAGCCACTGAACCAAAAACAATGGATGAGTTATTCGCGGATCTGGATAAGCTTAAAGCAGCGGGGTTGATTCCATTGGCGCACGGCGGGCAATCGTGGCAGGACAATATTGTGTTTACCACCGTCCTCAGTAATATGGGTGGCCGTGAGTTGTATTTAAAAGTGTTGCGTGACCGCGACCCCAAAGCGATTCAGTCAGAGGCTTTCAAAAAGGTCTTGCTGACATTTAAGCGCTTTCAATCGTATGTTGATAAAGGCTCTCCCGGACGCAACTGGAACGATGCCACCGCATTGATTATCAGTGGAAAGGCGGGCGTGCAGTTTATGGGCGATTGGGCCAAAGGTGAGTTTTCAATGGCTAAACAGGTGCCGGATCGCGACTACGGTTGCATTCCGGGTTTTGGTGACAATTCCTTGTACATTATTCAGGGCGATGTATTTATCTTTCCCAAGATAAGCAATCCAGAACAAATAAAAGCACAAAACTTATTGGCCAGTGTGATTACTTCGCCCGCCACGCAAGTGGCATTTAGCGTCAATAAAGGTTCCGTCCCGATACGTACCGACGTGGATGCCAGCAAGTTAGATGTCTGCGCACAAAAAGGACTGGCTATCATGAAAGATAAATCCCGTCAGATAGGCAACGGCGAAATCTATTTGACACCAGATCAAAACGGCGCATTGGCCGACGCATTGACCAGTTACTGGAACAGTAATATCTCGGTTGAAAAAGTGCAGAAAAATATTATTGCGGCATTGGGATCATAAAATAATCCATGCGCCATTATTCAATTAAACGATTTATAAGGAAAATAACTCCCTGGTCCGCATTACTGCCGATGGTGTTGGTGACCCTTTGTTGCTACTTGTGTGCCACCTTATGGTCTGTCCGAATTTCGCTGAGTAGCTCGCGCAGTTTTCCTCATTATGATTTTGTAGGATTGAGCCAGTATCAACGCCTGTTTGATAACCAGCGCTGGTTTGATTCTTTTGAAAATCTTTTCTTATTTGGCGTTGTGTTTATCGCCGCAAGCATGTTGCTTGGTTTTTTGCTGGCAATTTTTATCGATCAAAAAATCAGAGCAGAATCCTTGTTCAGAACAATTTTTTTGTACCCTTACGCCATGTCGTTTGTGGCGACCGGGCTGGTATGGCAATGGATATTAAATCCGGAAAATGGCCTGCAGCAAAGTGTGCGCCAACTGGGTTGGTCTGAGTTTGTATTTGACTGGATCACGACACAGGATAAGGCTATTTATGCCGTCGCCATTGCGGCTGTCTGGCAGGCATCAGGACTCGTTATGGCGTTGATGCTGGCGGGGCTGCGCAGCATAGATACAGAAATCTGGCACGCCACCAAAATTGACGGAATACCGCCTTGGCGCGTTTATTTTTTTATTATTCTTCCTATGCTGAAACCCACGGTAAGCACGGTTTTTCTATTGCTGGCAACCAGTGTCGTCAAAGTGTTTGACGTCGTGATATCGATGACCCAGGGCGGCCCCGGAATGGCCAGCGATGTTCCGGCCAGATTCATTATGGATCATCTGTTTAGCCGCGCCAATTTAGCACTCGCCTCTGCTGGCGCGGTGACATTGTTGTTGATGGTGTTAATGTTATTGATTCCGATCTGGTACTGGCGCAAGCATCAATCTGGCAAAGCGCTAAAGGCAGCGGTGTTATGTTGAGCACCTTCCCTCGCTTTACTTCTTCAGTCATAACACGCCATCGCAAAAAAAATGTTGCGCGTATCGGCGTATATTTATTCCTGTTTGCGTCAGCCTTATTTTTTCTGTTGCCGCTCTATATCATGCTGACGACGTCGTTTAAAAGCATGGATGAAATCCGGAATGGCAATTTAATTTATTTACCTTATTTGCCTAATGTGGATGCTTGGATTCAGGCATGGAGTAGTGCATGCACCGGCGTGGCTTGCGATGGGTTAAGAGTAGGTTTCTGGAATTCGGTCAGGATTGTCGTCCCCAGTACGTTGTTGGCGATTATGTTAGGCGCTCTGAATGGCTATGCGCTCAGTTTTTGGAAACCCAAAGGCGCGACTTTTTTATTTGGCATATTGCTGGCTGGCGCGTTTATTCCTGTGCAGGTAATGATTTATCCATTGGTGAAATTATTGGCGGCAGTGGGCAGCTTCAGTTCTCTACCCGGAATTGTTGCGGTGCATGTTATTTTCAGTATGCCTATCATGACCTTACTGTTTCGAAATTATTATAAAAACATTCCGCAGGAATTATTTAACGCGGCCCGGATTGATGGGATTGGATTTTGGCGTATCTTTTTTCAACTGATGCTGCCCATGTCGCGCCCGATGTTAATCGTTGCCGCAATCATGCAGGTGACGGGTGTGTGGAATGACTATATTTTAGGTCTGATATTTGCCGGTCCTGACAATTTACCCATGACAGTGCAGCTCAATAACATCATTAATACGACCACAGGAGAACGTTTGTATAACTTGAATATGGCGGCAACGATGATTACGTCTTGTGTCCCGCTGTTGGTTTATTTTGTTTCTGGTCGATGGTTTGT
This sequence comes from uncultured Oxalobacteraceae bacterium, assembly GCA_903862415.1. Taxonomy (GTDB): domain Bacteria; phylum Pseudomonadota; class Gammaproteobacteria; order Burkholderiales; family Burkholderiaceae_D; genus Solimicrobium. The sequence goes on along the minus strand of CAIOYD010000013.1, from coordinate 4,841 downwards.
TCGCGGTATTACAGCTGGTGCTGTCAAAGGATAGATGCATGAGTCAGGTCATTGTTGAAAATTTGTGTATTCGGATTGCGGCGAACGAGATCATTCAACATCTTAATTTAAAGGTGCAAGAAGGCGAGCTGTTGGTGTTGTTAGGCCCTTCCGGTTGCGGAAAATCTACCTTGCTGCATGCGATAGCCGGATTAATTGATGTCAGCTCCGGTGATGTCATCATCGGCCAGGAAAACATGACTTATGCCGAACCCAGCGAGCGTGGAATTGGCATGGTTTTTCAGTCGTATGCGCTTTATCCAACAATGACAGTCGAACAAAATATGTCGTTTGGACTAAAAGTTCGCGGCGTTCCTAAAGCTGAAATAAAAAAAATGGTGGGCGATGTAGCGACGATATTGCAACTTGAATCACTCTTGCAGCGTAAGCCAACACAACTCTCCGGCGGGCAGCGTCAGCGCGTGGCGATTGGTCGCGCCTTAATGCGCGATGCGAATGTATTTTTATTTGATGAGCCGCTATCCAATCTGGATGCCAAACTTAGAACGGAGTTGCGACGTGAGTTGAAATTGCTGCACAAAAAGCTAGGCGCGACGATGATCTATGTCACGCATGATCAAATTGAAGCAATGACATTGGCAACGCGAATCGCGGTAATGCGTGATGGAAAAATACAGCAAATTGGTGTTCCCGGAGATGTATATGATTATCCGGAAAATTTGTTTGTCGCTGGCTTCTTAGGTGCGCCGTGCATGAACTTTATTCCTGTTCAGCTCGATGTTGATATGCTTTCCGGACAATGGTTAACAACGTTTCCGTTGCAGCTTGAACTGTCGGGTTATCAATTCCGCAGTGAGCCAACAGTCGGACAAAATGTGATGCTGGGAATTCGCCCGGAACATATCCGTTTATGTGCTGATGGTGCATGGTCAGCGATCGTGATTTTGTTGGAACCCATGGGAAATTTTCTGACTATCTGGTTGGATTTTAATGGCATCAAGTTGTCCGTAATTGTGCATGAAGCGCCAGATATTCAACCGGATCAGACACTGCATTTCGATATTGACGTCAAACATATTTCGATGTTTGACGTGCTCTCAGAGCAGCGACTTTAACTGTTAAATCCCATGTTGGTTTAGGCAAATTCAGCTGAACATAAATCTGCTATGTTCAAATCTGCTTATCGCAATTTATTGCATCTTATTGTATTGAGAACACATGTCCGCATTAATCAAATCACTATTTTCTCGCACCATTAACAGGAACAGCGGCAAGGAAAAATCTCTCTTCCATCGCATTTTTCATTGCTATTTATTGTCATTATTTCTTATCCTGAATTGCACAACACTGATCTGCAAACCGGTGATTGCCGCTGAGTTGCCGGTGCAACTATGGTTGACGACGCCAGATCAGAAAAACTTACTCAAAAAACAGAAAAATCGAGCATTTGATCAACGAGGGCCGTCGGAAAATAATATCGTTGTTGATGCCTCTCAAACATACCAAACCATGCAAGGTTTTGGCGCGGCAGTGACAGATGCTTCGGCCATCCTGTTGCAACAACACCTGTCGAAAAACAAACGACAGCAATTGTTAACAGAATTGTTTGGACGCGGCATAGGCGGAGTTGGATTTGACATGACGCGCATCACCATCGGTGCATCGGATTTTTCACCCACTCATTACAGTTTTGATGATGTCGCTTTGGGAGAAAGTGATAACGCGCTGGAACACTTTAGCATCGATATGCATCGGAGCAGCGTTCTGCCTGTACTGAAACAGATTAAAGAAATTAATCCTGAGTTACTTATCGTGGCCTCCCCCTGGAGCGCACCGGCATGGATGAAAACCAGCCAAAGCCTGTATCAAGGCACCCTAAAGCCTGAACTGTATGATGTGTACGCCCGATTCTTTATGCGGTTTTTGCAGTCATATGCCACTGAAGGCGTGCCGATCTTTGCGTTGACGATTCAGAACGAACCCCATTTTGAACCAACAAATTATCCCGGCATGCGCTTTGCTCCTGAAGCACGCGCGGATTTTATTGGACATCATCTGGGGCCGATGCTCAAAGCCGCACATTCAAGTACTAAAATTATGGATTGGGATCATAACTGGGATAACCCGCAATCTCCGTTGACGGTGTTGTCTGACCCCGTTGCCTATCCCTATATTGACGGAGTCGCCTGGCACTGCTATGCGGGGGATGTCGCCGTGCAGTCAGTGGTGCATGACGCGTTTCCCGATAAAGACGCCTGGTTGACCGAATGTTCTGGCGGGCTATGGGACGCAAAATGGGAAAATGCGCTAACGTCGTTAGTGAATAATCTGATCATAGGCAGCACCCGTCACTGGGCTAAAGGCGTGTTGATGTGGAATTTGGTATTGGATCAAAACCATGGACCACATCTGGGCGGTTGTGCGAATTGCCGCGCGATGGTTACCGTTAATACCGACACAGGAAAAATTCAACGCAATGTTGAGTATTATGCCTTTGCGCATGCCAGTCGTTTTGTACGGCCAGGTGCAAAACGGATTGCCTCAGACAGCAACATAAACGGTTTGGAAACGGTTGCATTTCAAAATCAGGATGACGCGAGCTATGTGCTGGTCGTCTCCAACTCATCTACCCAAAGCCGCGTCTTTACGGTGCAGTTCGAGGGTAAGTTTTTCACTTACACGATTCCGGTCGCCAGTGTTATTACCGCCGTCTGGAAACAAAGTCGTTGATACTTCACACATCAGGAGAATGAACAATGTTGGTAAAGAAATTAGTAGTGGGATTGTTGAGTGCGTACTTGAGTGTTGGGCTGGTGCAGGCAGCAGATAACGACACGCGCGACTGGGCAAATATGGCGCGCTACAACAGCGATAATGTGGCACTGATTAATTCTCCCAATCTGCAAAACCGGATAGTTTTTATGGGCGATTCGATTACTGAATTTTGGTCGAAAACGGTTCCGGAACAATTTCTCAACAAGCCTTATATTAATCGCGGTATCAGTGGCCAAACTGCGCCACAAATGCTGGTGCGTTTCAGATCGGACGTGATCAGTCTTCAACCTGAGACCGTTATTATTCTTGCCGGAACTAACGATATTGCGGGCAATTCCGGGCCTGAAAGTAATGACATGATTACCGGCTATATTGCCTCCATGGCGGAGTTAGCCAAGCTGCACCATATTAACGTGGTGCTGTCATCATTATTGCCAGCAAAGGCTTATTATTGGAATCCAGAGATTAAACCCATTGAACGAATCAGCGCATTGAATAAGTGGCTACGGAGTTACGCCAGCCGCAATGACTACACTTATATCGATTATTACACTCCCATGGTCGATGAAAACATGGGGCTTAAAAAAGAATATTCCGAAGATGGTGTTCATCCCAACGCCGCAGGTTATGCCATCATGATACGTCTTGCAGAGAAGGCGATTCATGATGCTTCTCAAGCTAAATAAATGCTTGTCATTGAGTGAGCAAGTGCCTGCGCAACACGCCCGAGGGCGTGTTGGATCAGAACTTAATTGCTAGCTACAACCCCAGAACCAGATCGTGTCCGCAGGTGTTGCGCTGCTTCACGCAACATTTTCTCGGTGGTTTCCCAATCAACGCAGGCATCCGTTACTGAACAACCGTAGATGAGTTGTGTCAGGTCTTCGGGGATCTTTTGATTGCCGGCAACCAGATTTGATTCGATCATTAAACCGACGATAGCCGTATTGCCATGCACGACCTGATTAATGACGTCGGCCATGACTAGCGGTTGTAATTCGGGCTTCTTAAAACTATTCGCATGCGAGCAATCCACCACAATATTAGTGGGCAGTTTCGCTTTGCTCATCGCTTGTGTTGCCATTGCGATTGAAACGGTATCGTAGTTAGGGCGACCGTCGCCGCCACGCAGCACCACATGCCCATATTGATTGCCGCGAGTACGTACGATGGAAACTCTACCCTGATCATTTAAACCTAAAAACGAGTGGGGATGGGAGGCCGATAAAATCGCATTAATGGCAATGCCGATATCGCCATCGGTGCCGTTTTTAAATCCAACCGGAGTTGATAAGCCAGATGACATTTCACGGTGCGTCTGGGATTCCGTCGTGCGTGCTCCGATAGCAGTCCATGAAATCAGGTCACCCAGATATTGGGGTGAAATCGGATCAAGCGCTTCAGTCCCTGCGGGCATACCAAGTTCGCATACATCCAGCAAAAAACGGCGCGCCAGTTCCATGCCACGATCAACCTGAAAAGAATCGTCCATAGCGGGATCGTTGATGTAGCCTTTCCATCCGGTTGTGGTGCGCGGCTTTTCAAAATAAACGCGCATCACCAGAACCATCACATCCTTAACTTCTTCCTGCAACGCCTTTAAGCGGCGCGCATAATCAAGTCCCGCCACCGGATCGTGAATCGAGCAAGGCCCCACCACCACAAACAGACGCTTGTCTTTACGATCGAGAATGGCGCGCAGCGTTTCTCGATGCGTATTGACGACGTTGGCGGCGTAGTCGGACAGCGGCAAGCGCAAGTGCAGTTCGCTAGGCGAAGGCATGGCGTGAAACGACGTGATATTAATGTTTTCCAGATCAGGGCTGTTCATCATGGGATTGAGTAAAAAATGGTCGGTAATAATTAATTAATGAAATACATAGTCGCCGCTTAGTAGAGTTTTAACTAAACGGTTTTCTATGCTGATTTTTAAAAAATGTCACTTTCCGCGTCGCTACGTTACTCATTGTGGTGACTCAAATCGGACGTGTGGCGAGTTGGATTACCCGCATCAAAACAGTATCACAATTTTTTTCAACAATTTAAAGCGTTGACGTGAATTAGTT
>CAIOYD010000012.1 GCA_903862415.1 uncultured Oxalobacteraceae bacterium | reverse complement strand
TTCTTATTTCGTAAATGATGTCCATATAAATCACTCCAGATACCCCCGGCTAAAACACCGGATGGTGACACACTAAGGTGGAAACTTTTGGGCGCTGTTTCCACCTCTAATCTGGTAAGTATTGCACGCTGTTTGACATCCTTTAACAGACCAATGCGCATTCCCAAACTCTGCGCTCTTCAAATGATGGTGGGCTATTTCTAATTGCGTCCGTAAATAATTTAAATTGTCGTGATGAGCATAAAATTCATCACCACTGATGTGATACGCATTAATCTTTACCGCACACAATGCCTCACCCACCCAACCCAAAAATTCATCGCCCTGAGCACGACCAAATACATCATTGATCCACTTCAGAAAATCAACATCGATGTTTGCTTTATATTTTCCAATCAGACCCTCTGCTTCACGAGCAAACCATAATCCCCTGACTGGTAAGCCAGTTAAGGGATTTTCGCGTACATTTCTCTGAAACCTCTCAATAGAGACAATCAATTCTTCCCGTGTCATGCTTTTGGGATCGCTGAAATAATCAGACACACGCATTCGTGAAAATTGACGATGCCCGGCACCATGGTCGCACCCGGTAAACAATCCCTGCTGACTCACGTCGGTGTCCAACCCGGATTGTGCCTGCTCTGCTAATTTGGTGTTTGCACCCACAGACAATTGGGACAAATCAACCTGCACAGGCCTGCGTATGATCTGTGACTGCAACCCAGACTGTGCTGGCAAACAGCAAGGAGGCAACATAATAATGAAATAAGCTCAAAGAAGTGACTTAACAACCATTTCCCCAATTACCTGCAGATTTTTTTCAGTATGGTTTTTATCCTTCAACGAGTCAATTGTGGCTTATACCGTAAAGTCGCACGGTACCAGAACAATTTCCAATGAATTCACCACATGTTTTCAATTTGACTGACAAACAAAAACCCCATCAGGTCAGGACATTAGTCCAACTTGATGGGGTTTGTTCATACAAAACACCTTAACCTGGTGCAATCAACGATCAGGCATAACGGCGCAATCTGAAAGCGAACTCTTGCAGCGCAAGAATGCCGGATTCTTCCGCGCGCAGACACCAGTCCTGCAGCTTTTGTACCAATTGCTCGCGGGTATCGCTGGAGCGTTCCCAGATAACATTTAATTCCACGCGCATTTCGTGCATGGTTTTCAATGCCTTGCTGTGAGCAAACAATTCTTTCAACTGCTGCATATCGACTGCCTGCAACTTAGTCGGTTCACATTGCAGTAATTTTTGTGATGAAACCAGGAAAGCATGTTCCAACTTGGCTTTATCGCGCAAATGCGACAACTCGGCACGCCACATTTTTTTCAGTGACTTGGTGTATTTAGCCATCACTTCATAACGATTGGCAATCACCGACTGCAAGATGGTGTTGTCCACAACAGCCTTAACGGCCACCAGTTTGGGTTCCGGAGCCACTTTTTTGACCTTGGCCAAACCCATCATCTGCATGATCTGAATATAGGTCCAGCCGATATCAAACTCATACCATTTGGTCGAAAACTTGGCAGACGTACCGAAAGTATGATGATTGTTATGCAGCTCTTCACCACCAATAAAAATACCGATAGGCACAATGTTGGTAGAAGCATCAGCGCAATCGTAATTGCGATAACCCCAGTAGTGACCAATACCGTTAATAATACCGGCGGCATTCACAGGAATCCACATCATCTGTACAGCCCAGACAGTAATGCCGATGGCACCAAACAACACAAAATTAATCACCAACAACGCCGCGACACCCTGCCAGCTGAAGCGTGTATACAAATTGCGCTCAATCCAGTCATCCGGAGTTCCGTGACCATACTTGATCATGGTTTCCTTGTTTTTGGATTCGGCACGATACAACTCCGCGCCACGCCAGAAAACAGTTTTAATGCCACGAGTCACCGGGCTGTGCGGATCTTCTTCAGTTTCGCACTTGGCATGATGCTTACGATGAATCGAAGCCCATTCTTTAGTAACCTGACCAGTAGTGAGCCATAACCAGAAACGGAAAAAGTGACTTGGAATCGCATGCAGATCCAGTGCGCGATGCGCCTGGCAGCGGTGCAGGAAAATAGTAACGCTGGCGATGGTGATATGTGTCACGATCATGGTGTATACAAACACTTCCCAGCCTGAAGCATGGGTCAGCCCGTTGGCAACAAAGTCTAATGCTGCAGCAATAAAATTACTCAATTTATATCAACTCCTGTTAAAAGATGTCTTTGCGGCTCTTTTTGATGCTAAATCACTATTGCTTGTGCCACTATTTAATTTTACTTGGACGGTATTGTACTCGAATTCATGGTACTGAACGAGATATAAAGCATCTCCCTGTCAGCACAGCCTGCTTCTGACTAGCAGTTTAATTCTTATGGGCAATAAATGCTACTTATTTGCTGAAAATTTCAGCAGAATTCAGCACATTCACTTCGCGTTGCGGGAATGGCACGACAATGTTTTGCTCTTTAAATAATTGCCATATCGCACGATTTACCTGGGACTGCACCCCCAATTTACCGTTTTCCGGATCATCGATCCAGAATCCGACGCGCAACATCAGGGCGCTGTCACCAAAACTGACCAGATACGCGGCCGGCGCTTGCTTAGCGGAAACCCGCAGCACTCGGGCAGTCACCTCCACCAGCTTGGGTAGCAGTGCTTCAATATCAGTGTCATACGCCACGCCGACATCGGTGCTCATCCAGATGGAACGATCAGTCAGTGACAAGTTCTGCACCGGCGACGACACCAGCATTTCATTGGGAATGATCGACTCCACGCCGTCCAGTCCTTTAAGTACCGTGTAGCGGGTACTGATTTGAGTTACACGGCCACTATATTTATCCACGGTAATCAAATCATCAATCGCCAGACTGCGATCGAGCAATATAATGAAGCCGGAAACATAATTACTGGCGATTTTTTGCAGACCAAAACCCAGACCAACCGCCAAAGCACCAGTGAACACCGACAAGACCGTCAAATCAATCCCAACCATCGACAGACTGATTAATACCGCAAAAATAATCAGCAGACTGCGACCCAGACGACTGAGTACCATACGCAGAGAGGTGTGCAGGGAGCTGACCTTCATTAAGCGCTTGTCCAGAGCAGCGCCAGCCCACAGTGCCAGCAGGACGGTAACAGCAACTGAGACCGCGCCCTGAACGATTTCCATCATCGTCAGTTTATTGTGTCCCAGATTGAGGGTTGTGGCATCCATAAACTCGAGGATGTCCTGCAGGAATCCGCTGTAATACAAAATCGCCACAAACCACACGCACCACGTAAACAGCTTTTCTATCGATTGATGAAAAGCACCAATTTGCGTGCTGTTGGCAAAAATTCGCCGCGACAGGTAAATTCCGAAACGAATTAAGGCCAGCGAACCGACAATCGGGATCAGCAGGGAGAGCAGATAGACATGCTGCCATTTGTGCAGCAGCAATTTACCAATGAAGAGCAACAACCAGAACGTGGCAGGGAAAATGGTGCGGGAAAACGTCTGCGCCGTCAGCACTTCCTGCGCACTCATACCGTCATCCGGCTGGGTATAGCGGTTCACAAGCCGCGCCATCAGATAGCTCAGCAATGCGCATACGCAAACGCCGGCAATTTGCCACCAGACCCGAAGTTCATGCAAATCGGACCAGAAATCCGTGAACAGAGTAATCAACATACGTTCTCACCAACACCCAAATCAGTCTGCTGTATCAATTCGGACTTTCTCAAGTGGTGGGGCAGCATCTGCTTTTTTACGCTGAAAGGCGGCGGCAAAAAAGCCGTCGGTTTGATGTGTTTCCGGAGATAATTTCAGAAAACTGCCCATTTCCAGCGCTACTTTTTGTTCCGCAAGGATGGTTTTCATCGGTAACAATTCAAAATCAGCGTGCGTGGCTAAAAATTGCTCGGCAATCGCTTCATTTTCTTCGCGCAAAATACTGCAGGTGGCATACACCAGCCGTCCACCGGTCTTCACCAGACGGGCAGCACTGTCCAGAATCGCCGCCTGCTTTTCATTGAGTTCGGCAATCGCGCCTGGTTGCTGACGCCATTTAACATCCGGATTGCGGCGCAAGGTACCCAGACCACTGCAGGGCGCATCCACCAATACGCGGTCAATTTTGCCAGCCAGACGTTTGATTTTGGCGTCGCGTTCATGGGCAATCAATACCGGGTGCACATTCGATAAACCGCTGCGCGCCAGACGTGGCTTGAGTTTGGCCAGACGCTTTTCAGAAATATCAAACGCATACAGGCGACCGGTATTGCGCATCGCAGCACCCAGAGCCAGGGTTTTACCACCGGCACCGGCACAAAAATCAACCACCATTTCGCCACGTTTGGCACCCACCACCTGCGCCAGCAACTGACTGCCTTCATCCTGCACTTCAATCGCGCCACTTTGAAACAGCGGCAAATTTTGCAGTGAAGGTTTTTTTATGATCCGCAAACCATCCGGCGCATACGGAGTCGGCTCTGCCTGAATCGGCGCCAAGGCCAGTTCGGCACGTACCGCTTCACGCTCGGCTTTCATACTGTTGACCCGCAAATCGAGCGGCGCAGGCAAATTGGTTGCCTGGGCAAATGCCAGCATACCCTCTTCACCTAACTGAGCGGTCAGTTTTTCCAGCAGCCACTCAGGCAAATTAACCCGTAATGGCAAAGGTAAATGACTGCGGTCGATTTCCATGACGCGCGTCAGCCATTCGGTTTCCTGTTCCGTCAACCCACCCAGGGAATCCACACCCACACCATCGGCGAGTGCCAACAGAGCCATACGGCGGATCAGAGCACCGCTGCCGGATTCAGAAAAACTGGTGTACACCGCTTTATTGCGCAGCAAACCATAAATACTTTCCGCAATCACACCACGTTCGCGCGCGCCCAGACGGGTATGATCACGAAAATAACGTGACAACGTACTATCGGCAGGGGCAGTAAAACGCAGGATTTCACGTAACACTTCTTCGGTGTGGCCTATGATGGCGGGAGGTAAACGCATGAATTTCTTTCTTTAGTAATGCTTTAATGGGTCTGTTCAGTGGGAACACAAACAATAGTAGGTCAGCAGCGGTTTTATGCAATTCGTCATTGCGACAAACTCAGCTCGCCATGCACAATCTGTCGGATTATCTGTGGATACAACAGATGTTCCTGCACCAGTACCCGCTCCGCCAGAGTTTCTTCCGTATCCAGAGGCAAAACCGGCACCCGGATCTGTCCCAGTACAGGTCCATGATCGAGTTCCGGCGTTACCAGATGGACGGTCGCGCCATGCTCACTGACGCCAGCCTGCAATGCCTGACGATGCGTATGTAATCCGGTAAAATTGGGCAACAGCGACGGATGGATATTAATCATCCGTCCCGAGTAATGTTGTACAAATGCAGAGGTCAGAATGCGCATAAAACCGGCCAGCACAATCAGATCGGGGGAAAAGTGGTCAATTTGAACCTGTAAGGCCGCATCGAACTGTTCGCGCGAGGCATACTGTTTGCTTGCTACTACAGCAACAGGAATGTCATGCTGCAGCGCAAAAACCAAACCTTCTGCATCCGCCCGGTTACTGATCACGGCCGCTATACGGGCAGGCCACTGTTGCGATTTTGCAGCTGCAACAATCGCTTCCATGTTGCTGCCGCGACCTGAAATCAAAATAACGATATTTTTCATCGGCGTATTGTACAGCATCCGGCCAAATCACAGAAATCGGTTGACCCAAAACCATCTTGCACGGAGTGAAACCGTTGAAATATTACTTAAATATTACCAAAGTCTGTGGAATTACACTTTTTCTGCCGGCAGATTGCTGCTGCCATCACCAAAAAACGCCAACACCTCTTCCTTCATGAGCATCGCATCTGCGAATCCCAGCGCCATGAGTTCATTGGTAAAACTGGCTTCGAACAATAAATACGATGCCAGTGCCGAACCGCGCGCTTCTGTGGCACCGATCCCACCGAGCATGACCCGGATAGGTAACGGCAGGCTTTTCACATGCCGGCTGGCGATTTCGTCTACCCGTTCTGACGGCGCGATAATGAGTGTTTTAATGGGACGCAACTCACTGCGGTTGCGATACTCTTCCGGCAGCATATTCAAGGTTTTGTTAATGCGGGTGAGCCGCTCGATATCGACGGCCAGACTGTCAAGAAAAATACTCGACATCGCATGACCAGCAATTTGCGCGATGCTCGGATAGGAAATCTGTTCCGGTGGCTTGCGCTGGGTTTCCGACATTCTGCCAGCACCAATAATGAGAATTTTTTCTGCCCCCAGATGAATTGCCGGTGAAATCGGTGCCAGCTGACGCATGGAACCGTCACCACAATATTCCAGATTACCATTCCAGTTGAGTGGAATCGACGGGAAGATAAATGGAATCGCCGCCGACGCTAACAAATGCTGGACATTTATAAAATCACGCTGTGCCAGTCGCTGAGTGCGCACCCAGGGCTCAATATCAGCCAGCGTCTGATAAAAAGTCAGGTGCATGCCCGTGGTATACGATGATCCGGTAATGGCCAGCGCATGCAGGGAACCCGATGCCAGACCAGCATCCAAACCGGAAAAATCGAGCATCTTGTTGAGTAAATCGGCCAGTGGTTGATTATCAAACAGAGAACTTGGGGGGTTTTTTACCCAGCGACGCACCATCCATCCGAGTGACAGCAGCGTAAGCCATTTCGCGCCCGAACTGACCATCGCCAGCGAATCAGAGCGATACACATGATGTGCCTCCATGGTTGACCAGGCCCGTTCCAGTCGGCGCAAGCCAAGCCCGAAGTTATCCGCACTGCACGCCAGCCCAGTGGCATTAATGGCGCCGGCAGAAGTGCCGCAGATAATCGGAAACGGATTTTTATGTGACGGCCAGCCCTGCTCTTTCAACAAATTGGCAATCGCTCTTAAAACACCAATCTGATAAGCGGCACGTGCACCGCCGCCGGTAAGAATTAGTCCAGTTTTCGCATTTGCCGTCATATATTTTTATATTGAGAGGAGCGGTGAGGATTAAAAAATAGCGCAGACGAATATGGACTCTATCGTCTGCGCCAGTTTATTACCCTTAGCATAAATTGTCATGCAACATTCATTTCTGTAGATTCACAATGTTGCCTCCAAGATACTTAACACTTACTTCGGCTGCATCCTGATGGCACCGTCGAGGCGGATGGATTCACCATTGAGCATCATATTTTCAATGATCGCCTTTACCAGCTGGGCGTACTCTTCCGGCTTACCAAGACGCGACGGGAACGGCACGCTTTTACCCAAAGCATCCTGAATTTCCTGCGGCATACCTAAAAGCATAGGGGTTTCGAAAATTCCCGGAGCGATCGTCATGACACGAACGGCATTGCGCGCCAGATCGCGAGCCATCGGCAGGGTCAGACCAACCACCGCAGCCTTGGAAGAAGCATAGGCAGCCTGTCCCATCTGCCCATCAAACGCCGCCACCGAAGCGGTATTGATCATCACACCGCGCTCACCCTGACTGGTGGCTTCGGTTTTAGACATGGCCTCAGCAGCCAGACGGCACATATTGAAGGTCCCCACCAGATTGATATTTACGGTGCGCTGAAACGCTTCCAGTGGATGCGGGCCGTCTTTGCCTACCGTTTTAATGGCAGGTGCCACGCCGGCACAATTGATCAAACCACGCAAGGTGCCCAGTTCTGTGGCAGCAGCAATGACTGCCATACCATCCGCTTCCGAAGTCACGTCGCACTTTACAAACCGTCCCTGTAATTCTGCCGCCAATTTGTCGCCAGCTTCAACCTGCACATCAGCCAAAACAACTTTACCACCGTTGGCTGCGAGCATGCGGGCGGTCGCTGCGCCCAAACCGGAAGCACCACCGGTCACAATAAATACATTCTGTTGAATCTGCATTTTTTCCTCTTAAAAAATCTGGGCGAGCGATCAATAGCCACCCTTACGAATGAAAGTTTACGTTTACGTTAACGTAATATACTCATAATACCTCAGGAGCCTGCGAAACTCAGTAAAAATACAATTTTTTTTCCCGTATGGCAACTATAAATTCTCTGTGAGAACATCGCACCATCACTGCAATACATTGACACATCTAAATGTTAATTTATAGGTAGTAACCCCTATTTAAATTGAATCGATTCAGATATTATGGAATTTCCCAAAGCAAATAGTCATCATTTCAGCCAAAAAATTCAAACAAAACAATAAATCACGCACCACACAATAACAAGATAACCCAGTTCGAATTTTTATCAACCCAAAACAACAAACATGTCTAACCCAAGTTCAGCAACACATCTTCCACAAGGACTCAACGACGATGACTTAGTCGATTTCCTCGATGATGATGATGCTAAAGATGAATTATTACTGCAACCATGGAAAATTCTGGTCACCGATGATGATCAGACGGTCCATGATTCCACCGTTTTAGCGTTAAGCGGCGTCAAAATTCATGGCCGCCCGCTGGAATTTCTGCACGCCTTTTCAGCCGCCGAAGGCCGCAGCAAGCTCATGGCACACCCGGAAACAGCACTGATTTTATTGGATGTTGTCATGGAAACAGTGGATGCCGGTCTGCGTCTGGTCGACACCATCCGCAGCGAATTAAAACGTCAGGATTTACGTATCGTCATCCGCACCGGTCAGCCTGGTGGCGTCAACACCTCACACGAATCATATCGCGCCAGTGTCGATGCCTTCACCATCAAATCCAAACTGACTCGTTCAGCACTGATCGACGTACTCGAAGACATGCTTGCCCCAATTGCGTAATCAAGCAGCGAACTGATTACTTTTACTCAGAATGAACTCCAGACGTTGTTGCTGGGCGACTGTCATTGACACCGTCAAGGCAAACAGTGTCTGCAGTAGCGTTAAAAAGGTGTTGCCACCCCCGCGATTTTTCATGGCTGACTGCAAATCTTGCACCTGCAATTGCAAGCGTTGCTGTTGACATTCAGTTGGGCTCGGCAAGCCCGCAAGAATTTCCAGACGTAGTAATAATTCTTCTAGCTCTGCAGTCGGCTGAGTAGACAAAACTCCCCCCGCAATGAGGCGAGCAAAACGCTGATTCAGAATTTTTTTCAATTCCTGCGGTAATTCTCCGGAAAAATTATCCCATTCTGCCTGCCAGTGTGTGCTTTGCTGCAACAACACCGCTGGATCAGCACGCACGGCAGCTTCGGCTTGCTGACAATATTGAATCCGCGACATCAGTACAATGAGCTGGCTTTGCTGAGTGGCCAAAAGCAATTCCTGCTGTCGCTGTTCGAGTGCCTGTATTGCACTGTCAAACCGTGCCTGCAGTCCAGTGTGCGGACGCAACTGCGCAACCAGCTCACGCCATTGTTGCTGCGCCTGACGCAAGCTGGACTTGATATCCGCGACGGTCTGCTCTTGAGCCAGAGTCGCTTCGAGTTGTTCACAAAGTGCATTTTTATCAGCCAATAATTGCCCACGTCGTTGTTTCTGTTCGTCGCTGACCGCTTTGCGTTGCTCAAACACCGCATCGCAGGCGGCGCGAAATTGTTTCCACAGTTTTTGTTCATGCACCCGATCCAGTGGCAGCATTTGGGCTTGTTGTTGCCACTGCTGCTGTACTTGCTGAACCTGCCCGGTGGCATCGCGATCATTCGCTGTTATTCCCGCCACCTGGTGAATTAACTGTTCCCGCACGGCTATGGCTTGCGCATGCGCCTGCTTGAGAGGTAGTTCCAGCTGCTGCAGTTTCCCGGTAAATTCACTATCGAGGCGTAATTTCTGTTTGCGCTCGATAGAACCACGTTTGCGCCATTCTAGTTTTAGCTGTTGCAGATATTCTTGCTGTGTTTTTCTGTCCGGCAATTGATCTGACCACTGCCGCAGAGTTGCGTCCATGGCATCGAGCTGATTTTGAGCCAGCAGCAGGTTTTCCTGACGCAATAACGCCTGTTTTTTGAAATGGGCATCGGCGAGCTCATAAGCGCGGTTACAGGAAGCATCAAACCGTTCCCATACTGCTTTCGGGGCAGAGCCACTGGTGCGGTCCAACTCTTTCCAGCGGGCCCGCAAACCACTCACCTGTTTAGCCAATTCCGCCGGGGCCAATTCCAGCAATCCATCCGCTACTATAATCAATTCTTCGCGCGAAACATTGCCCCCCCATTGCGCCCAGTCCAGCAGCTGTTTCAATTGCGCACGCAAATTTTGCCAGCGCGCCGACTGTGCCGCAGGGCACGTAGCTCCACGCAGACCTTTTTCCAATTCCAGAGCCAGATGCAAACTGCCCGCTTCCAGAGCTTGTTCCAGCGCAGTCAAGGTGGCACTGAAATCCACTGCTACCGTCACCTCATCGGCGGGCGATTCAATGATCCCGGCAACGATAACAGGTATGTTTTGGGGCTCGTCTTCGTGTGCAACAGTAGCAGCTTGCAGACGCAGCGCTGCTTGCGCACTTTGTTGCAAGCGGGTTTGCGCCTGTTCTAAAGCAGTCTGCAACTGTGCCAACGCTTGTCTGGGCAAACTTTCCAATAAGGGACTGGATTGTATTTGCACAAATTGTTGCTCGTATTCCGCCAACGGCGACAACTCATCGGACTGCAACGACAAGCCTGTTACCTGCTCGGTCAACTGCAAAACCTGACGTTGCAACTCCAGTTGAGCCTGCAGACGCCGCTCCAATTGTTCTTTCAGCGCCAGCAGTCTGTCTTCATTCGCATCCACAGCCAAACGGGTTTTATCCCAGTTTGCCAACTGATTAACCACCACGACCGGGCGTGACAGTAATTCCTGGCCCTCAATAAAGCAGGTCTCAACCTGGGCCAGCGACTGCTCCTGCGATCGTAACAGATTCAATTTATCCAGCGCATATTTACTGACCCGACGGTCATGATTGCGCAGAGACTGACTGACCTCGATCAGTAAATCTTTACTGTGGATATGGCTAACAGCAGCCAGACGCGCATCGGCAAATTCAGACTGTAAAATAAATGCCAACGCGGCACTTTCCTGGCCGGCATAACTGGCGGCCTGTTCCAGCGCCAATTGTTTTTCCGATTGCCTGGCGGCAAATTTAGCACTGGCCAGCGTGGCCGCAGATTGGGTGGTTTGCTGAATTACCTCAGCAGATGGTTTTTTAAGCGTTTTTTTAAACAGAAAATCAAACATGGCAGCTAAATCATCATCAATAAGAATCTGCATGATATCAAGCCTTGAAGCCCGCATCGCGCATCTGTGTTAATTTATTTAACAAAACTGCAGTTTAATAGCATCGCGACAAGCAAATGCGCCACTTTCTGTCTGCATTTACTATCAGAAAATAAAAATCCACAAATAACTGGACATACACCACCAAGCCCACATACAATACCGACTTTCGCGGCTGTAGCTCAGCTGGATAGAGTACTTGGCTACGAACCAAGGGGTCGTGGGTTCGATTCCTGCCAGCCGCACCAGTGATATCAAGGGGTTACAAGTTTAGGCTTGTAACCCTTTTTGATTTTTGGAGTTTTGTACCCCACAAATGGAAAACCTGCGCTTTAATGCCACTGGTTTTATTTAGCAACGGAAAACGGCTGGATTAATCTCCGGTCTTTTTTTCGCCTGTTACTTTTGTGAATAATTTATTTTAATTCGTACTGGAATGCTATATTGGTATTCCATTAAAACTAAAGGATTCAAAATGGTCGCAAAAGCTAAGCCAGCAAAGCCTGTAGAAGCCAAACTCAAAGTTGCAGCACCTACCGCCGCATGGCCGTTTCCAACTGCTACGCCGCGCCCTGTAACAGCGCGACGTGCATCATCAACACCCAAGGTCGCACCAGTATCTAAGGCCAAGGCATCGCCAGCAAGAGTTAAAACGCCAGTAGTTGCGACCAATAAACCGGTTCATGCTGTAAAGGCTACGCTCACAAATTTTGAGCTTGCCAAAGCTAAATCGGCGCTTACATTGGACTTGTTTGCGAATAGTTCAAAGCTGGGCACGCTTGAGGTCGGTAGTGGAGCATTTTATTGGACAGGAAAAAGCCGACAAAAATCAAAGCGGATTGATTGGAGTAAGTTCTCGGAAATGATGAATAAACTTGCCTATCCGAACGGATAAAAAAGGCAGGCACTTTTATATGCCTGCCCTAAAAGCCGCCATGCAAGCAGCCTACCGTAAGAACTCTGTATTCAACAGTTGACGACAACAGTTAGCTGTTACTCATCAAAACTGCGTTGCAGCCTTGCCATCGTCTGAATTATTTCAATTGTGGTTGTATTCGCCGCAATCAGGTCAGCAGGGTCTGCTGATGCAAGCACCGCGTAATCAGCATCAGCGAGCGTACCCGCCTCGACACGTTTGTTAAGGTCTAACATCTGCTCAATGGATGAAAGGGGGTGCGGATAAAATCTTGGACTACTTTTGGAGTGGTCCATGTATTCATACGAAGAACGCCTTAAGGCGGTGAAACTATATATTAAACTCGGCAGGCGCTGCAAAGCAACGATTCGTCAATTGGGATACCCG
>CAIOYD010000011.1 GCA_903862415.1 uncultured Oxalobacteraceae bacterium | reverse complement strand
GTGTTACGCACCATTGCGACATCTTGGAAACTGGGAACGATTCTTACCGATTTAAGCATAGTAAAAATCGTTCTGAACAAGCCGATAAAGTGGAAAAATTTGGGCGCTGACAGGTGGTAAATATTGGACGCTGTTTGACATGCTGAGGAAGCAATGCCAACGATTCGAGATGTTTTGGCGATTCATCAATGCGTGCAAAATTCAGAATCACAGCGTTTGTTGAATGTGTTTGCTGTTCCTGGTGTGGACATGGCGCAAATGGGTGGCATGACGCCAGAGCTCCGCTATCCCAATAATTATATTTCCATGAAATTTCATGATCGAAGCAAATGCGTCAATTTAATCGCGCTTGACCAGTGGATGATGCCAGCACTAAATGGTCTGCAATTTAGGGCTGTGTATTTTGCCGACGATAGCGGCGAAACAATTTCGTATCTATATCTCTTCAAAAAAATGGATGACGGCTCTTGGAAGTTGGCTCAGTTCAATCGTTATTCATAGTATTTTTTTGGTTTGAAATAACCAAATTTCACACGATTTTTAGTGCAGCTTGTATGCCCAATTTTTCCCAATGTTGGTGAATTTTTGGAGCAGTTTAACTTCAAATTTACATATTATTGGCTTAGAAAAGGCTCAACAGATTCTCAGAAAAATGTTCGAGTACGCATTAAAAGTCACGATATTTTCGACTTAACCCACAGAAAAAGTGCCTCTAAAGTTTGGTAGGAGCACTGAAAAAACGACCAGGAAATACCATCAGTTTTGATAAAAATGTACTTAAATGTCCCGTAAGTTTCCCTAATTTGTGACCAAGGAATTAATTAGACATAGTTATAAACGCAAATAAATAGCCCTTTAATCCTCCGAAGGAATAAATTAAGGACACATTAAACATACCCTAGAAGTACCTTTTATCTACCACATATTTTGACTGAAATTAGCGGACAGGATGCCAGATGTGCGCCTAGCGGCGCAATCCAGTTTTTTCGCCCACTAGGTCGCTGACGCGCCCGTCGCAGTCAACTCAGAGCTACGCTCCGAGACCTCGTAAAGCAAAGCAATTTTCGGCAATTAGTGTTGAACCAAAATTTAAAGGATGGCAGTAATGGAAAATCTAGTTAATCGGGAATTGTATGGCGCAGACCTAGCCAATGAGATTGAAGCACTTGGCGGTATCGCCACAGGCATAGCGAATCGGTGGCTGTTAGGCTGGCCAACCACTGTGCAATCGATGTTGGACGCAAAAAATTTTTTCGATCTTTTAGTCATCCAAGTCGACCAAGAAAAACAGATTCTTGCTAGCGAATCTGCCATGCGTCACCTGTCACCGGCTGAAATTTTATGCGTGTATGAAATCAAAAAATCTCCGCCATGCTGATTTTTATCGACACCGAGTTTAGCGACTTTATCAATACTGAATTAATCAGTATCGGGTTGGTATCGCAGGACGACAAAAAATTCTATGCCGAATTGCCTGTAGATCGGCGTGATTGCAGCGACTTTGTGAAGGAAGCGGTAATACCATTGCTGGGTAAAATTAAGGATTCGCAATGCACGTTAAAAGAATTGAATGTGCGTCTGAGGACTTGGCTGGAACAATTCAATAACGTTGATGAACCGGTTGTCATTTGCTATGACTATGCTGGGGACTGGACATTATTTTGCTATGCACTGTTTGATGAAGTTCCACCGTGGATTCGTGGCACGAATATTTATGCTTACATTAACGATCTAAAACAAGAGCTATTTTTCAGGGAATCAGGACTTGAACGTCACCATGCGCTTCATGATGCAATGGCAAATCGTTTTTCGTTTGTGCTTGAACTGGCTGAGCTGGACAATGCTTTGCCGCTAGCTACACATTTTCCGAAATCGAGGTAAATGATGAAACGCTGCCTACTTCCATATCTGCTTGTAGAACATACCTATAAGTCAGTGTCTATCCTCCTTGGAGGTGAAGACGACGTGATTATCTGAGTTATAACCGGACTCGGCCAGTCGACAAGTAAGTCATCTCGACCGTTCCGCATATCCGCATTGATACCGCCACCGATCGGCATGCCCATGCCTGCCACCCTTTCGCTTGCCAAAGTTGCCGGGCTAGCGCATTTCAACATTGCCATCTATTCGCATTTCAAACCTGCCATTCGCCCCCCCAACAGCCATTGCAGTCTTGAAAGGGTTTTCCGGGGTGTGCTAAAACCAAAATCGTCTTTAATTGAAAAATTGCCACGATTCAATATATGAATTACTATTTTGGGAATGACTGTCCGGTATGAAATGGTTAAGAGCCGGTCAGCGCCCCAAGTTGAATGAGAAGTCCCGGCACATTGCGGTCATATATTGCAGTTATCAATTTAAAGCGACAACAATGAAAATAACAAATGTGGAGAACTCTGTGGTACGGCGACTAGTAATATTGATTTCCTTTGGCGCGTTACTTTCAGGTTGCATTACATACGAAGATTTTGATTCAAAACTTAATCAATGTATCGGACTATCCCCCGATCAAATCAGCTATCCACCAACAAGGAGATCAAAACTTCTAACGATCAATGATAAGACTTCCGAAACTGAGTATTCATTGAGCGGAGTCGGAGATTGCGGGTGGATATTTGTCGCAGATGCCAGTACAGGCATCCGACAACCTGTGGCTGAAGCATAAAACGACGCAGCGTGCTGCCTACGCTCATGCCTGTCATGAGGCCGAGCAGCGGGGTGCTTTTGATATGCTATTCTTCAACGAGCGCGGCGAACTCACAGAGGGTGGCCGTAGCAATGTGCTGGTGGAACTAGACGGACGTTGGTACACACCGCCATTAAGTGCTTGTGTGTTGCCTGGCGTGATGCGTGCCGAGCTGATGTCTGACCCGGAGTTGCTTGTTACCGAAAGAAATATTGTCCTGTCAGAGTTAAAAGGGGCTTCTCAGATCGCCGTGTGCAATGCGTTGCGCGGCATGATGATGGCTAAACTGATTACGTGATCTGATCAGGTTGCAGGACGAAAATCAACTGATCTCACCATGGCCGAAATCTTTCAAGGTAAAGCGGTCCGAATTGTGCGGAGTAGTTCACGTCGCAACGGTACATTACTGCGCCACCGTCCTTAATAATATGTGCTAGCGATTTTCACCGCACACAGTTTGAATCACATTAAGTTGGGTTCTTTGGCCCAACTGGCCATACAAAGGTAAATCCAGAGCTGTACACGTCAAGGGATACTAATAAATTAGCTCTGTAATCCACTAAAATCAAGCGTGTCATTGATTTACCATCTGCTCATTATCCGTATGTAACGGGTTGGACTCTTGGGAGGCTCACCATAATTCGGAAATTAAATCTGGTGCTTACGTGAAAGTGTAAGGGGCATTTTTAACGAATCCATTTTTGCAAAACGAAATCATTTCCGCAAAAATCATTTTGTCGGGTCAACCAGCTTACCTTTCCGATGCCGAATATAGTGGGCAGTCATTTTTGGTAAGCTTTGACAAAGCCGCTTTACGGTTGATCTTAAGTTAATGTAAAACGCGCAGGTTCAATTATTTAACAAGTTCCCGATTCAACTCGGGGACTTTTTGGTCCGATACTCCATCTGCGCGCGTGACAGGCCCAACAGGGTCGCAGCCTTGCTGATATTTCCATTCGCTGATTTCATCGCTGCACGCAGCATGGCGGATTCAATATCCTGCATGGACACCTCTCGTTTTTCGATAATGCTGGCGGCCCAGGCACCGAGTCTGCTGTCATCGGGATGTTCCCCCGGGCCAGCTTCCGGCAGGGAGGGCAGCAGGACGCCCAATTCGCTCAATCCAAGCAGGGTAGCCGCATTTGCCGGACCCTCGTCTACACTGAACAAGTGCGGGATATCGATTGCTCCGCCTTCGTCAGCCAGTATGATGCCGCGTTCCAGCACATTTTCAAGCTCCCGGATATTGCCGGGCCACTGGTGCGTCAACAGTGCCTGCATGGCACGGTTGGTGAACCCGGATATGCTTCGACCGTGCATCGCGCAAAGACGGTCAAGCAGACTTTCGAGCAACAGCGGGATATCGGCGCGTCGTTCCCGCAAAGGGGGAATCAGGATCGGGAATACATTGAGGCGATAGTAAAGGTCCTTGCGAAATCGTCCCTGTTCAATTGCCAGCAAAAGATTTTCGTTGGTGGCGGCTACGACGCGTACATCGACCTTGCGTGTCTTGTTGCTGCCCAGGTGCTCCAGTTCGCCGCCCTGCAATACGCGCAACAGTTTAGCCTGCGCCGTCAGGCTCAGCAGCGCAATTTCGTCCAGGAATAAGGTACCACCATCCGCGGCTTCAAATCGCCCGCTGCGTGATTCTGTCACGCCGGTGTATGCACCCTTATCGACTCCGAACAGCTCAGACTCCATCAATTGTTCCGGTATGGCCGAACAGTTCAGCTGGATGAAGGGCTTATCGGCTCGTGCGCTTTTTTTGTGTACTTCAGCGGCAAACATGCTTTTTCCCACACCGCTTTCACCCAGCAGCAGCACGGTCGCGCGCGTTGTTGCGACGCGGTTGATGCGATGAATCACGCCAAAAAAACCGGCTGATGCGCCAATGGTGTCGGACTGACTGGGCTTTGCTGTGCCTGGTGCGATGAGCGCAACGGCACTCCCTTTTTTTGATACGGTCAAATCCGCTGTATTGACTTCGGTGATCTGGCGCAAGGGCCGGGCCCGCAGGTATTTCAGATCAAGTTCCGGATCGTCCCAGTCCTCCATAGGCTTACCGATAGCCCTGCAATTCTTGCCGCCAGACGAGGTGCATTCGATTTCCCGGAACAGGATGCGCTTGCCCATGAATTCAGTACTGTATCCACTGGCGTATCCGGTCTGCATCCAGCAAGCCGGTTCGTTGCCGACGCCGTAGTTTACGATGTGCGACTCATCTTCCGATGAATCCTTCCACAGTACTTCGCAGTAAAAGTGTCCCTTGGCACTATCCATTTCCAATCGTAGCAGTTCAACCTTGACAACGCCTTCCAGTCCATGCATTTGCGGGCCGACCATGAACATGTCGATGAGGCTGGCTTCCGGGCGAACCTTGCGCGCCAGTGCCGCATCCTTCGACCCAGAAAGATATCCCATTCGTGTAAGCAGACCCCGGGCTGATTCGACGCCGAGTGATTCAATTAATTCCTGGCGCAGGGCTCCGAGTGCCTCGGTGCGCAACAGAATCATGCGACTTTCGTCCAACCAGATGCGTCCTTCGGCCGGATTGAAATGCAGTCGTGCAGCAAGATCGCGCATATCCGGAAGCCCCTTATATTGCATGCCGTCCGGAATGTTGATGCGCAAGTCGTTTTCTGAAAAGCGCGCTTTTGTAACACTATTTTTTGGTTTCATTTCCACTTTGTCTCTTCCTTTAACCTCCCATGTTTTGTCCGAAATCTGGAACACATTTTTTGGAGTATTTAATCTTTTGATGAAATTTTCAACCCTGACCATTTCCTGATTTCATGAACTATTTAAGTCCGGCAACGAAGTTCGCAGGTGCAGCAAATATGATTGGCAATGCACTGATATCACGCAATCTCATAATAGATATACGGTTATTGTGCAGTGCGATAAATCGTCTCATTTTTTAACCTGGCGCGATATTTGCTGTAAGCCACCCAAGAAGAAAATTTTCTTGAAACGTGGACGAATACTGGGACGAAAAATGACGCAAGTCAATACAAATAAACGATGGGTGCAGGTTTTATCTGAAACCGCTAATGGATTTATCGAGTTCAAATTTTTTGTAGCCGACGCTGATTTATGCGTCGAACTGATTCTGCCAAAAACAGCATTCAAGGAATTCTGCGACATGAATAATGTCGCCAAGGAATCGTTAGCCAGCCTCACTCGCATTAAATAAGTTCAAATAAATTTTACAGGAGACCCTTGCATGCAAGTCGATATCAAAAGCATCAACATCAAACCGCAGCGCAATACCTTTGATCAGGTTGCGCGCTTCACCGGAAATGACAAAACTGCCTCGCGTTATCTGGAAGCGACCATTGGCATACAGTCGGAAGTTAATTTCCATTATCAGCCGCTGTGGTCCAAAAATCGGGCCATTTTTGATAAGCGCAACACCGCCATTGTGATGGACGATTGGTATCGCTTGCTTGATCCGCGCCAATACTATTATGGTGCCTGGACAATCGCCCGCAGCAAGCAACAGGATGGCGCCGAGCGCAATTTTTCTTTCGTCGAAAAACGCGACCTGCTGGAAAATATCCCTGCTGACCTACTCCGCAAAATTGATTTTTTGCTTCTGCCGCTACGTCATGTCGAATATGGTGCCAATCTTAACAATACTTACATGTCGGCCTACGGCTACGGCGTGTCGATCACCCAGGCCACGATGATGTGCGCCATGGACCGGCTTGGCATTGCGCAGTACATCACGCGCATTGGCTTAATGCTTGACAACGGCGATACCGCGGCACTGAAAAAGGCCAAGACGGTCTGGCACGATGATCCGGCGTGGCAGGGCATGCGCGAACTGGTTGAAAACATGCTGGTCACCAAAGACTGGTTTGAATTATTTGTCGCACAGAACGTGGTGCTGGATGGTTTGCTGTATCCGCTGGTGTACCAGTCGTTTGGCGCGCTTCTGAACGCTCGCGGTCAAACAGGCTTTGCAATGCTCACCGAATTTATGAGCGAATGGTTTGAAGAACACGTTCGCTGGACCTCGCAGGTCATGAAAATCGCAATATCGGAATCAGCGCAAAACAAAACTTTGTTGCATGACTGGGTGCAGAAGTGGCAGGAGCGCGTTGCGGAGGCGTTGCAGCCTTTGGTGCGAGCCACTTTCGACGACCGTGCGCAAGATGAACTCGATGCCAGCATCAATCAGTTCGCAGCGCGTATGGGCAAAATTGGCCTTTGATCAATCAGGTGGGAGAACAGATATGAAAAACAAAATGGTATTCCTGGCTTTGCAGGATAACGAAGATGCCCGTCCGATACGAGAAGCAATTGAGGCCGACAACCCACTGGCGGTGATCACCCAATATCCTGGGGTCTACAAGATCGACGCGCCTGGCCGGCTGGTGGTCAACCGTGAGAGTGTTGAAGAACGTATTGGCCGCTGTTGGAATCCCCAGGATATTCACCTTAGCCTGATATCACTGTCCGGCAACATTGATGAAACTGAAGACCACTTCGCGTTGGAACGGACCTGAATCGGATCCGTACAGATAAAACGATAGAACACACAGGAGATGAACATGGCAGCAGAAAAGAAAATGAGCCTCAAGGATAAGTATGGCGTGATGACTGGCGATCTGGCCTGGGACTTGTCTTATCAGACCAAGGAAGAGGTTTTTCCTCTATCCGATTTTGAAGGAATTAAAATTGAAGACTGGAGCAAGTGGGAAGACCCGTTCCGTCTGACCATGGACGCGTACTGGAAATATCAGGGCGAAAAGGAGCGCAAGCTGTATGCGGTGATCGACGCCTTCGTGCAGAACAATGCCCACCTCGGCATCTCCGATGCTCGTTACGTCAACAGCCTGAAAATATTTCTGACGGCAGTAACGCCGCTGGAATACGGCGCGCATCGTGGTTTTGCCATGGCCGGTCGCGCCTTTCCCGGTGTCGGAGCGCAGGTCGCATCGCAAATGCAATCGATCGATGAACTGCGTCACGCGCAGACCCAACTGCATACCATCAGTCAGTACAACAAACATTTCGATGGTCTGCACGATCCATTTCACATGTTTGACCGGGCCTGGTATCTGTCGGTGCCGAAGTCGTATTTCGAGGATGCGCTGTCGGCCGGACCGTTCGAGTTTGTCACCGCAATTTCATTCTCCTTCGAATATGTGCTGACCAATCTGCTGTTCATGCCCTTCATGTCCGGTGCGGCCTATAACGGTGATATGGCGACTGTGAATTTCGGCTTCTCCGCGCAGTCGGACGAGTCACGTCACATGACGCTCGGACTCGAAGTCATCAAGTTTATTCTCGAACAGCATCCAGACAATCTGCCGATTGTGCAGCGCTGGATCGACAAGTATTTCTGGCGCGGCTACCGTTTGCTGGGCATCGTCGGCATGATGATGGACTACATGCATCCGAAGCGCGTGATGTCCTGGAAAGAGGGCTGGGAGATGTATTTCGAGAGCAACGGCAAGGCGCTGTTCGATGATCTGTCGCGCTACGGCATCACCATGCCGAAATACTGGGAACGCTCGGTCGAGGAAAAAGAGCATATTACCCATCAACTGTGGCTGACCTTCTACAGCGTGGGTAATGCTGCCGGCTTCCATACCTGGGTACCGGACGACGCCGAGCTTGACTGGCTGTCGGAAAAATATCCCAACACCTTCGACAAATACTACCGGCCGCGCTTCGAATATCTGCGCGAGCAGGAAAAGGCAGGTAATCGCTTTTATGCCGGCATGCTGCCGCAACTGTGCCAGACCTGCCAGATTCCGATGGTGTATACCGACCCGGAAAAACCGACAGAGCGCGTCTATCGCAGCAGCACCTATCTTGGCGATAAATATCACTTCTGCTCCGACGGCTGCAAATCGATATTCGATAATGAGCCGGAAAAAATCTCCCAGGCATGGCTGCCGCCGCACCAGATTTTCCAGGGCAACTGTGGCGGAGCGACGATACCGGAAGTGCTCAAATATTACCACTTCACAGCAAACGACGGCGGCGAGTTCCTGCATTCACGCGACTTTTCCAACTGGAATCTGTGGAAGGGTTTGAACAAAGATGACAAGGCTGCATAAGCGTTGCAGATAAATAAAACAGGGAGATAAACATGGCAGTCTTAGCAGCATATCAGGATTACAAAGGTCCCATTGCGGATGCAGTGGAAAATTTTCACGGCAACCAACTGGTTTACGTGGGTTGGGATCAGCACATGATGTTT
Source organism: uncultured Oxalobacteraceae bacterium (assembly GCA_903862415.1). Taxonomy (GTDB): domain Bacteria; phylum Pseudomonadota; class Gammaproteobacteria; order Burkholderiales; family Burkholderiaceae_D; genus Solimicrobium. The sequence goes on along the minus strand of CAIOYD010000011.1, from coordinate 9,422 downwards.
CCGTTTGCGGCAGCGTTTCCGTTGCCGCCGCAAATGCCGTTTGGTGCATTGGTCAAGGAGGTTCTTCCGTCGGTGTACGGTGTGCATCCGGACTTCGCAAAAATCGACTGGCAGACGGTGCAGTGGCTGCTTGACGGCGTCGCATTCAATCCTGATCCAGGCAAAAGCCTGGGCGAGAACGGTATCGCGCACAAGTCGCTGCTGCGTCTGGTCACCCCAGGTCTGAACGGCATCGGTAACGTCGGCTTTTAAGGAGATACCGTGAACATCAATATGCGTATTGATCCGTTACGTCACACAGTGGAGGTGTCCGCCGGCCAGACTCTCCTGGATGCAGCGTTGCGTGCGGGAGTCTATATTCCGCATGCCTGCCTGCACGGCCTGTGTGGTACCTGCAAGGTACAGGTGGTCGAGGGAGAAGTCGATATCGGCGACGCCTCTCCGTTTGCCTTGATGGATTTTGAAAGGGAGGAGGGCAAGTGTCTGGCCTGTGTGGCAACGGCGACTTCCGATCTGGTGATTGAGGCTGAAATTGAAGAGGAACCCGATGCGCAAATGCATCCGATGCGTGACTATGTGGGTACGGTGGCGCGTGTGGTGGACCTCACGCCGACTGCCAAGGGTGTGTTTATTGAACTCGATGGTGACGGAATCGATTTTCAGGCCGGACAATATATCAACCTGCATTTGCCCGGTATTGAACAGCCGCGTGCATTTTCTCTGGCCAACCCGCCTTTTGAAAAACGCATGATCGAGCTGGACATTCGTCACGTTCCGGGCGGTCAGGCCACCGGTTACATCCATAACGAACTGAAGGTCGGTGATCGTCTTGAACTCAAGGGTCCTTACGGTCGCTTTTTTGTACGCCGCAGCGCGCCGGAAAAACTGTTGTTTCTGGCGGGCGGAACCGGCCTGTCGAGTCCGAAGTCGATGATACTTGATCTGCTCAAATCCGGCGAAACACGCGCCATCACCCTGGTCTACGGGGCGCGCAATCGCGCCGAACTGTATGACGACGCCCTGTTTCGCACGCTCGCACTGGAACACGCCAACTTCACTTACGTACCAGCTCTGTCGGCACCCCAAGACAGTGACGGGTGGGTTGGTGAAACCGGATTCGTTCACGATGTGGCGACCCGTCATTTCGGCGCTGACTTCCGGCAACACAAGGCCTACATGTGTGGACCTCCGGTAATGATCGATGCGTGCATTACCGCTCTGATGCGCGGCAGGCTGTTTGAGCGCGATATGTTTATGGAGAAGTTTATCTCTGCGGCCGATACCGGCGAAAGTGCGCGTCGCAGTCCATTGTTCAAGGCGATCTGATATGTGTGCCATGCACACAATTTTCGTGCGTGATACCGGTGAAGCATTCCAGTGTCACGACGGTGAGTCGCTATTGCTGGGAATGGCCCGGATTGGACGGAAATGCATTCCTGTCGGCTGTCTGAATGGCGGTTGCGGCGTCTGCAAGGTGGCGATCCGCTCCGGTACGGTATGCAAGTCCGGTGCAATGAGCCGGGCCCATGTGTCGGAGCAGGAAGAGGCGCAGGGCATTGTGCTGGCGTGTCGCGTGCAACCGACCGGTGCTGTTGAGCTGGAAGTTCTTGGGAAAATGAAAAAGGCTTTTTCAATGTAGTCATTAATATCTATAACCAAATGGAGACAAAAATGGACGTAATGAGAATTGGGCATATCAGTATCAAGGTAATGGACATCGATGCGGCAGTAAAGCACTACACTAAGGTAATCGGTATGGATGTCACACATACCGATGCCAGCGGAAATGTATACCTGAAATGCTGGGACGAATGGGATAAGTACTCGGTGATTCTGACCCCATCCGACCGGGCAGGTTTCAATCATGTGGCCTACAAAGTAGTCAGCGACAGCGCTCTGGATACGTTGGCACAGAAGATCCGCGATTTCGGAACGGCCGTTGAAATCATCCCTGCAGGAACCCTGCCAGACTGCGGCCGCATGATACGTTTCAATCTGCCAAGCGGCCACGACATGCGCCTGTATGCCGAGAAGGAATGCGTCGGCACCGGCGTAGGTTCGATCAATCCTGATCCGTGGCCTGACGATATTCACGGTGCCGGCGCGCACTGGCTGGATCATTGCCTGTTGATGTGCGAATTCAATCCTGGTGCCGGCATTAACAAGGTCGCAGAGAACACACGCTTCTTCATCGATGTGTTGAATTTTTTCCAGACCGAGCAGATTACGGTTGGTCCCGATGGCGCATTTCAGCTTGCCTCTTTCCTTTCATGCTCAAGCAAGCCGCATGATATTGCCTTCGTTGGTGGTGAACGGGCCGGCATGCATCACCTGTCATTTTTCCTTGATTCATGGCACTGCATACTCAAGGCTGGCGACGTTATGGCGAAGAACAAGGTACGCATCGACGTAGCCCCGACCCGGCATGGTGTAACGCGTGGTGAGACGATTTATTTCTTCGATCCGTCCGGCAACCGTAATGAAACATTTGCCGGCCTCGGATATCAGGCGCATCGCGACCGGCCGATTACCACCTGGACCGAAGAAGAGGCCGCACGTGGCATCTTTTACCACACAGGTGTCCTGGCCGAGAGCTTCACGACCGTATATACCTGAGCATAATTCTTCCGCTGAAGCCGACAGCATTCCGGTTGCATGGAACTGTCGGGCTTTTATTCGGCCACCAGGTGGATTTTCCTGGTTCTCATTTTACGTACGATCTCGAGAAACACCTGCAGTGCAGGTGAGGAATTGGCCGGATGGTAAACGCACGAAAGATCTACTTTCGCTTCAGACGAGCGCAGCAGGTGATAGCGCACACCTGGAAGTTGCAGGTTCACCGCCGATTCCGGCACCACGGCCAGTCCCAGCCCGGCCGAAACCAGGGCAATGCAGGTCATCACATCTTCGACTTCATGGGCGACGGTGGGAAGAAATCCCTGATTACGGCAAAGCGTGACGACGGTATCGGCAAATGTTGGGCGCACATTGTTCGGAAACAGAATCAGCGGCTGGTTTTGCAGATCTTTGACGGCCAGAACGCGGCGGCGTGCCAGCGGGTGATCCTTGTTCATGGCCACAAACAGGTTCTCTATGAACACCGTTTCAACGGTCAGATCCGGGACTTCCGGAAACACCCGATTGAATCCGATGTCCAGGCGCTTTTCGCGTACAGCTTCGACCTGTTGGATCTTGGTGGTGTTTTGCAGCGTGATTGTGATGTTGGGGTGGGACTTGCGCAACTCGATCAATAAGGTGGGGATGACATTGAGTGTAGCCGAACCAAAGATGCCAATGTCCAGCCGGCCCATTTGCCCGCTATGGGCGAGCCGGGTCTTGTGAGTGGCCTGATCGGTCAGTGCCACGATCTTGCGCGCTTCTTCCAGGAACACGGTACCGGCCTGGGTCAGGGCGACACCACGTGTGGTTCGCTCGAACAGGGTCACGCCCATGTCTGCCTCGAGCTGCTGGATCTGGCGTGTCAGCGGTGGCTGGGAAATATGCAGCCGACCCGCGGCACGTGTGAAATTGAGTTCGTTGGCGAGTACGAGAAAGTAGCGGATTTGACGCAGGTCCATAATGCCGGCCTTGGATGGATGGGTAGAGAAACTCGGTTATACCTCATCAGCATTAATCATGCAATTAAAAGTATTAGACAGTATTTATGCTGTTGATTAGCATAAAGAAAAATAAATGGGCCGAACCATATCGGACCCGGATTCACAGGAGACATTCACATGAACAAATTTCGATTCCCGGTCGATCAGACCAGGAACCTTGCTGCACGGTTATCGCTGGCGACCAGCGTGGCTCTAGGTCTGCTCGGAGGCTGCGACAGGCACGGTCCTGCGAATGAATCATTCGCAGCGTTGCCGGACCAACACACTGCGGCGTTGCGGATTGACCAGTTCCAGGCTGCCGCCAGTAACGACAAGATAGCCGTGACAGTCGGCGGCGCGGTGGTGATGGTCAACACGATCGGCACGGCAGTCACAACCCGCACCGTTTTGCCAGGCACGGTCGCGCTGATCGATGTTGCGCATTGTCCGGATCAGAGCTTTGTGGCACTGGATTTCTATCGCAGGTTGTGGGTAGCAAATGCCGATGGCCTGAGTTGGACAGCACATCCAATCGAGGGATCCTGGCGGCCACTGGCGCTGACCTGCAACACTGAAAACCAGATCTGGGTAGTTGGCAGCGGTACCACCATTGCCAACAGCGCCGATCACGGTCTGACCTGGCAACAGCGCGATTTTAAAGAAGATGCAATGTTCAACACGGTCCAGTTTGTCGATGCCGCCAATGGATTCATCACAGGTGAGTTCGGCTCGGTATATCGCACCGGGGACGGCGGCGCAACCTGGACTGCAGCACCCAAAATTTCCAGCGATTTCTACTCCTACGCCGCGCTGTTTGTCAGCCCGAAAGAAGGCTATGTAACCGGGCTGGCCGGCGCTACATTGCGGACCCGCGATGGTGGCAGCAGCTGGGACAAGATTGAGAATCCCGGTGGCCTGACGCAGTTCGGTCTGGCGCGCCAGGGTGCGGTGATCTACTCGGTCGGCATGGGTGGTTCGCTGCAGCGCCTGGAAGGCGATCGCTGGAACGCTCTCGATTATGGTACGCCGTCGCCTGCCTATCTGCGTGCGATTACAGCAATTGGCACAGACCGATTGCTGATCGCCGGTGCCGGCGGCACGCTCAAGACAGTATCGGCCGCGTTGTCCGTTACTGCAACAAAAGTTCAATAGGAAGTTTGCAATGAAACATCACATTACACATCGGCTGCACATTGCAGAGGCCTGGATATTTGCCAATCCAAAGTACGTGCTGGCGGCCATCTTTTTCATCACCATGTTGTTCGCATCGCGACTGCCGGGCCTCAAAATGCAGAGCGATTTCGATGATCTGCTGCCGCAGAAGCATCCTTTCATCGAGCTGCATAACCAGATTCGGGACAGCTTTGGCGGGGTGAGCGTGATCGCCATCGAAATCGAAGTCGAGCAGGGTACGATCTTCACCAATCAGACCCTGGCTCTGATTAATCGCATCACACAGGAAGTCGATAATCTGCCCGGCGTAAATCATAATCTGGTCAGCAGCCTGACGCATCGGACTGCGCGCAAGATTTCGCTCGATGAAAGCGGCAATGTGCGTACTACGCCCTATTTTGACCTGGCCGCACCGGCACGTTCACCAGCAGAGTTGGAGCAGTTGAAGCTCGATGTGGCCGCCGATCCGCGCGTGTTCGGTTTAATGGTTTCACCGGATATGAAGGCCGCGATGATCAAGGCTCAGATGAACCAGGGCGCCATCGATTATGAAAGAACTTTTGGCGCACTGCAGAAACTTCGCGCCGAGGCAGCAACCGCAGGTGTTCATATTTACGCAACTGGATTGCCGGTGCTGACTGGTTGGGTCTACACCTATCTGTCGCAGATTCTGCAGATCCTGCTGTACACCGCGTTCCTGATTATCCTGCTGCTGGTGCTTTATTTCCGTCGTCTGTATGGGATTGCCTTGCCTTTGCTGGGCATCGCTCTATCCTCAGCGTGGGGGCTGGGCTTCATGTCTTTGCTCGGCTACAACCTTGATCCGCTGTCGATGCCGATTCCGTTTCTGATCGCGGCACGAGCGACCTCGCATGGCGTCCAGTTGGTTGAACGTTACTACTACGAACTGGAAGCTACCGGCAGCGGGCCAGCTGCTGCGCGCAACGCACTGGACGCGCTGTTTCGCCCCGGTTCGCTCGCGATCACGGTTGATGCACTGGGCATACTGGTGATTGCTCTTGGTGCGGCGCCCATCAATATCAAGCTGGGCTATTACGCTGGATTCTGGGCTTTCTCTGTGATTTTCACCGTGCATTTCATGGTTCCGCTGTTTCTTTCGGTGCTTCCGGAGCCCAAGCAAAAAGCGAACAGCCGCTCAAGCACTACGGCATTTTTGCAAAAGGTTTTTAAACCTCTGTGTTCAGTACGAACAGGCGTGATGGTGATGTTGGTAGCTCTGGTTCTGGTACTGCTGGGCGCGTGGCAGATGTCCGGTGTGCAGTTTGGCGAGTCCGAACCAGGCTCACCCATCCTTAATCGTACCCACGACTATAACGTCTCGGCCAAAGCCATCAACGACCGGTTTCCTGGCTCAGAAGAGCTCTATGTTGTTGCGCGTACCGCCGATAAGGCCGGCATCCGCCAGCCACAGGTGCTGCATGCGATGGAAGGTGTGGTTGACAGCATGCTGTTGGATCCCGAGCTCGGTGGCGCCAAGGCGCTGCCTGGCCTGGTACGTCAGGTCAACAGTCTGACGCACAACGGCGATCCGCGCTGGGCGCAGATTCCAGACACTGCCGATGAAATTGGCGGACTGCTTTTTGCCTATATGGCAGCCAGTCCTATCCCCGGTGCATTAAGAGAATTTGTCAATTCGGATGAGAATGAGGCTGCCATGGTGTTTTATTACAAGGACCACAAGGCCAGCACGATCCGGCGCGCTATCGGCATGGTCAGCGCGGCGGTGCACGCGCTGGGAGGCAGCGTTAGCGGACTGACGATACACATGGCAGCCGGCATCGTCGGCGTTAACGCGGCGATCGATGAGTCCAACTACCACGACACCCTGCTGATCACACCGCTGGTGATGTTGATGGCATTCGTGTTTGTGCGTTTTTACTACAACTCTACGCACGCAGGCTGGCTGATGGTGTTACCGATGATGTTCGCTACCGTGCTGACGTACGGCTACATGGGCTTTAATCATATCGGCATCAACGTCAACACGATTCCGGTCATCGCAGTTGGAATCGGCGTCGGCATCGATTACTCGATCTACATTATGGATCGCATCCGTGAAGAATTCGTTGAAAGTCATGATTTGACGAATGCCGTCATTCGCGCTCTGAGCACGACCGGACTGGCGGTTGGGTTTACTGCGGCAACTCTGGTAGCCGGGGTGATTATGTGGGTTGCCATGTCCGACCTGCGCTTTCAGTCTGACGCCGCGACCTTGCTGTCGGTGATGCTGGTGCTCAATGCGCTGGCCGCGATGATGTTGGTTCCGGCCTGGGTGCTGGTATTTCGGCCGCGCTTCATTACTGGTGCGCAGCGCGACGAGGATGGTGTTTTGCAGCTGGATTAACCGCCAGGCTGCAGGCCAGACGGAGGCGAATTGGCTCCGTAATTTGTAAGTCAATTATAAATAATAAGGGGATGAAAAATGAACACAATTGTAGAGCGCCGGGAAGGATGCAGTCTTTTGCGGATTGCATGTGCTTTTGGCGCAGCATTGGCAATGACACAGGCGGTGGCCGCCGACGTGTCGGAATTGCAGACCAGTGTGGATGACGGCTGGAAGACAGACGTCTATTACGAAAACCATACTTCCTATCGCGGCAAGGATGATACGGGTCAGACAGTTGGACTTGACAAATTTCGCAATACGATTCAGGTTGATGCGGACCATAAACTGGCCAATGGCTGGGAGTTCCATGGAATATTGCGCGGCACTTATGACGGCGTATATGAAATGAACAAGAGCCAGTTCGGTGCCACAGCCGGTGGCCCCATCAATTTGCAACAGACTGTTGGCGGTGTTCTGATGCCGGTGCCGAATGGACAGGGACCGGTCAATAACACACTCGTCGATTCACTTGGCCTGACGAATAACGCCTTCGTCAACAGTTATCCCAATAATCCAAATCAGGGCCTGCGCGTGCTTGGTGATAACTGGCATCAGATCGATGGCGGCGTCGCGTTTGGCGTGCCGGTTCGTCCATGTAATGTTGATTCCCGTGGCTGTGCCAATTTCGGCGGCTATGGCGACCTGACCACAAACGAACTGGCTTCACCGGAGTTTGACTCTCACCTTGATTTTCTGCGCGAAGCTTATGTCAAGAACACCATCAGTCTGGATGACGGTACGCAGTTGTTTCTGAAAATCGGTCGGCAACAGGTGGTGTGGGGTCGTACTGATCTGTTCCGGGTCCTGGACGTGATCAATCCGGTTGACTATTCCCGCAACAATATTTACGACGAGTTGCAGGATATCCGGATTCCGATGTTCATCGCGCAGGCCGAGTTCCGTTTGGGTGCCAGCGACACCATGCAGGATCGCAACCTGCAACTGATTTGGAATTTCGACAAGTTTCGACCTGATAATCTTGGACAGTGTGGTACTCCCAACGACATTCTCAATGCGGGCTGTCTGTTTCGCGGGCTGAAAAACCTGTGGGATAACGGAGGCACCGTGGCGAATTTCGCCAATGTCGCACCTGGTACGATGCTGGCTACCAACTTTGGCGCGCACCAGATCGGCCTGAATAACATCAACCTGCCTTCGTGGAGTCTGTTGAATACGCAACTCGGTTTGAAGTATGAAGGCATCACCATGGATGGTTTGAATTTTTCATTCAATGCGCTGACCTATCGTTCGCAACTTCCGTCGCTGCATGGTGGCAAGAGTGCTGTCAATGCGTTCACTGGCCAATCTCAGTCTTTCTGGCCCTACCTGATTTCATTCGATATGGATTTTCCGCGAGTCAACCTGCTGGGTGGTTCAGTTGATTTTCAATGGGCTCCAGCTGATGCTGCGGTACGCATGGAGGGTGCATTTACTGAAGGCGAGGAATTTGCGAATACTGCCCGCCCTGAACTGTATTCCAAGAATCCTGTATTTCGTGGCGTGATAGGGATCGATCGTCCGACATTTATCCCGTTCATAAGTACCAGCCGTACTGTGCTGTTTTCAGGACAGCTGTTTTGGCAGCATATATTCGATCACGAACTGTACAACGGGCCTCAGGGTCAGATCGGAATGCCTGACTGGAAAGACAATATGACTGCAACCTTGTTGATTAAGTCATTTCTGGCCAACGACCGCATCAGTCCTCAAGTCATTTTTGCGCGTGACTTCAGGGCGCATGCGTTTGTAAGCGCTCCATCTATTGAATGGAGTATTACTGACAACCTGAAGCTGTCGATTGGCGCCAACCTGAAAGGTGGTGGCAATAATTCCAACTATGCTACCGATGATTGCCGAACCTGCAACCCATGGCCGCCCTTCACTGCTTCGTATGGTGCTGCCAATCCAATGACGGTTGGTTCCAGCGGACTGTCTGGTTTCGAACCTCTGGCCCGCTTCCGTGCCGGACCGATAGGTACTGCGATCAATGAAAACGACATTTTCGTGACCATGCGTTACAAATTCTAATTAAAGGAAAATATCATGCGTAAATTATTAAAGCTTTTCGTCGTGCCCATGCTGTTGTGCGGAACGATTTCAGTAGCACAGGCGGCAACTGAAGCTGAACTGGAAAATTCATTTTATCCATACAAAAATGGCGTACCAAGTTTTCCCGGTATGGCCGTCGGCACCACAATCAACAAGGGCAATGTTGAACAGTTCAAGGATGCGCTGGATCCCGG
>CAIOYD010000010.1 GCA_903862415.1 uncultured Oxalobacteraceae bacterium | reverse complement strand
TTGGTTAAAAATAATTCCTACCGATTTTCCAATTTAATTAAAACAATTGCAGATGAAGTTGGTGTGGATGAGAAATTACTTCATGCCATTATTCAAGTTGAATCTGCCTATGATCCTTTAGCAACTTCGGCCAAAGGTGCTCTGGGGTTGATGCAATTAGTTCCTGCTACGGCAATGCGATTTGGTGTCACGCAGTTATATGTGCCGGAGGAAAATGTTCGTGCTGGAGCACTGTATGTTAAACAATTGCTGGATTTGTTTAATGATAATCTTGAGCTTACCCTTGCTGCCTATAACTCGGGTGAGGGTTCGGTGGCGAAGTATAAAAATACCATCCCACCTTATCCTGAAACACAGGCTTATGTTTCACGGGTTATGGCTTTGGTTGATCATTTTTAATTGGATACAGCTGTCATTTTTAGTGTTGCATCATGTTTCGGCTGATTTTTTTGATATTGTTCCTTGGTTATCTGGTACGCTTTTGTATCGAGATCGTACCATTTTTCGATTCCCCTGAACGTCATGTCAAGACGGCGCATTATTTTTTCCGAGCCAATATTGTCTGGATGGCATACTGAATATAAAATTTCAAGTCCGCGGGCATCAAATGCATACTTCATCATGCATTGTGCTGCTTCAGTAGCAAATCCCTGATGCCATTTTGAAGGTAAAATTCGCCAGCCGATTTCCAGTGGATTTTCCTGATTAAATTCCAGGTGTTGTATTCCTCCTGTGCCAATGATTTGATTGGTCATTTTTTCAATAAAACACCATGATGCGTATCCATTGATTCGCCAAAGTTCTTTGGTTAGTTCGATGTGTGCTTTAGTCTCTTCATATGAAACGGGTTTTCCTGTTATATACCGCATTACTTCTTCGTTACTGTTGATGAGATGTAATCCCTCTAGGTGTGCATCGGTGTAGGGTTCGAGGCGTAAACGTGGGGTCGTGAGAATTGACATTGAATTGAAAAAATTTGTTGGATTATCTTCAGTATCCAGATTTGTTGTTCAATTATCTATTGGGACTTTCCACATTGTCGGGAAATGACTCACTGTGTTTGCTTCAGTTGGATTTCTTTTTTAAGATTTTTTTACTGAATTTTATTATTTTTTTAAGCTGGATCGAGGTGTACACTTACTGCCATGATTTTTTAATTGAGTGAGCATGCCAGTGAATTCATCTGCAGAGATTTTGTCTTCAACCCAGAATTGGTTGGAAAAGGCTGTTATTGGTTTAAATTTGTGTCCATTTGCCAAAGCAGTGCATGTGAAAAAACAAATTCGGTATGTTGTCAGTGAAGCGCGCACAACCCGTGAATTACATTCCGAACTTTTGCGTGAAATTTCATTCTTGTTAAAAACGGATATGTCTGAGGTGGAAACGACGTTGTTGATTCATCCGTATGTGTTATCAGATTTTTTGGATTTTAATGATTTTTTAGATGTGGCCGATAGCTTGCTCGAAGAGTTGAATGCAGATGGTATTTTGCAAATCGCCAGCTTTCATCCGCAATATCAGTTTGCCGGTAGTCAATCTGATGATATTGAAAATTACAGTAATCGTTCGCCTTATCCAACCTTGCATTTATTGCGCGAGGAAAGCATAGACCGGGCTGTTGATTCGTATCCGGATACCGATGAAATTTTTCAAAAAAACATGGATACCCTGACTGGTTTGGGTTTGATGGGATGGAATGCTTTATTTCCGCCATCGTCACGGGAGGAATAGTTTTCCACCGCTCGATGGAAAACTATTCTTGGTCAGTTGTTTTCTTTTGTAGATTTGTTCTCTGATATGGGTATTGGGGGTGTTAATCCATACAGATAATAAATGGCGATAAGGAAGGAAAAAAAACCCCCGCCCACATAGAGAGCAATTCGGCTTTCTTCGTGATATGCCATTAAAATAATAATGAAGGTCAGGAAGGCTAAGGTCAGATATGAACTTATCGGCCATAATTTCATTCTGTATTTGAGCAGAGCATTTTTTTCTGGCGTCAGACTTTTTCTAAATTTAAGTTGTGCCAGTAATATCATTACCCAAGCCCAGATGCCACAAACGGTAACAATTGATGTGAGCAGGGTAAAGATGTTTTCTGGAATTAAATAGTTCAAAAATACGCCGAATAGTAAAATTACCATCGTTGATAGCAATGCGAGGTGGGGGACGCCGTTTTTTGATATTTTGCTGAAATATTTTGGCGCATGGCCATTTACTGACAGCATGGTGAGCATCCTGCCAGTGCTGAAAATGCCGCCATTGCAGGATGACAGTGCGGCTGTAATGACCACAAAATTGATAATGCCGGCAGCGGTTTTAATGCCCAGACGCTCAAAAGTCATCACGAAGGGACTTCCCTGTGTGCCGATTTGATTCCATGGATAAATCGCCAAAATCACGAACAGGGCACCAACATAAAAAATAACCACGCGCCAAAATACGGAATTGGTGGCCTGAGGAATTGTTTTTTCCGGATTCTCGGCTTCTCCGGCAGTGACACCTATCATTTCAACACCGAGGTAGGCAAACAGCACCATTTGCATCGACATTAGTACGCCGGTAATTCCATTGGGCATAAAGCCGCCGTGTTCCCATAAATTGGAAATTCCTATGGCGACACCATGGTTGCCCAAGCCCATCGTAATGATGCCGATGCCGCCGATGATCATGGCAATAATACTGATGACTTTAATGAGTGAAAACCAGAATTCAAATTCACCAAAGGTTTTGACGGCAATTAGATTGACGCTGCCCATGCTCGCTAGTGCGGCCAGCGCCCAGATCCAGCGCGGTATATCGGGAAACCAGTAACCCATATATATCGCGACCGCGGTAATTTCTGTGGTGCAGGTGATTATCCACATAAACCAGTAACTCCAGCCGGTTAAATAGCCTGCCAGCGGTCCTAAATAGTCTTCTGCGTAACGGCTAAAAGAACCGGAAACCGGTGTATGAACAGCCATTTCGCCGAGGGCACGCATAATAACCAGAATGGCCATGCCACAAAGGACATAGGCCAGCAAAATCGCTGGGCCGGCCATTTCTATGGCTTTGGCAGAGCCTAAAAACAGTCCAACGCCGATACAGGCACCAATGGCCATCATGCGTATATGACGTTCGCTGAGACCGCGTTTGAGTTCTCCGTCAGGAGTGGTGGAAGTATTCATTTTGTTCCAATATTAATATTGCTAGTTAAGGTAGAAATGACTTCAGACTGGGGGGGTGATGGTTTTAAGGACGCAAAAAAATATGCCAGTCTGGCTTGGCTGCGAGCTGATAAGGATAAACGCAGAATGGATCGACTGTCACCCTAGGGAAATCCCGCAGTGTTGCAGAAAGTTTTACCGGGATTGCTTTTTTGTTGTGGGTAATGCCCAAAAAAAAACCACCATTTCGGTGGTTTTCATGAGTGCGGGCAAGGGTTAAATTACAAAACCTCGCTGGCGTGATCTGCCAGGCGTGAACGTTCACCGCGTGCGAGTGTGATGTGGCCGCTGTGAGCCCAGCCTTTGAAACGGTCAACTACATAGGTTAGCCCACTGGAACCTTCGGTCAGGTAAGGGGTGTCGATCTGAGCGATGTTGCCCAGACAAAGAATTTTGGTTCCGGGACCGGCACGTGTAACCAGGGTTTTAACTTGTTTTGGAGTTAAGTTCTGGGCTTCGTCGATAATCAGGAATTTGTTGACGAAGGTTCGTCCACGCATAAAGTTGAGTGATTTGATTTTTATTTTGGAACGGATCAGGTCCTGGGTGGCTGCCCGGCCCCAATCTCCGCCATCGTTATCAGACTTATTGAGTACTTCCAGGTTGTCGTCAAAGGCACCCATCCATGGCGACATTTTTTCTTCCTCCGTGCCAGGTAAAAAGCCGATATCTTCGCCCACGGGGACGGTGACACGGGTGACGATGATTTCGTTGTAGGTTTTGGTTTCGAGTACCTGAGCTAGTCCTGCCGCCAGAGCGAGCAAGGTCTTACCTGTGCCGGCCTGACCTAAGAGGGTGACAAAGTCGCATTCCGGATCCATTAATAAGTTCAGGGCAAAGTTTTGTTCACGGTTGCGGGAGGTGACGCCCCAGACGCTGTGTTTGGCATTGCCAAAGTCGCGCAGGGTTTGCAGCACCGCGGTTTTGCCATTGATTTGTCTTACCTGTCCATAGAACGAGGATTCGCCGTTATTGGGTTCAAGGTAGACAAATTGATTGACTAACAGGGTGGCAATGAAGGGGCCGGTGACGCGGTAAAAGGTGGTGCTGACGCCATTGCGGCTTTCCTGCCATGATTCCATCCCTTTGCCGTGTTTGTTCCAGAAGTCCAGAGGCAGCTGTACCAGGCCGGTATAGAGCAGATCTGAATCTTCCATGACATGATCATTGAAATAATCTTCTGCTGGCAGGCCTAAAGCACGCGCTTTAATGCGCATGTTGATATCTTTGGAGACCAAGACCACCGGACGGTTGGGGTATTCGAGTTCGAGTGCGCGTACCACGGCCAGAATCTGGTTGTCGGCTTTACCTACTGGTAATCCCTGGGGTAAATCGATATTTTGCAGTTTGGTTTGAAACAGTAAATGCCCTTTGGCTTCTTTGTTACCCAGTTTGGATAACAGAATGCCTGTGCTGATATCCTGTTTGTCATCGTCACCAACGAGAGCATCGAGTGAGCGTGACACTTGACGGGCGTTACGCGCTACCTCTGACATGCCTTTTTTATGATTGTCGAGTTCTTCGAGGGTGATCATCGGCAAATAGATGTCATGTTCTTCAAAACGGAACAGGCATGATGGATCGTGCATTAAAACGTTGGTATCGAGCACAAATAATTTGGTTTTGCCACTTTTATCAGCCGCACGACTGGTGCCGGATTTATGTCGGGTGATGGCTGAACTGACGGGGTTGGCCGCAGGTGCAGCGGCTTTTGCTTGTACTGCTGGTGCTCGGGCAGATTTTTCTGCAACCACAGGGATGACTGCCGGGGCTGGTTTGAGTAACACGGCGGGCTTGGAGCGCGCAGGGGTTTTGGCAACCTGACTGGCCGTGGGTTTTGCTGCCGATTTAACACTCGCCTTTGGATAATCTTCTTTGGATAAAATTACGGCTGGTTTGCTTGGCATTTTAGGAAGTGGCATTAGTACCCCAATTTACACGGATGGAAATGAAAAAGACCGCCTGGAAGCTGATGTTCCAATAACGGCCCTTCGGTAGGTGGTTTTAATTTTCAATTAGTGTGAGTTACTGACAAATTCCAGTACGTCGTTGACATGTCCATTTACTTTGACTGCACGCCATTCTTTCACTATTTTACTATTGCCGTCAATCACAAATGTACTGCGTTCAATTCCGCGCACCTGTTTGCCATACATATTTTTCATCTTCATGACATCAAACAGTTGGCACAGGGTTTCGTCCGGATCGGAAATCAGTTCAAAGGGAAGAGCGAGTTTTTGTTTGAAGTTTTCATGCGAGCGCAGGCTGTCGCGGCTAAGACCGAATATGACGCAGTTGGCCGCCTGAAATTGTGGATATAAGTCGCGGAAGGCGATGCTTTCTGTTGTACAGCCGGGGGTATTGTCTTTGGGGTAAAAATAAAGCACCAGGGTTTTGCCTTCATAGTCAGACAGGTTGAAGGATTTTTCACCGGTCATTGATGCGGAAAAACTGGTCAGGCTGTGGTTGAGGCTAACTGTCACCGTAATCTCCTATGGGTAGTGGATGATGTGTCATTCGCTTGCCGCTGCCTTTTGAAGTGGCTCAGGCCATGATCAGCTCGCCTGACCGGCCTGGTATTTCTGCCCATCGGAGCGCACGGGTTGCTATGGTTGTATGTTGTTGCGTAATTGCCTGGGCATAGTCGGCCATGGATGTACAGCGGTATCCCTGTGCCTGCCAACCTGCGAGTAACTTGTCGAATATGGGGGCAAGTTTTTGTCCTTCAAGTTCGGCATGCAAGGTAAATACGTGGTCGCGTGGTTGTTCTGTTAACTTTAAGATGTGTTGGGCGATGTTATCCAAGTCGATCACCACGCCGTTGATGGTTCTGCCGAGCAGTTCATCGAGCGTCGGTAAGGTGGTTGGCATCTGAATACAGCTGCTTTCTGGCAGATAGTAGGGGCCGATGGATGGATCGGCCAGGCTGCCATCGTCGTTGAGTTGAGCACGGCCGTCTGATGCGTAACGAATGCCGAGGCGATCGAGTTCGGCAAAGGCCCAAGAGTTCATTTGCCAACCGGCGGCACCGTGGGTGGCTGGTGCGACACCAAAAATTTCCTTGAAACGCTGAGCTGATTTTTGCATTTGCTTTTTGGTCCAGGTAGCCCCACGGTGTCTGACATTGTCTTGCCAGAGGACGTGATCCCAGGTGTGTATGCCACATTCAAAACCGGCGTCCAGAACTGCGCGCAGTTGTGATGCGCAGGTGGTGCCGATATCAGGTGCTGGCAGCAGCACGCCGTACATCAGGGTTTTCAGGCCGTAGTGTTCGAGGACGGATGTGCGTGAAACTTTTTGAAAAAAGCCAGGCCGGAAGGCGCGTCGCAGGGCCCAGCCGGTATGGTCGGGTCCGAGAGAAAATAAAAAAGTTGCATGGGCTTGATGGCGGGTCAGCATACGCACTAAATTGGGCGTACCTTCGCGGCTCCCGCGGTAAGTATCGACATCAATTTTAAGTGTAATGGTAGGCATGGGTGACGGCAGCAGGCAGGGTGAAAGGACGTCAGCGGAAATAGCAGGTATTTCCGCTGCTTTGGAGCAGAGTGCGAATTAATCCATCAGCGCGCGCGCTTCGGCTACCTGGCTGCGGTAGGCATCGAAAATATTGCGCATGGTGTCAGGCATGGTGGTGTGCGGTGCCCAGTTTAATTCTTCCTGGGTATTGGTGATTTTTGGTACCCGATTTTTCACGTCCTGATAACCTTTGCCGTAGTAGGCTGCCGAGGTGGTTTCAACGATTTTTACCTGTTTGGCTGTCTCGGCATATTCCGGATATTGGGCAGCCAGTTCGAGCATCATGGTGGCTAATTCGCGGATTGAGAAGTTGTTCAGCGGGTTGCCGATGTTGTAGATTTTACCGGTGGCTACGCCGCCTTCATTGGCGATGATTTTCATCAGCGCATCGATACCGTCATCGATGTAAGTGAAGGCACGTTTTTGATGGCCGCCATCAACTAAGGAGATGTTTTCGCCGCGCACGATATGACCAAAGAATTGCGTCACGACGCGTGAGCTGCCTTCTTTTGGTGTATGGATGGAATCGAGTCCGGCACCGATCCAGTTGAATGGACGGAACAGGGTGAAGTTGAGATTGTCTTCCATGCCGTAACCCCAGATCACGCGATCCATCAATTGTTTGGCACAGGAATAAATCCAGCGTGGTTTGTTGATCGGGCCGCAAACCAGTTCAGATTCTTCCGGATCAAATTCGTCATCATGGCACATGCCATAGACTTCAGAGGTTGATGGAAATACCAGATGTTTTCCGTATTTGGCTGCCGAGCGCACGATAGGCAGGTTGGCTTCAAAGTCGAGTTCAAAAACGCGCAGTGGTTTTTTGACGTAAGTGGATGGTGTGGCAATGGCGACTAAGGGCAGGATGACGTCACATTTTTTAACGTGGTATTCAACCCAGTCTTTATTGATGGTGATATCGCCTTCAAAAAAGTGCATGCGTTCGTGGTTGAGAATGTCACCGATACGATCAGTCTGCATGTCCATGCCGTAGACGTGCCAGTCAGTGGTTTCTAAAATGCGTTTGGACAGATGGTGACCGATAAAACCATTTACACCAAGAATGAGAACTTTTTTCATGGAAGACTCTTTATTTAAAATGTGAATTGCGGGCTGAACCTGTAATTCAATGGAGGATTAATTGTTGCAACTGTTGTGCGGTAATCAGATTGCCATTGAATAGCAGTTCATAGATTTTGAGTGCCTGGCCATCTCCGCATTGGCCAAAAACGACATTATCCACTACTGACAAGCCTTGCGGCAAATTTGCTTTAGGGGAATTTACTAAACATGCTTTTTTAATAATGAAACGATGGTTATTTTGATCAGTAAATGCACCGGGATAGGGCGGAGCAACGGCGCGGTGCAGGTTGTAGACCTGTTGTCCGCTTAGTTGCCAGTTAATACGGCCGTCTTCGGGCTTGCGGCCGCCAAAGTAACTTCCCAGGGCTAATTCATTCGGCAGGCGTGCTGCTGTGCCGGCTAAGAGCTGGGGAATGGCATGCCACAGGGTCTGTTCGGAGGCGACGGTGAGCTTGCCGAAGACGTCATGGGCGGTGTCGTCCGGTAAAATCGGCACGCTGGTTTGAGCAATGATGGCGCCGGCATCCGGTTTGAGGGTCATTTCATGCAATGTCACGCCGGTTTCGGTTTCGCCATGCAGGACGGCCCAGTTGACCGGGACGCGGCCACGGTATTTTGGCAGCAGAGAGCCGTGCAGGTTGTAGGCACCACGGGTTGCCAGTGCGAGCAGATCGACGGGCAGCATGTTGCGGTAGTAAAAGCTGAAAATGAAATCCGGCGCTATGCGCGTGACTGCGGTCATTAATTCTTCTGCTGTCGGTTCAAACAGGGTCGGAATGTTGTGTTCGGCGCACAGGTCGGCGACGGAATCAAACCAGATGGTTTCATTCGGGTTATCCAGATGGGTGACGACGAGTTCGATGTGAATGCCACGTGCCAGCAAGACTTTGATGCTGTGCACGCCGACGCTGTGATAAGCAAATACCACAGCACGATTGGCCAGGGTCGGGTCAGTCATGTTGTTCCAGTACAGTTTGAATCACAAAACGCGGCCGACCGCGCACTTGCTGATAGATGCGGCCGATGTATTCGCCCAGTAATCCAATACCAAACAGGATAGTGCCCATCAGGAAAAAAGAAATCGCAAACAGGGTAAACAAGCCTTCGGCTTCGGCGCCCAGAATAAAGCGGCGGACCAGAAGGAGTAAAACCAGTGCACCGGATCCGGCGGAGAGGATCATGCCAAACATGGAAAACAGTTGCAGTGGCACGATAGAAAATCCGGTCATCAGATCAAAATTGAGACGGATCAGACTGTATAAGGAATATTTGGATTCGCCGGCGGCACGTTCTTCGTGTTCGACAGTGATTTCGGTCGGGTGACGTGAAAAAGTGTAGGCCAGCGCCGGAACGAAGGTGTTCATTTCAACGCACTGATTGATCAGGTCGATGACATTGCGACCGTAAGCGCGCAGCATATTGCCCTGATCGGTAATTTTGATGCCGGTAATTTTTTCCCGGAAGCGGTTCATGGCTTTGGATGCCCAGGTACGCCAGAGGCTGTCCTGGCGCTTGCGCCGGATAGAGCCGACATAGTCAAAGCCTTCGCGCATTTTGGCAACCAGGGCTCCAATTTCTTCGGGTGGGTTTTGCAGATCGGCGTCCAGCGTGACGGTAATTTGTCCGCGAGATGTCTGAAAGCCTGCCAGGATGGCCATGTGCTGACCATAATTACCGTTAAACAGCACTACCCGGGTGACGTCGGGTCGCAGGCGGAATTGTTCGGATAAGATCACCGCCGACTGATCACGACTGCCATCGTTGACGAAAATAATTTCATAGCTGATGCCATCGGTGGCCAGTTTGTCCAGCGCAGGATACAGACGGGCAAACAACTGGGCTAAACCGGCCTGCTCGTTATAAATAGGAATGACAACGGAAAGTTCTGGATTCATGGATGACGGTATTGTGAAGTAAGTCGACTTTTGTGTCAGTATAGTTGCGGTTCTGAAAACCGCAACCAACCCTTTTAAGAACTATTTTATAAATAAAGGCAGGATTTTACCGCAGTCACGACTCTTGCGACACTTTCCTTTTGCAGGGTATTAAACATCGGCAGGGTGACGGTCTGGTAGCCGATATGCTCGGCGACCGGAAACATGCCGGGTTTAAAGCCGCGTTCGCGGTACAGGGTAAATAAATGGATCGGTGAGTAATGGTAGCCGGTGCCGATGTTGTGCTGTTCGAGCATTTGCTTCATGAAGTCGGCGCGCAATACGGTGTTGGGTAAGATAATCTGGAACAGGTGCCAGTTGCTGTTGTGCATATCGGCCACCGGTAACTGTGCGCCACTGAGGTTTTCAAAGTCACGGCCAAAACAGTCAAAGTAGTGTTGAGCCAGACTGCGACGGTGCTCAGCAATGGCGTCGATTTGTGGTAATTGTCCCAAGCCCAGGGTGGCGGCGATATCGGTCATATTGTATTTGCCGCCGAGGACATCGACGTCGATGCCATCGATGCCGCTACGGGTGACGCCCTGCAGTCGGTATTTTTCAGCCAGTCTGGCTTCTTCCTGGTTGTTGACGACCAGGCATCCGCCTTCGGAGGTGGTGAGGTTTTTGTTGGCCTGAAAACTGAAGGAAACAAAATCACCAAAGGAGCCTATGGGTTTGCCATTCCAGCGTGAGCCGAGTGCCTGCGCGGCATCTTCAATGACGCGCAGGTTGTATTTTTTGGCAATCGCATACATACGATCCATATCCATAGGTAGTCCCGATAAATAAACGGGAATAATGGCTTTGGTGCGTGGTGTGATGGCGGCTTCGAGTTTGTCCAGATCCAGATTGCGGGTGATCGGGTCGATATCGGCAAAGACTGGGGTGGCACCGACTTCAATAATCACGTTGGCGGTGGCGACCCAGGAAATTGGGGTGGTGATGACTTCATCGCCGGGGCCGATGCCGGCGATACGCAGAGCGATTTCCATGGTGCAGGTGCCGGAGTTAAAGGTACGCACGATGCGTCCGCCAAGATAGGTGGACAGAGCGGCTTCGAAGGCTTGTACTTTGGGGCCGGAAGTCAGCCAGCCTGAACGCAAGACGTTGCCGACTTCGGTGATGGTGGCTTCCGAAACGTCGGGGCGGGAAAAGGGTAAAAAAGCAGCAGGTGTATTCATGAATGACTTTCGAAATAATTCACATTGTTTATTTTGGATGCATATTGGAAGAAACGATGACCCGGCGTGGATCCTGAGCGATGACCCGCATGGGGATGGCTTCATGTACCAGGGCAGTATAAATATCCGGATGAATAATGGCCATTGCGGTGACGCCGTTGGTCTGGTCTTGCAGCCATTGCTGAATAAAGTCTTCGCGTTTGGGTATCCAAAGTTGCGGTTCATATTGCAGGCCAAATTCCATCTCGTCGGGATGTTCCACCAGGATGGTAGTGTGGCGCAAATAAAACGGCAGCGCCTGCTCGTAACGGCCTACGGCATACAGTGGCATGGTGGGCGTGAGTTCAGACTGTATGGCGGCAAGGTGTTCAGTGCCGGCGATATAGCGTCCCCAGGGCTCGTGTCCTTGCATGAGTAACTGGCCGCTGATAAAGCCAGCCCATGCCAGTATCCAGATGGCGCGTTGTTGGTGTTGACGGGCATAGCGTATGGCAGCTACGGCGCCAGCCACCATGAGCAGCGAAGCCGCGAGGATGTAGGGCAGGTAGGCCAGCACATAACCGTGTTCATAGGTATTTTTGGTTAAGGCCGGAATTTGCTCGGACCAAAGAAATACGCCGCATCCGAGTAGTCCGGATAAACCCAGCAGTGCACTGCTGATCAGCAGGCCGCGATAGGCCGGGCGCTCCAGATGCATGGCAATGAGCAGTGCCAGTGCCGGAAAAATCGGCAGAATGTAAGAAGGTAATTTGGAGCTGGAAATGCTGAAAAAGAAAAAGATAAACAGCGCCCAGATCAGCAGTAGTTTTCCCGGTTGAAAGCTGCCCGCAGTTTGTTTTTCCCCCTGCCACAGACTTTGCAGCAGCAGCCCAAGCCAAGGAAAAATTCCGACGATGAGCAGCGGGATAAAGTAATACAGCGGACCATCGCGGTGATGGACTTTGCTGGTGAAGCGTTCCCAGTGTTCATGAATGAAGAAGAAATGGAGAAATTCGCTATTGGCCTGAGATACCAGCACAAACCAGGGGGTGGTTACGGCAAAGTACAGCAGCAATCCTTTGATAAGATGCAGACGCTGCCAGATGCGCCAGTCACGCGCGGCAAAGGTATAGATAAACAAGACGGCACCGGGCAGTATGATCCCCATGGGGCCTTTGGAAAGTGTGGCCAGTGCCATTCCCAGCCAGCACAGCAGCATGCCGTTGCGTTGTTCCGTGGCGCTGGCCTGATCGCGCTGGGCCAGCAACAGTCCGCACAGTGCCAGTGTCATCATGCCCGAGAGTCCCATATCGAGTGAATTGACATGGCCCAGCCCGGCCCACCAGAAGGACGACGCCAGCACCAGTGCTGCGCTGATGCCGGTGCGACGTGAGGCGATGCGTGTGCCGGTGTAGCCGACCAGAAAAATACCAAACAGGGCCGAGAGTCCGGTCCATAAGCGTGCCTGCCATTCGCCCAGTCCAAAGGCTTCGAAGGTGAGGGCGTTCATCCAGGTTTGCAGCGGCGGTTTTTCAAAATACTTGATACCATTCAGGCGCGGCGTCACCCAGTCACCGGTAGCGACCATTTCACGCGCCATTTCGGCGTAACGGCCTTCATCGGTTGGCACCAGTGTTCTGGAGCCAATCATGTAAAACCAGATGCCCAGATAGATCAGCAGGCTGATCCAGAACCAAAGGGGGAATTTATCTGTACTGCTTTTGCCAATTGGGGTCATGGAGTTTCCGTATCGATGATCAGGGCCAGGGCAACTTTGCGGCCTTCGGTCATGAGGATGTTATAGGTGCGACAGGCAGCCTGACTATCCATGCATTCGACACCGATGCGCTGGTTGATCAGGCAGGCGGTCAGGCCGGGATGGGCAAAGCGCTGTTTGTGGCCGGTGCCTAAAATGACCACATCGGGCGCATGGGCGGCGATGGTTTGAAAGTGGTCTGCGCTCAGTGAGGCAAAGTCAGTCACGGGCCAGAGCATGGGCGCTAATTCTGGCAACACCAGCAGACTGTGTCTGAAGGTGATGGCATTGATTTCCACGCTGTGTTGGTCATAACCGGTGACGGTCTGGTATTGCTGGTTTGGGGTAGTGTGTAACTTCATTTCTGGCTTATCCATGAAATTTCAATTCAACCGGACAGTTCGGGTCGAATAAAAGCGCATTGTAGCGTTTTTCTGATGAAAGATTGCGTTTTGCTCCATTCATCACTTGATTTAGTGGCATCTCCCGTTCACAATTGAAAGCCCGTTTGCATTGCAGCAATTTGCTGTCCTGATCTGTTTGATGTTGATTAATAAAGGAAATGGCTGTGCGTTTGATACAAAAATCGAAGAAATTAGACAATATTTGTTATGAAATTCGTGGACCTGTGCCTGAACGCGCCCGTCAATTGGAAGAAGATGGTCATAAAATCATCAAACTGAATATCGGTAATCTGGCGGCCTTTGATTTTGATCCGCCGGATGAAATTGTGCGCGACATGATTTTGAACATGCCACACGCCGCCGGGTATACCGATTCCAAAGGCATGTTTGCGCCGCGCAAGGCGATCATGCATTACACCCAGAGCAAACAGATACGTGGCGTGACCATTGAAGATATTTATATTGGTAACGGTGCTTCTGAATTGATCGTCATGAGCATGAGTGCGTTGCTTAATGAAGGCGATGAGGTGCTTGTGCCGGCACCGGATTATCCGCTCTGGACGGCGGCGGTGAGTCTGTCGGGTGGAACGCCGGTGCATTATCTGTGTGATGAAGCGGCCGAGTGGATGCCTGATATCGAGGATATCAAACGCAAAATCAATCCGCACACACGCGCGATTGTGATTATTAATCCAAATAATCCGACCGGCACGCTCTATCCTGTCGAGTTATTGCAACAGATAGTCGAGCTCGCACGGGTGCATCAGCTGATTATTTTTGCTGATGAAATTTATGACAAGATGTTGTACGACGAAGCCAGTCACACTTCGATTGCTTCGCTGGCCGATGATGTGCTATTCATTACGCTCAATGGCTTGTCGAAAAACTACCGTTCCTGTGGCTATCGCGCCGGTTGGATGGTGGTGTCGGGTGAAAAGCGTCATGCCCGTGATTATATTGAAGGGCTCAATATGCTGGCCTCGATGCGGCTGTGTGCCAATACTCCGGGTCAGTTTGCCATTCAGACTGCGCTCGGCGGCTATCAAAGCATACAGGAGCTCGTTGGTCCGGGCGGTCGGCTTTTGAAGCAGCGCGATCTGGCGTATGAGCTGCTCACCGCTATACCGGGTGTGAGTTGCGTTAAGCCAAAAGCGGCGTTATATATGTTTCCCAAGCTCGACCCGTTGATGTATCCGATTGCGAACGATCAGAATTTTGCCTATGATTTACTCGATCAGGAAAAAGTGCTGATTGTCCAGGGCAGCGGTTTTAACTGGGTCGCACCGGATCATTTCCGTCTGGTGTTTTTACCCAATTCCGATCAGCTGACCGATGCTATAGGCCGGATTGCACGCTTTTTAAGCGGCTATCGTCGGCAGCACAGTAAAGAATAAGCTAATAAGAATTGTGCATAACATTCCGTCGCTACCAGGTGATGCGGATGTCTTTCTCATGTTATAAAGCCAGACCATTTTAAAAAAACAGATTTAATTAAATTATGAAACCGATCAAAATAGGCTTGTTGGGACTGGGCACCGTGGGTGCTGGAACTTTTCGTGTATTGCGCCGTAATCAGCAGGAAATTATTCGCCGCGCTGGTCGTGGTATTGAAATAAGTATGATTGCCGTGCGTGATCTGCCCAAGGCACAGGCCATTGTTGCAGGTGCCTGCGAGGTGGTCACCGATTGCCTGCAGGTGGTGAATCATCCCGATATCGATATTGTGGTCGAATTAATGGGCGGCACCGAGTTCACCAAAGAGCTGGTATTGACAGCTATTGCCAACGGCAAGCATGTGGTGACGGCCAACAAGGCGCTGCTGGCGATCCACGGGAATGAAATTTTCCGGGCCGCTCAGGACAAGGGTGTGATGGTGGCGTTTGAAGCCGCCGTGGCCGGTGGTATTCCCATCATTAAAGCGTTGCGTGAAGGCTTGACGGCGAACAGGATTGAGTGGGTCGCTGGCATCATTAATGGCACCACGAATTTTATTTTATCGGAAATGCGCGATAAAGGTCTGGATTTTGCCACTGTGCTCAAACAGGCACAGGAGCTGGGATATGCGGAAGCGGATCCGACGTTTGATATTGAAGGAGTGGATGCGGCACATAAGGCCACCATCATGGCAGCGATTGCGTTTGGGATTCCGATGCAGTTTGACAAAGCCCATGTGGAAGGTATCAGCGCGTTGCAGGCCATTGATATTAACTACGCTGAACAACTCGGTTACCGGATTAAATTATTGGGCATTGCCAAACGTACGACCAAGGGGATTGAATTGCGCGTGCATCCGACGCTCATTCCTTCTAATCGCCTCATTGCCAATGTTGAAGGTGCGATGAATGCGGTGCTGGTTCAGGGCGATGCGGTTGGTGCTTCAATGTATTACGGGCGCGGCGCAGGTGCTGAACCGACAGCTTCAGCAGTGATTGCCGATCTGGTCGACATTACCCGCCTGGCGACCGCTGATCCGGAACACCGGGTGCCCCATATGGCATTCCAGCCAGATTCGATCCGCCAGGAAGTGGTGCTGCCGATGGCGGAAATCACCACCAGTTATTATTTGCGACTGAGTGTGGCAGATCAGACTGGCGTGCTCGCCGATGTCACGCGCATCATGGCTGATTTTACGATCTCGATCGATGCAATGCTGCAAAAAGAACCGGCGCAGGATGAAACCAAAACCGACATTATTATGCTGACCCATCAGACACAGGAAAAAAATGTGCTGGCGGCGATCGAAAAAATCGAACAGCTCAGTTCGGTCTATGGTCAGGTCACCAAAATACGGCTGGAACAGTTAAGCTAACCATTTGGTCAACGATGAACAGCGATAGCGGCCGTTGGCAGACACTACGCAGTACCCTGACCTGTGCCTGCTGGGAAAAACTGCCGGCCAGGCAGGAAATTGCTGCCCTGGCTTTGCTGTTGTTGTGGATGAGTTATTGCATGCTCAGTTATGGTTGGGTGCCGTTGCTGGATTGGGCGACGCTGACTATCCATGAAGCCGGTCATCCCATCTTCGGTATGCTCCTGGGTGAGCAGATGATGGTGTATGGCGGCAGTCTGTTTCAGATCCTGTTTCCTCCGGTATTTGTCTGGCATTTTGCCCGTCACGATCAGGCGCTGGGCTATTGTTTTGCACTGGCCTGGGAAGCGTCTTCGTTACACAATCTGGGACGCTATGTGGCTGATGCCCGCGCACAGGAATTGCCGCTGGTTGGCAATGGTGACCGTATCCATGACTGGAATGAAATCCTCACCCGCTGGAACAGCCTGAATGCCGATCATGCTATCGGAGCATTGTTGTCGCTGTTGTGCTGGCTGCTGATGCTGGTCTGTTTTGTGATGCTGTGGAACTGGTGGCAGGCCGATCAGGATGCGAGTTGATTACGGCAGCGAGCACACGGTATTTCTGCCGACCTGTTTGGCTTCATAGGTGGCTTTGTCGGCACGCTGTATCAGTGCTGAAGGATCATCGGTATTGACGGCTTCGGTGATGCCAATACTTAAGGTAATGAATTCGGTCAACGGTGAATCGGCATGCTCGAGATGGAGCGCAGCTAATTTTTGACGGATATTTTCTGCCACGTGTCGACTGCCATCGAGCGTGGTGTTGGGCAGGATAATGGCAAATTCTTCACCACCAATTCTGGCGGCCAGATCGGTTGGGCGGCTGGCTACTTCGCTGAGTAGTCGGGCAATCGCGATCAATACCTTGTCACCGGCCGGATGGCCATAATAATCGTTGTAGCGTTTAAAATAATCCACGTCGATAAGTACTAATGCCAACGGATTTTGGGTGCGCTGGTGCTGCGCAATTTCCAGCGCCAGACGTTGGTCAAAGGCGCGACGGTTAGCGATGTTGGTCAGTGAATCGGTATGGGCAAGTGATTCCAGCACGATGATTTGTTTGCGGATCAGAGCTAACATGCGGTTGATGGTGCGGGCCAGATAATACAGTTCATCGCGTTTTTGGCTGATGGGTAAGCGTTCTGCCCAGCGGCCATTGCGCCAGATATTGTTTAAATCCATGTCGAGTTTGCGCAACCGTCGGATCAGCAGATAATGCAGACTGATCAGCAGAGTAATGCCGGTCAGTGCGGCTACCAGCATCAATACCCAGATGACTTTCCAGGTAATGGCTTCGCCACGCTGACTGACGCTTTGCGAAAAATGTACCTGTAAATTAAAGATTGGACGTCCTGCTATGCTGGAAAGTTGCGCGTTGAGGATGTTGCTCTGTTCGCTTTCAAACTGGATGGTTTTGCTGTCGAGAGGTGAGTTGGCGATATTGGGCGTGTAGGTACTGATATGGCCGACAGGCAGCAGATTAAAGTTGATGCTGCTTTGCGCATGAATGCGCTGCAGTGCGGCACCTTCGAGCATTTCACCGACAATCAGGGTGCCAATAAATTCACCGGAATGATCGGTGTTGTGAATCGCCTGCCAGCAGACGATGACCGCGCCGGCGTCGGAATTGTCGAGGCCGCAATTGGTGTTGGAATTGGCAATAGGCTGGAGTATACGCTGTTTGACATGCTCGATTACTTGTTCAAAGGCGTGGGCATTCTCGGATTTGCCTGAGTTTAAATTGGCGGCATCAAAAAAAATTGTTTGATTGCGGGCGTTGACGACGGTAATGAATTTTAAGCCCACGGTACGCATGGCCTGTGCGTTGAGCTGGTATTGAGCAAACGCGCTCGTGGGATGCTGTACAAAATTGTACATGTCATTCCAGTTGCTCCAGTCGCTGTTGATTTGATTCAGACGTTCAAATTCATTGGTGAAGTTGTTGGCCACCTGATTGATTTGCTTTAAGGCTTCTTCGCTTTCGATCGCTTTAAAGCTTTGATGCAAATTGCTTTGCAGCAGAGTTACCGCGATCATGGTCATTAAACTGAAGCAAACAAAAAACAAGCCAATAATTTTTCCGCGTAAGCCTATGCGTAGTTCATGTCTCATCGTGTCGTCAGTAAAAAAGAGGTGCGGGAGAAGGTGGCCAAAACTGTAGTGTAAGGCTAAATTTTAAGAATATTGCTTATAAAAAAACTTTTTCAGGGTTATTTTGTTTCAGATTGTCGTTTTTGGGGTTTTGCGGTGCTCTGAAGGAGTTAATTCGTTATTATTGCTCGTTAAGGTTGGTTTGTTGACAAAAACTCTGGTCATTTGTATTTCCAGTGGCAAATATCAGCTAAAATCCTCGTCCAGAACGAAACTCACACAAAACAAAGGTTGGCAATGAATTTAAGTATGAAAAATGCTCTGGTGTTAGTGGCATGCTGCGGTGTACTGCTGATCAGCGGGTGCAAAGGTAAATCCACACCGTATTACAGCATCAGTGTCACGGTGAGCGGTATGGTGGGCAGCGGTCTGGTTTTGCAAAACAATAATATTGACAGCTTGAGCCTGAGTAAAAATGGTGTCGCCACATTTACTTCCCAGCTGGGAAATAACGCCAGTTATGCCGTTACAATACTGACTCCACCATCCATGCCGGTGCAAAATTGTACCCTGAGCAACGGCACCGGGTTGGTGGCAGGTGCCAATGTGAATAATATTACTCTGGTCTGTGCTGCGCCAGAGTTTGCCTATGTGGCCAATTCGGGAGGGAATACGATTTCCACTCTGGCCATCAATCAAGCCACAGGTGCCTTGAGCTATGAAGCCAGTCTGACTGTCACTGGCAGTACACCAGTGGCGTTGGCGCTCGCACCTACGGGTCGCTATGCCTATGCTATCAATGCGGGCAGTAACAGTGTTTCTGCCTATCTGGGTAACGTCACGACCGGTTTGCTGGCGGTTGCCGGTCCGGCGGTGACAACGAATATTAATGCTCCTGTCGCCGTTGTTGTGGATGGTTTGAGTAAATATGTGTATGTAGTCAATGCAGGTAATAATTCGCTGGCGGCTTACTCTATTAATACCTCCGGAGTATTGGGCTCCCTCAACGCGGTTGGCAGCTATCAGACTGGCAATAGTCCTGCGGCCATGGCAACCCTCACCAATTCCGGGGTTGAATACGTGTATGTTGCCAATGGTGGTGATAATACGATTTCTTCTTATGCGGTCATTGCCAGCAGCGGCGCGCTTAATAGCACAGGCGCACCGGCGAGCACCCCAGGCACACCTGGGGCAATGGTGGCGGCACCGAATGGTCAGTTTGTTTATGTGCTCAATACCACGACTGCCACAATTTCCGCTTATGCGGTTAATCCGGCCAATGGAACGCTAACGCATAGCGGAACAGATATATCGACTGCCGGAATTACTCCGGTTGCACTGGCGATTTCCCCAGCAAGTAATTTGATCTATGCGATCAATTCTGGCAGCAATACGGTGGCTGCATTTACTGTTAATGGTGCTGTGCTTAGCAGTGTTGGTGTCGTGGCAACAGGCAATGCACCTGCGGCGGTCAGCGTTGATCCTTCCGGAACGGTGCTGTTGGTGGCCAATAAAACCGATAACAGTATTTCTGCGTACCTGATTACCCCTGGCACTGGAGTGCTGGTGATGCCTGCCGTCGTAACGCAGGTCGGGTATGCTCCGGCAGCTCTGCTGACCGCCACCAATTAATAAACTGGTCTGCTGCCTAAGTGCGGCAGGTTGCCGTTTTCCGGACGGAATGTCTGGTACCTTCAGAGGAATGTGAATGAATAAAGATTTAAGTATTGATGAATTTGACGCGCTGGAACAAATCAGCCGTTTGAGCAAAATGGTCAAGCCCAGTGCCTGTGTGAATCGCAATGCCAAACGCCTGTGCGGGATTAAATTAGCCAGTTATCGCAAAGATGGTCAGCTGGAATTAACCGATGAAGGCCGTGCAGCGTTGTTTTCCAAGCAATGTATTGATGGTTTGCGCGCCATATCGAACCAGCCTTTGATGCCATTGACTGGTGAAGTGCTGGCTTTTTTAAGTAAAAAAAGCTACCTGACTCAGGAAACAGATGGTTTGCATATCACCGCACGAGGTCTGGAATGTCTGGCCGATATCGATGCCCAGCGTCTGGCTGCGGCAAAAAAATAACAACTGTGGTATTTCAGGCTGGCATCCCAGCCTGAATCCGATCTTTCCTGCTTCTGGCCAGCTGTCGCAATGATGGTAAAAATAATCGGCTAACGATAATTCCCTTTTTCTTTTGCTAAAAAAAGTATCTTGTAGGACAAAACCGTATAAAAAAATTTGAACAATGATTTGCCATGGTATTGAATGAAAAAGCTAAGCTGTATTTGTTACCGGGCATCCTCCCATACATTGTTTATAAGCGAGACTACTATGCGCACTTTTTTTGATCAAACACGGACTGGTTTTTCCGGTTCGCTATATTTGCTTATCTTATTAATGCTGGGGTTTGTTTCCAGTTCTGCCTGGTCTGACGAGAATGAATCCAGTTACAAAATTCAGGGCTTTCTGTCTGTCATTGGTGGTCGTGTCATGGGCGGCTCTTATGAGGGCACGCTGGGGCCGGATAATTATCCCTGCCCCTGCTATATTGCCGATTGGGCTAACGGGGGTGTGTACCGGAAAACCGCGTCGTTTGAACCGGAATCTCATGCCGGCATTCAGCTTGATTACACCTTAAACAAGGCGATTTCGTTTACCGTTCAGGTGGCTTCCCATGCCACCGGACCGAAGCCGGAATTTCAGTATGCGTTCATGGATTATAAAATCGATGGCCACTGGGATTTGCATGTCGGTCGTGAACGGCTGCCGCTGTATTACTATTCTGAATTTCAGGATATCGGGGTGTCGTATCCGTGGATTTCCACTCCGGCTGAAGTGTATGGCTGGGAAGTCACTAACTATAATGGCGCCAGTCTGCATTACAAAGGTGTCTTTGGTGGTGTGAGTACCAATGCCGAAGTGTATGCCGGTGATGAACGGGTTAAAAATGCCGGTGAGGTTTCGTTTATTACTTATCCCCCACAGCATGGCAATGCCCACTGGAAGGATATTATCGGAGTCGCCGCGGAAATGTCGCATGACTTCTGGACCATCCACACGAATTACATGACGACACTGTCAACCTGGTCAAATTATGCCGGTGACAATCTGGCCACACAACGCATTACTATCGTCGGTTTAGCCGCCAATCTGGATTTTGAGGATTGGTTTGTGGTATCCGAAGCCGGTCAGTTTACCCGCAATAATTATTTGTATGGATACACAGAAAAAAGCCCGTCGTATTCGGTTGGGGTAGGGATGCGTTATGGTGCCTGGACTCCGCTGGTTAATTATGCCAAGTTTGTTGATCATTATACTTATCAGTCCGCCAGTGCCTTTCCACAAATTGATTTTCCTAACGGTGGGTGGGGTGTGACCTTACGTTATGACATTAATACAAAAAGCGATTTCAAAATTCAATATGATAAATTTCAGGATTTATCCAATGGTTCGTTCTTTTCCGGAAATGCCAAAATTTTACGTGCCAGCTATGACGTCGTTTTTTAAAAGTGATACTTTTGCAAACGGATATGCGCACTTAAATAGTTATCAAAATAACGACGGAGTTTAAAAATGAAAAAAATGATTTTGGCGATGATGCTCTCAACCCAGTTGTTTGCAACGGCGAGTTGGGCTGAGGATTCCATGGTGGTGGTGGTGAATGTAAAAAATCCGGTGACGAAAATGTCCTCTGATGAGGTTTCTCAGCTCTTTATGGGACAGTCTGAATTTTTCCCTGGTGGGTCGCCAGCGACGGCCATAGATCTGACAGAAAGCTCACCGCAGCGTACCGAGTTTGATGCCAAGGTACTGGGAAAAACGCCCACGCAATTGCACGCTTATTGGTCCAAAATGGTGTTTACCGGTAAAGGTAAGCCATTAAAAGAAATGGCGTCGTCGAAAGAAGTGAAAGATTTTTTAGCCAAAAACCCGAATGCGATCGGGTATATAGAAAAATCGGCGGTGGATAGCAGTGTGAAGATTGTTTATAGCTATTAGTTAATCTTTTAATGTATTTGTTGTGAAGGATTTGCAGGGTGATGTTGGCTGAATTCGACGGTTTGGTTGGTGTCATCCTGTTTTTTTTACTGTTTGCAGCAAAATGCCCTATTTAGGGTATAGAAATCTGCCGTAAATAAACCATGATGTAGAGAACGGAAGCAAAGTCGCCCTCAAGGTGGATGACTTTTTTGCTATGAATCGCCGTGTTTGCCTGTTGAAAACAGCAAACGTGCACTACGATGGTAGACAGGGGATGTGTCTGGCGGGTGCAGCCTGCTGGATACCAATAACTGAATACGGGGGATCAATTGCAAAACAACTCAATTCGCGACGCTTACATCAAGCCGGATCAGCTGCGGGTTGGAATTTATGTCCATCTCGACCTTAACTGGACCAAACATCCATTTTCGTTTTCCAGTTTCAAAATCGAAAAAGTAGATCAAATTGCCACAATTCAGGGATTGGGTCTGCAGCGTATTCGCTATACCCCAAACAAAAGCGATTGCACCCCCATAGAGGAAGTGACACTTGCAACACCTGCCCCGCTGGAAATTAACGCTACCGTTGCTACTGATGGTCCGCCAGTCAATGATGCCAAGTTGCAGATGATGGATCGCATGGCGTTGCAGGGAGAAAAAATTCTTGCTTGTGAGCGCGAGTTTGCCATGGCCTTACGGGCCTTGAAGCTGATGTGGCAAAACATGTTTGCTGACCCTGCCGGAGTATCTGAGCAGGCAGGCAAGATGGTGGGCGATATCGCCGATTCTGCCATGATGGAAGCCGAGATTGCCATACATCTGATGATCGACAGTAAAAATGGCAGTGATGCCTATACCCACGCACTGAATGTGGCGATTCTATCGATGATTCTGGCTAAGGAAATGGGATTTTTTGCCGAAGAAATCAAGCTCATTGGTCTGGGTGCTGTGTTCCATGATGTCGGCTGTACCGATATTCCACGCCGCATCAAGGAAAAAGTTGAACCGCTGACAGCGGCTGAAGCGATCATCATGCATCAGCACTGCAAAAACGGAATTGATATCTGCCAACGCCTGGAGTTGCCTTACGAAGCCATGCTGGTCGTCTGGCAGCATCATGAACGCAGCGATGGTTCTGGTTATCCGGCCAAATTATCTGGCAATCAGATTTCGCCACTGGCCAGTGTCGTCGCTGTAGCGGATGCGTTTGATGAAATCTGTAATCCGCTCAATGGGGTGGGCGCCCATACCCCGCATGAAGCCCTGTCACTGATTTATGCCCAGCAGCGCAGCAAGTTTGATGGCAAGGCGCTCACTGCGCTGGTGCATTCTCTGGGTGTATATCCACCTGGGACGATAGTGCTGCTCTCGAACGGCATCATCGGTATGGTGATTGCAGTCAATCCCAAACGGCCATTAAAGCCAACCGTGCTGGTGTACGATCCGGCGACACCGAAAAATGAAGCGATACTGATCGATCTTGAGCAGGATAGTTCGGTGACGGTGACGAAAACGCTTAACCCGCACCAACTGGCGCCGGAGATTGTAGAGTTTTTATCGCCGGGAAAACGTGCGGCTTATTTCTTCCGTCCGGTGGCGGCCGCTTAGCTCAGTTGTTGGCGGACTCGTTAAGGGTTGGGTGCCACACACATCGACATTTGGTGTATTACGCTACGTTAATACACCCTACGACGCTACGCCGCTGCAATCTGTGCGCACGCAGTCAACGTAATAGTTTTTCACGCCATTTTCCACCCGCGTTACCAGTCCATGCACATCGGTATCAAAGCCGGGGAAGCGGTGATTGAAATCGCGTGCAAATTTCAGATAATCGACGATAGTTTTGTTGAAACATTCGCCCGGAATGAGCAGCGGGATGCCCGGTGGGTAAGGTGTGAGCAGGATGGCGGTGATGCGGCCTTCAAGTTCATCAATTGATACGCGCTCAATCTCGCGGTGTGCCATCTTGGCAAACGCATCGGAAGGCTTCATGGCTGGCTGCATGTCGGATAAATACATTTCCGTCGTTAAGCGTGCCACATCATGTGACTGATAGGCCAGATGGATTTGCTGGCACAGGTCGCGCAGGCCGACACTTTCATAACGCGGGTTGTGGCCGACAAACTCCGGCAGTACACGCCACATCGGCTGGTTTTTATCGTAATCGTCTTTGAATTGCTGCAGGGCGGTCAGCAGGGTATTCCAGCGGCCTTTGGTAATACCGATGGTAAACATGATGAAGAACGAATACAGGCCGCATTTTTCAATGATCACACCGTGCTCAGCCAGGTATTTGGTGACGATGGACGCCGGAATGCCGGTCTCGCCAAACTGACCTTCGAGTGACAGGCCGGGAGTGATAATGGTGGCCTTGATCGGATCGAGCATGTTGAAGTTGGGCGCAAGATTGCCAAAACCATGCCAGTTATCTTCGGCACGGATGATCCAGTCTTCTCGCGAGCCAATGCCATCTTCACATAAATCATCCGGTCCCCAGACCTGGAACCACCAGTCCTGTCCCCATTCCTGATCAATCTTGCGCATGGCGCGACGGAAGTCGAGTGCTTCAAAAATCGATTCTTCCACCAGCGCCGTGCCCCCGGGAGCTTCCATCATGGCGGCAGCGACATCGCAGGAGGCAATAATCGAATATTGCGGCGAGGTTGAGGTGTGCATCAGATAGGCTTCATTGAAGCGGTCGCGGTCGAGTTTGTTGTTCTCGGATTCGCGCACCAGAATCTGCGAAGCCTGTGACAGGCCGGCCAGCAGTTTGTGGGTCGACTGGGTCGAGAAGATCATTGATTCTTTGGCGCGCGGGCGGTTCGGGCCGATGGCATGCATGTCTTCATAAAAGGGATGGAAAGTGGCATGCGGCAGCCAGGCTTCATCAAAATGCAGCGTGTCAATTTTACCATCGAGCATTTCTTTGAGCGTTTCGACGTTGTAGATCACGCCATCGTAAGTGGACTGGGTGATGGTCAGAATACGTGGCTGTTGATTTTTGGCGGCGCGGGCAAACGGGTTGGCCTGAATTTTTTTCTGGATATTTTCCATGGTAAATTCGGACAGCGGGATCGGACCGATAATGCCGAGGTGATTACGCGTTGGCATCAGGAAAACCGGAATCGCACCCGTCATGATGATGGAATGCAGAATCGATTTATGGCAGTTGCGATCAACCACGACGATGTCGCCGGGTGCCACGGTCGAGTGCCAGACCATTTTGTTCGAGGTCGAAGTGCCATTGGTGACGAAGTAGCAGTGGTCGGCATTGAAAATACGTGCAGCATTGCGTTCTGAGGCGGCTACCGGGCCGGTATGGTCGAGCAGTTGTCCGAGTTCTTCCACCGCATTGCAGACATCGGCCCGCAACATGTTTTCACCAAAAAACTGATGGAACATCTGGCCTATCGGTGACTTTAAAAAGGCCACGCCGCCGGAATGTCCCGGGCAATGCCAGGAATAAGAGCCATCGTTGGCGTAATGAACCAGTGCGCGAAAAAACGGCGGTGCCAGTCCATCCAGATAGGCTTTGGCTTCGCGGATGATATGGCGCGCGACAAATTCCGGGGTATCTTCAAACATGTGGATGAAGCCATGCAATTCGCGCAGAATATCATTCGGAATGTGACGTGAAGTGCGGGTTTCACCGTACAGATAAATTGGGATATCGGCATTTTTGTAGCGAATTTCTTCGACAAAGGCGCGCAGCGAAGTCAGCGCAAAATCAATTTCTTCGCTGCTGCCGCCACCGAATTCTTCATCGTCGATCGACAAAATAAAGGCGGAGGCGCGCGACTGTTGCTGTGCGAATTGCGACAGGTCGCCATAGCTGGTGACGCCTAAAATTTCCATTCCTTCCGCTTCCATGGCATGAGCCAGTGCACGTATGCCTAATCCAGAGGAATTTTCTGAACGGAAGTCTTCATCGATGATAACGATAGGGAAACGGAATTTCATGGCGATCTCCAGAATTGAGAGAGTTAAGCTAAAAATGCTGGCGTTGCCGTTCTTGTGGAACGACAACACGTAAACAGTAAAGAGAAATCAGAGCAGACTCAGAAGCGATAGTACGCTGCTGAATAGATGGCGTGTTGTATTTTTCCGGAAACCAGCGGGCTGTTTTTGGCGTCGCCCAGAGGTTGGGTCAGAGCGACACCGGTAATGACAGACCAGCGCAGGTTAATAGCATGATCCCAGCCCAGCGTCAGTTTGACTTTCTGCAGACCGGCCTGGCCATTGTATACCGGGAAGTTGTAGCTGGCAGACTGGGCGGGTGTGACGCCGTAATAGTCTTGCATGTAGTGCAGGCTGGCCCAGGTGGTGCCGAGAATGCCGTACACGCGGTTGCCGGCGTCGATCGGATGCACGTAACGTGCGCCGACACTGGCCAGAAAGCCGTCATGTTGTTTATTGAGACCGCCACCGGCTTCGACTGAAGACAGCAAGGTGATGTGCTGATCATAGAAGTAGTTGGCAAACATGCCCGGAGCCAGATCGGTAGGGGTGTTGCCAGGACCGGCGTCTTTATTGTGGCTGGACTGTTCCTGATTGGTGATGGCTCCCAGACGCACGCCATACTGCCACGCAGGATTGCTGGAGAAATTGTAACCAAAACCGGACACGGTGCTGAAAAATACGCCGCTTTTCCATTGCAGGTCGACCAACGGAAAGGCTTTGAGGTATTGCTTGCTGCCGTCAGCATATTCCGGAAGTGAAGCTAATCCCATTCCCAGGGCGGCGGTCAGGTCTTTTTGCAGATACGGTGCCGGAGTCAGTTCGGCAAAATCAGATGTTTGTGCCTGTGCCTGAAAGCTACAGGTCAGTAACACCAGCAGGGAGAAAAATTTTTTCATAATTCGCTAAGCAATGGAGTTAATTTAAATCTGGAACCAGGCGCAGCTGGCTAAAATCAGGCCGATACCGGCGACAAAATAGGAAGCAATCTGCATCCATTTTTTGCGCGTCAGCAGTGTGATCGCAGCCAGGGAAATGGCGACCTGCAAGGCTGTCATGGCTTGTGCCCAGCGATGATGTTGATGCAGAATGTGCTCGGATTTTTCTTCCCATTCTTTGGACGCGGCATCGAGTTCTTCAGCTTTTTTCTTGATGTCTTCTTTTTCGGTTTTGTAGCGCGCGATATCGGCCTGGTATTTTTCGACATTCACACCGGGTAAATACAGCGCCAGCTCAGCCAGATTTTGTTTGCCGGATTTGGACTGATAAAAATTCCATTGATCAGACGCTTCGGTCTTGACGATGGCTGCTTCATTTTTAAACATGGCGGCATCGTTCTGAGTTGAGCCTGCCTGAAAACCAAAGATCGCGCCAGCGGTGGCCATGATGGCAGTCATTACCGCGATTTTGCTGGAGAAATTGTCGCCGCCATGGGCAGCATGCTCTAATTCGTGGTCGTGCGGACCGTGGACTTCAAATTCTTCAGCCATTGTTTTCCCCTGGAGTGGTTTTTTGGTAAGTCACAAATGCGTAGTCAAACGCATTTTGAGCGGAATGATACTGCGTCCTTTCGGTTTCTTTCCAGTCAATTTTGCTGATTTCTGGAAAAAAAGCATCACAGGCGACATCCTGATGAATTTCTGTCACCAGCAATTGCTGACATAAAGGCAGTGCCTGAGCGTAAATGTCAGCACCGCCGATGATGAAACCCTGTTGTTGCTGCAATAATTGCTGCGCCTGTTGGAGTGAATGTACAATTTCAACCCCGTCCTGCTGCCATTCTGCATTGCGGGTGAGCACAATGTTGCGGCGGTTGGGTAAGGGCCGGCCGATGGATTCATAGGTTTTGCGTCCCATGATAATCGCGTGTCCGGTGGTGATGCGTTTAAAACGTGCCAGATCCTCCGGCAGCCGCCAGGGCAGGGTGTTGTTTATGCCGATGCCGCGTTTGGCATCAAAGGCGACGATAATGGTCAGTTCAGACATGCGGGTTGTTTTTCCGGGAGATAAAGTTAAACGGCCACAGGTGCTTTGATGTGAGCATGTGACTGGTAGTTGAGGACTTCAAAGTCATCAAACTGATAATCAAAAATCGACGCCGGTTGCCGTTTGATGTGCAGTTGAGGTAACGGTAACGGCTCGCGTGCGAGTTGCAGAGTGACCTGCTCGAGATGATTGGCATACAAATGGCAATCACCACCGCTCCAGATAAAATCCCCCACCTGCAAACCGGCCTGCTGCGCCATCATGTGGGTCAGCAGCGCGTAAGAGGCGATATTGAAGGGCACACCCAGAAAAATGTCCGCACTGCGCTGATACAGCTGGCAGGACAGTTTGCCATCGGCGACATAGAACTGGAAAAACGCATGGCAGGGCGGCAGTTTCATGTTGGGGATGTCTGCCACATTCCAGGCCGAGACGATCATGCGGCGCGAATCCGGCGTGTGTTTAATTTGTTCCATCACCTGGCTGATCTGGTCGATATGGCTACCATCCGGTGCCGGCCAACTGCGCCACTGGTAACCATAAACCGGACCCAGATTGCCATTGGCATCGGCCCAGTCATCCCAGATCGAGACGCCATGCTCTTTGAGGTAAGCGATATTGGTCGAACCCTGCAAAAACCAGATCAATTCATGAATAATCGATTTCAAGTGCACTTTTTTGGTGGTTACCAGCGGAAACCCCTGGGACAAATCAAAGCGCATCTGATGGCCAAACACCGAACGTGTACCGGTGCCGGTTCGATCGGTTTTTACTGTACCGTGTTCCTGTACGTGGCGCATTAAGTCGAGATATTGTTGCATGAGGAGATAGGTAAACAGGTTGAGTAAAATGACCGTGTTGCTCAGATCAGGCAGAGCATGCGCGATTGTACAGCATCACTTTAAATTAAGGATAGAGTGAATGACAGTGCGGATATTGGTGATGGTAAAATGCTACGCCGAAAGGCGCTGAGTGCCGGATTTTTTTGCATTTCAGGCATGGACATGTGTAGCCTGAACAGACTGTACAGCGAGGCGCAATCCCATTGCTTTGAGAATGGCAGACAGGCTGCTGAGTACAGGATTACCTTCCGGTGATAAGGTGCGGTATAGCTGTGTTGTACTCAAGTTGGCAGTTTGCGCAATGCTTTGCACACCCCCAAAGGCTTTCGTCATTTGACGTAATGTGATCAGAAGCTCGCTCTGATCACCGTCTTCAAGAATGCTGTTAATTAATTGAATTGCGTAAGCAGGATCATTCCGGAACATGTCCGCCATTGCTTCATCATGGGCTCTATCTTTCATTATTTGTTCTCCTTTGCCAGTCTTGCCAATATCCACAGGCTTTGTCGATATCTGCGTTTTGTGTTCGCTTGTCGCCGCCACACAGAAGCAAGATAATTTCTTTACCACTGATCGCGTAATATACCCGATAGCCAGCACCGGTCTCAATGCGTAACTCCCATACTCCATCGCGACAAAATTGATGATCACCAAAATTACCAAGCTCAATGCGGGTTACGCGTCGATGGATCGCAATTTTTGTTTTTACATCACGTAATTTGCCAAGCCAGTCAAGGTAGACATCCTTCTCGTTCGCAGTTAAATAGTGGCGAATTTCGTACATTGATTATTTTCGTTTATAAACGAATTCCTGTCAAGAATTACGTTTTTATGAATCAAAATTAAAAATTAACAATTAACAAGGTGAAGAGTGAGCTGCTTTGCACTGCAACGATGTCCCTGCACAAGTACAGCGACAATCTTGTCGTTCAAGCGTTCAATTGTTCTGATTTTGAGGTGAAAGAATTTATTTGTTCGGTGAGAAGGGAGGGATTTAATCCTGAACAGTAAAATTGAGCAGTGACTGGGTAGTGTTTTCATCCATGGTCGGTGTGATCAGTGGAATTGAGATGTTAAAGCAGCAACCCTTATTGGGTTCGCTGACGGCCTGAATTTCACCACCGAGTACATTGGTGACAATATTGTAAGTAATGCTCAGACCCAGGCCACTGCCACCGCGACCAAAGCGGGTGGTGAAAAACGGCTCATAAATACGGTGCAGAATTTCACTCGGAATGCCAACGCCATCGTCGGTAAAGGTAATGTTGACATGGTCACCTTCGACCACCGCGGCAATGCGCATATTGCCGTGATCGCGGTCATTGAAGCCGTGGGTGACGGAATTATTGATCAGGTTGGTAAATACCTGTCCCAGCGGTCCGGGAAAGCTGTCGAGCTGGATTCCCAGCGGGATATCGAGCACTAACAGATATGGCGTTTTGGATAAACCCGGCATGAGCAGGGAAGTCAGTTCAAACAGCATGGTATGCAAATCAAACTGACGCCGGTGCACGCTCGACTGATCCACGGCCACCTGTTTGAAATCGCCCACCAGATGCGCGGCCTGATTTAAGCCGCGCAGCAACAGGGTGCTGGAATCGGTGGCGCATTTCAAAAATTGTGACAGTTCGGAGCGGCGCATATTCCCGGCCGCAAACAGCTCATTGAATTTGCTGACTTCTTCTTCCAGCGTGCTGGCCACCAGCAGACAGTTTCCTATCGGCGTATTGAGTTCATGCGCCACACCGGCGACCATCGATCCGAGCGAAGCCATACGTTCAATACGAGTTAATTCCTGATGCGCCTGATTGATGTTTTGCAGCGCGGTTTCCAGCTCTGAGGTGCGTAATTTGACTTTGGATTCAAGCGTATTGGAATAATCGGTCAGCTGGCTGTTTTTGACTTCGAGTTCGGCAAAAAATTGTCCCAGAGCGCGGCGGGTAGCTTCCATACTTTTGGCCAGGTTACCGATCTCATCACTACGATTGAGCACAATCGGATAGGTCAGCTGTCCATTGGCGAGCCGTTCAGATTCTTTGAGCAGACGTTTGATCGGTTCGACCAGACGTTTTTGCAAGACCCAGATAATCAGTACCACGGCGATAAACAGCGAAAAAATTGCCGTGATGACGTAGCGGGTAAAGGCAGTGTGTTCTTCGGCAATCAGTAAATCATCGGCCATGGTAAGTTCGACGATACCGATGACTTTTTCATCATGATGAATAGAACGGGCAATGGTGGTAAACGGGCCTTTTTGGGTTGCACTGCGTGAGAGCGACAAAAACTGTTTGTGGTCCGGGTAACTGAATACTTCGATGGAGGCAATGCGCGGGTCGGAATACACCACATCGCTGGAAATACGGGCGATTTCCGGCGTGATTTGCCATAACGGTTCACTTTGAATCACGGCCAGAATATTCCCCAGACGCTGAAGATCATCTACTTGTTTGTCGCGCGCGGTGGCGTCAATCGAGTTGATATTGTAAGGAATGAGGAAAATGGCTGAGCCGATCAGGCCCAAAAATACCGCCAGAATAATCGCTGAGCGCAGGGAAATATCCCGGATCAGGAAGGCAATGCGATGATAGAGTGAAAAGACGGTTTTGTTTAACATCAGCAATATAAATAACGTAAGTCAACTTACTCTAAAGCAATTGAATTGTGGAAAAATTACTACTGAGAATTTGCATAGTAATCCGCTTTGACGATATTTACCAGATCAAGATGTGTCTTAAGGTGTTTGTCTGAGTTTTTTGAGTGAAAATAAAAAGAAAAAACCGGGAAAAGTTTGCACAAAGAACGAACTTTTCCCGGCTTTAGCCAGTACAGCTGAAATTAACCGCAGGAGCCGATGGCAGAACAAAAGGTGCAAAAGTCACAGCCGTCGCGTTTGATCACGGCATAGGTGTGACATTCGGGACATTTTTTATTGGTTTTGACATAGGCCGGTTTGGCGACTTTATCGCTGGCCACTGGTGCTGCCGTGACTTCCTGCAAATGGGTTCGGTCAAAAACGCCCATTTGTTCTACTGGCAGGCCTTCGTCAGTCAGAATGCCGAGCAATTTGAAGCGGTGCAGCAGCAGGGTGGCAATGTAGGCGACGGTCGACGGATAGGATTGCTGTTTTTCCGAGCCGGGAACCTTGGCTAAAAAGTCGCCGCGATGTTCGCTGAAGGTCAGCAGTTTGCGTAATTTGACACCGATCCAGGCCGGGTCGATGACGCGCATATCCATTGACAGCAGTTTAGTCAGACCATCCATGACTTTGGGATAATCGCCAGCCAGCCACACCGAGTACGGTTGCAGACGCCCATTAGGCAGACGGCATTCTTTGACGATCATCAGCAAATCGTCGCCGGTGGAGGGGTTTTTAATGTCAACCGACCAGCTCATGGTGCCATCGGTGCCGGATTTGGGTTCTTTTTTGGAGAACAGTGCATCGATCATCGGGCTCGCGGCCGTGGTTTCATACACGCCCAGATCCTGCAGGCGGCGCTGGATGATTTTGGCCAGACCGGCGACTAAGCTGGGAGCAAAAATGGTCTGATCACCCAGATTGAGTTCAAAGCCATCGTCACCACTGGTTTTGGCCAGCGATTCGAGTTTCATTTTCAGCCATTGCGGGTCGCCCGTGCGCATGTCCATCGACAGCGTTTTAGCAATCGCTCCCAATACCCGTGGTTGCTCATTACCATTCACCCAGACTTCAAACGGATGCACATTGCCATTTTCCACCTGACCGATGACGACCGAAAAATCACCCTTGTGATGTTCTACCAGATAAGTCCAGCTGGGATTGCCACTCGGAATACGCGGACGACCCGGCCAGCGCAAACTTGCCAGCGCCGGTTGCGGGACTTCTTTTAAACTGATGCGCCGATCCGGATCATTGATTTGCAAATCGTTCGGAGTGATGTTGACCTGTACCTGCGGCTCGACCGACAGCACCGAGCCGAGCACAAAGTTGGGACGGAATGTGGCGATCCCTTTCAGACCGGCTTTCCAGGCGCTGGTGTACAAATTCTGGAACTGATCGAACGGATAATCTGCCGGAACGTTGACGGTTTTGGAAATCGCGGTATCGACGAAAGGCGCCACCACCGCACACATCTGCATGTGATCCTGGGCGGAGATGTCGAGCGCACTGACAAAATAATCCGGCAGGGTGCTGTAGTCAGTGACTTGACCGTGCAGATGTTCATATACCCGCAGGGCATGGTCGACGACACGGATAGTTTTTTCAGTGCCATCTTTTTCGCGTTTTTTACGGTTATACGTCCAGGAAAACGGTGGTTCGATGCCGTTGGAGGCATTGTCGGCAAAGGCCATGCTGATGGTGCCGGTCGGTGCGATCGACAGCAGATGGCTGTTGCGGATACCGTACTGGCGAATGTCAGACTGAATGTCATCCGGCAGGCGCGAAGCGAAGCGCGGGCTGGCCAGATACTGGTCGGCATCAAATTTAGGGAAGGCACCAAATTGCTGCGCCAGTTCGATTGAGGCGCGGTAAGCTGCGTGGCACATGGCTTCGGAAATTTTGGCCGCCATGGCGCGTCCGGCATCGCTGTCATAACGCAGTCCGAGCATGATCAGGGTATCTCCCAGACCGGTGTAGCCGAGTCCGATACGGCGTTTTTGCTGGGCTTCATGCTGTTGTTCCGGCAACGGCCACAGAGTCACATCCAGCACCCGGTCCAGAATGTGGACGGCACCGCGCACGACTTTGGCAAATTTTTCCCATTCAAAGCTGGCTTTGTCGGTGAATGGATCATTAACAAAGCGCGGCAAAATGGTGGAGCCCAGATCGCAGCAGCCATAGGCTGGCAGAGGTTGTTCACCGCAGGGGTTAGTCGATTCAATTTTTTCGCAATACGACAGATTGTTGTCGTTATTGATTTTGTCGATGAACAGCACGCCTGGTTCCGCATGGTCATAGGTACTGGCCATGATTTGATTCCACAGGTAACGCGCTTTGATCTGGTGATAGACCCACAGGCCATCTTCACGCTGACGCGCGTGTTTGAAACTGGCATCCGGCTGGGCCGCATGGATCAGTTCCCAGTCGCCATCGGCTTCCACCGCCGCCATAAAGGCATCGGTAACGGCGACGCTGATATTGAAATTGCGCAGTTTGGTAAAGCCCTGACGCATTTTATCGGCAAAACTGTAATTATTAATCATCAGATCCTGCAGCGATTTTTTCATCGTGTCGTCGAGCGGCAATTCGCTGACCTGCAGGCCATCTTTGGCATGAATGAAGGCTTCAATATCCGGATGATCAATACGCAGCACGCCCATCTGCGCTCCACGGCGGGCACCGGCGGATTCGACAGTGGAGCAGGATTGATCAAACACATACATGTACGACAGCGGACCGCTGGCGACCGATTGCGTGCCTTTGACTAAAGCACCTTTAGGACGAATGCGGGAAAAATCATAACCGACACCACCGCCACGGCGCATGGTTTCGGCAGCCTGTTTAAGAGCGTCATAAATGCCGGGAGCCAGTGGGTCGGTACTGGAGATGCAGTCGTTGACTTCCTGCACAA
The DNA here is from genome assembly GCA_903862415.1 of uncultured Oxalobacteraceae bacterium. Taxonomy (GTDB): domain Bacteria; phylum Pseudomonadota; class Gammaproteobacteria; order Burkholderiales; family Burkholderiaceae_D; genus Solimicrobium. Next base: position 66,887 of record CAIOYD010000010.1, on the reverse strand, counting down.
AACAGTTGATCAGGGTGGCGCCGATATCGGTGCCGCCGGCTGACATAATCCGTCCGCCGCCGACAAAGCCGGTCTGGAAGGTTTCTAAAAATTCGGCTTGCTGTTGCTGGTCTTTTCCCAAGCCGCGGGCAACGCGCTGTAACACATCCAACTGACTTTTTTCATCGCTCTTGCAATATTTTTCCTGCAGAATAATCGCGGTTATTTCTTGTGGTGCCATATGTTTACTGGAAAGAAAAGCGTCGTTAGTTGTGTTCATTGTGTTCATGTCCTGGTCGGGGGTGATGGGGCATCAACGATGAAACGCGATTTTTCACCGCTTAATGCGCCGCAGATTTTTTAATCAGCTGCATGATGATACCCGCGAACCGGGGTCTTTGATTGTGTTAAATCAAATTTATTCCGCCGCCAGGCGGGTGTGATAAGGGCGCTGCGGCTTTGCTCTGGCCGGGTGCAAAACGGAGTGTTGTAATTTGAGCGTCTGGGTAATAACGGATTAGTAATAGCTGTTTTTATGTCAATAAATTTTGGTGCCTTGCTGATATCACTACGGTTTTTTTATTGGTCTTTGCCTTCCGCTTTGAATTTTTAAATTTGACAGAAAAAACGGGAACTTATCATTACGCTAAGTTCTCGTATGTATAACTATGGTTATTTATTTAACCATTGACAATCATCCTTATCCGCTTTTAAACCCTCCATCTTTACTGCCATGAAAAACTCAACAACACCCACCTGTTATCTGATAGGGCAAGGCCAGTTGTTACTTAACTGCGCCAAAATTTTACAGACTAAATCTTTTCAGATTAACGCCATTATTTCCACGTCCAGCGCTATCGAGGCCTGGGCGCAGCAACAGCAAATTAACTGGGTTGCTACGTTGTCTGATATTGATTGGGACCATAACCCGGCCGATTATTTATTCAGCATTTCCAACGACCAACTTATTCCGGCAAAAGTACTGCAACGCATCGGCTGTCTGAGCTTGCATTATCACGACGCACCCTTGCCGCGCTATGCAGGCAGCAATTCCACCGCCTGGGCCATTCTGCAAAACGAAACCACCTATGGCATCAGCTGGCACTGCATTGCTCCCAACGTGGATAGTGGCGATATCGTCAAACAGGTGACATTTCCAGTCTTGCCTGACGAAACCGTATCCAGCCTGAATGTCAAATGCACCCAACATGCCCTCGAGGCGTTGACTGAACTGGCCGAGGAATTACTCAATCATTCTTACCAACGCATTCCCCAGGATCGTTCCCAACGCAGTTTTTTTTCGCGTACGCAAAAACCAACCGGTAATGGCTGGCTGAATTGGCATAACAGTGCGGACGATATCGAAAGGCTGTGGCGCGCCACCCAATATGGCGAGCATCGCAATCCATTTTCGCAGTTAAAAATGGGGCTGGGTAACGACTTGCTGATCGTCGCTGGTCTTAAGAAATGTACCGAACCCTCGTTGTACCCAGCGGGTACCGTCATTGAAGTCAGCGCCAGCCACTGGAAAGTCTGCACCACGACCGGCAATCTTTTACTGACCAAACTCAGTCGCCACTTTCCCCAGGCTGTGACACTGACTGCTTTGGCCAGGGAATACCATATTCAACCCGGTGTGCTCTTGCCTGTGCCCAGCGACGCACAACAGCAGCAACTGCAAACCATCAGCGATCAGATTGCGCTGTGTGAATCCGGTTGGGTGGACAAACTGCGGCAGTTTCAACCGACCACCTTGCCAGGGGCCGCGCCGGGATCACAGCCCGTGCTGAGCGTACAGGCACTACCCAAAGCATTGCAGGCGCGCTGCCTGAAATTGTGTCATAACAATGCGCAGTTGCCGCTGATGTTGTTGAGCGCCTGGCTGGTGTATCTGTATCGTCTGACAGGCCAGACCCAGCTGCAGATCTGCCTGCGACATTCGTCAAGTGCGCTGCCACCGTTGTTGGCGTCAGACTTGCCCGCATCCTTTACGTTGCATGAACACATTAGTTTTGTTCAACTGGTTCAGCAGGTGCGCGCCCATTGCCGCGAGCTGGCACAACAACCGGGTTACCTCAATGATATCTGGTTGCGTTATCCCGAACTGGCCAGGATCGTGCCGCCAGAATTGTGCGCCTTCCGGCTCGACATGGATGCGCAAATTCATCAGCCCGATGAAGCATTTCCACCACTGCCTGAGCCATTCATTGACTTATTTTCGCAATTGCTGCGTCAGCCTGACACAACCATCAGCAGCGTTAACTGGTTCTCTGCACGGACACGGAAAAATCTGCTGACGCGTTACAGCACCGTTGCCGCCCCCTTACACCAAAAATCGATAACGCAGTTATTTGAACAACAGGTAGAAAACAATCCCCATCACACCGCTATCGTGGATGAACACCGCACCTGGAGCTATCACGAAATTAACCAGCAGGCCAACCAGCTGGCGCATTACCTTAGCCGGACTTGTTCAATCCAGCCCGACGAGTTGATTGCACTGTGCCTCGATAAAAGCGTGCACACGGTGATTGCCATTCTGGCGGTGCTCAAATGTGCGGCAGCTTATGTGCCTATCAATCCGCGCTGTCCCGACAACCGGCTGCATTATATTCTGGAAGATACCGCCGTCAGAGTGGTGATTTTGCATGCAGTTCATCAGCACAGATTGAATCCCGTTTTAGCACACCTTATGCTGGTGTGTCTGGACAGTCCGCAGGTGCTGGAACAACTCGGCCGCGAAGCGGAAACCAATTTAACCACACCGCCAGCGAGTCATCATTTAGCCTATGTGATTTACACCAGTGGCACCACCGGTCAGCCCAAGGGGGTACTGCAAACCCAGCATAACGTGGCCAGCCTGTTTAAGGCCAGCGAAGCTGTTTATGATTTTAATGATCAGGATGTGTGGTTGTTATTTCATTCCTATGTGTTTGATTTTTCAGTCTGGGAAATGTGGGGTGCGTTATTGTATGGCGGCAGGCTGGTGATTCCCAACGCACAGCAGCTCAGGGATTTTGAAGAGTTGCAGAGTTTATGTTACACCGCGGGGGTGACTGTGCTGAATCAAACGCCGTCGGCTTTTTATCAGTTAAGCGAAATTATTTTAAAAAACCACAGCCAACGCTTAAGTCAGTTACGTTACATTATATTTGGTGGTGAAAAGCTCAATTTTGCGCTCCTTAATCCCTGGTTTTCAAGTAACTATCGAGATAAGCCGCAATTAATTAATATGTTCGGTATTACCGAAGTGACGATAGTTTCCACATTTAAAAAAATAAATCCGGCGGCATTGGGCGACTGTTCCTGTATCGGACAAATGTTGCCCCAACAATGCAGTTATATCGTGGATAGCCAATTATCGCTGCTGCCCAACGGAGCTGTCGGCGAATTGCTCATCGGTGGCGACAGATTGGCGCGCGGCTATTTAAACCAATCCGGGCTGACCGCTGAACGTTTTATTCCCAATCCCTTTCAGCGACGCTCAGAAAAAAAACGCGGCTACAACCACACGCTGTACAGAACCGGCGATCTGGTGCGTCGCTTGCCTGACCGGAGTCTGGAATATATTTCCCGTAATGATGACGAGGTTATCGTTTATGGCTATCGTGGATGAAGCATAACCATACTTTACTTTATTAAATCTGGCTGAAAAATCCGGAACTTTCACCGGTCATCGCTATCCAAACGAGGCTAAGAAAATCAGTGGCCATTTTCAGTAATTGAAATTTTACAGACCATTAATTACGGATCAACCAGGTAATGCTTATATTAAGTAATACAAAGAAAGGAAAATTAACATGACTGCAAAATCTGTATTAACTGAGCTGGCCATCACTGCAAGAAATGTGGCTGTGCCTTTTTACTGGTTGGATGTTAACCATATTTGGTTGGGTGCAAATGATTTGACACTCGCTGAAATTGGCGTCAAATCGCAGGCAGATGTCATTGGGAAAACTTGCTATGATTTATATCCCCATACTTTTGCGCATGAGATTCTGTCGCATCACAAAGAAGTCATGCTTAAAGGCACAACGTTGACTTTTGAAGAAACTATTAAAAACAGGATCACTGGCGCGGTTCAATATTACACGGCCACAATTTGGCCTTTGCGCGATGATAGTGGTGAAATTATTGGCACGGCTGGAATTTCCACGGATATCACACGTGAGAAAATTACCGTTGAATATTTAAATTATGAACGTGTATTAAACCATTTAAAAATGGTGGCCGAGCTTTTGCCGATATCAGTGTATTGGTTTGATACAAGTCAAAAATTTATCGGAGCTAACAGTCCCACGTTGAGAAATATAGGAGCGCAATTTAGCAAAGATGAATTGTTTAAAAAAACACCGCTGGATATTTATCCCGAAACAATGGCACGCAACATCATGCGCCATCACAGCGAAGTGGTACGCAGCGGTCAGCCATTTTTTGGTGAAGAAGCCATTGAAGATATCACCACCAGGGAAGTGAAATATTTCAAGGCCGTGATTGCACCCTTATACGATGATGATGGCAGGATTATCGGCACCATCGGTGCTTCACTCGATATTACCGCAGAAAAAGAAGCGCAACAATTACGGCTGGAATTTGAAACCCAGCAAGTCTTTGCTCAGGAGCAGGAAAAATTCCGTGCCAGTGTTGATCAGGTTGCCCACGATATCCGTTCCCCGCTGACCACGCTGTCAATTTTGACTAAAGTATGCGACGGCATCCCGGAAAAACAGCGCATCGCCATCCGCGAAGCTGCTGTCAGAATCAATGATATTGCCAATAATTTGCTGCACGATTACAAAAAATTAGTGCAGCCTGCGTCAGTGGCTGACGTGCCAGAAACTCTGTTGGTCGCACCGCTGCTGTTGGAATTGCTGACGGAAAAAAAATACCAGTACGCCGATCTGCCGATCAAATTCGACACGGCTTTCGTTCATGGCAGTGAATTTTCCTGGATACTTATTCAACCGGGCGCGTTTGGGCGCATGCTGTCCAATCTGATTAATAATTCTGTTGACGCCCTTGAAAGTCGGGAAGGAAATATTTCCCTGTGCCTGTATACGGATAACAATGAGGTGCACATTAAGGTGATGGATGATGGCAAAGGCATGAGTCCGGAAGTGCGACAAAAAATTCTTGATCAGTTGGTGGTGACTCAGGGTAAAGCTGATGGGCATGGCTTAGAGATGACTCAGGTCCGGGAAACGCTGAAGCATAATCACGGCAAGTTGGATATTCGTTCCCGCCCGGATGCCGGTGCGGAAATTACGCTGTCCTTCCCGCTCGCACCTGCACTCGACTGGATAGCTGACAGTGTGGAACTGTTTGATCATGATACGGTAGTGATTTTGGATGACGACAGTTCCATACAACATGCCTGGGATTTGCGTTTGGAAAAAATCTGCAAAGTGTATCCGCAGCTGACCATTAAGCATCTGGAACTGGGCCGGGAAGCAATTGATTTTATTTCCGGCCTCAGTCCGGAGCAAAAACAGCAGGTGTTTTTGCTGGCGGATTATGAATTACTTAAACAAAATCTGACTGGTCTGGACGTGATTCAGCAAACCGAGATGCAGCGCGCGATTCTGGTGACCAGTCATTACGCCAATAAGCGGGTGCAACAGCAAGCCAGAGCGGCTGGCATAAAAGTATTGCCCAAGCAATTAGCCACTGAGGTTGCGGTAAACGTGTGTGCGTTGAATGATGGCGGTAGTCAGGACGACGTACTGTTGAATACGGAAATCGTTTTTGTAGATGATGATCAGGACTTGCTCGATGGCTTTCGCATGCTGACTTATGGAAAGCAGGTAGATTTCTATCACAAGCCGAATGAATTTCTGGCCAAAGCGCATCGCTATTCCAGGCAGGCCAAAATCATGCTCGATCAACATTTCGCCTGGGATGCCCTCAAAGGAACCCAGATAGCTGAACAACTGCATGCCTTGGGTTTTGAGAGTTTGTTCCTGCTCTCAGGGGACAACATACACCAGACGGCCATTCCGGATTATCTGACTTTCATTATGAAAGGCGATATGGAATCATTAATGGCTGTTTTGGAGGAACAAACAAATATATAAACCTCGATCATATGGTCGACATAATTCGCTCCCTGTTCAGTGATTTTCCCGTGCATGGTTAATGGTGTATTTAGGAATTTCAATGATTATTTTTTGTGCGCTGATTTTTACCTGACAGGACAGGCGCGACGTGGCTTCCAACCCCCAGGCGGCATCAAGTAAATCTTCTTCATTTTCTGTCGATGGATTCAGACTGTCAAAGCCTTCACGCACGATCACGTGGCAAGTGGTACAGGCACAAGACATTTCACAGGCGTGTTCGATGGCAATGTTATTATCGAGCAGCACTTCACATAAGGAACTGCCTTCGGCGGCTTCCAGCACCGCACCATCCGGGCAAAGTTGTTGGTGTGGTAAAACAATAATCTGGGACATGGTGGCTTCTTTGAGTTAGGCTGCTTGGCGTTAAATTTGGTCGAGTTTTTTGCCGGTCAGGGCAGTGCGGACATTTTTATCCATGCGGCGGGCAGCAAATTCTTCGGTACCGGCCGACAGCGCCGCTACCGCCTGTTCCACTGCAGCGCGATCTTCGCCCAGCGCACGGGCTTCAACATTGGCAATGAGTGACAGAATCTCAGTCCGTTCAGTTTCACTGAGTAAGTCGCTGTCGCCCGCGAGTGCTGATTGCGTGGCCAGTACAATGCGCTGCGCTTCAACCTGTTGTTCTTTTAAGGCGCGTAACTGCATGTCGGCTGCGGCGGTGGCATTCGATTCCTGCAGCATGCGGGTAATGTCGGCGTCTTCGAGTCCATAAGACGGTTTGACCGTGATCGAGGTTTCGACATTCGAGCGTAATTCGCGCGCAGAAACCGATAGCAGACCGTCGGCATCGACCTGATAAGTAATGCGGATGCGGGCAGCACCAGCGGCCATGGGCGGGATGCCGCGCAATTCAAACCGGGCCAGTGAACGGCAGGCGCTGACCAGTTCGCGCTCGCCCTGAACCACGTGGATGGCCAGTGCAGTCTGACCGTCTTTAAAGGTGGTAAATTCCTGCGCCCGGGCGCAGGGAATGGTGGAGTTGCGTGGAATGACTTTTTCGGCCAGCCCACCCATGGTTTCGATGCCCAGGGATAGTGGAATTACATCCAGTAATAACCAGTCGTCGCCGGAAGCGCGATTGCCGGCCAGCAGATTGGCCTGAATGGCCGCACCTAAGGCGACAACTTTGTCCGGGTCCAGATTGGACAGCGGGGTCGACTGGAAAAAATTGCCCACGGCTTTGCGTATCTGTGGCATGCGGGTCGCGCCGCCAACCAGCACCACGCCATCGATATCTTCGATTTGCAGTGCGGCGTCGCGCAGCGCTTTTTTGCACGGCTGTATGGTTTTGTGTACCAGATGCTGAGTCATGTCAGCAAACTGTTCGGCTGTGATGGTCAGGTTGACCCGTTCACCGGAGCCGAGTGCGGCTTCGATGCGGGTTTCTGCCTTGTTCGACAGCAGTTCTTTGACTTCGCGTGACTTGACCATCAGAATGCGCGTGTCCGCGTCGGACAGCGGTGCCAGTTTGGCCTGTTCGCTGATCCAGCACAGCAGCCGGTGATCAAAGTCGTCGCCACCGAGCGCCGAATCGCCACCAGTGGCCAGCACTTCAAAGACACCCTTACTCATTTTTAAAATCGAAATATCAAACGTGCCGCCACCCAGATCATAGACGGCGTAAATACCTTCGGAGCCATTGTCCAGGCCATAGGCAATCGCTGCCGCAGTGGGTTCATTCAACAGCCGCAAGACATTTAAACCGGCCAGCTTGGCGGCATCCTTGGTGGCCTGACGCTGGGCATCATCAAAGTAGGCGGGTACGGTAATGACCGCGCCAACGAGTTCGTCACCCAGTGAATCTTCGGCGCGCTGGCGCAGGGTGGCGAGAATCTGGGCAGAAATTTCTACCGGACTTTTAATTCCGGCCACCGTCTGAATCTGTACCATGCCGGGGGTGTCGAGAAAATCGTAGGGCAGGTTTTCAGCGTAGGCGATATCTTTTAAGCCGCGCCCCATGAAACGCTTGACCGACAGGATGGTGTTTTTCGGGTCGGTGGTTTGTGCTGCCTGCGCCTTGTAACCGATATGGGCATGACCATTGGCGAGATAGCGCACGATCGATGGCAGCAGGCTATGGCCTTCATCGTCGCTGAGAATTTCAGGAACACTGTTGCGCACCGTGGCCACCAGCGAATTGGTGGTGCCCAGATCAATGCCAACGGCCAGACGGTGTTGGTGCGGAGCCGTCGACATGCCCGGTTCTGAAATTTGCAATAATGCCATGAAAATTTTCTTTATTTATGGGTGAACCAAGTTCAATGCGCGTCGAGTGCGTGATCGACATCGTCAGCGAATTTTTCTAAAAACATCAGTTGCCGGATCAATTGCGCTGCCTGCGGATAAGCAGTCAGGGTGAATTGCTGGCCTATCTGCTGCAGCTGCGCCGCGCGGGCCCGGTCGATTTGTTCTTCCAGTTGCAGTAAGGCGGCATGCTCGCCACGAGCCTCGTCGAGTTGTTCGCGCCATTCCATTTGTTGCATTAAAAATGCCGTCGGCATGGCGGTATTCGATTCGGCTTCCAGACCGATGCCATGCAGTTCACACAGATAACTGGCACGTTTGAGCGGATTTTTTAAGGTCTGATAGGCTTCGTTGGCACGTGTGGCCCATTGCATCGCTACGCGCTGTTCGGCACTGCCGGCACTGACAAATTTGTCGGGATGCACCTGCGTCTGCACTTCCCGAAAGGCGCGCTCAAGTTGCGCCAGATCGAGATCAAATTGCGGCGTCAGTCCGAACAGATCAAAATGATTTTGCATGCGTTTTAAATCCGGAAGCTTTCACCGCAGCCGCATTCATCTTTGACGTTAGGATTATGAAACTTGAATCCTTCGTTGAGACCTTCGCGGGCAAAATCAAGCTCGGTACCATCGATGTAAGTCAGACTTTTCGGGTCGACAAACACTTTTACGCCAAACGATTCAAACACCTCGTCATCGGGCGCGACTTCATCGACGTATTCGAGTTTGTAAGCCATGCCAGAACAGCCGGTGGTGCGCACGCCAAAGCGCAGACCGATTCCTTTGCCACGGCGCTCCATGTAGCGCGAAACATGCCGGGCGGCTTTTTCAGTCAGGGTGATGGCCATGATTAAACGCCTGCGTGTTTGGTTTTGTAATCCAGCACAGCAGCCTTGATGGCATCTTCAGCCAGAATCGAACAGTGAATTTTTACTGGCGGTAGCGCCAGTTCTTCGGCAATCTGGGTATTTTTGATGTCGAGTGCCTGATCCAGGGTTTTCCCTTTGACCCATTCGGTCACCAGCGAAGAAGACGCAATCGCCGAGCCGCAACCGTAGGTTTTGAATTTGGCATCTTCGATAATGCCGTCAGCGTTGACCTTGATCTGCAGTTTCATGACGTCGCCGCAGGCGGGTGCACCGACCATGCCGGTACCGACAGTGTCATCACCTTTTTCGAACGCGCCGACATTGCGCGGATTTTCGTAGTGATCCATTACTTTTTCAGAATATGCCATGATGTTTCTCCGGTGTGCTCAGGTATTCCTGAGCTTAATATAAAGGTGAGATTAGTGCGCCGCCCACTGGATGGATGAAATATCAACGCCGTCCTTGTACATGTCCCACAACGGTGAGAGTTCGCGCAGTTTAGCGACTTTTTCTTTCATGAGGGCGATGGTGAAGTCGATATCTTGTTCTGTGGTAAAGCGGCCGAGGGTAAACCGGATCGAGCTGTGGGCCAGTTCGTCACTGCGACCCAGAGCGCGCAATACATAGGATGGCTCCAGACTGGCCGACGTACAGGCTGAACCGGACGAAACCGCGATATCTTTGATCGCCATGATGAGCGACTCGCCTTCGACATAATTAAAGCTGACATTCAGGTTGTGCGGTACGCGGTGCGCCAGATCGCCATTGATATACACTTCTTCGATTTCCTGCAAACCTTTGGCCAGACGGTCACGCAGCGCCAGGATGCGCTGATTTTCTGCGGCCATTTCTTCTTTGGCGATCCGGAAAGCTTCGCCCATGCCGACGATCTGATGCGTGGCCAGTGTGCCGGAACGCATGCCGCGTTCATGGCCGCCACCGTGCATCTGCGCTTCAATGCGAATGCGTGGCTTGCGGCGCACATACAGCGCACCGACACCTTTGGGACCATAGGTTTTATGGGCAGTGAGTGAGAGCAAATCGACCTTGACGGTTTCCATGTCGATCTCTACCCGACCGGTAGCCTGGGCTGCATCGCAATGAAAAATAATGTTTTTTGAGCGGCAGAATTCACCGATTTCAGCGATTGGCTGAATCACGCCGATTTCATTGTTGACCCACATCACGGAAACTAAAATCGTGTCCGGGCGCACGGCAGCAGCTAATTGTTCAACTGTGATCAAGCCATCTTCTTGCGGTTGCAGATAGGTTGCTTCAAAACCCTGACGTTCCAGTTCGCGCACGGTATCAAGCACAGCTTTGTGTTCGGTTTTGACGGTGATGATGTGTTTGCCGCGGGTTTTATAAAACTGTGCCGCACCTTTGAGAGCCAGATTGTTACTTTCAGTTGTGCCTGAAGTCCAGACGATTTCACGCGGATCAGCACCGATCAGAGCGGCTACCTGTCCACGGGCTTCTTCGACCGCCTGCTCGGCATTCCAGCCATACACATGGCTGCGGGAAGAGGGATTGCCAAATTGCTCGCGCAAATACGGAATCATTTTGTCAGCGACGCGCGGATCGATAGGCGTGGTGGCCGAATAATCCATGTAAATCGGAAAGTGGGGCGCGTTGGCGCTGTCGAGTAAATTGGTTTTGATCGGGTTATTCATAAAATTCCAGTTAAGCTACCTGTGACTGCGGATGTAGCACGATGACTTTTTCAGCTGACACGGTTTGTTGATTGACTAAATCCTGCAGGGAGACCGAGTCTAAATAATCCACCATTTTAGCATTGAGTGTGGACCAGAGTTCATGCGTCATACAGCGGGCACCACCAGCATGATTGCTACTATGGCAATTTTCTTTGCCGCCGCACTGGGTGGCATCGATGGGTTCATCAACCGCTTTGATAATTTGTGCCACGCTCACGCTCTTGGCAGCACGACTTAAATTGTAGCCGCCACCGGGACCGCGCACGGATTCAACGATTTCATGACGACGTAATTTACTGAATAATTGCTCTAAATACGATAACGATATTTCTTGCCGCGCACTGATACCGGCCAGCGTAACCGGGCCATCGGCCTGGCGCAGTGCCAGATCGATCATTGCTGTTACAGCAAAACGTCCTTTGGTGGTGAGTCGCATCGCTAGGCTCCGTGGAGATACAGGTCTGAGCAGGTTCCCACATGTTGCGCTATGGTGGTAATTACCTACTGAATTACTCAAGTATAACAAACTTGAGTAATTTTGTCAGGCATTGAATAGAAGAGGGGAGTTTAGCGTGTCTTATGCGACCCACCGGGTTGATGAAATCAACCCGGTGCTGTTTTAGCCTTCCTGTACCCGTTTGGCAATGTGTGCTAAGGCTTCTTCGACCTGATCGACCAGAATCAGGCATAAATCGCCTTCGGAAAGCAGTCCGAGTGCGGTATCGATGGCGACAAATTCACCCTGAATTTCCTGGATGGCACTGGTGCGTTTGGCATTTTTCAGGCCGGAACGCAGCAGGGCAACCACTTCGCCATCGGCACGACCACGCTGACATTGATCCTGATACAGAATCACTTCATCAAAAGCGGCACCCAGAATTTCAGTTTGCTGCCGGATATCCTGATCTCGCCGGTCACCTGCGCCACTGATCACGACGGAGCGGCGTTTGGCCGGCATGGTTTCCACTGCATTCACGAGCGCCAGAATCGCATCCGGATTGTGGCCATAATCAGCGATCAGGGTGGCGCCGCGATAAGAAAATAAATTAAACCGGCCGGGTGCATTGTCGGTGTCATTGGCAAAGGTTTTTAAACCGGCTTCAATGGCTTCCCAGCGAATGCCTGTGCCCCAGGCCGCAGCCACCGAAGCCATGACATTTTCGACCTGGAAGGCTATCTTGCCACCGTGGGTAATCGGTACGTTCTGAAGACTGATGCTGTGCTTGAAGTCGCCTTCTTCTGCGACGACCATGTTGTTCTCGACATACACTACCCGATTGCCCTGAGCGCGGTGCGTGGCCATGATGGCTTCACGCCGGTCAGCGGCAAAAAAGGTTACTTTACCCAGACAATTGGCCGCCATGCTGGCGACGATAGGATCTGCAGCATTGAGTACGGCCACGCCGCTGTCGGCGACATTCTGCACGATCACGCGTTTCAATACGGCCAGATCTTCCAGACTGGTGATGTAGTTCAGGCCGAGATGATCCCCGGTGCCGATGTTGGTGATCACGGCCACCTGGCAGCGATCAAACGCCAGACCTTCACGCAGTACGCCACCACGGGCAGTTTCAAACACGGCGGCATCCACATCCGGATGCAGCAACACATTGCGCGCGCTGCGCGGTCCGCTGCAGTCGCCGCTGTCGATGCGCTGTCCTTCGATATATACGCCGTCGGTATTGGTCATGCCGGTACGCAGACCGGAGGCGGTCAGCAGGTGCGCAATCAGGCGCACAGTGGTGGTTTTGCCGTTGGTGCCGGTGACGGCCACAATCGGAATGCGACCATCATTGCCGTCTTCAAACATGGTTGACACAATGGCTTCACCAACCTGACGGCCTTTGCCGAAGGAAGGGGAGATATGCATGCGCAATCCCGGAGCGGCATTGACTTCAACGATGCCGCCGTTTTGTTCTTCTATCGGTTTTAATACGCTGTCGCACACCAGATCGACGCCGCAGATATCCAGACCCACCATTTGCGCGGCTGCCACGGCGCGTGAAGCGACTTCCGGATGCACATCATCGGTGACATCGGTGGCCGAGCCGCCGGTGGACAGATTGGCGTTATTGCGCAAATGCACGCGACGACCTTTGGTCGGAACGGATTCGGCGTTAAAGCCCTGCGTAGCCAGACTGGCCAGAGCGATATCGTCAAAGCGGATTTTAGTCAGTGAAGTGGCATGGCCGGAGCCGCGTTTGGGATCGAGATTGACCTGGTCAACCAGTTGGCGCACGGTTTTCACACCATCGCCGACGACTTGTGGCGGATCACGGCGGGCGGCGGCGATCAGTTTATTGCCGATAACGAGCAGGCGATAATCGCTGCCGGGTAAATAACGTTCAACCAGTACGTTGTCGCTGAATTCGCTCGCCGATACATAGGCGGCTTCGAGTTGTTCGCGTGTGGTGATGTTGACCGTCACCCCTTTACCCTGATTGCCATCTTTCGGTTTGACGACCACCGGCAGGCCAACATCGAGTGCTGCCAGCCAGCCATCGATGGCGCTGTCAACTGAACGTCCCATCGGAACCGGCACACCGGCGGCGTTGAGTAATTTTTTGGTCAGTTCTTTATCCTGAGCGATGGCTTCGGCAATCGCGCTGGTGCAATCCATTTCGGCGGCCTGAATCCGGCGCTGTTTACTGCCCCAGCCAAACATCACCAGACTGCCATCGGTGAGGCGTCGGAAGGGAATATTGCGGGCCACGGCGGCCTGTACGATCGAGCCGGTTGACGGGCCTAAGCGCACATCTTCATCGAGTTGACGCAAGTCATCGAGTGCACTGTCGAGATCAAAAAAACTGTCCTGCATGGCGGACAGGCAGAGTTTTTCTGCCAGTTCAAAGGCCAGTCGGCCAACCGCTTCTTCGGTATATTCCACCACCACCTGAAACACGCCCGGTTCAAGCGTCTGGGTGCTGCGGCTGAAGGTCACCGGACAACCGGCACTGGCCTGCAGACCGAGGGCGACATGTTCAAATACATGGGCGACCGGAATCGCGTCATGATAACCGGTAGGCTGCAAGGCGCTTAAGGCCGGAAACCGTGTCCGCAGACGGGTTTCAAAATCGGGAAGATTGACGATATTTAATTCGTTGTTACCGCATGTGACTATGGCTTCGATGGCAGTGTGATGGCTCCATAAATTCGGGCCGCGCAATGCTCTGATACGTGAAACTTCCATAAAATAGCTTCCTAAGGTCTTTGATCTGGCAAAACAGATCCCGCGATTGAGGCGGGATCGTTATATTATTTTAATAAGGGGATTTTTTCGGCGTTGATTCAAAAGTCCTCAGTCCTGCTTCAATTAATTCCGGCGAAATGTTCAGGGCCCAGGCCGCTGCTACGGCCGCCATGACATTCACCGGTTGTGCTGCTTTAGTCGGTTTCAGTGAGGACAGTGGTAACAGTGCGGATTCTTCGGCGCCGGCAGCCAGTACGATGCTGTTATTGCGCAAAAATACTACCCGCCCACCTTGGGCACGATGCGTGGTGATCGCTGGCAGGCTGGCATTGGCGCTGAAGAAAATGACTTCGCCGTCACACATAGCCGCGAGTTCGATGATACGTGGATGGTCGGCGTTGAGCACTGCATGACCGCCGGGTAAAATAACATCGACCTGAGTGCGCACGACATTGACAACTTTGTCGGCATCGGTGATATAAAATTCGGCCAGTTCTTTGATCGCGGCGGCTTCATCGATTTCCGTGACTACGCCGACAGCGCATTTATCGTACACCAGACCTTCGGTCAATATCATGCGGTTGCTGGTTTCAAAGACGGCCGCTTCAATCGAGCGATTGATGAGTAACCGTTGTCCGGCATCCCAGTTGAGGCCGTTTTTGACATCGATCTGACGCTGATCCAGAAACAGGCCATTGCTGCAGGCCAGACCGACATGTTTACCGCTGACATGCAGCAGGTGGGCGATCAGACGGGAAATCAGGGTTGATCCACTGGAACCGGCAACACCGACGATGGGGATGCGGCCATTGACTTGATTGGGGAATAAATGGTCAATAATCGCAGTACCGATATCGCGTGGTTTGCCGCTGGCAGGTTTTAGATGCGACAGCAAGCCCGGACCGGCATTGACTTCAATGACCGCGCCACGTTGCGAGCTCAGTGGTTTGGAAATATCTTCCACCACCAGATCGACTCCGGCCACATCCAGACCTACTACGCGTGCGGCCAGTGTGGCCATAGCAGCGATGCTGGGATGAATGTCATCGGTGACATCAAAGGCGACATTGCCATTGCGCTGAATCAGCACCGGATGTCCCTTGGGTGGAATGTCATAGGCAGTAAAACCCTGACGTTCCAATTCCAGAATGATTTCGGCGCCATTTTGCGGTCCGAGCGCATTCAGAGGGAATTCTTCGGTAGTGCCGCGACGCGGATCGGAATTGATCTGGTCGTCTACGAGTTCAATAATGTTGGATTTGCCGTCACCGGTGACCCAGGCAGCTTCACCGGCAGCCACTGCAACGACTTTTTTGCCCACGACCAGCACCCGATGTTCATTGCCGGCGATAAATTGTTCCACAATCACGGCACTGCCGTCACCTTTACGGTCTGCCAGTTTGAACGCGGCGACAACATCGGCTTCGGTTTTCAAATCCAGCGACACGCCACGGCCATGGTTGCCGTCATACGGTTTGAGTACCACTGGCAGGCCGATATCCTGTGCGGCTTCCCAGGCTTCTTCGGCGCTGTGTACCAGTGTGCCTTCCGGAACCGGGACGCCACAGGATTTGAGCAGTGACTTGGTTAAATCTTTATCCGAAGAGATGCCTTCGGCAATCGCGCTGGTCTGATCGGTTTCTGCCGTCCAGATACGACGCTGGTTTTTACCAAAGCCGAGTTGCACCAGATTGCCGTCATTCAGGCGCATCCACGGAATAGTCCGGTTCGTGCCAGCATCGACTATGTGGGCAGTTGATGGGCCAAGACAGAGTGAATCGGACAATTCGCGCAATTCAGTCACCGTGGCGCTGACGTCGTAGGGGGTGTTTTCTATGGCGGCGAGCAATAATTCACGTCCGGCAGCCAGGGCGGCACGGCCAACCTGTTCCTGGCGGGTGCGAAATGCCATTTTGTACAGACTGGGCTCGGCAGCCTTACGGGTTTTGCCGAATCCGGTACGCATGCCGGCCAGATTTTGCAATTCCAGTACAATATGTTCCAGTATATGGGCTGCCCAGGTACCTTCATGCAGACGCTCGACAAAGCCGCCGCGCTCACCGACACCGCATCGGTGTTCGATGAGGCTCGGGAGCCAGCTCGTGAGTCGGTCAGTCAATCCCGGCAGGGTATTGGAGGGAAACTGTTCTAAATCACCAATATCAACCCAGACTTCAATGACCGGGCGATAAGTCCAGATGTTAGGTCCGCGCAAATGGGTCACGCGGGTAAATTTGAGATCTCTCTTAGTCGTCATTTATTTTATTTTCACCAACATGTGGGGTATATCCCAGTTTTTAGTTATTTCAATTTTTCAGGTAAGTTTCATTCAGTTACAAGGATAAATTTACCAGTCATCCATTGTTTGTATCTCTGTCGTGACTCTTATTGTATACTCTCGAAAAATTCTTTCGAGCATTGAAGTAACTTTCCACCGAGTAATCTAATCCAATAGAATACCGTAAATTGCTACTTTAGCGCTACGTTTATAGCCTCTAAACTTGCTGATATTGAGCTACTAGCTAAACTGCTCGCAATGAATACGGATTTTCTGCCTGATTTTTATTCGTCACGTCTTACGTAGCTACATCTGACGCTGACACTCCGGAGCAATCATAATAATGACAATGAAACAAGTTGCTGATGAATTTGCCTTAACCAGCCTGCCTTCCGGTTGGCGTGACATCATTGCAAAACAACTCACCGCAGGTGAGAACGCACTGACCGTGCTGGAGGTTGACCTGGATGCGCGATTAAATTTCCGAAAGGGAATCATCGTCGCGACGGAAACACGTTTGTTGACTCAGGCTCCGGGGGAAACCCAATGGCAGAGCTGGGATTACCGCACGGATTTACGGTTGCAACATCATGATCACGCCGGGATCGGTCATCTGGAATTGGTCGATGCTACCGGTTTGCTGGCCTCGTGGCGGTTTACCCTGAACCAGAATTTGCTGGCAACCCGGTTTGTGGATCAATTCAATCTGTTTCAAAACAGCCAGCTCAGCGGTTTGCCGGTAGTTGAACCCGATCAGCTGATTTGCCCGAGCTGCAAGGCGCCGCTGGAGCCGGATCAGGATGAGTGCCCGATCTGTGCCAAGGTGATACATACCCCACCTTCGACGCGTACACTGTTTCGCCTGTGGCGTTTTGCCCGGCCGTATCAGTTGCAGCTGTTTATCGGCTTTATTCTGACACTGCTGGGAACCGCCGCCGGTCTGGTGCCGCCGTATCTGACCGGCCCGATTTTGGATAATGTACTCATTCCTTATCAAACCACCAAACACATCGATCCGTATGTAGTGTCGCTGTATCTGGGTGGATTGCTGGGCTCGGCACTGCTGGCCTGGCTGCTGAACTGGCTCAAAACCTATATTCTGGCGCTGGTGTCGGAGCGTATCGGTTCGGATTTGCGCACGGCCACGTATGAACACTTAATGCGGCTGTCACTGGAATATTTTGGCGGTAAACGCACCGGCGATCTGATGTCGCGTATCGGCAGCGGCACTGATCGGATCTGTGTGTTTTTGTCACTGCACCTGCTCGATTTTGCTACTGACGTCATCATGCTGGTGATGATTTCCGTGTTTCTGGTGCGCCAAAATGCCATGCTGGCACTGGTCACACTGGCACCGCTGCCGTTTATTGCCTGGATGATTCATATCGTGCGCGACCGTTTGCGTAACGGTTTTGAAAAAATCGACCGCGTCTGGGGCGAAGTCACCAACGTGCTGGCCGACACCATTCCCGGTATCCGTGTAGTTAAGGCGTTTGCCCAGGAACAGCGCGAAGCCAATCGGTTTTATGAAGCCAACCGCCACAATCTGGTGGTCAACGACCGTCTGAATAAAGTCTGGGCGCTGTTTTCTCCGACCGTGTCGCTGCTTACCGATATCGGTATGCTGATCGTCTGGGCGTTTGGTATCTGGCAGATTTCCCGCGGTGTAATCACTTCCGGTATGCTGTTATCGTTTGTGGCGTTGATGGGGCGTTTTTATGGACGACTCGATTCCATGAGTCGTATCGTTTCAGTGACGCAAAAATCGGCCTCGGCCGCCAAGCGGGTGTTCGATATTCTCGACCATGTCTCGAGCGTCCCTGAGCCTGCCAATCCGGTCAAAATTACCAAGGTCGAAGGCCATATCGAATTGCGTGAAGTCGGTTTCCGCTATGGCAATCGTGCAGTGAATCGTGGCATTTCGATCAATATCAAACCGGGTGAAATGATCGGTCTGGTCGGTCACAGCGGTTCCGGTAAAAGCACGCTGGTGAATTTGATCTGCCGTTTTTACGATGTTGCCGAGGGTGCGATTTTGCTCGATGGCGTCGATATCCGTTCGTTTGCCATCTCCGATTATCGTCGCAATATCGGTCTGGTATTGCAAGAGCCGTTCCTGTTTTTTGGCACCATTGCTGATAATATCGCCTACGGAAAACCACACGCCTCGCGTGATGAAATCATGGATGCAGCCCGTGCAGCACATGCGCATGAATTTATTCTGCGCCTGCCTCAGGGTTACGACTCCATGGTCGGCGAACGCGGTCAGGGCTTGTCTGGTGGTGAACGCCAGCGTATCTCGATTGCCCGTGCCTTGCTGATCGATCCAAAGATTTTGATTCTGGATGAAGCCACGTCCTCGGTGGATTCGGAAACTGAAAAAGAAATTCAGAAAGCGCTGGATAATCTGGTTAAAGGCCGGACTACAATCGCGATTGCCCACCGACTGTCGACCTTAAATAAAGCCGACCGGCTCGTGGTCATGGATCGCGGCGTGGTGGTGGAAGAAGGCAAGCACGATGTGCTCATGGCACAGCAGGGCGCTTACTATCGCCTGTATCAGGCGCAAGCCCGGAATGCGGCCGTCTTAATTGAATCCAGTGAAGGTGAATGATGCAAACCACTTCTTTTGAACTCAGTCGCAATGCCTTCGGCAAACTGATCCTGACCACTGCTGGAGAAACCTACGAAGGTGTGATGCCGGTGCGGGCGTTTCCGATTCAGACGCCCGACAATGGCATTGCTCTGGTGAGCCAGGATGGACGCGAGGTGGCCTGGATCGAGCGTCTGCTGGATTTGCCGGCGTCGGTGCGTGAACTGGTGCTCGATGAATTATCCGGGCGCGAATTTGTACCCGAAATTGAACAGATTATCGGGGTCTCCAGCTTTGCCACCCCCTGTACCTGGTCGGTGACCACAGACCGGGGTGCGACCGAGTTTGTCTTGCGGGTCGAAGAAGATATCCGCCGCATCGGTGACAGTTTGCTCATCACCGATAATCACGGCATCAATTTTTTAATTCGCCAGCCAACCAAACTGAACAAACATGGACGTAAAATACTGGATCGTTTTCTTTGATCCCTCACGCGATGACGCGCTATCAGCAATTTAAAAACAGCCTGAAAAACCGCCGCCTGTTTGGCTGGCGTCTGACCCAGATCCGCAGCCTGCTGCGCTTTGCGCTGCGTCGTCTGGCTGATGGACAACTGGCTCAGGTGGCCGGCAGTCTGACCTTTACCACGGTTCTGGCACTGGTGCCGATGCTCACCATTGCGTTGGCCATTTTCACCGTGTTCCCCTTGTTTGCCACCTTCCGGGCCTCGCTCGAAGCGTATTTCATTCAAAGCCTCATGCCCAAGGCGATTGCCAGCAATATACTTGGTTACCTGACCCAGTTCGCTTCCAAGGCAACCCGATTATCTGCCTATGGAGCGGTCGCGCTGGTGGTGACTTCCGTGGCCATGCTGGGCACCATCGAACGAGTGTTTAATCAAATCTGGCACGTCAGGCAAAAACGCCCGCTGATCAAGCGCATGATGGTGTATTGGGCGCTGACGACACTGGCTCCTTTGCTCATCGGCATTTCGCTCTCGGTCACCTCGTATTTGTTTGCTGCCACCTCGGATGTGGTCGGAGCCATCCCAGGCAGTAAAGCCTTGTATACCGCGGCGTCGATTATTTTTACCACCTGTGCTTTTGGCTTGCTGTATATGGCTGTACCCAACCGCCGCATCGACTGGCACGATGCCGCCTGGGGTGGGTTGGTAGCAGGTATTCTGTTTGAAATTGCCAAACGCATTTTTGCCGCCTTTGTGGTGCATATTCCCACTTACACGGTGTTGTATGGCGCGCTGGCGGTGGTGCCGATTTTTCTGATCTGGATCTATACCTCGTGGTTTATTACCCTGCTCGGCGCGGTGATTGCCGCTTCTTTGCCGGTGGTCAAATATGAGCGCTGGTGGCATCAACACAAGCCCGGCAGTCGTTTTATTGATGCCATGAGTTTGCTCGAAGTGTTGTTTGCGGCGCGGGTGAAATCCAATCAGGCCGGTGTGTCGAGTTGGGAAATTCGTCAAAAAACCCGTCTGGGGTTTGATGAAATCGAAACCCTGCTCACACAAATGGGACAGGCCGGACTGGTTGGACGCTTGCTGTCCGATGAAGTGGTGTGCAAAAAATCCACCCCCGTGGTCGGTTCCGAGTGGTGGGTCATGCTGGTCAATCCGAGCTATATTCCACTCTCTCAGGTCTACCGGCTATTTCTGTTTGAATCCCAGTCCGATGCGCGACTAATGAAAAAAGTCGAAGCAGCGATTGAACTTGGCTTGCAGGATACACTCGAAGATTATTTTTTGGCGAACTCTTGAAAAGGTAGGGTGTATTAGCCCGCAGGGCGTAATACACCAAGTGGCGGATTCACTGTTAATGGTGTATTACGCTGCGCTAACATCAAAGGCAATCATGTTTACTCACATTAAAATCGCATTATTATTCTTGGCAGCGTATCCGCTGTTGTCCCAGTCGGAAGAAACTCAGCAGGTTAAAATCGGTTTCAGCAGTCCGCTGACTGGTGCACAGGCCGCAGCAGGGCGGGATAATCAGGGGGGGCTGAGCATGGCCATTTCCCAGCTCAACAGTCAACATCTGGTTATCGGCGGAAAAAAAATCCAGTTTGAAGCCGTCATGGAAGATGATCAGGGTGATCCGCGCGCCGGTGTCGCCGTTGCACAAAAGTTGGTCGACATGAATGTCAAAGCTGTGATCGGTCCTTACAATTCCGGTGTGACTATTCCTGCTTCGCGCATCTATAACAATGCCAGCATCGTCATGGCCAGCGTAGCTTCGAACCCGAAAATCACTTTGCAGGGCTTTCGTTCAGTCTTCCGCGTAGCGGCCAGCGATACCCAGCTCGGTGGCAAAATGGCGCTGTATGCAGCTAAAGAATTGAAATTAACCAAAGTGGCCATCATCGATGACCGCACTGCCTACGGTCAGGGACTTGCGCTGGAATTCGCCAAACTCGCCAAAGCCAACGGCATGCAAATTCTGGCCAACGAATACACCAACGACAAAGCCACCGATTTCAATGCCATCCTGACGTCGATCAAAGCCAAAAAACCGCAAGCCATTTTTTACGGTGGTTATTCCCCTCAGGGCGGCCCGATGTTGCGCCAGATGAAGCAACTCGGTCTGAATGTCATGCTGCTTGGTGGTGATGGTATCTGCGCACCTGAAATGGGCCGACTGGCAGGGGATGCCATCAGCGATCAGGTAGTCTGCACTCAGGGCGGTGCCATGTTAGATAAACTGGCCTCAGGCAAGAGTTTTGCCGACAGCTATCAGAAACAGTACAACCGTCCGGCCGAAACCTATGCCGCTTCTTTCTACGACGGCATGATGCTGGTGGCTGCAGCCATGAAGGCGGCAAATTCGATCGAGCCGTCAAAGTATCTGCCGGTGCTGGAAAAAATCCAGTACAAAGGCGTCGCCGGCAGTTATGCCTTTGATGCCAACCACGATCTGCAACAATCCGCGGTGACGATTTATCGTTTTAAAGGCGGGGTTCCTGAGGCGGTGAGTAGTTATTAGGGGGAGTGGGGGTACCTTCATTGTCAGATTCAGGTGTAATCGCGGCAATGAAAATGCCATTTTTTCACGATGACTGCATTTATGTTGATCTGAATCAACAATTTCCTCCCGTTTGACTACATATATTTGAATATGGGAAATTTTCCCCTATTCTGTTCTGTATGTATTTTCACTCAAGCGAGCATGTGCCATGAATGAATCGAGTCCTGCTTTCAATCTGGATGGGGCCATTTCCATCAATGAAATTCTCAAACAAGTCATTGATACCGCCTGCCGGATTGATCTGGTGGCGGTGAATGCGGTGCTCGTGGCCAAGCGGGCTGGAACCCAATCAGCCGGATTTCATGTGGTGGCGCTTGAGTTGCGCACTTTCGGTCTGGAAGTGGAAAAAGAAATGGCCATCCTCGGTAAGTTGATTTATCGCTTTGTACACCGCATCGCCGCGTTACTCAAACTGGCCAGAAATCTGCGACTGCTCGAAGCCACTGAGAAAAAAAGCGACCAGGCCCACAGTCTGATTCACACCAGAGTGGAATCCAAACGTCTGGCGTACCAGCAAACCCTGATCGAAGCTGAAGCTGACCGGCATGCACTGGCGCATGAAATCCGCCGCGCACTGACCCTGTGTCGCACCGGCGCGATGCTGTCCAATAATGGCCGCATTGAAGCAGCTTACGGCACCAGCATGCTGGAAGAAATGCGCACTATCGTGGTCAGCATTGAAGAAATCATGAGTCAAACCGTGACGGGTTTAAAGTCGCTTAATCACACCTTTAATCAATAACATGAAAAAAATCGAAATCATTTACCAACACGGTCCCCATCAATGGGCGGTGGTGACACGCGATCCGGACAAGCCGGAGTATCTGATCGACACCAACGAATATCTCATCAGTAATGGCGAACAATCCTTATTAACCGATCCCGGCGGAATGGAAATTTTTGCCGCCGTGTTTTCTGCCATCAGCGCCAAATACGATCCACGCAACATCACCGCCTTATTCGCTTCGCATCAGGACCCGGACATCATTTCATCGCTGGCGCTGTGGCTGGATTTTAATCCGGAATTGCGCTGTCATCTGAGCTGGTTGTGGGCGTCGTTTATTCCGCATTTCGGCGGCAAGGCCGATACTTTTATGTCGATACCCGATGAAGGCGCGGATATTTTTCTCGGCAATCTCAAGCTGTTCGCCATGCCAGCGCACTATTTACATTCTTCCGGCAATTTCAATTTATATGATGCCAGCGCCGCGATCCTGTTTTCCGGCGACATCGGCGCCGCATTGCTGCCAGCGGGCGAGGATGAATTAATCGTCACCGATTTTGATCGTCACATTCATTATGCCGAAGGTTTTCACCGTCGCTGGATGGGTTCGAACGAAGCCAAACTCGACTGGTGTGCGCGAGCGAGCAAAATGAAAATCGACATGCTTTGCCCCCAGCATGGTGCGATTTATCAGGGCGCCAATGTGGAACGGTTTATCAACTGGTTTGCTGAATTGCCGGTGGGCTCGGGGATTAAATCCTAACAGCGGCCTAGATATCCCCCCGCAACCGAGCAATCGCTGCCCGCACCTGATTTGGTGCCGTACCGCCGATATGGTCGCGGGCGGCCACGGAGCCTTCCAGGGTTAAGACTTCATAAATATCATCCTCGATCAGGCTGGAAAAGCTGCGCAATTCATCCAGTGTCAGGTCGCTCAGATCGCATTCGCGCCGGACGCAGGTTTTGACGGCATGGGCAACGGCTTCGTGGGCGTCGCGGAAGGGTAAGCCTTTTTTGACCAGATAGTCAGCCAGATCGGTGGCGGTGGCATAACCCTGCAGAGCTGCGGCGCGCATGGCGGCAGGTTTGACGCTGATGCCGGTGGCCATGTCGGCAAAAATGCGCAGGGTGTCGGTGAGGGTGTCGACGGTGTCAAACAACGGTTCCTTGTCTTCCTGATTGTCTTTGTTGTAGGCCAGCGGCTGGCCTTTCATTAAGGTCAGCAGGGCGATTAAATGGCCGTTGACGCGACCGGTTTTGCCGCGCGCCAGTTCCGGTACGTCGGGATTTTTCTTTTGCGGCATGATCGAAGAACCGGTGCAAAAGCGGTCAGCGATGTCGATAAAACCGATGCGCGGGCTCATCCAGATCACCAGTTCTTCTGACATGCGCGAAATATGCGTCATGATCAGGGCGGCAGCGGCGCAGAATTCAATTGCAAAATCGCGGTCCGAAACGGCATCGAGCGAATTGCGGCATACGCCGTCAAAACCTAGTGCGGCGGCCACGCGTTCACGGTCAATAGGGAAGGTGGTGCCTGCCAGCGCTGCTGCGCCCAGAGGCAGGCGGTTGACACGCTTGCGGCAATCAAGCATGCGTTCGGCGTCGCGGCCAAACATTTCCACATACGCCAGCATGTGATGCCCAAAAGTGATCGGTTGCGCCACCTGCATGTGGGTGAAACCCGGCATGATGGTGTCGGCCTGCTGTTCGGCCAGATTCAGCAGCGCCAGGCGGAATTCGCTCAGCAGACCCAGAATGTCATCGATGGCACCGCGCAGATACAGGCGGATATCGGTGGCGACCTGATCATTGCGCGAACGGCCGGTATGCAAACGTTTGCCGGCATCGCCGACGATTTCGGTCAGGCGTTTTTCAATATTGAGGTGTACATCTTCCAGATCAAGCTGCCAGATAAAGCTGCCGGCGGCGATCTCGGATGAAATTTGTGCCATCCCGCGCACAATTTCGGCATAATCTGTCTGAGTAATGATTTCTTTAAAGCAAAGCATTTCAGCATGGGCCAGCGAACCCTGAATATCCACCTGAGCCAGACGTTTGTCAAAAAAGACCGAAGCGGTATAGCGTTTGACCAGATCGGACACCGGTTCAGAGAAGCGCGCTGACCAGGCCTGGTCCTTTTTGGAAAATTGTGATGTCATCTTGAAAACCTAAGTATTTTTATGGAATTGGAATGATTATAAAGCACCTGAGGTCAGCCATAGTGACTGCTTCGCCCTCGGCGGTAGCTTCTGTCATCCCGGATTGCTGCAATATCGGGGTCATTTATCGCGTGTTGCTGACGACCAACCTGGCGGTCTTTTTTGGCTTCTGGATGAAAAGCAAAGATACCACCGGTGCCATCGTCGAATTTATTGATTCGGCGATGTTAATTGAATCGATCAGTATTCTATCGTTATTACTGCTCTGTGGCATGAGAAAAGTAGCTCTGGTGCAGAGTTTTCCGCGAATTTGGCAACGTTCCCTGTGCGGCTTGATGCCAGCACTGATTTCCATGGCCTTAGCCGAGTTTGTTCTTACCCAGGAATGGTTCGACGGCTTGGTTTTACCGACCACGTCGCTGCAGATGGCGATCCTGTCGGCCATGTTTGGCTTACTGTTCCAGCATTATTTTGAACTTCGCAGCCGCGCCTTTTCTCCGGCGCTCAATGCCGCCAAATTGCAAGCACTGCAGGCACGAATCCGGCCGCATTTTTTGTTTAACAGCATGAATGCGGTGCTGTCACTGATCCGCACCGAGCCCCTGCGGGCCGAAACCGCGCTCGAAGATCTGGCTGACCTGTTCCGGGTTTTGATGCGCGACACCCGTGATATGTCGACTCTGGCGGAAGAAATCAGTCTGTGCCGTCAGTATTTGTCGATAGAAAAAATCCGACTGGGTGAGCGCATGAAGGTCGAATGGGAAATCACCAACTTCACTGAAACCCAGATCCGCGAAACCCAGATCGCCAGTCTGTTGTTGCAGCCGTTGATAGAAAATGCCGTGCACCATGGTGTCGAACCATCGCAGGAGACGGCGCTGATTACGATTCAGTTGGCGCGCCATTCGGAGCATATTGATATCGTGATTGAAAATCCGTATCACGGCGATCATCAATCCAAGGGTAATCATATGGCGCTCGATAATATCCGTGAACGGCTCTCACTGCTGTACGATGTGGAAGCCAGTTTTGATGCGGCCGTGGTGGGTGGGCTGTTTCAGGTTAAACTCAGTTTTCCGTTCCAAAAAAATCCCGCCGCGCAGCCCTTCAATCCGCAAATGGAACGACGTCAGTTTCAGCGCCGCCATGATTAATTCACTCCTTTCGATGACTTCAGTTGACGCGCCATGACAGCGAAAATTTTCTTACTCGATGATGAAACCCCGGCGCGCGCGCGTATGCGCATGCTGCTCTCGGATATTGCCGCCACCTGTCCCAATGAGATCGTCGGTGAAGCGGCGGGGGCTCAGGATGCGCTTGATGCAATCATGGCCTGCAGTCCGGATATTGTTTTGCTCGATGTGCAGATGCCCGGACTAGGTGGAATCGAATTTGCCCGTCATCTGTTGCAGAATATGCCGCTGCCACCAATGGTGATTTTTGTGTCCGCACACGATATGTATGCGCTGCAGGCGTTTGAAGTGCAGGCGTTTGATTATCTGCTCAAACCGGTGCGTGCACAGCGACTGCAGGAAGCGCTGTTGCGTGCCGTCAGTGTGCGGGAAAAACTAAACACAGACAGCACGGCGGAATTGACACACCAGCTTTCAGTACAGTTGAACGCAAGTCAACGCCAGTATTTTTCCGTGCTCGAGCGCGGGCGGATTTTACTCGTGCCGGTCAAAGATGTTATCTACATCAAGGCGGAACAAAAATACCTCACGCTGTACACCGTCAACCAAAGCTATCTGATTGAAGAAGCCCTGCAGGCGATTGAGTCGGAAATGCCGGCCGTGTTTGTGCGTATCCACCGCAACACCCTCATTGCCCGTCTGGCCTTGACGGGTGTCGAGCGTGGCATGGAACTTGATGAACAGAGCGGCAAAATGACCGAAGCCTGGCAAGCCATTTTGCGCGACTGTAAAGCCCCCTTGCCAATTTCACGCCGCGCCTGGCCCACCATCAAGGCGCTGGTCAAGTGATCGTCGGCGCAACAGTAAAAACAGTGCCGGCACCACAAACATGGATAGCAGCGGCGCGCTGATCATGCCGCCGAGCATAGGTGCAGCGATACGCTGCATCACATCCGAACCGGTCCCATGGCCGAGCATAATCGGAATCAATCCACCCAGAATCACCGCTACCGTCATGGCTTTGGGGCGCACGCGCAACACCGCACCTTCGCGGATGGCGGCCAGCAAATCGGCCTCACTGGTTTTACCCTCCATCAGACGCTGTTCCCAGGCATGTTTCAGATACAGCAGCATCACCACGCCAAATTCGGCTGCCACACCGGCGAGGGCAATAAAGCCGATACCGCTGGCAACCGACAGATGATGGTTGAGTAAAAATAATAACCAGAATCCGCCAGCCAGTGCCAGCGGCATGGTGAGCATGATCAGCAGTGCTTCATCCATGCGCCGGAAAATCACCAGCAGCAGGGCAAAGATAATGAGCAGGGTGACAGGCACCACCAGTTGCAGTTTCTGGCTGGCGCGCTGCAGATATTCAAACTGACCGGCCCAGGAAATTGCATACCCTGCGGGTAACTGAACTTCCTGCGCCACCCGTTGTTGCATGGCCTGCACCACGGTAGTCAGATCACG
Organism: uncultured Oxalobacteraceae bacterium; assembly: GCA_903862415.1. Lineage (GTDB taxonomy): Bacteria > Pseudomonadota > Gammaproteobacteria > Burkholderiales > Burkholderiaceae_D > Solimicrobium. The sequence goes on along the minus strand of CAIOYD010000010.1, from coordinate 39,374 downwards.
GCCGCGGATATCGACATACACCCAGCCTGAGAGGCGGGCATTTTCACTTTTGATCATGGCCGGGCCATCGGTGATCTGGATGCGGGTGATATCTCCCAGGCTGATTTGCGCACCACCCGCAGTCAGGATCGGCAACTGGCGCAATTTTTCTATCGAATCGCGCTGTTCGCGCGGATAGCGCACATTGATGGGGAAGCGCTGCAAGCCTTCGACCGTTTCGCCGATATTGTCGCCTCCAACGGCAGCCGAAATAATGCTTTGCACCTCGGCGATATTCAATCCATAGCGGGCAGCGGCATCGCGATCGATCTGCACATCAATATAGCGCCCGCCATTAATCCGTTCAGCCAGAGCAGAACTCACGCCCGGAACCTGTCTGACTGCCTGCTCGATTTGCGCCGTCAGGCGGTCAATTTCCTGCAGCTGGCTTCCCGACACCTTGATGCCTACCGGACTTTTGATGCCGGTGGCCAGCATATCAATCCGGTTGCGGATCGGTGGCACCCAGACATTCGATACGCCCGGTACCTGCACGATACGGTCGAGTTCACTGATGAGCTTGTCGCTGGTCATGCCAGCGCGCCACTGCTCACGTGGTTTGAACTGGATAATGGTTTCCAGCATCTCCAGTGGTGCCGGATCGGTGGCTGTTTCTGCCCGTCCGGCTTTGCCAAACACGGTGGCCACTTCCGGCACGGATTTGATCAGCCGGTCAGTCTGTTGCAGTAACTGTGTGACTTTGGCGGCACTGATGCCCGGTAGGGCGGAGGGCATATACAGCAGATCACCTTCATCGAGCGGTGGCATAAATTCACCTCCCAGCTGCGACATCGGCCATAGGGTGACCAGTGCGATCAGCGCTGCCGCTGTCAGGGTGGTTTTGGGGAAGAGCAACACCCATTCCAGCGCCGGACGGTAGATGGCAATAAAAAAACGATTCAGCGGATTGCGCTGTTCAGTCGGTATCCGGCCTCGTATCAGGTACCCCATGAGTATCGGAATCAGTGTCACCGCCAGCAATGCCGCGGCCGCCATAGCATAGGTTTTGGTAAATGCCAGCGGTGCAAACAGTTTGCCTTCCTGCGCTTCCAGCGTGAACACCGGAATGAAGGACAACACGATAATCAACAGTGAAATAAACAGCGCCGGACCGACTTCGGCAGCGGCATTGCCGATCACCTGCCAGTGTTCCTGACCGCGCAGGGTTTGTTGTGGATGAGTGTGATGCCAGCGTTCGATATGTTTGTGGGCATTTTCTATCATCACCACTGCTGCATCGACCATCGCGCCGATGGCAATGGCGATGCCGCCGAGCGACATGATATTCGCATTCACGCCCTGATAATACATCACGATATAGGCCGCCAGTATTCCCAGCGGCAGCGAAATAATGGCCACCAGTGCCGAACGCACATGAAACAGAAACAGGGCGCACACAAGCGCCACCACCACAAATTCTTCCAGCAGTTTTTGTTCCAGATTGGCGGTGGCACGATTAATCAGACCTGAGCGGTCATAAGTGGTGACAATGTCCACGCCCGCTGGCAAACTGCTTTTGAGTTGCGCCAGTTTGGCTTTGACCGCGTTAATCGTTTCCAGCGCATTTTTGCCGGAACGCATAATGATCACGCCACCGGCAACTTCCCCTTCGCCATTCAGATCAGCAATCCCGCGACGCATTTCCGGGCCAACCTGCACGCGTGCCACATCACCGAGCCGCACCGACACGCCAGCGGCATTGGTGACGAGCGGTATCTGACGAAAATCCTCCAGCGAATGCAAAAAGCCGGACACCCGCACCATATATTCGGCTTCGCTTAGCTCCAGCACTGAACCGCCAGTTTCCTGATTGGCCTGTTGAATGGCGGCGATCACTTTGCTGTGCGCGATATTGAAGGCGCGCAGTTTGTCCGGATCGAGCACGATCTGATATTGACGTACCATGCCGCCGATGCTGGCGACTTCAGCCACATTGAGCACGGTTTTTAATTCGTACTTGAGAAACCAGTCCTGATAGCTGCGCAGTTGCGACAAATCCATACTGCCACTGCGATCCACCAAGGCATATTCATAAATCCAACCGACTCCGGTGGCATCTGGCCCGAGTGCGGTTTTGGCTTGCGGCGGCAGGCGCGACTGTACCTGATTCAGATATTCCAATACCCGTGAACGTGCCCAGTACGGATCGGTACCATCGGCAAACAGGATGTAGACAAACGAGTCACCAAAAAAGGAATAGCCGCGCACGGTTTTGGCACCCGGCACTGACAGCATGGTGGTGGTTAATGGATACGTCACCTGATTTTCCACTATCTGCGGGGCCTGTCCAGGATAACTGGTACGGATAATCACCTGCACATCGGACAGATCGGGAATTGCATCCAAAGGCATGCGTTGCAGCGACCAGATACCCCACAGCGCCAGGATGACCGTGGCCGCCAGCACCCACAGACGCTGGGCAATCGACCAGCGGATAAGTCGGGCGATCATGGCTGTACTCCGTTGGCCTGAGTCGCGCTCACGCCTTTCAGACTGGCTTCCGAATCGATCAGAAACTGACCCGAGGCCACCACTTTTTGCCCGGCCTGCAAGCCATGCAGCACTTCGGTCTGGCCGTGGCTTTCGCGTCCGGTGCTGATTTCTGCCGGAGTGAATTGGCCATCCTCGTGAGCCAGCATCACTACACTGCGACTGCCGGTCTGAATCACCGCTTCCGACGGCACCAGCAACACCTCTTTTTTCTCTGCCGTGGTGCTCAAATGAATGTTGACGAACATGCCGGGCAACAGTTGTCCTTTGGGATTGGCGAGTTCAATCCGGGCTTTCAGTGTCCGGGTAGTAGTGTCGATTTCAGGCAGGATGGCATTGACCTTGCCATTAAAGCTCAAGCCGGGAAACGCCGCGCTTTGTGCCTGTACCGGATTGCCCACGCGGACTTGCGCCAGACGGTCTTGCGGTATTTCCGCCAGCACCCAGACGCTGCGCAGACTGTTAATGCGCAACAGTGGCGCACCGGCACTCAGGTTCATGCCTTCACGCACACTCAGTTCAGTTACGACACCGGCAACCGGCGCACTGATGGTAGTGCGCGGCTGTACCTTGCCGCTGGCAATGAAGTCACTGATCTGTTGCGCGCTCATACCGGCTAACTGCATACGCTGCTGCGCACCGGAAAGCAGTTCTGGATCATGCATAAGCTGCACATTCAGATATTCTTCTTGCACGGTGATCCAGTCCGGTACATATACCGCCAACAGTGGCTGCCCGGCTTGCACCGGTTCAAACGCCGCCCGCACGTAAAGATGTTCCGCATAACCGTTGCTGCGTGCCTGCAATTGCACCATCTGGCGTTCGTCGTAAGCGACATTGCCGATCAGTTGCAAATCCGCTTCGAGATGACCAGAAGTAACCAGGGCGGTGCGCATACCAAGATTTTGCTGTACTTGTGGTTTGATCGAAACCCCGGTAGTGCGTTCTTCGGCGTACACCGGCACCAGATCCATATCCATAAAGGGCGATTTGCCGGGTTGCGGAAAATGGGCCGTGGGGTTCATCGGATCATGCCAGTACAGTGGCTGTCTGACGGCTGGCGTTGCTGTTGGTGTGGGGCTGGAGTGGCGCTGTCCGAGCTGATAGAAACCGACAGCGACAGCGGCAAGCACGGCCAGGGTGAGCAGATATTTTTTCATGGGGTGTCCTGATCAATAACGGAAGCTGAGGTGATGTGCTGTTGGGGCGCGAGGAACTGCAGCTGCGCCCACAGTCTGGCTGTGTCGAGCTGGAGTTGCAGCAATTGCTGGCGCATTTCCATGGCATTGCGTCGCGCGGCCAATAACTCGTTCAGGCTGGCTTTGCCGCCGCGGTAGGCGCTGTTCTGTGCGGCAATCTGCTGCTCTGCCAGCGGCAGTAATTCCTGCTCGTAGCGGACTATGCGTGTGCGGTTGTTGTTCCACTGAGACAGTAGTGTGCGAGTTTGAGCCACTTGCTCACGCAGGCGTTCTGCGCGTGTATCCCGGGTCAGATCCAGCGCGGCCAGTTTGGCCACGAGTTCATGATTCTGGCGCTGTCCCCACTGCAGCGGAATCGATACACCGACTGAAACCATGTTGCCGTATGCCTGACCACGTTGCTGGTAGGTGAGCTCGACACTCCAGTCAGCTTGGCGATTGGCTTTGGCCAGGCTGACATCAGCGTCGGCGATCTGTATGTCTTTGTCAAATAAGGCTAATTGCGGATGTTCCAGCAGTTGTTGTTCGAGCCTGTCCGGGTCGAGTGCCACACTGTCTGGCGGCGGTGTTGTTGCCAGTGTGCTTTCCTGACCAGTCCAGCGTGCCAGCGCGATGCCAGCCATGGCGACCTGCTGGTCCATGTCACTAGCACGGTCTTCAAGCAAAGCCAGCGTACTTTTGGCGCCAATCAGTTCGGCCTGACTGCCGCGTCCACTGCGATAGTTGCTGGCAGCAGTCTGAATTTCCAATCGGACTTGTGCCAGCTGTTGCGCCAGATTGGCGGCCATCTGTTCACGATAAAAACGTTCCAGCCAGACGATGGCGCTTTCGCGTTCGATGCTGAGCAGCGCGAGCTGTTTTTCAATCTGTGCTTTTTCAGCCGCGCGTGAAAACAAATCACTGCGCGCATGGCGTTTATCAGCGCGGGTAATTTCCTGCATGATGCCGACACGTTGCATGGTCATCGAATCGCCTGTGAGATTCAACGGACCCGCACCGCTGACGGGATAATTATCCACGCCCAGTTTTACTACCGGATCGGGCAGCTGGTCAGAAGCGTGCGCCATTTCTTGCGACGCAAGTGTCGCCCGGTCCTGTACGGAGAGCAGGTGCGAATGGCTCACGGCCAGGCATTGTGCCTGCTCCAGTGTCAGTGGACTGTCCTGCGCCCGGGAATCATCAGCGAGTAAGCAGGCGCAGAAAAAAATGGCGAAAAGTGCGTGCGGGCGGCGCAGCACAGGGCTAAGCGTGTGTGAAAATGAAATCATGGTAACTCCGGAAGGCAATCAACCACTTCGTGCAATGACGCAACGAAGACGAATCAGGCAGTCGGAGTGTTAAATGCGGAAACAGCAGTGGCGTACGGCCAGCGGCGGCGCCGTGGCGTGGGTCAGCCACAGAGAGGGTAGGGTGGAGTTCAGGGTTGTCAGCTTCAGATCAGCAGCAGTCTGGATCATAACCAGTCCGGCGGGAATAAATGGTGCCAGGTCGGGAAGGGCAGATTGGTCCGGTGTCTGTTTAACCGTATCGCCATAAGCGTGGATGTGGCACAGCGCCGGTTGTTCCATGTCCATGCCGCTGCAGTTGCTCATCTCGGCCGTATCGGCCATGGCCGGCATCGGACAAACGTAAACCGCCAGCGCTTGCTGCATGAACAACATGCTGCACAGCGCCAGACAAACAATGACCATCGATGAAAATTTAACAGATTTCATAGATCATAGTGTAACTCAATCTCTACAAAACGGCAAAAGTAGGGTGTATTAGCGCAGCGTAATACACCAATTAATTTAAAAGTGCTTCAACCCCAAAGCCAGCTTGACTTCATCTGTGGTTTTTGCGGCCACTTCACGAGCTTTTTCAGTGCCTTCTTTGAGCATCTGGATCACGTAAGTGCGATCCTCTGCCAGTGCCAGGCGGCGTTCGCGGATGGGGCGAATCAATTCCTGCAGACATTCTTCCAGTCGTTTTTTGACCGTGCCGTCGCCCAGACCACCGCGCACATAATGGGCTTTCATTTCAGCCAGCGCCAGTTTGTCGTGATCAAACGCATCCAGATAGGTGAAGGCAACATTGCCTTCCAGATGGCCGGGATCTTCGATGCGCAGATGCAGCGGATCGGTATAGGTTTTTTTCACAGCCGCACGGATCTCGGCTTCAGTGGCGCCAAGGTTAATCACATTGCCGAGTGATTTACTCATTTTGGCCTTGCCATCAATGCCGGGCAGACGACCGATTTCCGGCACCAGTGCCTGGCATTCGACCAGAATTTCCTGATTTACCAGACGGTTGAAGCGGCGCACGATTTCATTGGTTTGTTCGATCATCGGAATCTGATCTTCTCCCACCGGCACCAGTGTGGCTTTGAATGCACTGATATCGGCGGCCTGACTGACAGGATAAGTTAAAAAGCCCGCCGGAATATCGCGTTCGAAATTGCGCAGACGAATTTCTTCCTTGATGGTCGGATTGCGCTCGAGCCGAGCCACGGTGACCAGATTCAGATAATAAAAAGTCAGTTCCGTCAGTTCCGGAATTTGTGACTGGATAAAAATCGTGCTCAGTTTGGGATCAATACCCACAGCCAGATAATCGAGCGCCACTTCCACCACATTGCGATGTACTTTGCCCGGATCATCCATGTTGTCGGTCAGCGCCTGGGCATCGGCGAGCATGATAAATTGCTGATACTGGTGCTGAAATTTCACCCGGTTACACAGACTGCCGACGTAATGTCCCAGATGCAGCGGGCCGGTCGGACGATCACCTGTCAGGATTAAATGGGTTTTATTTTCTGGAGTGGACATAATTTCGGTCTGATTGGCAAAGGAATGCATGTGCTAAGGACGCACATGATGACGCGCAGGCACGGGGGTGTCAAGGAGCGCAGCAGCTCAATTATCTGCAGAACATGCTCAGATCGATGCTGCCGGCGGAAAAATGATTGATTTGCTGCAATGTTGACGCTGAATTTATAAAGTTAGTTGCCTGTCATGATAAAATCGCCCACTCAAATCATGACTAATTACGCCGTCCGGTGCTGACGGCGTGCTAACGAAAGAATCTGTGGTGACTACTTCTCCCCCTAAAAAACTGGTGATTGCTACCCGTGAGAGCCGTCTGGCGATGTGGCAGGCGGAACATGTGCAGGCGCGCCTGCAGGCCTTATATCCGCAATGTGAGATCGAACTGCTGGGTATGACTACGCGTGGCGATCAGATTCTCGACCGTGCCTTATCCAAAGTCGGTGGCAAGGGATTGTTTGTCAAGGAGCTCGAAGCGGCGCTGCTCGAAGGTCGTGCCGATCTGGCCGTGCATTCCCTCAAAGACATGCCTATGGACGTACCGGAAGGCTTGCAGTTGTCGGTCGTACTCGAACGTGCCGATCCGCGCGACGCACTGGTGTCGAACAACTATGCCTCGCTCGATGAATTGCCACCCGGCGCGATTCTGGGTACCAGCAGTCTGCGGCGTCAGGCGGCACTCATGGCAGCCTACCCTCATCTGAAAATTCAGCCTTTGCGCGGCAATCTTGATACCCGTCTGCGCAAACTCGATCAAGGTGATTATGCCGCCATTATTCTGGCCGCAGCCGGTTTGCAGCGTCTTGGTCTGCCAGAGCGAATTCGTGCCTACATTGAGCCTGAATTCAGTCTGCCGTCTGCCGGTCAGGGTGCGATGGCGATTGAAATTGCCGATCAACGTCCGGAACTCGAGGCTTGGCTGGCACCGTTAAATCACTTGGCCAGCGCTCAGGCGGTCCACGCCGAGCGTGCCGTTTCCAAAGCGTTTGGCGGCAGTTGCCAGATTCCGTTGGCCGCTTTTGCCACCATTGCCTCGTCCACTATGCAGTTGCGTGCCTTTGTGGCCTTGCCGGATGGCAGTAAAATCATCCGCGCTGTTGCCAGTGGCCCCTGTGACCAGGGTTTGCAGTTAAGTCAGCAGGTAGTGGCGCAGTTGCAGCAACAGGATGCGGCCGCGATTCTGGCCCAGTGTGTCATTGTTGAGTAGTCTTTATCCGGCAGGTACTTCAAGCGCATGACTATTGCCCATTCGATTGTCATCACCAGACCGATTGCCCAGGGATTGCCTCTGGCGCAGCGGCTGACGCAACTTGGCTTTGTGACCGAACTGTTTCCCTTGCAGGAAATTGCCCCGTTGCCAGAGGCAGGGCAAGAGCGCCGCCTGTTTCAAGCCGTGCTGGCCGATCTGGCGCATTTTGCACTGGTGTCCTTTGTCAGTCCGAATGCCGTTCATGCCGTGTTTCAGGCTCTCGATACGTTGGGCTTAGTCTGGCCGGCCGGTGTTGCCATCGCCGTCGTTGGTGAAGGAAGTCGGGCAGCACTTGGAGAGCACGGGATTACCGATGCCGTGACACGTATTTATTGTCCGAGCGGGCGGGCCGATTCGGAAGCACTGTTGCAAACCATGGATTTAGCGGCTTTTGCCGATAGGGATGTGCTGATTGTGCGTGCCGAAACCGGCCGTGAGCTGTTTGCCGATGCACTTATTGCCCACAACATACGGGTGACCAAGGTGATTGCTTATCAGCGACTGTCTCCCTTGACTGCCTGCCTTCAGAGTGAGTCATATGCACAGAAACTCGGTAAGCAATTGCAGGAGCTGCTAACATGTCAAAGTGTGTGGCTGATGAGTAGTTCGGAAGCGCTTAGAACGCTCACGGAATTAACCAGACAGCTGGCAGGAGAGGCTGGCGTTGTTAAGTTACAACAGGTAATTCTGTTAGTATCTCATCAACGCATTGCTGAAACGGCAGAAAAATGTCAGTTTAAGAATATTCACCTTATTGGACCCGGCGACGCAAACTTGCTGCTCGCGTTACAATCTTACCTATGAACGATTCCTTGAACTCAAATTCCTCAAATACAACTCCGCCAACCGTTGATCCGGCGGTTGCGTTGTCACCAGCGGCTGCACCAACCGCCAGCCATTCCCGTCCGGCGGCGTTTGTGGCAGCCAATTTTACTTCGCTGATCATGGCGCTGCTGGCCTTGCTGCTGGTGGCCCAGTGGTGGAGTTCCACCAATCAGATCAGCCTGTTGCGCGAAGAGCTGGCCCGGCGACTGCAATTCGTTGACGTCAGCAATGCGGAAACCAAAGCCACAGCCAAGTCATTCCAGGAAATTGCCAAAGAAGTGCAGGTGAAGGTGGGTGTGCTTGAAAGTAAGCAGGCAGAAACCGAAAGCCATGCGCTGGCACTGCAGCAACTGTATCAGGACCTGTCCAAAAATCGCGATGACTGGGCCTTATCCGAAATTGAACAGGTATTGTCAACCGCCAGTCAGCAGTTGCAGTTATCTGGCAACGTCCAGGGAGCATTGATTGCGTTGCAAAATGCCGATGCCCGTCTGGCGCGTTCCGATAAACCACAATTTATCACCATACGCCGCTCGATTGCACACGATATTGATCGCTTAAAAGCCTTGCCCAATCTGGACTTGCCCGGCATTGCCCTGCGTCTCGACAGTGCTATCGCCCAGGTGGAAACCATGCCGTTATGGGTTGATGAAAATCAGGTAGTCATTGCCAGTCCGGTCAAAGTCCGCGAACCAGTAAAACCGGCTGTGCCCAAAGCACTGGCCAAAGACAGTAAAGAAGCTCATCCTGCAGAAGTGGGTACCGCTGCCGGCTGGATGCTGTGGCTCGATGATCGCTGGCAGAGCTGGTCAACCGAGATGGTGGATCACCTGCGCCAGCTGGTCAGAATTCGTAATGTAGAAAATCCTGATGCGCTGTTGCTGGCACCCAGTCAGGGCTATTTTGCCAAAGAAAATGTCAAGCTGCGCCTGCTCAATGCCCGTCTGGCTCTGCTGTCACGTAGCGAAACGCCGTTCCGCAGCGATATGATCGCCGCCCAGGATGAGATTGCCCGCTATTTTGATACTCGTGCAAAACAGACGCAGACCGTGCAGGCGCTGTTACGTCAGATTCAAAACAGCAATGTGTCGATCGAAATGCCCAGTCTGGCGGAAAGCCTGAATGCCGTGCGTAATTTCACGGTTAAGCAATAAAACAGAGGAAGTTAGCATAATGGGTTTTTTTATACGTTTAGTGCTGTTGTTTACCGCGGCCGTTCTGTTGGCTCTGTCGGCGCACTTTAATCCCGGCAACGTGGTGCTGTTTTATCCGCCGTACCGGATAGACATGTCACTCAATTTATTTATTGTGGCCACACTGGTGGTATTCACCATGCTGGGTGTGCTGTTTTATACCATTAATCTGACCAGGCAAATGCCGGAACGGGTAGCGATCTACCGGCGTACCAAAGGTGAGCGCGACGGCAACAAGGCGCTGCGTGATGCGCTCAAAGCTTTTTTTGAAGGTCGTTTTGGTCATGCCGAAAAAGCAGCCATGCGCGCGGCCGAGCTGCCTGATAATGCGGCTCTGGCAGCCCTGATTGCGGCGCGCGCGGCGCATAATATGGGGCAGTCTGATCGGCGCGATGCCTGGCTGGCTGGCATCGAAGATAATCAGCCCTACAAGGTGGCACGACTCGTCAGCATGACCGAATTGCTGGTGGATGGACATCAGTCCAGCCAGGCACTGCAGGCAGTAAAGGAATTAAATGCCAACGGTACCCGTCATATTCATGTGCTGCGCTGGGCTCTGAAAGCCAATCAACAAGCCAAACAGTGGAGTGAAGTTCTGCGTCTGGTGAGAGCGTTGGATAAACATCGCTCGTTGCATCCTGCACTGTCATTGCGATTGCGCGAACTGGCTTATCAGGATTTACTGTCTGACCGCAGTCACGATCCTGAATCCATACGGCGCCTGTGGTTCAGCATTCCGGCCGAAGATCGATTAAAACCTTTTGTTGCCTGTCTGGCAGCCCGCACCATGGTTGCTCAGGGTTTGTATGATGAAGCGCGCAATCTGCTGGAAAAAGCGTTGCAGGCAGACTGGGATGAAAGACTGATCATCGCCTACCGTGATACAGCTGCCAAAGAAGGCAGTGCGGCACTGCTGAATCAAATTGAACGCTGCGAAGTATGGCTCAAATCGTATCCGACTGACCCTGATCTGGCATTGACGATGGGGGTATTGTGTCTGCAGCAAAAATTATGGGGTAAAGCTGAACTGAGTCTGCAGCAGGCATTGATGTACGGCTCCGAACCAGTATGTCTGCGCGAGGCCAATTTACGTCTGGCGCAACTCAACGAACAGCTCGGTGAGAGCGAACAGGCAGCACACTATTACCGTGCCTGTGCCCTGATTTAATCGATTAATTTTGTTTTAATGCAGGTTATTTTTACTTAGAAAGAAGCACTATGAGTTTGAACAGCGTACCCGCCGGCCGTGATTTGCCGAATGATTTTAACGTGATCATTGAAATTCCGATGAATGCCGATCCAATCAAGTATGAAGTGGATAAAGCTACCGGTGCCATTTTTGTTGATCGTTTCATGGGTACGGCCATGCATTATCCATGTAACTACGGTTATGTGCCGCAAACTATCGCCGGTGACGGTGATCCGGTGGATGTGCTGGTGATTACTCCGCTGGCACTTATTCCTGGTGTGGTGGTGCGTTGCCGTGCCATTGGTGTTTTAAAAATGACCGATGAAGCCGGTTCTGATGCCAAAGTGCTGGCGGTGCCAATCGACAAAATTCTGTCGATATATTCGCACTGGCAAAAACCAACTGATCTGAATGAATTACGTCTGCGTCAGATCCAGCATTTCTTTGAACATTACAAAGATCTGGAAAAAGGCAAATGGGTCAAAATTGAAGGTTGGGGCGATTCTGTTGAAGCGCATAAAGAAATTATGGATGGCGTGAGTACTTATAAAAAATCGCTGGCGGAATAATTTCTTATCTTCGTCATTCCCGCGTGGGTTTGGCGGGAATCCGGTGTCGTTAAAATAAGAGCATAACGACACTGTGTTCCCGCCTGATCCCGCGGGAACGACGAAAATTTATATTTATCATTAATGACGCAGTAAAATTATTAACCCGTCTTACCACTTCCCTAACCAGGAATTCATCGTTACAGCGAGCGCAATCAAAATCGCGACGCAGCTGATCCAAAATAATCTTCCATGCGGTTCACCTGAATTTTCTGACTTGCGGCTGGCTTTGCCGCCAGCATGTTTCTGGTCGCGTTTTTCTGTGAGTACAAAGCGGCGCAATTCCTGTGCCATTTCGCCTGCAGACTGATAGCGTTTTTCCGGCAGTTTGGACATTGCCTTCAAGACGATACGCGAGAGCGCATGGGGAATCTCAGGATTGATTTCGTGCGGTGTTCTGACCTGTTTATGCACAATCATGTGGATCAGGCTTTCCATGTCGCGTGACTGGAAAGGTTTTTGCCGCGTGAGCATTTCAAACATGACTGCGCCGAGTGAGTAAATATCGGTCAGCTTGTCGACCGGTTTGGCCTGCGCCTGTTCCGGTGACATGTAATTCGGTGTGCCGAGAATATTATTGTTGAATAAGGTCGCCGGCTGTTCATTGTTGGCGGTGGTTTCGCGTTTGACAGCGCGGGCTATACCAAAATCGACCAATTTGGTTTGCATATTTTCTTGAATGAAAATATTGGCCGGCTTGATGTCGCGATGAATCACGCCTTCATTGTGGGCATATTCCAGACCCTCAGCAATTTTTTGCAGCATCTGGGCGGCGATTAAAAACGGCAAAGGTTTATTGTCGGCTAAAAACTGTCGCAAATCCTGGCCCTGCAAAAACTCCATGGCGATAAAGCTGATGTTTCCTTCGCTGGCGGCATCGAAAATGGTAATGATATTCGGATGCGAAAGCCGACCTGCTGCGCGCGCTTCATTCATGAAGATTTGATCGCGTTGCTTTTTTTCCTGGGTGGAAGGTAAATTGTGAAATATTTTAATCGCCACCGCGCGGTCAATGACCGGATCGTGCCCAAAGTACACCGTACCAATTGCGCCACGACCAAGTTCACGGTAGAGCATGAATCGACCCACTTTTTTGATTGGTGTCATGCTGGGGTGAATAGTAGTTGAACTTGGAATCATGGTGGTATGAAGGCGCCTTTATATTTTCTGTATGGCAAGTATTATTAGGTATATTAGCAAGCAGGTCAAACGGCTTCTCGAATTGAAGCAATTTATTTAATAAATGAAGCAAAATACATACGGGAGTATATATATCAAATAAAACGTCCAAATTCCTTTAAATATAAGAAGTAATTTATATACTCATACATATACAGTAATTTAAGTTTTAAAAAAGCCATAAAAAGCGCTTTGATGTATGGAGATGCAGGGGGAGTATATTTGTAGCGTCATTTTAACAGGTGCTTACAAATTAAGCACCAATTGATTTCTTAAGTAGTTGATTATTTTAAGTTTTCCCAAAGGGATTGCGTTCGCTTAATTCATCAATGTAATCATTCATCCCCGCTTGTTCCTGCTGCAGAAAGTGGGCTATGGCTAGTGCAAAACCTGGGTGACTGACCTGATGTGCCGAGTAAGTGGTATTGGGCAAAAAGCCGCGCGCCATTTTATGTTCGCCCTGCGCACCACCTTCAAAATAGCGGATTTGGTTGGCAATGCAAAATTCCAGTGGCTGGTAATAGGCCGTTTCAAAATGCAAACAAGGGTGATACTCAATGCAACCCCAGTAACGACCATACATGGTGTCTTTGGTGTGAAACAGCAGCGAGACTGCAATCGGCTGATCTGCACGTACGGCGATAATCATTAACAGATTTTCCGGCATGTCAGCACCAATTTGTTGAAAAAAATCCAGATTCAGATAACCTGTACTGCCATGTTCAGCATAAGTATGCTGGTAACAGCGGAAAAAAAACGCCCAGTCGGCAGCCGTAATCTGTTTCCCCACCTTGTGCTGGAAGCGGATGTCAGCGACTTTGCGGCGTTCGGCCAGAATATTTTTTCTTTTTTTTGCCGACAGTCGGGTCAGAAAGTCAGCAAAATCCACATATCCCGGATTGGACCAGTGAAACTGCACCCCATAGCGCAGCATAAATCCGGCGGTCTGCAAAAGCTGCGCCTGCCGCTCGCTGGTGAATAAAATGTGGCACGAGCTGGCACGGCCGAGTAGCGATTGCAAAAACGTGAGCAAGGCCGTCATGGCGGCAGCATTCCGCGCCAGCAGTCGTGCGCCGGTAACCGGCGTGAACGGAATCGCACTGAGCAATTTGGGATAATAGGGCAACTGGTGCTGTTCAAAGGCGCGTGCCCAGGCCCAGTCGAACACATATTCGCCATACGAGTGGCTTTTTAAATACATCGGCATGGCGGCCTGCAACTGATCTTGATCCCAGACCGTTAGAAAATGGGTGCTCCAGCCGGTAGCGTCACAGGCGCAGCCTGATTGTTCCAGTGCGCGCAGGTAGGCATAGGCTAAAAAGGGATTGTCATCCTGATTAAATGGGGCGCAACGCAATTGCTCCCATTGTGCTGGGGAAATTTCAGCTAAATTTTTGATGACAGCCGTGCGATAATTCGCTACTTGCATATAAATAATAGCCTTCACATGATTAAGCTAGCCTTGGTACAAATGAATAGCACCGTGGGTGACCTGTCCGGCAATGCCGAACGTATTTTCGATTACGCCCGGCGCGCCTGGCAACAAGGTGCTCATATTGTACTTACACCGGAATTGTCTTTGGTAGGATATCCACCGGAAGATCTGCTCTTGCGTGGAGCATTCTACCGTAACAGCCAACTTGCGCTTGAACAGCTCGCGACCCGTCTGGGGCAATTTACTGGATTGCATGTACTCGTAGGTCATCCATTTGCCCGTGATGGTCAGCATTTCAATGCCGCCTCAGTGCTGCTCGATGGCCGTATTTTGGCCACCTACTGCAAGCAGGATTTGCCGAATGGGCATGTGTTTGATGAAAAACGCTATTTTGAATCCGGACATGAGCCACTGGTATTTGCTGTTCAAGGTGTGCAGTTCGGCGTGGTGATTTGTGAAGATACCTGGAAGCCCGCAGTGCCGGCACAGGCCAGAGCTGCTGGCGCGCAGGTACTGCTGGTGCTTAACGGTTCCCCCTTCCATATGAATAAACAGCATTTGCGCTATCAGGTCATGCGTGACAATGTCATCAGTCAGGGCATGTCGCTGGCTTATGCCAATCTGGTCGGTGGGCAGGATGAGCTGCTCTTTGACGGCAATTCATTTGTCATGGACAGTCATAGTAAACTGGTCGCGCAACTCGGTCACGCAGTCGAAGAAATGCAGTTGGTGGACTTTGTTGACGCCCAACCACAGCCCGGCCAGCTGGCGGCCGAACTGTCGGTCGAAGCTCAGGTGTATGAGGCACTGGTGCTGGGCGTGCGTGATTACATAGTTAAAAATGGTTTTCCTGGTGTGCTGCTGGGCTTGTCTGGCGGGGTCGATTCGGCACTGACTCTGGCCATTGCAGTTGATGCACTGGGAGCGGATAAGGTCAGGGCCGTGATGATGCCGTCACCGTATACGGCCGAAATTTCCTGGCTGGATTCACGTGAGATGGTGGAAAAACTGGCCGTCAGGTATGATGAAATTTCGATTAACCCCTGTTTTGATGCATTTCGCGCCACGCTGGCGCAGGAATTCGCCGGTTTGCCGCTGGATGCGACCGAAGAAAATATTCAGGCGCGTATTCGTGGCACTATGCTTATGGCCTTATCCAATAAATTTGGTGCCATCGTACTCACTACCGGCAACAAGAGTGAAATGGCCGTAGGCTATTGCACGCTGTATGGCGACATGGCTGGTGGTTTTGCGGTCCTCAAAGATATTGCCAAAACGCTGGTGTACCGTCTGTGCAGTTACCGTAACAGTTTGTCGGTGGTGATCCCTGAACGTATCATTACCCGTGCGCCTTCGGCCGAATTGCGTCCCGATCAGACCGATCAGGACTCACTGCCACCGTATGAGATACTCGATGGCATCATGCAGATGTATATGGAAGAAAATATGTCGACCGAAACGATCGTCGCTGCCGGATATAGTAAAGTAGATGTCGACCGGATTACCCGGTTAATTAAAATTAATGAATACAAACGTCGTCAGTCGCCAGTCGGTATCCGTGTAACCCACCGTGCTTTTGGACGTGACTGGCGTTATCCGATTACGTCCCGGTTTCAGGATTGATGACTGTCCTGTAGCCTGTTTAATGCAATCACTCTGGAGTAGAAGATGAAACTAATTACCGCTGTAATCAAACCGTTTAAACTGGACGAAGTTCGCGAATCTCTGGCCGAAGTCGGCGTGACCGGATTGACGGTAACCGAAGTCAAAGGCTTTGGACGTCAAAAAGGCCATACTGAACTATATCGCGGCGCTGAATATGTGGTGGATTTTTTGCCGAAAATTAAAGTGGAAGTGGTCGTAGATGATCTGGTGGTCGAAAATGCCGTCGATGCCATCATTAAAGCGGCGCGTACTGGTAAAATCGGTGACGGCAAGATATTCGTGCAAAATGTAGAGCAGGTTATCCGTATCCGTACCGGTGAAACTGGGCCTGAGGCAGTCTGATCGGTTTTTCGACTGTGTAGATTTCGGTGAAAGCAAGCAGGCCAATGAAAATCCTGATAAGTAATGATGATGGTTATCTGGCGCCGGGTTTGCTGGCGTTGGCGGATGCCATGGCACAAATCGCTGATGTCGTGATCGTGGCACCGGAAAGAAACCGTTCCGGCGCATCCAATGCCCTGACGCTGGATAAGCCGTTATCGGTTTCCAAAGTGAGCAGTAATGTGTATTTTGTTGATGGCACACCGACCGATTGTGTACATATCGCGTTGACCGGTTTGCTCGATTACCGTCCTGACCTGATTGTCTCTGGCATTAATCAGGGACAGAACATGGGCGAAGATACCCTGTATTCAGGCACCGTGGCGGCGGCGACCGAAGGGTATTTGTTTGGAATTCCGGCGATTGCTTTTTCTCAGGCAGAAAAAGGCTGGCGCCATATCGATGATGCGGCGCGCTTTGCACTTAATCTGGTGAAGCACAAACTCGATCATCTCGAACAGCCTTATTTATTGAATGTGAATATTCCCAACCGGGCTCTGGCTGAGCTCAAAGGCATTCAGCTCACCCATCTGGGCAAGCGTCACCAGTCTGAACCAGTGATTAAATCAACCGATCCGCGTGGCAATCCGATTTACTGGATAGGACCGGCCGGTGCGGTTAAAGAGGCCGGTGAGGGTACGGATTTTTATGCCATAGAGCAGGGCTACGTTTCCGTCACCCCATTGCAGATTGATCTGACCAATACTGAGTTGCTGGCAAAATTAAAAAAAGTCTGGTAATGACTAAACATCCCTTTCCATTACCGCTGTCTTCGCTGGGTGCAAAATCTGCCCGCCGCGCGGGTGCTTCTACGCACGAGGCAAAGGTAGCCACGCCGCAGACTGCCACGCAAAATTCCCAGTCTCATCCGGTCAGAACCCGTCCTGTGACTAAGTTGGTGCAACAGTCTGAGCCGCCACTTAAGCTGCACAGGGACTCTGCTTCAGTCACCCAGGCAATGGGTCCGCGACGTGCTATGGTGGCGCGTTTGCAACAACAGGGCATTAAAGACGTCCGGGTTCTTGACGCCATGAACGCCGTTCCGCGGCATCAGTTCATTGAGTCGGCCTTAAGTACGCAGGCCTATGTGGATGCGTCTTTGCCTATAGGTCATCACCAGACAATATCGCAACCTTATATAGTAGCGCGCATGATAGAAGTGATGCGTAATGGCAGGGAATTAAAAGCAGTTTTGGAAATTGGCACTGGTTGCGGCTATCAGGCAGCGGTACTCGCGCAAGTCGGCGAAATCGTTTATTCGATAGAACGCATTAAACCATTGCATGAATTGGCTAAGAAAAATTTGCGTTCTCTTCGGATTGCAAATTTACGTTTGCAGTATGGTGATGGTATGCACGGTTTACCTCAGGTTGCTCCCTTTGATGGGATTATCCTGGCGGCCGCCGGATTGCAAATTCCAGATGCCTTATTGCAGCAGTTAGCTATTGGTGGTCGTTTGATTGCTCCTGTGGGAGAGCGGCATCAAGTGTTGCAGCTGATCGAACGTACTGGAAACGCAAGCTGGACCAAATCGGTACTGGAGGAATGTCATTTCGTACCTTTGCGTTCAGGCATTATTTAAAGATGAAATGTAATCGCATGAAACGTATACAAATTGCAAGTCTGTTATTGGCACTGAGTTCTTTACTGCTTGGTTGTGGCACACCTCCCCGCAAGGGCGTTGTGCCGATTGAAGACCGTTCTGTCAGCAGAGAGCCGGCAAAACCGGTGATTGTTACTCAGGCTGCGGTCAAAACAGAAGAGCCCGGTGTGCAATATGTAGTAAAAAAAGGCGACACGTTATATCGGATTGCACTCGATAAAGGGCAAAGTTACAGCGATATCGTCAGCTGGAATAATTTGGCTAACCCCAATGACATTAAAGTTGGGCAGGTATTGCGTGTGGCAGCTCCGGACACCACAGGTCAGACAGTGGTGACTCAACCAGGTGTTGAAGTGCGGTCATTAGTGTCAGTAAATGGTAATAACAAAAATGCACCACGCGCTGATAAGCGTCCTTATTCCGACGTTACGTTAGCAGAAATGCAAAAAAATGAAGTTGGAGAAGTTGCCGCAGGGAAATTAATTGCAAAATCTGTGGAAAAAACGGCAGAAAAAGTAACCGAGCCTGCGATAAATGATGAAATTGTGTGGATTTGGCCGGCTGAAGGTAAAGTTGTTGCAAATTTTGACGATAACAAAAGTAAGGGGATAGATATCTCCGGAAAAATGGGGCAGGATATTTTTGCCGCAGCTGCTGGAACAGTGATGTACGCCGGCAGCGGTATTCGAGGATATGGTAATTTGGTCATCATTAAGCATTCCAATAACCTGTTGTCTGCGTATGCCTATAACAAAACGATAGTAGTCAAAGAAAAGCAGCTTATCAGCAAAGGTCAAAAAATTGCCGAAATGGGCAATTCGGATAGTGATTCAGTTAAATTGCATTTTGAAATTCGTCAGCAAGGAAAACCAGTAGACCCGACTAAATATTTGCCGGGTCGATGAAGCAGCACTATTCCATCAACCTAACGTCGAGTTAAAGTTATGACAGCCAAACACAGCCTCCTAATAGATGATGATTTGTCCGAAGATAGTTCGGAAGATTTACGCGAAGTTGAATTGTCGGATGGCTCAAATGAAGATGGTGATACAGGCGATGTTAAGGAATCTATAGTCGAGCCTGTCGATGAATTAAAAACCGTGTTGGCAGCAGAGTTATCTACCGACACTACTCAATATTATTTAAATCAAATTGGTACCAGACCGTTACTGACGGCGGCCGAAGAATTGTCCTGGGCCACCCGTGCCAAAAAAGGCGATTTTATTGCACGTCAAAAAATGATCGAGCATAATCTGCGTCTGGTCGTTTCTATCGCCAAGCACTATATCAATCGCGGCGTGGCGTTACTGGACATGATAGAAGAAGGCAATCTTGGCTTGATGCATGCTATCGACAAGTTTGAGCCTGAACGCGGTTTCCGTTTTTCTACCTATGCGACCTGGTGGATCCGACAAAGTATTGAACGCGCCATTATGAATCAGGCTCGTACCATACGCTTGCCGGTACATGTGGTGCGTGAGTTAAATCAGATTTTACGTGCCAAATACCATTTGGAAGCACAGCACCATGATGGTCGCGATGCGGCGATTGAGGATATCGCCAACATGGTTGGCCGTCCTATGGGTGAAGTGCAGGATATTCTGGCCTTGTCGGAACATGCGACATCTCTGGATATGCCGCTCGATAATGATCCGCAATCGAGTTTAATGGATATGTTGCCGGGCGATTCTGATGACGGACCTGACAGTCGTGCTGAACGGCATGAATTAAGCGTGCTGGTGCGTGAATGGCTCTCCAAGTTACCGGACAAACAGCGTGTGGTGATTATGCGCCGCTTTGGTCTGGATAACGATGATCCGGCCACACTGGAAACGCTGGCTGAAGAAATGGGCGTAACCCGTGAGCGTATTCGTCAGATACAGCAGGAAGCGCTGATCAAGCTGAAGCGTTCATTTTCTTCCCGCGGCGTTGGCAGAGACGCGTTGCTGTGATCCGAACGGGATTTTTAGTCGCAACACCACCTCAGGGGCACTTACAAAGTGCCCCTAACTTATTGGGGAAGCCGCTTTCGCTATCTGTTATACTCGCCCACCAGAGAGTTTGCGCGGTTGAAAAGGTAGGGTGTCACGCCACAGCGTAATACACCACCGGTCGTTGTTTCCCCATATTAAATTGATGCTTATGTTAGCGAATAAAATGAAAATCACGGCACTTGACATGGATGCGCGCGGCATCGGTCACTTGCAAAATGAAGATGGCACCGTTGGCAAAGTGGTCTTTGTTGATGGCGCACTGCCCGGCGAAGTAGTCAGCACCCAGACCTATCGCAAGAAGCCGCACTGGGAAAATGCCCAGATGACGTTTTTGCACGTAGAATCTTCGCAGCGTACCAAGCCACGCTGCAGCTATTTTGGTGTGTGTGGAGGTTGTTCCATGCAACATTTGAGCGCCGATGCCCAGGTTGCCATCAAACAGCGGGTGCTCGAAGACAGTCTGTGGCATATCAGTAAAGTCAAAGCGCAAACCATGTTGCGGCCAATTTATGGCCCCACGTGGGGTTATCGCTACCGCGCCCGCCTGTCGGTGCGTAATGTGGTCAAAAAAGGGGTGGTGCTGGTAGGATTTCATGAAAAAAAATCCCGCTTTGTTGCCAATACCGAATCCTGTGAAATTTTACCGCCCCACGTTTCACGCATGTTTCTGCCGTTACGAGCCATGATTGCGCAACTTTCTATCGTCGATGATCTGCCACAGATCGAATTGGCCGTGGGTGAGGATGTTACCGCCATGGTGTTGCGGATCATGAAGCCGCTCAGCGCCGAAGATGAAATCATCCTGAAACAATTTGCCGATCTGCACAAGGTGCAGTGGTGGTTGCAAACTGGTGGCCCGGATGCGGTGGAGATTTTTTATCCGACTACGCCGCAACTGCATTATCTGTTGCCAGAATTCGGTGTGCGTATGCCATTTAAACCGACCGATTTCACGCAGGTGAATCATCACATTAATCGCGTGATGGTCGAACGTGCACTGCGTTTGCTCGAGGTGCAGCCGCACGAACGGGTAGCCGATCTGTTTTGTGGTCTGGGTAATTTCACTCTGCCACTGGCAACCCTGGCGCGTGCGGTGGTGGGTATCGAAGGCAGTAAAGCCTTAACCGAACGCGCCATGGACAATGCGGTGGCCAATGGGCTGGCCGACAAAACCAGTTTCAGCACCCGCAATCTGTTTGAAATCACGGTCGATGATTTGATCGCTCTGGGTAAATTCGACCGGTTTCTGATCGATCCGCCCCGTGACGGCGCCATGGCGCTGTGCGAAGCTCTGGGCCAGCTGGCGGAAAAACAGCCAGAGCTGTTGCCTAAGCGGATAGTGTATGTCTCCTGCAGTCCGGGAACACTGGCGCGTGACGCAGGCCTGCTGGTCAAAGCTGGTTATGTCACCAGTTTTGCCGGTGTGGTGAACATGTTCCCGCATACCTCGCATGTGGAATCGATGGCAGTGTTTGATTTAAAATGATCAAATGCACCATAAAAAATGCCGGCAATTGCCGGCATTTTTTTATGAGTTCATACGAGTGATTAATCGCGGTTGCCACCAAAAATTCCCAGCAACGACAATAAATTGACAAAAATATTGTAGACATCGAGATAAATTTTCAGGGTGGCGGAAATATAGTTGGTTTCGCCGCCGTTAATAATTTCCTGCACATCGTACAGAATGTAGGCGGAGAAGATGCCGATAGCCATGACTGAAACCACCAGGTACAGTGCCGGCAGTTGCAGGAAAATATTCGCGATGCTGGCCACAATGATGACCATAAGTCCGACAAAAAGCCATTTGCCCAAACCGGAAAAATCACGTTTGGAGGTGGTGGCTATGGTGGCCATAACGCCCAATATCATGGCCGTACCGCCAAACGCCGTCATGATCAGCGTGCCACCGTTGGAATAACCCAGCGTGTGACTGATCAGGCGTGAGAGCATCAAACCCATGAAGAAAGTGAATCCTAGCAGGACCGCCACGCCGGTGGCAGATTCCTTGGTTTTTTCGATGGCATACATAAAACCAAAGGCCACAGCCATAAAAATCAAAAATGAAATTCCGGGACGACCAGGGAAAAATGAAAAATTCAGCTGAACACCGATCCATGCGCCGATGACAGTTGGAATCATCGACAGGGCCAGCAGCCAATAGGTGTTGCGCAATACCCGATGACGGATCAGTGCATTATCATTTCCATAAGCAAATGATTGTTCTAACTGTTGACTCATAATAGCTTCCTTTGTTAAGTGGCTTGTTCAGATACGGTGTTAATGCCGCAAGCATAACATAACTGAATCGGCAGTGAATGACAGCATAAATGCAAAAATATTAAAAAATTGCAAATAAGAAATGAATTGTACTGGGCAATATAAGTGAAAAGCAGTGAATTTATGTTAAAATCGCAGGTTAGATGAATTTTATTTTTATCCTCAATCCTTCTACTTTACTGGAGTTTTACATGGCAATTGAACGCACTTTATCCATCATTAAGCCTGATGCTGTCGCAAAAAACGTAATTGGTCAAATCTACAGCCGTTTTGAATCTGCTGGCCTGAAAATCGTTGCTGCCCGTATGGTACAGTTATCCCGTGCTGAAGCTGAAGGCTTTTACGCCGTTCACAGCGCACGTCCGTTTTTCAATGATCTGGTGACATTCATGATTTCCGGTCCTGTTATGGTAACTGCTCTGGAAGGCGAAAACGCCATTCTGACCCACCGTGATCTGATGGGCGCAACTGATCCTAAGAAAGCCGACAAAGGTACGATTCGTGCTGATTTCGCTGATTCTATCGATGCCAACGCAGTTCACGGTTCCGATGCAGCTGAAACTGCCGCAGTAGAAATCGCTTATTTTTTTCCTGCACTCAATGTCTATTCCCGTTAATCGGGAAGTGTTGAACTCGTTGTAGTTCTTGTACCGAAAAGTTGAAAGAAGTTAATGACGGCAATCACCAATTTATTGGATCTGGATCCAGCACAGCTCATCGCTTATTGCGGCGAGTTGGGTGAGAAGCCGTTTCGGGCCAAGCAACTGCAACGATGGATACATCAGTTTGGTGTGAGTGATTTTGAAGCCATGACGGATCTGGCCAAATCATTGCGCGACAAGCTCACCGGTCGTGCCTGTGTCAGTTCTCCGGTGGTCATCAGTGACCATACCTCGACTGACGGCACCCGCAAATGGTTGCTCGATGTGGGGCAGGGGAATGCGATCGAAACGGTTTTTATCCCGGAAGAAAATCGCGGCACGCTGTGCATTTCCACTCAGGCTGGTTGTGCGGTCAATTGCCGCTTTTGCTCTACCGGCAAACAAGGTTTTAACCGCAATCTGACTGTGGCTGAAATTATCGGCCAGTTGTGGATGGCAGAATTCGAATTACGCAAGACCAAAGGTATTCCGGTCGGTCATAAAGGCGAGCGTCAGATCACCAATGTGGTCATGATGGGCATGGGAGAGCCGCTGCTTAACTTTGAGCCCACCGTGACGGCCCTGAAATTAATGCTCGACGATAATGCCTATGGCCTGTCCCGTCGCCGGGTGACGCTGTCGACCAGCGGTGTTGTGCCGATGATCGATAAGCTGTCCCAGGAATGCGCTGTGGCGCTGGCGGTGTCTTTGCATGCGTCAAACGACAGTTTGCGTGACAGCTTGATTCCACTCAATAAAAAACATCCGCTGGCCGAATTGATGGCGGCCTGCCGACGCTATCTTGAATTCGCACCACGCGATTTTGTTACTTTTGAATATTGCATGTTGGATGCTGTTAATGATAGTGATCAGCACGCGCGCGAACTAATTGAGTTGGTTCGTACGGTGCCATGCAAATTCAATTTAATTCCATTTAATCCTTTTCCTGAATCAGGATTGAAACGCTCCAATAATCAACGTATCAAGGCATTTGCGCAAATTCTGACCGATGCCGGGCTGGTAACGACGATCCGTAAAACCCGTGGCGATGATATCGATGCGGCATGTGGTCAGCTCGCAGGAGAAGTGCAGGATAGAACCCGAGTACAGGAACGGATGCAAAAACAAGCCGAATATCAAAAAAAATTCGGTCCCAATTTTGGACAGATTGTGGAGATAACTTAGTGAATAATTCTTGGCGCAGGATATTCTTTGGTGTGATTTTTTGTGGATTCTTATCCGCCTGCACGACGACTTATGATGCACCAAAATTCACCGCTTCGTCTGCCAGTGATGCGCCGGCCAAAGTGGCCGATGTTCAGAAGCGCGCCAGTCTGCGGTTGCAGCTCGGGACAAGTTATTACCAGCAGGGGCAATATGCCACCGCCCTCAAGGAACTCAATAGTGCCGTCGCGATCGATCCTGATTTGAGCGACGCCTATGGTGTGCGCGCGCTGGTTTATATTCAGATGCAGGAAACCAAATTAGCCGAGCAGGATTTTTTGCGCGTCATGAGTCTGGCGCCTAACAATCCGGATCACATCAATAATTATGCCTGGTTCCTGTGCCAGAATGGTAAAGAAAAACAGGCGCTGGAAATGCTTGATCGTGTCATTAAAGATCGCACTTTTACCCAGCCTGTCAAGGCGTTGAACAATGCTGGTATGTGCAGCCTGAAACTCAAGGATGACGCAGTGGCGGATGGTTATTTTTCTCAGGTCATCCGATTTGAAGTGAATAATCCAATTGCCAATTTAAATCTGGCCCGTCTGGCATATAAAAAACAGGATTGGGCGCGTGCTCAATTTAATATTAATCGTCTCATCAAGGCTGAAGTTTATACCCCTGAGGTTTTATGGATGGGAATCAAAGTCAGTCATAAGTTAAATGATGTAATCGCCGAATCCAGTTTGGTGGTGCAACTGCGCCGACGCTTCCCTGATTCCGATGAATATGCCTTATTCCAACATGGAGCGTTTGATGAGTGAAGCAGTCAATTCAGCGTTGCTGTCCGAATTTGCAGAAACCCCGGTAGCGTCTGCGCCTGCGACTATGAGTGTCGGCGAGCGGCTGGCTCTGGCACGTACCCAGCAAAATTTAACGGTGGAGCAAGTCGCTGATCAATTGAAATGGTCAGCGCGGCAAATCAGTGAAATTGAAGCCGGTAATTATGCCGTCCTGCCGGACCTGTCGACGGTGCGCGGCTTTGTACGTACCTACGCGAAAATTCTCAAGGTGGATTCGATCCCACTCATGAATGAATTGCCCAAAGAATTTGCCAGACTGCCAGTTAAAATCATTGAGCGTCAGGCGCTCGATACGCCATACCCAACTGGTCGCATGCCCTGGCTTGGGCGTCAGAATAATCGTTCGCAATGGATACTGGCTGGCTTGTTTTTAGCTTTTCTGTGTTTGCTGGCATTGTTTGTGTATCGCGGCGAAGTTGCGCATGTATTTGGTAATATTTTGCCAGCGACCCCAGTTGAGCAGGTAATCAAAGCCGATGACAACACTCCGGCACTCAATCCAGTGATCGCTGCGAGTGAGTCTGCATCGTTGGTGACAGAGTCAGTCCTGCTGGTTGAAAATAGTCCGAAAGCCAATGAGGTTTCTGCACTGCCTCCTGCTCCAGAAGCGCCAGTCAGGACAGAAATCATTGCGCAGCCCAACGTGCGCGCGGAAATAGCGTTGCCGCAACCAGTTAAAGCAGCCGTTGAAAAAACGCTCCCCCTGAAACTGGAAGCAGTTAATCCGGAAGCCGCTCTGCAACTCTCCTTTAAGCAGGATTCCTGGCTGCAAATCAGACAGACGGACGGTAAGCCAGTCATTTCGCAATTGTTTCGGGCTGGTTCAAAATATAATCAGGAAGTCAAATCAAGTCTGGATATTATTATTGGCAATGCGCCTGGAGTTGAAGTCAAATTGCGTGGCCAGCCGGTGGAATTGAAAGCGCAAGCTGGCAGTAATGTAGTTAATTTGAGTGTTAAATAAAGCAGGCAATGAGTTTAATAACAGATAAATCAGCCATCGTTTCTGGGGCTCTGGTGCGACGTCACAGTCGCAGTGTGATCATTTCCCATGGTGCCCGACAAGTCATCGTCGGCAGCGATGCACCGATTGTGATTCAGTCGATGACCAATACCGATACGGTCGATGCCATTGGTACCGCGATTCAGGTGAAAGAACTCGCACGAGCAGGTTCGGAACTGGTGCGTATTACCGTCAACACACCGGAAGCCGCAGCGGCTGTCGCTGATATTCGCGCCCAGCTTGACCGCATGGGTGTAGATGTACCGCTGGTGGGAGATTTTCACTACAACGGCCACACCTTATTAACTGATTTCCCTGATTGCGCTCAGGCGCTGTCGAAATACCGGATTAATCCGGGTAACGTCGGCAAAGGTGCCAAGCGCGATACTCAGTTTGCCCAGATGATACAAATTGCCGCTCGCTATAACAAGCCGGTGCGGATCGGAGTAAACTGGGGCAGTCTGGATCAGGGTTTGCTCGCGCGCATCATGGATGAAAACGCACAGCGCGCCCATCCCTGGTCAGCTCAGTCAGTCATGTATGAAGCCTTGATAGTCAGTGCGCTGGAAAATGCCCAGCGTGCCGAGGAAATTGGTCTGGCTGGTGATAAAATTATTTTGTCTTGCAAGGTGTCGGGCGTGCAGGATTTAATCGCGGTTTATCGCGAACTGGCCAAACGTTGCGACTATCCACTGCATCTCGGATTAACCGAGGCAGGGATGGGCAGCAAGGGTATCGTGGCTTCGACGGCGGCGTTATCGGTGTTGTTGCAGGAAGGTATAGGCGACACCATACGGATTTCGCTCACGCCGGAACCCGGTGGAGATCGTTGCCGTGAAGTGATCGTCGGTCAGGAAATTCTGCAAACCATGGGGTTGCGTAAATTTACTCCGATGGTGATTGCCTGCCCGGGCTGCGGCCGCACCACCTCGACTGTGTTTCAGGAACTCGCCGATGACATTCAAACTTATCTGCGTGAGCAAATGCCGGAATGGAAAATCCGTTTTCCGGGTGTCGAAGCCATGAATGTGGCCGTCATGGGTTGTATCGTCAACGGACCAGGTGAATCCAAGCACGCCAATATTGGCATCAGTCTGCCGGGTAATGGCGAAACTCCGGCGGCTCCGGTGTTTGTCGATGGTGTCAAAACTGTGACTCTGCGTGGAGAGCAGATCGCCAAAGAATTCCAGCAAATTGTTTTAAATTATGTGCAGTCTCATTATGGTAAGGTTTGATTGATGTCTGATACGAAAAAAACACCCAAAGTCGAAAAAATTACCGGCATCAAGGGCATGAATGACATGCTGCCGGTCGACGCACCTTTATGGGAATTATTTGAAAATACCGCTCAGTCGGTCTTGAAGAGCTATGGCTTCGGGCAGATCAGAACCCCGATCGTGGAGCAAACCGCTTTGTTTGCTCGTGGCCTTGGTGCGGTAACTGATGTGGTTGAAAAAGAGATGTATTCTTTTGAAGATGCCATGAACGGTGATCGCCTGACGCTGCGCCCTGAAAATACCGCTGGCGTGGTGCGTGCGGCGATTGAGCACAATCTGACCTATGAAGGGCCGAAGCGTCTGTGGTATACCGGTCCGATGTTCCGCCACGAAAAACCACAACGTGGACGTTATCGCCAGTTTTATCAGTTGGGCGCTGAAGCTCTCGGCTTTACCGGCCCGGATATTGATGCCGAACTGATGATGATGTGTCAGCGCCTGTGGGATGATCTGGGGATCGCTGATGTACGTCTGGAAATCAATTCGATTGGTGATGCGGCTGAGCGCAACAATCATCGTGCCGATCTGATTGCCTACTTTGAACAGCATCAGGAACAACTCGATGCAGAGGCTCTGCGTCGTCTGCACACCAATCCGCTGCGGATTCTGGATACCAAAAATCCACAAATGCAGGAACTGGTCAATCAGGCACCCAAGTTGCTGGATTATCTGGGTGCCGAATCGCTGGCGCATTTTGAGGGCGTGCAAGCTATTTTGCGCCACAACAGCATTCCATTTGTGATTAATAGTCGACTCGTCCGCGGCCTTGATTACTATAATCGCACCGTTTTTGAATGGGTCTCGGATGAACTCGGCGCTCAGGGCACCATCTGTGCCGGTGGTCGTTATGACACCCTGATCACCATGTTTGGTGGCAAACCGACACCATCCTGCGGTTTTGCCATGGGGATTGAACGGATTCTGGAACTCATGAAGCTGTCCGGCGAAATCCATGCGCCCAATCAGTGTGACGTCTATCTGGTTCATCAGGGTGCCGAAGCGCAAATGCAATCTTTTGTTTTATCTGAAAGATTGCGTGATGCCGGACTGGATGTTGTGCTACATTGCGCATCTGTCAGTGGCATTGGCAGTTTTAAAACCCAGATGAAGCGGGCTGACGCCAGTGGAGCGGCCTATGCCGTCATCGTCGGTGAAGATGAAATGACAGAGGGCGTGGCGATGATTAAATCCCTGCGCTCTGAAGATATGGAAAATAATCAGGCATCTGTTCCGTTTGACACCGTGGTTGATTATCTGGTCGATCAGATTACGGGAAATGATCACCACGACCATTGCACACATACCCATCACTAAACCATTACTAAGCAGACATATAACATGGCATACGATCACACAGAACAAGAGCAACTAGATGCGCTCAAAGCATGGTGGAAACAATACGGCAATCTGATCACCTGGTTGCTCATCGCCGTGCTGTCGGCGTTTTCAGTCTGGAAAGCCTGGGGAATTTATCAGGCCAAGCAATCCGGTCAGGCCTCGATGTTGTACGAAGAGGTGCAAAAAGCCGTCCAGGATAAAGATCAGGCCAAGGTGTTGCGCGCAGTGACGGATGTGGAAGAGAAATTTGCCCATACCGACTATGCGCAGATGGCAGCCCTGGTTGCCGTTAAATCGGCCTTTGAAGCCAACGATGTCAAAACAGCCAAAGTACAGTTAAACTGGGTGATTGAACACGGTAAAACGGCTGAGTTCAAAGCCATTGCTAAAATTCGTCTTGCCGGTATCCTGTTGGATGAAAAAGCCTATGATGAAGCACTGAAACTGGTGGAGGGAGAATTCCCGGCTGCTATCGCTGGTGATGTTGCTGACCGAAAAGGTGATATTTTAGTTGCTCAAAATAAACTCGATGAGGCGCGTGCGTCTTATCAGCTGGCGCTGGATAAAATCAGCGATAAAAACCCAAGTCGTCAGTTAATTCAGTTAAAACTGGATGCAATTGGTGGTGCACC
Source organism: uncultured Oxalobacteraceae bacterium (assembly GCA_903862415.1). GTDB lineage: Bacteria > Pseudomonadota > Gammaproteobacteria > Burkholderiales > Burkholderiaceae_D > Solimicrobium. The sequence goes on along the minus strand of CAIOYD010000010.1, from coordinate 10,323 downwards.
AGCTAAACTGACTAAATAAACAGGCCGAAAACTATGCGTAGAGTAATAAAGTTACTTGGTTTGTTGGCTTTTGCCGGCTTGACTGCCTGCTCCTGGTTTAAGGACGTAAAAAATCCGCCGGCAGCACTGGTTGAATTCAAGCAGGGCGTTGCGATAAAAAAAGTCTGGACCGCCAGTATTGGCGCTGCTGATGATTTCGTGTTTGCCCCGGTGGCGGTGGATAACAGTATTTTTGCCGCCGCTGCCAACGGAAAAATTTATCGCTTTGACGCTGCGACCGGCCATGAAATCTGGCGGGTTGAAGCCGAATTGCCACTCACAGCCGGTGTCGGCGCTGATGCGACTACATTAGCCGTGGTGGGCAGTAAAGGCGTGCTGTATGCTTATGACCTCAATGGTAAGCTGCGCTGGCAGGTACGAGCCTCAAGTGAAATTCTGGCCTCACCGGTAGTGGGTGGTGGTTTGGTGGTTGTGCGCAGTCTGGATAACCATGTGGCGGCTTACGATATCGCTGATGGAAAGCGCCGTTGGGTGGTTGAGCGTACACTGCCACCATTAATCCTGCGTTCGGCCGCTGGTATGACGATAGCCGAGAATCTGGTGTTTGCCGGTATGCCGGGTGGTAAGTTGGTCGCCATTACCCTGAGCAGTGGCAGTGTTAAATGGGAAGCCACTGTTGGCGAACCCAAAGGCGCTACTGAACTCGAACGGGTGGCCGATGTATCCGGCGTGCCTGCGGTCTATGGCGCTGATATTTGCGCCTCTGCTTTTCAGGGGCAGGTTGCCTGCTTTGATTTGAAGTCCGGAGTCAAGCGCTGGAGTAAATCGTTTTCTACCGATGCGGGTGTCAGTGTGGATGAGCGCTTTGTCTTTGCAGCCAGTGACAAGGGAACGTTGAATGCATTTAGTCGCAGTGCCGGACTGAGTGTCTGGAAAAATGAAAAATTAGCCTATCGTCGCCTGTCCGCACCAGTTTCATTTGCGCAAACCGTGGCAGTCGGTGATTTGAACGGTTATATTCACTTCCTGTCTCGCGAAGACGGGTCTTTTTTAGCCAGGGTCAGCACAGATGGTAGTGCGATCTTAGCGACTCCAATGGTAGTTGGAGCAAATGTAGTATTTCAAACAAAGTCAGGGGAAATCGTCGCGTTAGCGATTGATTGAGTTAATGAAGCCGGTAATTGCACTTATAGGCCGACCAAATGTCGGCAAATCCACACTGTTTAACCGTCTGACGCGTTCACGAGACGCCTTAGTGGCTGATATGCCAGGTTTGACACGTGACAGACACTACGGCGAAGGCCGGGTGGGCGATCGCCCTTTTTTAGTGATTGATACCGGAGGTTTTGAGCCGGTCGCTAAAGAAGGCATTATGTTTGAGATGGCCAAGCAAACCAAGCAGGCGGTAGCAGAAGCCGATGTGGTGGTGTTTATTGTCGACGGTCGTCAGGGTCTGACGCCGCATGATAAAACCATTACCGACTTCCTGCGCAAATCGGGTCGCTCGGTGATGCTGGTGGTGAATAAATCCGAAGGGATGAAATACACCTCCGTGACAGCTGATTTCTATGAACTCGGTCTTGGTGATCCGTACGTGATCTCGGCCGCTCATGGTGATGGCGTTTCTGACCTGGTAACTGAGGCGCTCGACATTGCTTTTGCCCAGCGCGACGCAGTTGATGAGCCGGAAAATCCGGATTGGGGCATCAAGCTGGCTATCGTCGGTCGTCCCAATGTGGGTAAGTCGACGCTGGTCAATGCCCTGCTGGGTGAAGAGCGGGTCATCGCTTTTGATATGCCAGGTACCACGCGTGATTCGATAGAAATTGCCTTTGAGCGTGACGGGCAAAATTACACCCTCATCGACACGGCCGGTATTCGCAAGCGCGGCAAGGTCTTTGAAGCGATCGAAAAATTTTCAGTGGTGAAAACCCTGCAGTCGATTTCCGAAGCGAACGTCGTGTTGCTGTTGCTCGATGCCCAGCAAGATATTTCCGAGCAGGATGCCCATATTGCCGGCTTTATTCTGGAATCGGGCCGAGCTCTCGTGGTTGGCGTCAACAAGTGGGATGGTCTGCAAAGCGACCGGCGTGATGAAATTAAAACCGATATTGAACGCAAACTCGGTTTTCTGTCGTTTGCCAAATTCCATTTTATTTCCGCGTTAAAAACCTCTGGGATTGCGCCGATGATGAAATCGGTGAATCAGGCCTATGCCGCTGCTACTGCCAATCTTTCTACGCCGAAATTAACCCGTGCCTTGATCGAAGCCGTCGAACATCAGCAGCCAAAACGTAAAGGTTCGATCCGTCCGAAATTGCGTTATGCTCATCAGGGCGGCCAGAATCCACCGATTATCGTAATTCACGGCAATGCTTTGGACAGTATTGGGGACGTCTATAAGCGTTATCTGGAAAAACATTTCCGGGAAACTTTTTCACTGGTGGGTACCCCGTTACGGATAGAAATGAAATCAAGCAAGAATCCATTTTCAAAAACGGAAAAGTAACCTAAAGTTTTTTTTACAATATGAGTAATATACTCATATATAATTAACAATGTAGATTTTTGGACGGGTATTGAAAAATATCAAAATGTCCTCATCTCCTGACTACAACAACATTATGGAGCTGCCATGAGCAACAAAGGGCAATTGTTACAAGACCCATTCTTAAATGCATTACGCAAAGAACACATTCCCGTATCCATTTATCTGGTCAACGGGATTAAATTGCAGGGTCACGTCGAATCATTTGATCAGTACGTGGTTCTGTTACGTAACACCGTGACACAAATGGTGTACAAACATGCCATTTCAACAGTAGTTCCTGCAAGAGCCGTTAACTTGCCAGCGGAGCCCGAGTCTGAGTAAGACCATAGCAACTGATGTACGTGCGGTGTTGGTCGGGGTGGATTTTGGTAAGCCCGACTTTCACTCCAGTCTGGAAGAACTGTCCCTGTTGGCACTCTCAGCCGGGGCTACGCCCATCAGTACAATTACCTGTAAGCGTTCCAGTCCGGATTCCGCTTTATTCATCGGTAGCGGTAAGGCGGAAGAAATTGCCAATGCTATCGTGGATCATGCGATTGAGATTGTCATTTTCAATCATGCGTTAAGTCCTGCGCAGCAGCGCAATCTGGAAAAACTGTTAAAAATTCGTGTCGTTGACCGTACTAGCCTGATTCTTGATATTTTTGCCCAGCGCGCCAAAAGTCACGAAGGTAAAGTGCAGGTTGAGCTTGCCCAGTTGCAGCACCTTGCCACCCGTCTGATTCGTGGCTGGACCCATTTGGAGCGCCAAAAAGGCGGTATTGGCTTGCGTGGTCCAGGTGAGACGCAGCTGGAAACGGATCGCCGCTTACTTGGTGATCGTGTCAAGGCTCTCAAGGATAAGTTAGAAAAGTTACAGCGCCAGCGCGAAACACAGCGTCGCGCCAGAAACCGCAGCCGGGTTTTTTCAGTCTCGCTGGTGGGTTATACCAATGCAGGAAAATCAACCTTATTCAATGTGTTGACCAAAGCAGGCGCGTATACGGCAGATCAGTTGTTTGCCACGCTAGACACCACTTCACGTCGTGTTTATCTGGGTGAAATCGGACAAATCGTGATTTCTGACACGGTTGGTTTTATCCGCGAATTGCCGCATCAGCTCGTTGCCGCTTTCCGGGCCACCCTGGAAGAAACCATTCATGCTGATTTACTGATTCATGTGGTCGATGCAGCGAGTCCGACCCGTCTGGAGCAGATAAAGCAGGTCAATCTGGTGTTGGCAGAAATCGGTGCCGATCAGATTCCGCAACTGTTGATCTGGAATAAGATTGATGTCACCGACCTCAGTCCGGGAATTGAACGTGACGAGTATGATAAAATACAGCGTGTTTTTTTGAGTGCAAAAACCGGGCAGGGGTTAAACGACTTACGAATGGCCCTGAGCGAATTTTCCCGCGATCTTGGCTTTACGCCGCTCGCACCTGAGTCGGACGATGATTCCACTGTTGTTTAAGCACTGCTGTAACCTGATCGTGCAATAATCTGTTTTTGTTAACTGTACCCCGCTCATAACCTTAATCGGAAGATGACAGAATGGTTGTTTCAATTTTTAAAAAAATGGGCGCAATGCTTTCTCTGAACGACCCCAAGTGGGGACGTGGTTCAGGAAATGACAATGAAAAGCCGAATACCCCTGCCAATGGCCCTCCGGATCTTGAGGACATGTGGCGGGATTTCAATCAAAAATTAAACGCGCTGTTTGGTGGTGGCAAGGGCAGCGGTCCTTCCGGCGACGAGCCTGCAGAATCCGGCCATGGAGCCAAAATGGGTGTGCTGCTCATTATTATGATTCTGCTGTCGTTATGGATGATCAGCGGATTTTTCGTAGTGCAGGAAGGTCAGACTGGTGTGGTGCTGACTTTTGGCAAATACAGCCGCGATACCGGTTCCGGTTTTAACTGGCGCTGGCCGTATCCGATACAGAGCGATGAAATCGTCAACGTTTCTCAGGTGCGTACGGTGGAAGTTGGCTATCAGTCGAATGTCAAAAACAAACAACCCAAAGAAGCACTGATGCTCACCGATGATGAAAACATCATCGATATTCAGTTCGCTGTGCAATATACCTTAAAGAGTGCGGGCGACTGGATTTTTAATAATCGCGAGCAGGAAAGCACGGTCAAACAGGTGGCAGAAACGTCCATACGCGAAGTTGTCGGCCGAAATAAAATGGATTTTGTTTTATACGAAGGCCGTGAAAAAGTCGCTTTCGATGTCAGTCAACTGATGCAGCAAATCCTGGATCGGTATAACACCGGTGTGCAAGTCACCAATGTGACTATGCAGGGCGTGCAGCCACCAGAACAGGTGCAGGCTGCCTTTGATGATGCGGTTAAAGCCGGTCAGGATCGTGAACGGCAAAAAAATGAAGGTCAGGCTTACGCCAATGACGTCATTCCCAAAGCCCGTGGCGCGGCTTCGCGCCTGCAGGAAGAGTCCGAAGCCTATCAAGCCAGAGTGGTTGCCAATGCCGAAGGTAATGCTTCGCGCTTTAAACAGGTTCTGACAGAATATCAAAAAGCACCGGCAGTCACCCGTGACCGTCTGTATTTTGAAACCATGCAGCAAATCTTCAGCAATACCACCAAAATGATGGTTGACACCAAAAACGGTAACAACATGATTTACTTGCCCTTGGATAAACTCATCGGTCAGACGCTGGCACCGGAACCCACTACCGCCAAGCTTCAGACCGCGATTCCACCGGCGCAGGAAGTCACCAGTGAGAGCTTCCGTGTCAAAGACCATTCACGTGACCGGGAGGGCAGATAATGAATAAATACCTCTCAACCCTGATCGCCGCCATTCTGGCGCTGATGATTTTTTTCTCGACCGTGTTTATCGTCGATCAGCGTCAATATGCCATCGTGTTTGCTCTGGGTGAAATGAAAACCATCATCAGCGAACCCGGACTGCATTTTAAATTGCCACCACCGTTTCAGAATGTGGTCTTTTTGGATAAGCGCATTCTGACTATTGATTCTCCTGAAGCCGATCGTTTTATTACCGCCGAAAAGAAAAATATTCTGGTCGATTCGTTTGTGAAATGGCATATTACCGATCCCAAACTGTATTACGTCAGTTTTGGTGGTGATGAACAGCGCGCCAAAGATCGCATGACCCAGATCGTTAAAGCCGCCCTGAATGACGAAATCACCAAGCGCACCGTGCGTGACGTGATCTCTGGTGAGCGCAGCAAAGTCATGGATGCCTTGCGCAGCAAAGTCGCTGCCGAAGCAAAACAGATTGGTGTGGAAATTATCGACGTGCGTTTAAAACGGGTGGATTATGTCGAGCAAATCAATAATTCAGTCTATGACCGCATGAAAGCCGAACGTACCCGGGTGGCGAATGAATTGCGCTCTACCGGTTATGCCGAATCAGAAAAAATTCGCGCTGATGCGGATAAACAGAGTACCGTTATTTTGGCCGAAGCCTATCGCGATGCAGAAAATCTGCGCGGTGAAGGTGACGCCCGTGCTTCACGTATTTATGCCCAGGCATTTGGTCAGAACCCCGAGTTTTACAAGTTTTATCGCAGTCTCGAAGCCTATCGCGCCAGCTTTAAAAATAAAACCGATGTGTTAGTTGTCGATCCGAATTCCGAATTCTTTAAATATTTTAAAGCACCCGGGCAAGGTAAATAATTCCATTGTTGTGTTGGTCCAGTTAGCACAAGCTCAAAGTTTAATTACTTCGGGCTTTTGTTGCGTTTATATCGTTACTTTTTAGAGTTCCCATGCCAACCTGGCTTTTACCTGAAAATATTGCCGATGTCTTGCCATCGGAAGCGCGCAAGATCGAGGAATTACGCCGTCGTCTGTTGGATAATTTCCGTCTGTATGGTTATGAATTAGTCATGCCGCCGATGCTCGAATATCTGGAGTCGCTGCTGTGTGGTGCCGGCCAGGATCTGGATTTGCGTACCTTTAAATTGGTCGATCAGTTATCCGGACGCACAATGGGTGTGCGTTCCGACATGACGACTCAGGTGGCGCGCATCGATGCCCATTTACTTAACCGTAATTCGGTGACACGTTTATGTTATGCCGGCAGCGTATTGCTGACCCGACCTTCTGGTTTGCATGCGACGCGCGAACCGTTGCAGATCGGTGCTGAAATATATGGTCATGCCGGACTTGAAGCCGATGCCGAAATTCAGGAATTGCTGCTGGCCTCGATGGCGTTGGCTGGCATGCCACAAGTGCGGCTGGATTTGTGCCATGTCGGAGTGTTGCGTGCGATTTTGGCACAAGACCCGCTGGCCAAGCAGGCAGAATTAACTCTGTACACCCTGCTCGAAGCCAAAGATACACCTGGCTTAAAGGCCATTTCACAGTCATTTTTACCGCAAACGCGCGATGCCTTATTGGCATTGCCGAATTTATATGGTGATGTGCAGGTTTTGGCGCAGGCGCGTGAAATTTTGCCTAAACTTCCGGCTATCAAGTCGGCATTGGATGAACTGGCCTTTTTGGCATCGTTAATATCTTCACATCAAGGTGCAGAAGTTACTGTCGATTTAGCTGATTTGCGTGGCCTTCATTACCATAGCGGTGTAACATTTGCCGCTTACGTTTCTGGATTGCCAAATGCGGTCGCGCGCGGTGGTCGTTATGATCATGTGGGTGAATCGTTTGGCCGCGCACGTCCTGCTACCGGTTTCTCACTCGACTTGCGTGAACTGGCGCGACTCATGCCGGGAGCAGAACGAAAAAATGCAGTAATGGCCCCCTGGGGGTTGGAAACAGGTTTGCGTGAAAAAATTGCTGAATTGCGCAAACAGGGGGAAATTGTGATCCAGAATTTACCGGGTCACAAAAATGAATTAGACGAATTCGATTGCAATCGCGCACTCGTGTTTGAACATGGAAACTGGATAATTAAAAGTTAGGTTAAGCGATGTCACAAATAAATACCGCAAAAAATGTCGTCGTCATTGGCACCCAATGGGGCGATGAAGGCAAAGGGAAGATTGTTGATTGGCTCACGGATCACGCCCAGGGCGTGGTGCGCTTTCAGGGTGGCCATAATGCCGGTCATACCCTGGTCATTGGCGGCCAGAAAACCGCGCTGCAACTGATTCCGTCCGGGATTATGCGTCCCGGTGTGGCCTGCTATATCGGTAATGGCGTAGTTTTGTCGGTACCCGATGTGTTGCGTGAAATTGACAAGCTCCAGGCCAATGGCGTGGAAGTGGAATCGCGCCTGAAAATTTCCGAAGCCTGTCCGGTGATTTTGCCTTACCACACCGCGCTCGATGCGGCTCGTGAAGCAGCCCGTGGCGTAGCTAAAATCGGCACCACCGGCAAAGGTATCGGTCCGGCCTATGAAGACAAAGTAGCGCGGCGCGCCATTCGTGTGGCTGATCTGTTAAACCCGCAGCGGTTTGCCGATAAATTACGCGAAAATCTGGACTTTCATAACTTTGTGCTGACGCAGTATTTGCACGCTCCGGCGGTGGATTTCCAGAAAACACTGGATGACACCCTGGCACAGGTGCCGCGCATCAAACCAATGGTTACCGATGTCTCCAGCGCGCTGTATGCGGCTTACAAGGGCGGTGCCCGTTTGCTGTTTGAAGGCGCGCAGGGAAGTTTGCTCGACGTTGATCACGGCACTTATCCGTTCGTTACTTCCAGCAATTGCGTTGCCGGTAATGCGGCTGCCGGTTCCGGCGTTGGCCCAAGCATGCTGCATTATGTGCTCGGCATTACCAAAGCCTACACCACCCGTGTTGGTTCCGGTCCGTTCCCGTCGGAACTGACCACAGAAAACGGCGTAGGCAAGCACTTGTCGGCCGTTGGCTGTGAATTCGGTACCGTTACCGGTCGTGCCCGCCGCTGTGGCTGGTTTGATGCCGCGCTGTTAAAGCGTTCGGTGCAAATCAACGGCGTGTCCGGCATGTGTCTGACCAAGCTCGATGTCCTCGATGGCATAGAAACGCTGCAAATCTGTACTGGTTATCTGGTCGATGGCCAGCCGGTCGATATCTTCCCAAGCGGTGCAGAGCAGGCAGCCCATTGCGTGCCGGTGTATGAAACCATTCCTGGCTGGACCGAAAGTACGGTCGGTGCCAAGAGCATGGATGCCTTGCCGCTGAATGCGCGTAATTACATCCGCCGGATTGAAGAATTGGTCGGCGTGCCTATCGATATGGTCTCTACCGGTCCTGACCGTGAAGAAACCATCGTTTTGCGTCATCCTTTTGCCTGAGGCCCTATGTCAGCAGATCAACACTTATGGGTGACATGGGATGAGTACCATCACCTGATAGAAAAAATGGCGTTGCAAATTCACGAATCCGGCTGGAAGTTCGACCGGATCCTGTGTCTGGCACGTGGTGGTTTGCGGCCTGGTGATATGTTGTCGCGGATTTTTAATGTGCCGCTGGCGATCTTGTCGACCAGCTCTTATCGTGCCGAGGCAGGCACGTTGCAGGGCGAGCTTGATATTGCCAAGCACATCACCTCCACCAGCGGTCCATTGCGCGGTAGTGTATTGCTCGTTGATGATCTGGTGGATTCTGGTGTTACGCTCGAACGCGTAGCGGCGCATCTGCTGGAACATTTTCCGGAAATCACTGCAGTCAAATCTGCCGTGATCTGGCAAAAAGCCTGCTCAGTCGTGGTGCCGGATTTTGTGGTGGATTTTTTGCCGACCAATCCGTGGATACATCAGCCGTTTGAAGATTATGATACGGTTGAAGCCACGGATCTGAAGCAGCGTATAGCCAGCAGAGCCTGATTGCCTGTTAATTAGACAGTCTCCCGGTTGCCATTGCGCAACCGGTGTTTCCCTGATTTAGGTACCTGAATATTCCGTCATTTTTGCCTTGGCGATGCATTTTTTGCAATCTTCCAATATCTCTGCTCCGATAGCTAAAAACACTGGCAGCAGCAGTTTCTTTTCAGTTTCAGAAAATCCACCCAATTGCTCCAGAATAACCTTCTGACGATCTTGCTTATAAGCAGGAAATGAATTCAGTTCTGGCAGTACAGACAATTCTTGTTTCATTGCAGTCATCCTTAAACAGAAATTATTATCTAAGCACCCGATTAACTTTGCTAATTTGCAATTTAGTAATCTGTTTTGATTTTTTAGTTCACACCTATACTTTATATACCATTTTTTTAAAAAATGTCAGTTTTTGTCTTACATGCTTACAATTTTTTTTGCGTTTGCCTGTCAGTGTATGTCTTACGTTAAGGAAACTATTCTTGAGGGAAACTTATTGAGCTGTCTTGGATTCATCTTCCATCGTCATGGACTTATGGTGCCGGGTTATCCGGTTGGGTGCATCTGGGGCGGAGTGGTGTGGAAATGTGTTTGAATTTATTCGACGAACGAGATTGACAACTTTTTTCCCGGAGGGTGTGTTGCTTGTTCAATAAACTCTGATTTTGATGTTTCCGAGCTGAGGAAATTACGAATATTTATACATGCATGGATTGGAGATAATAGTACTGGTGAAAGTTAGTCATTATGGAGTAAGCCATGCATGGTTGCAGTATAGGATTTTATCAGGCGCGTTTTAGGTTCAATAAGAATGTCATCAGTTCTGTTGATGCTGAGAAAATTTTGTTTGAGGCATTTGCGCACGAAAATAAGGAGGAATATTCTGCTGCGATTTCCTGCTATCAAAAATTATGCCAGCAAACTGCAAAAGAGTTGGAAAACTTTTGCGTGGAAAGTAATTACAGGTTAGGGATGCTTTACTCCGCAGGACGCGTTTCGGATAATCCTCAATTTTCGGTTGCTGCAGATCCCGC
>CAIOYD010000009.1 GCA_903862415.1 uncultured Oxalobacteraceae bacterium | reverse complement strand
TGAACAATTCTGGCAGCTCGCTATTGATGGGCAGGGAAAGTTGCGATTACGCACAGGCTCAACACGTACCCTGTTGTTTGAGGAAAATAAATTCAGACGATCTCCACCGTGGCAGTTGATGCAGGGAACTTTGTTGTGGCCGTGTGTTTTGTTTTTACGTCTTTACAATCCAAAAGATGACATATTGATAAACTTGGTGGTAATCTCTGATATGCTTTCAGAAGAAGAATTTCGTCGGTTATCTGTGGCTTGCAGGTGGATTTTTACAGATTTTTAAAACATTTATTTCCTGGCAGCAGAGTTTAACTGCTCAGTGCATACAGCCGGTTTGGGATGCTTGAGTGTATGAATTGTTTTGCAATTGTATTATTTATTATTTTGCCAACTGCGGTTTTGCTTAACTAAAATTCGGCTAAATTTAAATAATATGACAGAAGTTTTAAATATTGATTTACGGAACTAAAATTAGTTTCTGTGGTCTGATTTTTGTCTTCTGCATGCTAAATGGAAACAAGGGGATGTGTAGTGACGACAGAGCGGGATGTGGATCAACTTTTGGTTGAAAGTGTACTAAACGGTGATAAACGTGCATTTGAATTATTAGTATTAAAATACCAACGAAAATTAATGCGTTTAATTTTGTACTACGTAAAAAATCATTCAGAAGCAGAAGATGTTGTACAAGATACATTTATCAAGGCTTATCGGGCGTTACCCAATTTTCGTGGCGACTCTGCTTTTTACACCTGGCTGTATCGAATTGGTGTCAATTCGGCAAAAAATCATCTGATTTCGCAGCGCCGACGTATGACAACCTCGACCGATACTGCTATGGAAGATTTGGAATTCGCGCGCGATGCCAACCGCTTAAGGGAGTCGAGCACTCCTGAGTCGATTCTGGCATCCAAACAGCTGGCCTCCAGAGTGAGTGACGCGATGAATGCACTGCCGGACGAATTGAAGCTGGCTATATCATTACGTGAAATCGAGGGAATGACGTATGACGAAATTGCCGATATTATGGAATGTCCGATAGGTACGGTGCGGAGTCGAATTTTTCGGGCCAGGGAAATGATCGCCATTAAAATTCGGCCTTTATTGGGAACGAAGTTGGACAGGCGCTGGTAAGAATTGAATGGGAGCAGGGGAAAATGAATATAATTCGAAACGAACAAATTTCAGCGTTGGTCGATGGCGAACTTTCCGGTGCTGAGCTCGATGGCTTGTTAAAGGCCATGGCTGAGCCGGAAAATCAACAGGATTGGGAAACGTATCACCAAATCGGTGAAATACTCAATTCCGACGAGGGCGCAATCTCTCTCAGCCCTGAATTTAATGACAAACTTAAGGCCCAGCTCGCCTCCGAACCGGTCTATTTACCGAAACGATGTGCCTGCAACCTAAACTGGCTGGGTGCGTTGGCAGCCATGCTGGCTTTTGCGCTTGTCGCCATTCCCCTGCTGGCGGGGCAGAGGGGTGTTGAAACTGCTGTGCCTGATTATTCCGACCAGCTTTCTGCAGGTTCATCTGGTCAGCTGAAGCATGCCGTCATGAACTTGAACGCAGAGCCTGCTGTCAGCATGAATTTGAGCGAGCAAATGCTGCGCGACCCGGAAATCGACCGGTATCTGACAGCACATCACCGTTATGCCAATACGATATACAGTGCGGTCGTGTATGAACCGATTCTGGAAATGACTGAGGTGCAAGCAAAATGAAAGCGCTGACATGGTTATTTTTGTTGTTCGTGGTTCCATTTTCATGGGCAGACGGCATGTCAGAAACCCAGAGTTTTATCCAGAAAATGCAACTTGCCTCTCAGCAAAATAATTTTAGTGGTACGTTTGTTTTGCAGCAGGGACAGCAGCTGATCGGATCGAGGATTTTGCACCGCTACGAACATGCTGATGAGCTTGAAAAAGTGGTTAGTCTCGACGGGCCTTCGCATGAATATGTCCGGCATAATGAAGTAGTCACCAGCTATTTTCCGGACAGTAAAACAGTGCGGTTAGAAAAGCGTCAGACTCAGGATACCTTTCCGGCCTTACTCGCTTTTGCCGGAGCCAGTCTGGGGGATTATTACCAGTTCAAGTTGGCTGAGCCTGCACGAGTTGCCGGGCGCGATTGCCGGATGATTGATGTTGATCCGCGTGATCAGCTGCGTTACGGCTACCGCCTGTGTGCAGCGCTGGATACGAATTTGTTGTTGCAGGCACAAACCATCGATGCCAGTAAAAATATTCTCGAACAAATTATGTTTACCTCACTCACTTTTGGCAACCTCGAAGCCAAAGCGATGCTAACGGATTATTCGGATACCACAGGCTGGAAGGTGGACCGGGGAGCCGCTGCGACGTCCATCGATTCGGGCTGGCTGGTGAGTTATTTACCATCCGGATTTAAAAAAATTCACGAACTGCGGCTGTTGCTGAGCTCACATCCGGGTGAAAAAAATGATCCCCAACTGCCACCCCATGAAGTCGTGCAACTGGTTTTTTCTGACAGTCTGGCGACGATTTCGGTATTTGTTGAGCCCAAACACACGGGGCATCATGTCGGAGGTTTGGTCCGGCATGGAGCGACTACCATAGTCAGTCGTATGCAAGGTGAATTCATGATTACGCTGGTTGGTGAGGTGCCAGCGGAAACAATAAAATCCGTTCTTGATTCAATTCAATACAAAACGAAATAAGGGATTCGATTTCTTTTACACTTTTATTCTGAAATATGATTAAAATTGTGCTTTTCTGACTCTGAATTCCCAGCTCATTATGAAGAAACTATCTGCTGTTATGTTGTCCCTGATTATTTCGGTTGGCGTTTTTCTGCCGCTTGCCGGGATGTCCTCAGCCGCGGCGGTGCCGACCTTCGATTTTGCTGATCTGGTAGAAAAAACCAGTTCTGCCGTAGTTAATATACGTACGACAGAAAAAGTCAGCGTCAATCAGTCGGTAAATGCGCCGGATGAACAAATGCAAGAGTTATTCAAACGGTTTTTTGGCGTTCCCATGCCACAGCAGCCACCAGGTGCTGCGCCGCACAAGCGCAAGCCTGCGCCAGAACAGGGGGCAGCTCCCGATGAAGAAGTTCCTCGCGGAGTGGGATCGGGATTTATCATTTCACCTGAAGGTTATGTATTGACCAATGCGCATGTGGTTGATGGTGCCGATGAAGTCTATGTCAAGCTGACCGATAAGCGCGAATTTAAAGCCAAGGTCATTGGTCTGGATAAGCGTACTGATGTGGCGGTGGTTAAAATTGAAGGCAGTAAATTGCCCTTTCTGGCCATCGGTGACTCGGACAAAATTCGCGTAGGTGAATGGGTGATCGCCATTGGTTCCCCGTTTGATTTGGATAACTCAGTTTCTGCCGGCATTATTTCTGCCAAAGCACGCGATACCGGCGATTTTTTGCCGCTGATTCAAACGGATGTAGCGGTCAATCCGGGTAATTCTGGCGGACCTTTGCTCAATATGCGTGGTGAAGTGGTTGGAATTAATTCGCAGATTTATAGCCGCTCGGGTGGTTTTATGGGCATTTCTTTTGCCGTTCCGATTGATGAAGCCATGCGCGTGGTTGATCAGCTCAAAGCTGTCGGTAAAGTCAGCCGCAGCCGCATCGGTGTGCGTCTGTCTGAGGTTCCCAAAGAGGTGGCTGAATCGTTTGGCCTGGCTAAAGGTCAAGGTGCATTTATCAGTCTGGTTGAACCCGGCCTGCCGGCAGATAAAGCCGGTATTGTGGCCGGCGATATCGTGCTTGAATTTAATGGCCAGCCAGTGACTAAATGGACCGAATTGTCCCGTATGGTGGCCAATACCAAACCGGGTACTAAATCGACACTGACGCTGTTTAGTAAAGGCAAGACCCGGACAGTGACGTTGGTGACCGGTGAAATGGCTCAGGATAAAACCGCCAAAGTAGGCCAGGAAGAAGAAAAGGTCGAAACTAATCTGCTGGGATTGACGGTAACGGATTTAAGCGAAGATCAAAAACGCGAATTAAAAGTCAGCTCGGGTGTTATCATCACGGGCGTTGATGGTAGCGCGGCCAGGGCTGGATTGCTTCAGGGCGATCTGATCACTCAGCTCAATAACAGCGACGTAAAAGATGCCAAACAGTTCAAGGCCTTAGTTGCCAAGCTGGATGTCAAAAAAGTAGCAGTCTTGCTGGTGCGCCGTGGCGATGCATCGCAATTTGTTCCATTGCGACCAGGTTCAAACTGATTTTTATTCACTCACCAACAGGCTGCGCAGGCAGCCTTTTGTTTTTATGATCCAGTTCACTCTCTATTCTCGTGGTTACTGTCACCTTTGTGATGATATGCAGGCAGCGCTGACGCTGCTGCTGCAGGATATGCCTTATCAATTGACGATACTCGATGTGGATCACGATCCGGTTCTGCTGCAGCAGTACGATGAGCTCGTGCCGGTATTGTGTGCGCAAAAATCACCTGATGCAGTTCAACAACAGCTATGCCATTATTTTTTGGATAGTGACAAGGTAAAGGCATTTTGCAATGAATAATCTGACGCTCTTCGATGGTGAGAACGAACTTGATATTGGCACGCATGTGATGTGCGGGGTGGATGAGGCCGGGCGCGGCCCCTTAGCTGGTGCCGTGTATGCGGCCGCGGTGATTCTTGATCCTGCGCATCCGATAGTGGGCTTGAGAGATTCGAAAAAACTCACTGAAGCCAGGCGTGATCTGCTGGCGATCGAAATTAAACAGCATGCACTGGCCTGGTGTATTGCTTTGGCCACGGTAGAAGAAATTGATCGCCTCAATATTCTGCAGGCTACCATGCTGGCCATGCAGCGTGCGGTCCAGGGCCTGTCGATCACGCCTACAATGGCGCTCATCGATGGCAACCGCAGTCCTGTACTGACCATGGCTTCGCAGGCAATTATCAAAGGGGATGATAAAGTGACGGCTATTTCTGCGGCTTCGATTCTGGCTAAAACCGCGCGTGACGCTGCTCTGATGGAATTGCACGCTCAGTACCCGCAATATGCCTTTGATCAGCATAAAGGGTATCCGACGGCGCTGCATTTGAGCCGACTGCGTGAACACGGGGTTTCACCGGTCCATCGTCTGACTTATGGGCCTGTGCGGGCCTTGCTGGTGACTCCATGAAACTGATCACTTCACGCGACAACGCGTTGTTCAAGGAACTAAAGCAATTGGCCACCAGTGCGCAGGCTCGGCGTAAAGCAGGCACCACCTTGCTCGATGGTGTGCATTTGTGCCAGAGCTATCTGCAGCATTGTGGACAGCCGCAGTGGTGTGTGGTCAGTGAAAGCTCGCAACATCACGCGGAAGTTGCCAGTCTTCTCTCGCAGGCTGAGCATAGGCTGATTTTAGCCGATGGGTTGTATCAGGTATTAAGTCAGGTAGAGCATGGGGTGGGGATATTTTTTGTGGCCCAGGTGCCGCAATTGGTTGTGCCGCCACAGGTAACTCAAACTGCGGTGGTACTCGATAATTTGCAGGACCCCGGTAATTTGGGTTCGATTCTGCGCAGTGCTGCGGCCGCAGGAATCAAACAGATATTCTGCAGCCCCGGTACCGTTTCGGCCTGGTCACCCAAAGTGATGCGTGCCGGTATGGGCGCGCATTTTTTACTGGAGATTCATGAGGGAGTTGATTTGCTGGAATTAATTCAACATACCACGATCCCGGTGTTGGCAACGAGCTCTTATGCAACCCAGACTGTGTATGACTGTAATCTCAGGCAGGCCGTAGTCTGGCTGTTGGGCCATGAAGGACAGGGTCTGGCTGATGAACTCATGGACTGTGCCACCGAACAGCTGACTATTCCACATCAGGGAGCAATTGAATCTTTGAATGTGGCCGCCTGTGCGGCGATTTGCTTCTTTGAACAGGTAAGGCAGAATTTAGCTCAATGAAGCATCGATCAACAACAAAAAACGCACCCGAGGGTGCGTTTTTTGTTGTTGCAGAGCTCATGCTCAGAAGCGGTAACCAATACCGACGCCGAGTAACCATGGGCTGATTTCAATGTGGCTGATTTTTGCCGCAGTGGTGTGAACATCACTTTGCATGTCGACATATTTCAGATCAAAATTAAGTGCCCAGTTTTTATCGAGTTTGTAATCAAAGCCACCTTGCACGGCATAGCCAAAGCTGCTGTTATCAAGGGTGATGGTGCCGCCAGCCAGATCTACTTTGGAAAAGCGTGTGTAGTTAATACCGGCACCCAGATACGGACTGAATTTTTCTTGCGGCATAAAGTGATATTGCACTGTCAGCGTAGGTGGTAATTGCTTAACGGAACCAATTTGTGTGCCAGCCAGATAGACATCGTGTTTTTGCGGATAAGTCAGAACCAGTTCGGTCGCCCAGTTTTTGGTAATGAAGTACGAAAAATCGACTTCTGGGATGACTTTTTTCTGTACCGTGATTAAATCAGCTGCGCCAACACCACCGACTGGATCTGATTTATTTGAAGTCAGAACATCTACTGCACGTGCCCGGACCAACCATGGGCTTTCCTGTGCCATCACACTCGCTGAGGTGAAACCAATCGCTGCTAAAGCGATGACTAAGGTGAGTTTTTTCATGCTATTTACTCCAACAGTTGAACATGGCTCATGATACTTCTTACTGTTGGTTATTAAGTTGATGTAGGTCAAGTATGAATTTATCGTTGGAAAATTTAAACAAAACCTTGCATAAGAACCACAGAAATAGTGTCACCTGGAACTATATTTGTTTGCTCATCTGGTAAAACCAGTATGCAGTTTGCCTGCACCATGGAAGTCAGCATGGCGGAGCCTTGTTTGTCGGTCGGGGTGACTTGGCATTGCTGGAAGTCATAATTGCCACGCTGGAATTCAGTGCGCCCGGTTTTTTTGTAGATGGCTTCTGTGGCTTTCGCCTGAATCAGTGGCACGGGAGTGAATTGTGCTCCAGCGAGCAATTGCAGGGCTGGGCGCACCAAAAAAATAAAGCTCATCATCATGGCCACCGGATTGCCTGGCAAACCAAACACATACGTGTTACCAGTCAGATGGGGGATGCGGCCAAACGCCAGCGGCTTGCCCGGTCGCATCTGGATTGCTAAAAAATGCATGTCACCCAGACGCTGAAACGCCTGCCGGGTAAAATCGGCAGCACCAGCGGAGACGCCACCAGACGTCAGGATGACATCGACCTGTGGCGCTGATAGCCTCAGTGTTTCGGTCAGCGTTTCAGGATCATCGGACAGCACGCCAAGGTCGGTAATTTCGGCACCGAGTCGGGTCAGCATGGCATGCAATGTGATGCGATTGCTGTCGTAAATTTGTCCGCTACCCAGTTCGTGCCCGGCGACGTTTAATTCGTCTCCGGTGGAAAAAATCGCTACCCGCAGACGTTTTTGGACCAGAATTTCACTCATGCCCAGCGCTGCCAGCAAACCCAGTTCAGCTGGACCCAGGCGACGTCCTTTTTCGATTGCAGTGGTGCCGATGGTTAAATCTTCACCGCAGCAGCGGCGATGTTGGCCTGCATGAATCGGAATCTGACGCATATTCAGGGTGGTGGAATTTTCAAGTACCGCCTGTTCCAGCGGCAGCACACTGTCACATCCTGCAGGCATGGGTGCGCCGGTGGTAATCCGTAGCGCCTGTCCTGGCTTAAGAGGTGCCTCAAAAGCATGTCCGGCCAGTGCGGTACCCACCAGAGTGAGCTCGTCATGGTTGTTTAAATCCTGAGCGCGAAACGCATATCCATCCATAGCGGCATTATCAAAGGCCGGTACATTGACTGGCGCATGGATATTTTCGGCGCAGAAGCGTTCGAGTGCCGTGCCAACAGTAACTATTTCAGTTGCGGTGATGCATTGCAGGGCGGTCTGAAGTTGTTGCCGGGCCTGTGAAAAGGAACAAGGCGTGAATTGAGCGGATAATGTCATGCGAGTGTAAGGGTTGGTTGGTGAAGGTGGCACAATTATGTCATTGATCCTGGAAGGTCTGCAGGTCCTGCATCGTATTGAGATTGGTAAATGCCCGTTCATCCGGGAAAAATACCTGCGTCATGGGAAGGTCGCCAAACCAGCCAGCCATTTTGCGACCACCCAGATTTAAATAGGCCTGTAACAGGGGCAGATGATTGCTCTTGAGCAGACAAAACACGGGTTGCAGCTGAGGGCTGATCGCTGATCCGCTGCAGGCAATGGCAATTTCTGCCTGCTGCTGCTCTAGAGCATGCAACAGGCGGCTGGCTAAATCAGCAGGCAGGAACGGGGCATCGCAGGGAACCACCAGTAAGTAAGGTGTATGACAGTGCAGTAATCCTGCTTCCAGCCCGGCTAGCGGTCCAGGGTAGTCGCTGCGTACATCAGCGACGACCTTGTGGCCGGTTTGTGCATACTCCTCAATATGGCGATTGGCATTGATCAGGATGGTGCCGATTTGTGGCCGCAGGCGTGTCAGTACCAGGTCAATCAGGCGCTGGCCATGAAGCCGCTGTAAGCCCTTGTCCAGATTATTCATGCGCGTGGCACGACCGCCGGATAACACCAGTCCGGTGATCAGGTCGCAGTTGCTTGGATGAGTCAGCATGGATTAGCCACCGATATACGACATTTCGATTTTGGGCGCCAGTCCGGTTTGTTGATGGCGTATTTCCGAATAACGGTCGCCTCGCTGCTGCCACAACTGTGCCATGGCAGATGACAGTTGGCTGTCATCACTTTGTTCCCGTAACAGTGTCCGCACATCGTAGCCCTGACTGGCAAACAGACAGGTATACAGTTTTCCTTCGGTGGACAGGCGCAGGCGGGTGCAATCCTGACAAAACGCCTGAGTAACACTGGAAATCAGGCCGATTTCACCGCTGCCGTCGCGATAGTTCCAACGTTGTGCGGTTTCACCCGGATAGTTGGCGGCCTGCGGAATGAGCTGCATATCGGCCGAACTGGCATTGAGTTGATTAATAACCTCCGCAGACGGAACAACTTCATCCATTTTCCAGCCATTGGAGGCGCCGACATCCATATATTCAATCAGGCGCAGAGTGAAGGGCGTACCCTTGAAGTGACGTGCCATGGGCAGAATCTGCTGATCATTGACGCCTTTTTTAACCACCATATTGATTTTGACAGGCCCCAGGCCTTCCTGATGCGCCACCTCCAGTCCGTGCAGTACTTCGGCCACGGAAAAGTCAGCATCATTCATTCGTTTGAAAATCTCGTCATCGAGCGCATCCAGAGAAACGGTGACCCGGTTGAGTCCCGCCTGTTTCAGCAAACGGGCTTTTTGCGCCAGCAAGGCACCATTGGTGGTGAGGGTGATATCGAGTGGCAAACCGTCGGGTGTCGGCAGGGCGCGTAACATCGCCACCAGCCGTTCCAGATTCTTGCGCAACAAGGGTTCGCCGCCAGTCAGGCGGATTTTGTTGACTCCATGGGCCACCAGCAATCTGGCCGTGCGGGTGATTTCTTCAAACGTCAGCAGTGAGCTGTGTGGCAGATAAGGATAGTGTTGATCAAACACGCTTCTTGGCATGCAATAAATGCAACGAAAATTGCAGCGGTCGGTCACGGAAATACGCAAGTCGCGCAGCGGGCGCTGCAAGCTGTCAAGCAGCAGGCCGGTACTGCTGATGGCCGTGAAGGGCGTAACAGCAGCGTTGGTGCGCTGATCAAGAATGGGAATGATTCGACGTGACATGCGGTTTGTTGGTTCACTCTGTGGCGATCCGGTATCTTACCAGTAGAGGAGCTGGTGAGGTATCATGCACAGCAAAATAAACCACTACACAGGATAGAATTTCATGGATGCGAATGTATGGCTGATGGCTGGATTACTGCTGGTCGCACTGATCGGTTTGATCGCATTGGTGTTCAATTTAAAACAGCGTCAACGGCATAGCGTAGAGCGTGGCGAGGGCGAAACCGAGCTGGCAATACTCAAAGAACGATTGGCGGCACAAACCCATTTGACTGAGCAGACCCAAAATCAGTTGCTGGAATTGCAGGCCAGAGTGACCCAGCAACAGCAACAATCTGCCACGCAGCAAGCCAAAATTGCCGAGTTGATGACGCGATTGGAAGCGGAGCGCACCCAGAGTGCAGAAAAACTGGCCTTGCTGGAAGCCACGCGCAGCGAATTTGGCAATCAGTTTCAATTGCTGGCTAATCAGATTCTGGAAGAAAAATCAAAAAAATTCACCGAACAAAACCTGATTAATCTGGGAGGCATTCTTGTGCCACTACAGGAAAAAATCACTCAGTTTCAAACCCAGGTGGCTGACACTTATGATAAAGATTCCAAAGAGCGCTTAACCCTGAAAAATGAAATTGAACGTCTCGCCGCCCTGAATGGCAAAATCAGCGAGGACGCGATTAATTTGACCCAGGCGCTCAAAGGTAATAATAAAACCCAGGGAATCTGGGGTGAGATGGTGCTCGAAACGGTGCTGGAATCATCTGGTCTGCGACGCGGGGAAGAGTATCAGGTACAAAACAGTTTTACCCGTGAGGACGGCGGCCAGCATCGCCCGGATGTGATTATTCATTTGCCGGAAAATCGCCACATGATCGTCGACGCCAAAATGTCGCTGGTGGCTTATGAGCGTTATGTGAGCGCCACCACCGAGGAAGAGCGGGCTGACAACCTGAGGCAGCATTTAATTTCGGTGCGCGCCCATATCAAAGGACTGTCCGATAAAAATTACCAGACACTCACAGGATTGAAAGCACCGGATTTTGTCATGCTGTTCATTGCTGTTGAGCCAGCCTTTATGCTGGCTTTCAGTCACGATCAAACGCTGTTTAACGATGCGCTGGCAAAAAATGTCTTGCTGGTCAGTCCGAGTACCTTGCTGGCCAATTTGCGTACCATTGCTTATATCTGGCGTCAGGAACAGCAAAACCGCAACGCGCAAGAAATTGCCCAGCAGTGCGCCAAGTTGTACGATAAATTCGTTGGTTTTGTAGAAGATCTGGACGATGTCGGTAAAAAGCTGGGGCAGACACAAAAATCATTTGATGATGCCAAAGCCAAATTATCTACCGGCCGCGGCAACCTGATCCGTCAGGCGGAGCAGGTGAGGAATCTGGGCGTCAAGCCGACAAAAAAAATACCTGCCCAGTTGCTAGATGGTGATGAAGATGATGCTGAGCCTGCCAAACAAATTCCATTATCTTAATGCTATATAAGTAGCTTCAAACTGCGCTATTCGTATCGGTTTTCCATACAGGTAGCCCTGATGGTGATGGCAGCCCATGCTCAGCAGCAGCTGTTGCTGAGCCTTGGTTTCAACGCCTTCGGCTATATGATTCAGATTTAAATTGCAGGCCATGGTAATGATGGTGCTGACGATAGCCCGGTCAGTATTATCAGTCACCAGGTCACGAACAAACGACTGGTCGATTTTGAGCTGATCCAGCGGCAATTGTTTGAGGTACTGCAGCGAAGAATAGCCGGTGCCAAAATCATCGAGAGAAAACTTCACTCCTAACTGCTTTAGCTGTTGCATGGTGCTGATGGTGTTTTCCACGTCTTCCAGTAATAAACTCTCGGTCAGTTCCAGCTTAAGCAATGTCGGGTTGATGGCGTGTTTGTCGATAATCGCGTGGACCTGTTCAACAAACTGAGGTTGGCGAAACTGTCTGGCGCTGATGTTGACGGCGAGCACCCAGTGACGGGTTTTGGCATCGCGCTCCCAGAGTTTGATTTGCGCACAGGCGCTCTCCAGCACCCATTCGCCGATAGGGATTATTAATCCGCTTTCTTCTGCCAGAGGAATGAAATCGATCGGCGGAACGAGGCCGCGTTCCGGATGATTCCAGCGGATCAGGGCTTCAGCGCCGATAGGGTGAAACATGCCAAATTGTCCCCGTTGCTGCATTTGAACCTGGTAGTACAGTTCAAACTGCTGTTGTTCAAGCGCGATATGCAAATCCCGATCAATTTTAGAGCGTGCGTTAATGACTTCCTGCATATGCGGATCAAAAAAGCTGAGCGTATTGCGGCCCATTTTTTTGGACTGGTACATGGCAAGGTCGGCCTGTTTGAGGACATCGTCAATCGATTGTTTATTGTCGCTGAACAGGGTGACACCAATACTGGGGGTATTGTGATAGGGATATTTTCCTAACTGGTAAATCTGGTTCAGTTCGTTGAGAATTTTGTTGCCGACGGTTTTGGTTTGTTCGGCGGCATCCATGGTGTTTTTACTCATCCCTTCGATCATTACCACAAATTCATCCCCACCCAGACGCGCCACGGTATCTTCTTCGCGTATGCAGGATTTGAGTCGCAGGGCAACTTGCTCAAGTAAAATATCGCCGATGTCGTGACCCAGAGAATCATTGAGTGTTTTAAAATTATCCAGATCAATAAATAATACCGCACCGGTCAGACCATTACGTGATGTGGCCGATAATGCCTGCTTGAGCCGGTCATGCAACAGTCGCCGGTTAGGCAATTGGGTGAGTGGATCGTAAAAGGCCAGGTGCCTGATTTCATCTTCGGCGGCCTTGGTGTGGGTAATGTCAGTGAGTGTGGCAACATAGTTGGTGACAACGCCGTGCTCATTTTTTACCGCCGTGATCGTCAGATGTTCGGGATAAATTTCACCATTTTTACGCCGGTTCCAGATTTCGCCTTCCCACGCGCCAGTAGTCAGAATGCTGTGCCACATGGCTGCATAAAACTGGCGATCGTGACGGCCGGATTTTAATAAGCGGGGATTTTTTCCTGTCACTTCTTCGGTACTGTATCCGGTGATTCTGCTAAAGGCTTTGTTGACCTTGATGATCAGGCCATCCTGATCGTTAATCGTCATGCCTTCCTGGGATTCAAAGGCAGTGGCGGCAATCCGTATGTCATTTTCAGCCTGTTTGCGTACGCTGATGTCGCGCACCAGTGCCATGTTGTAACCCTGACCTTCAAATTCAAAATAATTGGTGCTGATTTCAACCGGAAAGGCGCGGCCACTGCTGGTGACGTGGATAGATTCAATCATGCGCGATCCATGGTGTTTGAGTTCGTTCCAGTAGTCGGATAATCTTTCCCGTGACCACTCAGGATCAATCTGCGACGCGCCCATACCGTTGAGCAGTTCTTCGCGACTGTATTCCAGAATCCGGCAGGCTTCATCATTTACATACAAAAAATTGCCATCCTGATTCATTAAAAATGCGGCTTCACGTACGCAATTGAGTGCCAGATTCATTTGCACTAAACGCCAGTCATTTTTTTTGCGCTGACTGATATCCCGGTCTATCTTGGCGATGCCGATGATTTTGTACTGTTCATCAAGAATCGGGCTGATCGAGGTGGCAATGTGAATGAGTTGGCCATCTTTTTTATGCCGGGTGGCTTCATATTGACGGATGAGGCTGCCGTGGTGGATCTGGTCAAAAAAATGTAATTGTTGGGCAACGTCATCCGCCGGTATGAGCATCTGTATGGGAGCGCCGATCGCCTCTGCTGCGCTGTAACCAAACATACGTTCGGCACCTTTGTTCCAGCTCTGGATGATATTGCCCAGAGAAAGACTCATGATGGCATCTTCGGAGGAATCGATGATGTCTTTGAATTTACTCAGTTGCTGATAAGGTTCGTCGATAATTTCAATCACGATGGCACGGTAAATCATCAGGTAGGCGATCACCTTGTAAATGTGTCCGAGTACGTTGTAGCTGCCGGTCATGGTGCTGTAGAGCGTAAAGTAAAATTCACTCATTGCCAGAGTGCTTATGGCACCAAACAAAAAAATATTGGTTTGTGTTTGGTGCGTACGGAGTTTTTTCCAAAGCAGCAGAGCGGTGAAAACATTAATAATAATAATGATGTATTCAATGGATTTTTTAAGTGCGGTCAATCCCTGTCCGGGAATAAACATATCCGGCAGCCAGCTTTGGTGTGTGATCACGACCCAGTTAAGCAGCAGAATCAATCCCAGCATAATGCCGAGTGTCAGGTAACGTGCTGAAAACCATTTTAATGGCTTCCATGGACGCACCACAATCCCAAGCAACACCAGTGCGGCTAATAATCGGCCTGCAAGCCAGAAATACAGATGTTTTTGTGCATCGTTGTGGCTAAAGTAATCCGGCATGCCAACATAGGAGACGGAGTGCAGAAAATCCAGCAGCCCGACGCAAAAAAACACGCAGGCCAGCAAGATGACGTTGCCGGAAAGATTCTGACTGCGCGAATTCCAGCCTATCGCACACACCATCATCGAGATGACAATCGAAATCATCTCCAGCAGGTTATGCAGTGGCAGGTAATAAGGGATGCCGGTGAATTCCGGCCAGCTTGGCAGAATCCAGGCAGTCAGTTGTATGGCTGCCAGTAAAAGCAACATTCTGATCATATTGCTTAACGGTGTTTTTTGCTGACGTGGGGTAGGCAAAAAAATCGTTTTCTGCTCAGATTGCATAGTTTTGATCAACTTTGCTGAAGACATCTTTAATACTGGTCTGTGTAGGACAGTGAAATAGCAGCGAACTTATTTGCTGTTTCGTAGAGATTATTATGTTAATTTAATTTGTATTTTGCAATTTTTTACGTTGAAGGTGTGTCTGTACGAGGTAAACTAGGTGAAACCATGGAGGAAGGAAAGAGTTTATTGAGGGAATGATTGATATGCGTCAACAGCGCTTTTGAAGGCTTGAGTAACGACACGCACGAAAAAAAACAGACCCCTGAGAGTCTGTTTTTTTACCTGCCATTAAAACAATATTAGCTTGCTGTATCGTTTTTAGTCTGGATCAGTTGCAATGGTTCATTGATGACTTCCACTGGCGGTTTGCGCAGTCGTGGTTGACGAACTTCCGCTACCGGGGTGGCTGCAGCCTGAGCCTGACGCAATTTTCCCGGATCTGTCGCTGCCAACACCAGGCCGGCAGATTGCAGCATGTCCTGCAAATCTTCTACTTTCGTGGTCACTGGCTGCACTGCCGGAGCTTCAAATTTTAGTTCGACCTGTGCAGGTATGATCGCGGCAGCAGTTATCACCGGTGCAGCAACTTCAACGACGGGTGCAGCAACTTCAACGACGGGTGCAGCAACTTCAACGACGGGCGCAGCAACTTCAACGACGGGCGCAACAACCTCGGCTACAACAGCAGCAAACTCAGCCACTGGTGCAACTGCTGCGCTGATCACCTCAACGTGTGCTATCGGAGCGATAACCTCAGCGACGGGCACAGCAGCCTCAGCAACGACTGGCGTTGCAGCGACCGGAGCGGCGACTTCAGTAACAACTGCGGTAACCGTATCCTGAGCGGTGACATTTGCCTGATGTTGTTCAGCATGGGCAATATCGGCAACCGGAACAAAATCTTCTGAATTTTCGCGTGGCGCTTGTTCGTTGCTGCCGCTTTCACCATTTTCACGATCACGACGATTGCGATTGCGACCACCGCGACGACGACGACGACGTGGTTCATCACCGCCTTCTTCGGCAGTTTCGCCATTGGCCAGTTGTTCCTGCTTTTCTTCCGATTCAGCCAGACTGACCAGATCGGCAACGACCGGTGTTTCCGGTGCCAGACTCAGTGCGGCGGCTTTTTTTGCAGCACGTTCTTCACGTTCACGCTGTTGGCGTTCGCGCCGCGCTTCCTGGCTTTCACGTTCCGGACGTGGTGGGCGAGGTGCTTTGGCTGGCCGCTGCGTCGCATCGGCTGCTTCGGCCGGTTTGGCTGGTTTATTGCTGGCAGCAGGAGCATTAGCCGGACGTTCTTCCGCATCGCGGCGAGTACGACCATTACGATTGCGGTTGCGGTTGTTGCGATCTGAACGATCTGACTCGGACTTGGTAATCGGTTTGACCAGCGCCTGAACCGGAGCTTCGGTTTTGGCCGGGGTGCCAGCGAGCCAGTTGATCAGGCGGCCAAAGAAGCCGACCGGAGCGCTGGGCACTGGAGCCGCTACTTTGACGACAGGAACTTCCTTGCGTTCAACGATCGGTGCGGTCTCAGGCGTAATGCTCTTGACGACAGCTTCCTGACGCGGCTTCATGTCTTCCTTATTGCGCTTGTTATAGCCAATATCGGTATCGACTTTTTCTGCCATGGCGTAGCTGGCGTGGGTTTCTTCCAGACGCGGATCATCGGATTTCAGACGATCGAGTTTATAGTGCGGTGTTTCCAGATGTTTGTTAGGAATCAGGATAGCAGTTACACGGTGACGGGTTTCAATTTTGAGAATTTCGCCGCGTTTTTCATTGAGCAGGAAGGCGGCCACATCGACCGGAACCTGCACATGAATTGCTGCGGAATTTTCTTTCATGGCTTCTTCCTGGATGATACGCAATACCTGCAGAGCAGAAGATTCGGTATCACGAATATGACCAGTGCCATTGCAGCGCGGGCAGGTAACATGGCTGCCTTCAGACAGGGAAGGGCGCATGCGCTGACGCGATAATTCCATCAGGCCAAAACGGGAAATTTTACCCATCTGTACCCGGGCGCGGTCGTAGCGCAGGGATTCTTTCAGACGTGTTTCCACTTCGCGTTGATTTTTGGCGTTTTCCATGTCGATAAAATCGATCACGATCAAACCACCCAGATCGCGCAGACGCAATTGACGGGCAACTTCTTCGGCCGCTTCGCAATTGGTATTGAAGGCCGTGGCTTCAATGTCAGAGCCGCGGGTAGCGCGCGCCGAGTTGACGTCGACCGAGACCAGTGCTTCGGTATGATCAATTACAATCGCGCCGCCGGATGGCAACGGTACGGTGCGTGAATACGCAGTTTCAATCTGATGTTCAATCTGGAAGCGTGAGAACAGCGGCACATCGTCGCTGTAACGCTTTACCCGGTGAACCATGTCCGGCATCACGTGGCTCATAAACTGCTGAGCTTGCTCGTAGATGTCGTCGGTATCAATTAAAATTTCACCGATATCGGGTTGGAAATAATCACGGATGGCACGGATGACCAGTGAAGATTCCTGATAAATCAGGAATGCGCCGGAAGCCGATTTGTTGGCGCCTTCAATCGCACGCCAGAGTTGCATGAGGTAGTTCAGATCCCATTGCAGTTCATCGACGTTGCGGCCGATGCCAGCAGTGCGGGCAATGACGGACATGCCGGTAGGTAAATCCAGTTTATCCATGGTGTCGCGCAATTCCTGGCGATCTTCACCTTCGACCCGGCGCGAAACTCCGCCACCGCGTGGATTGTTAGGCATGAGCACCAGATAGCGACCAGCAAGTGAAACAAATGAAGTCAGGGCGGCGCCTTTATTGCCGCGCTCTTCTTTTTCCACCTGAATCATGATTTCCTGACCTTCGCGCAGCGCTTCTTTAATCGAAGCAGTGCGTGGATCGGCGCCTTCTTTGAAGTAGGTGCGAGCTACTTCTTTAAACGGTAAAAATCCATGACGATCTTCACCGTAGTTGACAAAGCAGGCTTCCAGAGAAGGTTCAATCCGGGTGATGACGCCTTTGTAAATATTGGATTTGCGTAATTCACGACCAGCTGTTTCGATATCGATATCGATGAGTTTTTGCCCATCAACAATGGCTACACGCAGTTCTTCTTGTTGCGTAGCATTAAATAACATTCGTTTCATTTTTTACTCCGTGACCAGGGGTCACCTATAAGGCGCGTACAGTGTACAGACGCCAGCGCTACATGGGGAATGTGCGTAGTGGAGGTGTAATCCGGATGGTGGGAATTTGCACGACCAGGCGATGAGCCGGCCCTGCACAGGCGTGAATGGAAACCTTATCGAGTGCACATGTCTCTGGACTGACGGGGAGAAAAATAACCATGCAGGGCAAGCTATTTAACGCAACCTCATCGCCAGGCGATGCGCAACTTGACTGAGCGTGTCACTTAAGTGTTTTCGGGATAGTCTCTGCCGGATAGGCCTCAACACATCAACACCACAAAGTCACCAGAGTAATAAACCCGGTAACTGTGCTGCACAGCACAGCTTGTAAAAATCGATAATGCAACAACTCATCAACCAGTCAGCATACCCAACGTGAGTAACTGCTGAACGGTAAAAATTCTTAATATCAGGACTACAACAACCTTCCCTCGGCAACTGATATAACTATCTATGCACTGAGAAAGTACGCACACATCTTTTCAGTCAAATTTGCAAATAGGCGAGGCTGACTGACTCACCTCTGTGTAGAATGTGTTCTTTTATTCTCACACCAGCAATTTAATTTAAATTGCGAAACAATTATATATTCAAAATGAAGGACTTAGCGAAATTTAATAGTAAATCGCCTGAAAAGAATGTTTCTAATTTAGAACATTCGGCTTCGGCGACAGTTGCACAAGTGCAAATGCTGACAATTTCGGAAGAAGATGTGGGGCAGCGTATTGATAATTTTTTATTAAAAATATGCAAAGGCGTGCCGAAAAGTCATGTCTACCAAATCTTGCGTTCAGGACAGGTTAGGGTAAATAAAGGCAGAATTGATCAACTTTACCGGCTGAAGCAGGGTGATGTGGTACGAGTGCCGCCGGTGCGTATGGCCGAAGCCAAGCCGAATCATGCTCCTGGCGCTGAATTTGCCATTCTGTTTGAAGATGCACATTTGCTTATTATAGACAAACCCAGCGGCGTAGCCGTGCATGGCGGTTCCGGCATCTCGTATGGCGTTATTGAGCAATTGCGTGCCGCCAGACCGGATGCTAAATTTCTTGAACTCGTGCATCGACTGGATCGGGAAACCTCCGGCATCCTGTTATTGGCCAAAAAACGCTCCGCCCTGACCAATCTGCATGAGCAGATGCGTGACGGTTTAACGGACAAGCGTTATCTGACTCTGATACAGGGCGAGTGGAAGAATCAGCGTCAGCACATTAAGTTGCCTCTACATAAATATACCGCCGCCGATGGAGAGCGCCGGGTCAGGGTGCAGGCCGATGGTATGGCCAGTCACACGGTATTTACCCTGCTGCGTCGTTATGGTGAATTTACTCTGCTCGAAGCTGAGCTCAAAACTGGTCGTACCCACCAGATCAGGGTACATTTATCGGCCAGCGGTTTTGCCATGGCGGGGGATGATAAATACGGTGATTTTGCCCTCAACCGGCAATTGCTCAAACCACAAGGCAGCCGGATTGCACTTAAACGCATGTTTTTGCATGCTCATCAAATTACCTTTACTCATCCGGACAGTGGCAGTCCGATGACGGTCAACGCGGCATTGCCAGTTGATTGCGAACAGTTTTTGATGAGTCTGTTAGAAAAATAATATCAGGTGTGATATACACATCAGAATGCTTATTACGTGGGAGATAGTAACAACATGGCAAGAAAACAGTACGATTTTATTGTGTTTGACTGGGATGGTACCCTCATGGACAGTACCGCGACCATCGTCAAATGCATACAGTCAGCCGCCCGCGATCTGGGCCTGCCGGTACCAGATGCGCATAAAGCCGCGTTTGTGATCGGCTTAAGCCTGGACAGTGCCATGCAGGCTGTCATGCCCGATATTGATCCTAAATATTATCCGCGCATGGTGGAACGTTATCGCTACCATTATTTGTCTCAGGATGATGAGCTGGTCTTGTTTGATGGTGTGACCGAAATGCTCGCTGATCTGTCGCAGCAGGGTTATTTTTTGGCGGTAGCTACCGGTAAAAGCCGGGTTGGCTTAAATCGTGCACTCAATGCCAGCAAATTATTATCCCTGTTTGATGCTACCCGTTGTGCTGATGAAACGTTCTCCAAACCACATCCGGCCATGCTGCTGGAGTTGACCCGTGAGCTCGGACAAGAGGTAAAACGTACCCTGATGATAGGCGATACCACCCACGATTTGCAGATGGCCAGTAACGCCGGTGCGGATGCGGTGGCGGTAAATTATGGCGCTCATCCGGAAGCGTTATTGCAAACCCTGCAGCCACGCTTTATGGCTTCAACCGTGCCACAACTGCATGCCTGGCTCAATGAACATGGTTAGCCTATGACTGAACTGTGGATTTGTACCTCAGAAGAGCTCATTGAAGGCGGCAAAGGTATACGCTTTCCGCTGACTGCCGGTGATCACGATACCAGCGGTTTTGTGGTGCGCTATGGTGGTCAGGCGTATGGCTATTTAAATCGCTGCGCGCATGTACCGATCGAGCTGGACTGGAGTCCGGGCGAGTTTTTTGAGAGCAGCGGACTGTATCTGATGTGCTCCACCCATGGGGCTATCTATGAACCCGATACCGGTCATTGCAGTGGCGGTCCATGCAAGGGCGGACGTCTGCGGGTAATTAAAGTTACCGAGAAAAACGCCAATGTGTACTGGTATCCGGATGACTATCTCCGACCTGCGCGCGCCTGAGTTGTTGTTTTGAGTGCAGATAGATTTTTCCGAAATACTTTGCCTTTCGGATAGTTTTTATTGTCTTGAATTGGCTTTCGGAACGGGCGTATATTAGGTATTCAGAAGGACAACCAGAAGGAGGGCTTTATTCAAAACGACTCCATTATTGTGCATCATAAATCTGTACTGGAGGTGACGTAGTTTGTCAGCCAGAGTTCATCAGCTTTAAGGTTGTTGCGCCTGTAGTGATTGATACAGGATAGAGGAATCTCAGATTCCTCCCGTTGTCTCTGATATAAGGGCAAAAAACGGTGGTGCAATGCCGCCGTTTTTCATTTCTGTAAGCCAATTATTTTATGGTAGATCAAGGCAGTTTCTCCGACTTGGGTTAAACTCACGTTTTGATCATGCTAAAAACATACCAATCCCGTGGGCTTCTTCGATTTTTTTAACTCTCTGCCGAGTCAGGATACCGTGGCTTGTTACCACTGTGCGGAGCGCGTGGCCAGGCGTCTGGTGGTGTACTCGTCCTTTGATGGAGAGTCGCGTCCACTTTGTTGTCATGGCTGCGCTACCGTGTTGATGATGGTCGAAGCCAATGGATTGACGCAAACGTATTTAACTAATAAAGCGGCTGAACTTTCTGCCGCAACCAAGCACGATACTGTCTGAGTCCTGATGAATAACAACCCTGTTGCGAGTCCTTCGCTGCCAGAATTTTCCGCCGATAAAATCAATTTGAATGGCATGCGCTGTGCTGCCTGCGCACAATTGATTGAATTTCGTCTCAGGCAATTGCCCGGTATTGAAGAAGTGCGGATGAGTTATGCCGCTCACCGGGTGGATGTGCGCTGGGATGCAGAGCAAATCAGCCTGCATAAAATTATCGATGCGGTGCAGGATCTGGGCTATGGCGCCTTGCCTGAAGGTGAATATCAACTCAATGAACGCCGTCAAAAGACGGAAATCTGGCGTTTGTTTGTCGCCGCATTTGCCATGATGCAAGTCATGATGTATGCCTTCCCGTCTTATCTGGTGCCGCACCCGGAAGTCGGTGGTGATCTTACTCCTGATATTGATCATTTACTCAAGCTGGCCTGCTTTGCGCTGGCGATTCCGGTGCTGCTGTTTTCTTCGCTGCCGTTTTTTAAATCGGCATGGCGGGATATAAAAAACCGCCATATCGGCATGGATGTGCCAGTCAGCAGCGGCATTCTGGCTACGTTTATCATGAGTACCTGGGCGACCTTTGCCGGTGGGCCGGTTTATTTTGATTCGATGATCATGTTTGTGTTTTTACTGCTCGGCGGACGCCTGATCGAAGCACGGGTGCATGAAAAAAGTACCGCGGCACTGCGCAGCCTGACTCAGTTGACGCCGACGTTTGCACAATTGTTGCCCGATTTTCCTGCCAGTCGCACGAGCGTACAGATTGAGGCGCAACAATTGAAGGCAGGTGATGTTGTGCTGGTGCCGCCGGGCGCATCGATTCCTGCCGACGGCTATGTGCTTGAAGGCAGCAGTGAATGTGATGAGTCGTGGATGAGTGGTGAATCCCGGCCGCTGTTAAAGCAGCACGGTGACCAACTTGTGGGCGGCGCCATGAATCTGAGCGGTACCTTGATTATGTGTGCCCAGCAGGTGGCTGACAGTACCCAGTTTGCCCGTTTGCTGCGCATGATGGAAAGTGCTTCGAATGAAAAGCCGCCACTGGTGGCGCTGGCTGACCGGCATGCGAGTCATTTTTTAACCATTATCATGCTGCTCTCAGTCATGACGGGCATCGTCTGGTGGCAAATCGATTCAGGACGTGCAATCTGGGTGGCGATCACCGTGCTGGTGGTGACCTGCCCCTGTGCGCTGTCGCTGGCAACCCCGGGAGTGATGTCGGCTGTGATCGGATTGCTGGCCAAGCGCGGCGTGCTCATTGCCAGAGGGTCGGCGATTGAAGCATTGGCACGATCTCGCCATATTGTGTTTGATAAAACCGGCACATTAACCGAAGGGCGATTGACGGTCAGTGCAACCGAGCTGTGGCGTGATCAGTCACTCGATGTGTGTGCTGCCATGGCGGCGGGTTCACTGCATCCGGTGTCCAAAGCGCTGGTTACTACCCTGCCGTCGAGTGTGCTGGTGTGTGATCAGCTCACTGAACTTGCCGGTCTGGGCTTGCAGGCAGAATTTCAGGGTGTCGTGTACCGCCTGGGTAGTGTGGCCTGGGTGACGGCTTTGCAGGTTACGCCATCCGATCAGCTGGCATCGTTGCCGGAAGTGTTTCAGGTGTCGAGCCTGTGTGCCTTTGGTGATGCGCATGGTTTGATCGCGCTGTTCGCCCTCAATGACTGTCTGCGTGCCGATGCCCGTGCGATGGTGCAGCAATTGCAGGCGCTGGGGAAAACCTTGCATATTCTGTCGGGTGATAATTCCCGGGTGGTGCAGCGGATTGCAGGAGAGTTGCAGCTCAATGAGGCGCATGGCGGCATGAGTCCGGAAGAAAAATACCAGATGGTGTTAGCGCTGCAAAAAAAAGGTGAGCGCGTTGCCATGATAGGCGACGGCATGAATGATGGTCCCGGTCTGTCGATTGCCGATGTGTCGATTGCCATGGGGCAGGGAGCGCCGATTACTCAGGCGCGCTGTGATGTTTTGCTGCTGTCGAATCGCTTGGCTGACTTTGCGTATGCGGTCAAGATGTGTCAGTTTTCTCTGCGCTTGATTAAAGAAAATCTCGGCTGGGCTATCGTTTATAATGCGCTTGCAATTCCGGCGGCCATGACCGGGTTGATTGAGCCCTGGCATGCAGCCATTGGTATGTCGTTAAGTTCGGTGATTGTGGTGTGTAATTCGTTGCGCTTATTTCTGGTGAAAAAGTAAGTCTATGGAAATTCTCTATCTGTTAATTCCGGTTAGTATTTTACTGGTGTTTGTGATTGGCGCCATTTTTTGGTGGGCGCTCAATCATCGTCAGTTTGAGTCGCTCGATGAAGAAGCCAACCGGATTTTTTTGCATGATGAACCTGTTATTTCACCGCCAGCAGTTGCTGTGCCAGCTGCAAAAAATCCTGATCAGTAATCCCATTGAGCTGATATGTGGGGCTGATGGCGAGTTGAGGGAAATTTCGCGTGATCGAACGCAGATAGGTCGGATCATAATGGGTGTCGATCAGATCATGTACCAAATCCACCAGCATTTGGCGGGCAATCAAATCTTCCCAGTAGCGGATTTTTTCTTTGCCGTGCAGCGGCGTCAGGTAGTTCAGACGTTGCAGTAAGTTTTGTGGCTGGGTTAAAAAATGCTCATAATCCTGCATCAGTAAAGCCACGCGCAATTCAGCCGACAGGTGCAGATTGATACAGCTGCCGCCACGCATGCGTTCAATCAGGGAAAGTGGCACACGCAAATTGCCGACTTTTTTACTTTCTGACTCCACATACACGATCCTGACCGGATCAAACTGGCGCAGAGTTTGCCAGATGGCGCTTTCAAAGGCTTTTTGTGAGGGTTGGGGGGTATTTTGCACTTCACCGAGCACAGAGCCACGGTGGCAGGCCAGTTGTTCCAGGTCGAGTACTTGCGCGCCTTGCGCATGCAGGGT
The DNA here is from genome assembly GCA_903862415.1 of uncultured Oxalobacteraceae bacterium. Taxonomy (GTDB): domain Bacteria; phylum Pseudomonadota; class Gammaproteobacteria; order Burkholderiales; family Burkholderiaceae_D; genus Solimicrobium. The sequence continues at coordinate 60,363 of CAIOYD010000009.1, read as the reverse complement.
TTGCAGCAGGCGGCTTTTGCCGCTGCCGGTGGTGCCGCACACCACGCGGTAATTAAACTGTCCGATCAGCGGATCGAGTTCGTTGATGAGGTGTTGGCGGTAGGCTTTGTAGCCGCCATCGAGTTGCACTGCCGGCCAGCCGATTTTGGCCAGGATCAGCGCCATCGAGCCGCTGCGATTGCCGCCACGCCAGCAGTAAATCAAGGGTTTCCAGTCGCGTCCATGGCCAAGAAACTGTTCTTCAATGTGCCGGGCGATGTTTCTGGCCACCAGCGCTGCGCCGACTTTTTTGGCTTCGAAGGCATTGATCTGCTTGTACATTGTGCCCACGCGGACACGCTCTTCATCGCTTAGCACCGGGCAGTTGATGGCGCCGGGAAGGTGATCAAGGGCAAATTCAGCCGGGCTGCGTACGTCGATGATCTGATCAAACTGGTTTAGTTCAGAGACCAGTTCAGCGAACGTGAGCAGCGCGGGATATTTCATGCGTGGTGGTGTGAGTTGGTTCAGACTTTTTTAACAAACTCGGTCTTGAGGCTCATGGCGCCAAAGCCATCGATCTTGCAGTCGATGTCATGGTCACTGTCAACTAAGCGGATGTTTTTAACTTTGGTACCCATTTTGATGGTGCCGCCAGAGCCTTTGAGTTTCAAGTCTTTAATCACGGTGACGGTGTCACCATCCTGCAATTCGTTGCCGGCGGAGTCGCGATACACTTTTTTCTCTTCCGTGTCCGACTTGACTTCGGCGCTCCATTCATAAGCGCATTCAGGACAGATCAGCATACCGCCATCTTCGTAGGTAAACACGGAATCGCATTTCGGGCAGGGAGGCAAGGTGCTCATGTCAGTAGACTTTCTGTTTGGTAAAGGAAAACGTATGAAGTCACCATTATACAAGGCAACATTCACTCGCGAAGCGACTAATTGCAGCAAGGTTTCGGTGTCAGGGCAGATGAAGGCGTGAATTTCTCTTTATGCGTACTTCAACAGCTTGCTATACTGCGGCCTGATAAGCCAGAATGTGGCACTCTTTTTTCTGTAACGATTGATTGTTTTTTTTAAAGTCCCCTATGTCCATGCGTCGCTTGTTGCTCTGTAGCTGTGTTTTTTCTCTGTTGTTGACTGCCTGTCAATCTCCCGCGCCGCTTGTTCCGGTCGTGGCACCTGTGGTTGTGTCGCAGCAAGGGGTCGTAGTGGATAGCACGCCGGAAATAGTGCCGGTGATCAAAGTTCCCCGGCATATTCGGGTCGGTTTGGCGCTTGGTGGCGGTGCAGCACGCGGTTTTGCCCATGTTGGCGTGATTAAAGTGCTGGAGTCGCAGGGGATTGATGTGGAAGTGGTTGCCGGTACCAGTGCCGGCAGTCTGGTGGGGGCCTTATATGCAGCCGGTAACAGTGGTTTTGCGTTGCAAAAAATCGCCATGGACATGGACGAGGCAACCATTTCGGATTGGACTGTACCTTTGTTTGCCAACAGTACCGGAGTGCTTAAAGGGCAGGGACTGCAGAATTATGTGAATAATGCCGTGCATCAGGTGCCGATCGAAAAGTTGAAAAAAACCTTTGGCGCGGTGGCTACCGATCTGAATTCCGGTCAGGCGATTTTATTTCGACGCGGCAATACCGGTGCAGCAGTACGGGCTTCTTCTGCTGTTCCCGGAGTGTTTCAGCCGGTGAGAATTGGTGATCATTTGTATGTGGACGGTGGTCTGGTGGCACCCGTACCTGTGGCTTATGCGCGCGAAATGGGCGCGGATTTTGTGATTGCCGTCAATATTTCCGCACCGCCCGATATGCAAGCTTCGTCGAGTTCACTCAATATTTTGATGCAAACCTTTTCCATTATGGGGCAAACCATTAATGTGCATGAATTGAAAGGCGCTGATGTGGTGATCCGGCCGGAGTTGTTTGATATGAAGGGTAATGATTTCGCCGGACGCAATCGCGCCATGATGGCCGGTGAGCATGCGGCTACTCTGGCGATGGCGGAAATTAAACGTAAAATCAAAGAAATGCAGGAACGTTAAAATTAGTTCTGCAGGCTGTCGTCGTTAATCCGGCGCGCGCCACTAAAGCGTTTTTTCCAGTAAGCCAGTTCCATGCTTTCTATCCTGACCTGACCGCCTTTGGAAGGGGAATGGATGAATTTGTTGTCGCCCAAATAAATGCCGACATGGGAAAAACCGCGTTTGAGGGTGTTATAGAACACCAGATCACCGGGTTGTAATTCGCTGGCATCGATTTTTTCACCGGTGCGGCTGATTTCCAGCGAAGTGCGCGGCAGATCGACATTGAGGGCATCCTTGAATACCAGTCGGACTAAACCGCTGCAATCCAATCCCTGTTCGACATTGTTGCCGCCGCGTTTATAGCGTGTTCCGATGAAATCGACCGCCTTGTCTACGAGGTTGGCGGCGCGGTCAGTGATTTCCTGAATTTTGGTCAGCACCGTCGTTTGCTCGACCGGCTCGGCTTCCGTACCCCATGCAGACGCAGTGAGGCACAGCAGAAGCGACAGGAGAGTATTTTTTATTGTCATTTAATAAATTACTTTTTCAGAGAACCTTCGCAATGTAAGTGACTGGAGCGAATCTGTCAAAAAACTTTTGTAAAATCTTGGTATGGATAAATTATTGCTCAAATTGCATTAGCACAATTTGACTGGCTCTGACGTACAATGCTGTTTTTATTCAAATTATTGGAGTGATTATGCAAACCAAGCCTGTATTGATGCTGGAAGATGTGAAAAAAATCGCTGCGGCGGCAGAAGGGGAAGCATTGGCCAATAACTGGAAAGTGGTGATTTCTATCGTTGATGACGGTGGTCATTTGCTATGGTTGCAGCGTTTGGACGGCGTGGCACCGATTTCTGCACATATCGCACCGGCCAAGGCGCGCACGGCGTCATTGGGTGTGCGTGAATCAAAAATTTATGAAGACATGATTAATAATGGTCGCATGTCTTTTTTAAGTGCGCCCCTGCTCGAAGGTATGCTCGAAGGTGGTGTGCCGATTCTGGTTAATGGTTACTGTGTCGGAGCCGTGGGTGTGTCTGGTGTCAAGTCGGAGCAGGATGCACAAATCGCCAAGGCAGGGATTGCGGCGCTGGGTTTGTAGTCTGCTGACCCCAAAATAAGTCGAAATGCCATGCCGCAGGGCTTAATATGTTGCAATGCGTGTTGAAATGCTTGAACTATTAAGTTAAACGCGTTATGATGCTCGGCTTACCTCTTCCCGCACTCAACTTGACGCTGAGGCGGGCTTTTATTGTCCACAAGGAGATTACATGCGTCATTACGAAATCGTATTTATCGTACATCCTGATCAAAGCGAGCAAGTGCCTGCAATGATCGAGCGTTACAAAGCCAGCGTCATCGCGCGCAATGGCCAGGTTCATCGTGTTGAAGACTGGGGCCGTCGCCAGTTGGCTTACATGATTCAGAAATTAGCTAAAGCACACTATGTTTGCATGAACATTGAATGCGACAGCGAAACTCTGACTGAACTCGAAACCAGCTTCAAATTCAATGATGCTGTTTTGCGTCATCTGACAGTCAAAGTGAAGAAAGCTGAAACAGCGCCTTCGCCAATGATGAAGTCGGTTCAGAAAGAAGATGCAGCCAAGTCACAGCGCGCTGAAGCACCTGCAGCTTAAGTCGTAGCACGGATCAGGAGCGGTTGTGCTGGTCGTTTGAATCTGAAGGTTTGATGAATCAATTTCAGTTAGTTGCACAGGTTGTTGAACGGGAGATGTTGCGTTATACCCCGGGAGGCATACCGATAGTGTCCGCCACACTGGCGCACAGTTCGCAGCAGCTGGAAGCAAAAGTACTTCGTTTGGTTGAGTTTGAAATTTCAGCATTGGCAGTCGGTGAAATTTCCGGACGTTTTAATCAACTTGAACTTGGTTCGTTTTATCAATTCAGTGGGTTCATGGCGCGCAAGAACCGCAATAGCAAGAGTCTGGTATTTCACATCATAGAGATTGTTGAAAGCCCGGCGACAAACTAGATAGATTAGGAGCCATCATGGCATTCGGTAAAAAATTTGATAAAAGCAAATTAAAACAAAAGCGTCAACAGCAAAATCCTTTGTTCAAACGTAAAAAATTCTGCCGCTTTACAGCTGCACACGTTGAACAAGTTGATTACAAAGATGTTGATACTTTAAAAGATTTCGTTCAAGAAAACGGCAAAATCATGCCAGCACGTTTGACCGGTACCAAGGCACTGTATCAACGTCAAGTAGATACAGCCATCAAACGCGCTCGTTATTTGGCTTTGTTGCCATACACCGATCTGCACCACGCGTAATTGACGACCTGCTCAATTACTAAATATCGGAGAAAAAGATGCAAATTATTCTGTTAGAAAAAGTCGTTAATCTCGGCAACCTCGGTGATGTAGTTCGTGTTAAAGATGGTTATGCACGTAACTTCTTGATTCCACAACGTAAAGCTCGTCGTGCTACTACTACAGCGCTGGCTGAATTTGAAGCCAAACGTGCTGAGCTGGAAAACGCTGCTGCTGCCAAACTGGCTGTAGCAACTGCTGCCGGTGCAAAATTGACTGGTTTGACTGTACAAATTGTACAGAAATCAGGCGTTGATGGTCGTTTGTTTGGCTCTGTTACTAATGCTGATATCGCTGATGCGTTGGTCAAACAAGGTTTTGCGGTTGAAAAAGCCAGCGTTCGTATGCCTTTAGGCCCTCTGAAAATCGTGGGTGATCACCCCGTTTCAGTTGCTTTGCATACTGACGTCGTTGTTGATGTGATTGTTGCCGTTCTGGGCGATCACGCGTAATTACGCGGTTTTGCAGTGCGCAATAAATTAACCGGGTTCGCCCGGTTTTTTTATGCCTGTCAGAAATTAATTTTTGTTAAAAATGTGCAATATGGCACTATTTTGCGGATATTTCACAGTCTGAACAAGGTATAATCGCGCCCATGAATAAACCTTCCGATCCGCAACTCGATTCACTTCGAGTTCCACCGCACTCTATCGAAGCCGAGCAATCCGTCCTGGGTGGTTTGCTGCTCGATAACGCGGCCTGGGATCGGATTGCCGATTTTATTACCGCTGACGATTTTTACCGTTACGATCATCGGCTGATTTTTCAGACTATTATCAAGTTAATCAATGCCACGCGTCCGGCGGACGTGATTACCGTGTTTGAAGCCTTGAGTGGTCTGGGCCGAGCCGATGAAGTCGGTGGCCTGGCTTACCTGAATGCTCTGGCGCAAAACACCCCTTCCGCGGCCAATATTCGTCGTTATGCCGAAATCGTGCGCGACCGTGGTGTATTGCGCAAACTCATTACTGTAGCCGATGAAATTTCCGGCAATGCCTTCAACCCGCAGGGTAAAGAAGTCAAGCAGATGCTCGACGAAGCTGAATCGAAAATTTTTTCGATTGCCGAGGAGGGTGCTCGCGGCACTCAGGGCTTTCAGGATATTCAACCACTGCTCAAGCAGGTGGTGGAGCGGATCGATGAACTCTACAGCCGCGACAATCAAAATGACATTACCGGTGTGCCTACCGGTTTTGCCGATCTGGATAAAATGACTTCGGGTCTGCAACCTGGCGATCTGATTATTGTTGCCGGTCGTCCTTCGATGGGTAAAACGGCGTTTTCGATCAATATCGGTGAAAACGTGGCCATTGAAAGTGGATTGCCGGTGGCGGTGTTTTCCATGGAAATGGGCGGAACCCAATTGGCCATGCGTATGCTGGGCTCAGTTGGACGTCTGGATCAGCATCGTTTGCGTACCGGTAAGCTTAATGATGAAGACTGGCCGCGGTTAACGCATGCGATTCAAAAAATGAATGATGCGCAGCTGTATATCGATGAAACTCCGGCACTTAATTCGATCGAGTTGCGTGCCCGTGCGCGTCGTCTGTCGCGTCAATGCGGCAAACTCGGCCTGATCGTCATCGATTACCTGCAATTGATGTCGGCCAATAGTTCTGGTGAAAACCGTGCGACGGAAATTTCTGAAATTTCGCGTAACCTCAAGGGGCTGGCCAAAGAACTTAACTGTCCTGTGATTGCCTTGTCACAGTTGAATCGTTCGCTCGAACAACGTCCCAATAAACGTCCGGTGATGTCCGATTTGCGTGAATCCGGAGCGATTGAGCAGGATGCTGACGTGATTCTGTTTATTTATCGCGATCAGGTTTATAACCCTGATTCGCCTGATAAGGGTACCGCGGAAATCATTATTGGTAAGCAGCGTAATGGCCCTATCGGCAGTGTGCGGCTGACCTTTATGGGTGAATATACCAAGTTTGAAAATTACACCGGATCGCTGTCACTGTATGGTGATTCTGAGTAAGGTAATAAAGTTTGTTTAGTTTGTATAACCCAAAATTTAACTCTGAGTGAGAAGACTATGTTTGGACGATTGATGCCGAATGAAGGCAAATTTTTTGATTTATTTATTCAGCATGGCGAATTATGTGTTCTGGGTGCCAAAGAAATGGTGGCCTTGATGACTAATTTCGATGACCTTGAGTCACGGGTACATGCGATAGAAGTAATTGAAAAACGCGCTGACAAGGTGACTCACGCCTGCATCGAATTGCTGCATAAAACCTTTATCACTCCGCTTGACCGTGACGATATCCATCAACTGATCACCCGTATGGATGACATTCTGGATTTGCTCGAAGATGCCGGACAGACTATTTCACTCTACGATATTCATACAGTTACTCCGGAGGCTAAACGCCTGGCTGAACTCTGCCTGGCCTGTGCTGAAAAAGTTACTTCCGCCGTGCGTCTGCTGCACAGCATGGATAATGCCACCGAAATCATGAAAATCTGTGAAGAAATAGACCGGCTGGAATCGGATGCCGATCACGTCATGCGCGCAGCGATGTCGAAACTGTTCCGTGATGAACCTGATGTGCGTAATCTGATCAAGTTAAAAGCTATTTATGAAATCCTCGAAACGGTCACGGACCGTTGTGAAGATGTGGCTAATATTATTGAAGGTATCGTGTTGGAAAACGCGTAACCCATTATGCATACACTTCAACTCAGTATATATGTGCTGGTGCTGCTGATCGGCATCGCTCTGGTGTTCGATTTCATGAACGGGTTTCATGATGCTGCGAATGCGATTGCGACCGTGGTATCGACCGGAGTATTGAAACCGCAAACGGCTGTGGCCATGGCGGCATTTTTCAATGTGGTGGCGTTCTTTTTCTTCCCGACCAAGGTGGCAGCGATGGTCGGTAAGGGGATGATCGATCCGGTGATTATTGATCAGTACGTGATTTTTGGCGCCCTCGTGGGGGCGGTGTCGTGGAATTTTCTCACCTGGTATTTCGGTATTCCATCTTCTTCTTCCCATGCCCTCATCGGTGGGTTGGTGGGTGCTGCGGTGGCCAAGGCCGGTGTTGGTTCGCTGGTGGGTAAAGGCTTGTGGATGACGGTGCTGTTTATTGTGCTCTCGCCCTTGCTTGGCTTTATCTTTGGTTCGCTGATGATGTTGCTGGTGTCGTGGATGTTTGTCAGGTCGACACCGAAACGGGTGGATAAATGGTTCCGACGGCTGCAACTGGGTTCGGCGGCCATGTATAGTCTGGGTCACGGCGGCAACGATGCGCAAAAAACCATGGGTATTATCTGGATGCTGTTGATTGCTACTGGTTACTCCAGTGTGCTGGATAAAAATCCGCCGCTGTGGGTGGCGTTATCCTGTTACGCCGCCATTGGTTTTGGTACTTTGTTTGGCGGTTGGCGCATTGTGAAAACCATGGGTCAGAAAATCACCAAGCTCAAACCGGTGGGTGGTTTTTGCGCTGAAACCGGTGGTGCGATTACTCTGTTTCTGGCGACTTCGCTCGGTGTGCCGGTGTCAACTACTCACACCATTACCGGCGCGATTGTTGGCGTTGGTGCTTCACACCGGATTTCTGCCGTGCGTTGGGGTGTGGCCGGGAATATTGTCTGGGCCTGGGTTTTCACTATTCCGGCGTCAGCGTTTGTGGCGGCTGTTGCCTGGTGGGTTGGTCATCAACTCATGTAATGCCTGCATCACAGTAAAAAACCCGTTCTCCGGCAGGATGAACGGGTTTTTTTTCGACTGCGGTTTGATTAGCCAGCTGCTATGCCACTGGCATCAAAGACGCCATCAAACAGGATCGAGCTTAAATAGCGCTCACCGGAATCAGGCAGGATCACCACGATGGTTTTACCGGCGTTTTCTGGCAGCTTGGCCAACCGCACGGCCACGGCGGTAGCGGCACCGCAGGAAATCCCTGCCAGGATACCTTCTTCGCGCGCGAGTCGCAGGGCATAGGCAACGGCTTCTTCATTGCTGACTGTTTCGATGCGGTCGATCAGACTCAGGTCGAGTACGCCCGGCACAAAACCGGCACCAATGCCCTGAATTTTGTGTGGACCGGGTTTAATCGGCTCACCGGCGCGGGTTTGGGTCAGTACCGGGCTCGCGCTCGGTTCCACGGCAACGCTGAGGATGTTGGCACCACGGGTTTTTTTCAGATAGCGGGTGACACCGGTAATGGTGCCGCCGGTACCGACGCCGGAAACAAAAATATCGATGTTGCCATCGGTGTCGTTCCAGATTTCCGGACCCGTGGTGGCTTCATGAATGGCTGGATTGGCGGGGTTTTTAAACTGCTGCAGCAAAATATATTTGTCCGGATCCGAGGCGGCAATTTCTTCCGCTTTGGCGATCGCCCCACCCATGCCTTTGGCGCCTTCAGTGAGCACCAGTTTGGCGCCATAGGCAAGCAGCAATTTGCGTCGTTCAATACTCATGGTTTCTGGCATGGTCAGGGTCAGCGGAATGCCGCGGGCGGCAGCAACAAACGCCAGCGCAATCCCGGTATTGCCACTCGTGGGTTCGACCAGTTCTTTACCCGGCACCAGTACGCCGCGTTTTTCGGCATCGGCAATCATAGCCGCGCCTATGCGGCATTTGACTGAATAGGCGGGATTGCGACCTTCAATTTTAGCCAGTATCGTGGCACCGGCACCATCACTGACCCGGTTCAGGCGAACCAGTGGTGTGCGCCCGATTGAGAGGGCATTATCTTTAAACCAGTTTGACATACATGCTCCATAGGAAAAAACAGCAATAATTCAGTTGATGATCCAACCGGAACAGCATACCTAAGAGTTGCCGTTTAGCCAAAGAATATAAAGGTATATCTATATATGTCTGACACGGAATGTAGGAAAAGCGTTGGTTTGTCGACAGTTGACTTAGTCCACTTCCGTCAAAATCCGTGAAATCAGTGCCTGTTCGTATTTGGCATCGAGCGGAATCTGGACATCGATGCCGCTGCCGGGAGCGACTTCGAGCGGATTGCCATCAGCGCCGCGCATGGCTTCAAGGACAAATAGCTCATTGCCACCGGGATGGATGATTTCAAGCGTGTCACCAACGGTAAATTTGTTTTTGACTTCGATGCTGGCCCAGCCTTCGACTATGCCTTTAACCTGGCCAACATAAATGCTGCGCTTGGATTTGGAATGGCCTTCGAGGTAGTTCTGGGTTTCCTGACTGCGGTGGCGCTGATAAAAGCCGGTGGTGTAACCACGGTTGGCCAGACCATCGAGATCGGCCAGCAAGGCGGGGTTGAAGGGGCGACCGGCGACGGCATCGTCGATGGCCTGACGGTAGACCTGAGCGGTGCGCGAGACGTAATACACACTCTTGGTGCGGCCTTCAATTTTCAGCGAGTTGACGCCAATGGCCACGAGTTGCTCGATGTATTCAACCGCGCGTAAATCCTTGGAATTCATGATGTAAGTGCCATGTTCATCTTCCATGATGGGCATCAGTTCGCCTGGACGACTGGCTTCTTCAATCAGGTAGGTTTGTTCGGCTCGCGGGTGGCGTTCGATTTGGGCGGCACTGGAAAAAGCTTTATCAGCGTCGCGCACGGCCTGGTTGAATTCAAAATTGATGACTTGCGCCTGATCGCCTGCTTCGGCATTGGCCATTTTGTAATCCCAGCGGCAGGCGTTGGTGCAGGTACCCTGATTGGCATCACGGTGATTGAAATAGCCGGACAGCAGGCAGCGACCAGAATAGGCGATGCACAGGGCGCCGTGGACAAACACCTCAATTTCCATATCCGGACATTCCTGGCGGATCTGGCGGATTTCGTCCAGACTCAGTTCGCGCGACAGAATGACCCGGGTGAGTCCCATTTTTTGCCAGAATTTGACCGCAGCAAAATTGACCGTGTTGGCCTGAACCGATAAATGCACCGGCATCTCTGGCCATTTTTCGCGCACCATCATGATCAGGCCGGGGTCAGCCATGATGATGGCATCCGGTTTGAGCGCGATCACCGGTTCCATATCGGCCAGATAGCTTTTGACTTTATTGTTGTGCGCCATGATATTGCTGGTCACGAACAGTTTTTTACCGCGTGCATGGGCTTCCTGAATACCGGTTTTGAGATTTTCCAGCTTGAAATCATTGTTGCGTGCCCGTAGCGAGTAACGCGGCTGACCGGCATAAACGGCATCAGCACCAAAATCAAAAGCGGCACGCAGGCGTTCAAGGTCGCCGGCAGGGAGTAACAGTTCGGGGATGATGCTGGTCATAAGTTTCCTGATTTTTAACGTAACGACACTGGGTTCCCGACAAAGGCGCGCGGGAATGGCGTAGATTAACAAATTTGTTCTGCCACGCAGGTTCTTAGTTTACCAAACAGTGGTCAGGGTGATGTTGATGTGGGTCATTTCTGCTGGGTAATTTTTTGCAGGTTTTTGCAGGGTGGGTTTATTTTTCTGCTAATGTAAAGAATCATGTGGAGGCAGATTTGATTACGGAGACTGTTATGCGTCGGATGCTGAAGTGGTTTCATGGTCTGTTTCATCTTGATGTGATGACGAAATTCATGCCCAGAGGCAGTCAGCGCCAGGCGGTTGTTGTGCAATCCGCTGTGCCGTTGGCTGAAGAACAGTCGGTTGCGGATCATGCCTTTAGAGGAAATTATCAGGATTTGCCGGCCTGGGTGGATGAGCACTATTTTGCCTGGGTGACTGGTGCCGCTCCTGAGGGCGCATTGCCCGATGATGCTTTTGCCAGTCAGATGCTTGATTACCTCGACGTGTTGGCCAGTTCTGAGCTGGCCGGATCGAATTTAATTCCGCGCGTGCCAAGTGTGATGATTCAGCTTTTAAAGCGCATGCATGAAGAAAATGTTTCCAGTCTGGAGTTGTCCCGGTTAATCAGTAAGGACGTGGTGCTGGTGGCGGCGATACTAGGAGAGGTCAACAGTTCGTTTTACAATCTGTCGGAACGCAGCAGTGATTTGAGTCAGGCGATTTTAATGCTGGGGCATAACCGTTTGCGCATGGTGCTGGCCAAGGTTTCCTTTACGCCGGTGTACAGCCAACAATTGGGTTCGTTGACCAGAGAGAGTGCCACCCGGATCTGGGATGAGTCGCAGCGCCGTGCTTTGGCCTGTTACCGGTTGGCCAAAGCGCGTCAGGTTGATCCGTTCATGGCTTTTCTGGCTGGTTTAATGCAGGATGTCGGACTGATGGTGGCATTGAGGGTATTTGATCGCAGCAGCGCCCAAAGCCAGTTACCGTCACTAAATAGTTTTCGTTCTGAGTTGGAGTCAAAAGCGTTGCTGCTGTCTTCGCGTATCGGCACTATCTGGGCACTACCCGGGGTTGTGATCAAGGCGATTGAAGCGCAAGCCAGCCCGACCCAGGTTTCGGCCGTTCTGCCACTGGCTCAGGTATTGCGGCGGGCGGATTTTCTTAGTAAAACTTCAATCTTGATTCAGCAGGGATTGCTTAGTGTGGATATGGACAGGATGCGCAAAATGCTCACGGAAGCGGAAATGAATTGTTTTTTTGTGTTGCTGGATGGCAAATCCAGCCTGGCGCAATTAACGTAATCGTAGCCATCTTAAATTTTGGCATCCTTTTTTAGCATAATCAGGGCGGCACCGAGTGCAGCCAGAGTTTTATTGAATGCAGTGCCGTCGGCCAGCAGGGCGCGTGCGGAATCATATTCACCTAAATTGATTTGCCGTGCCACCTTGGCTGCCTGCGTATGGAAGGCATCATGCGCTTCCAGAGCCGGTTTGTAGGATTTGAGAAATTTGAATTTCCTCTCGGCTTCGCCGTATAGCCAGACACCCAGAACGCAGCGGTCGGATTTGGCAATCATGCTGTCATCGAATTTGTGTTGCGACTCGAGGGCAGTGAGGAATTTTTCTTTTAATTCTTTGTCTTTTTCATAAGCTTCGCGTAAATCCATGGTTTTCTCCCTGAAAGTTTTCTCAGTTTAGTTGCTTTTGTTCAAAAATCAATCCAGAGAAGCAGGGAATTCATGCTCACTTTATTTAAGCAACGGCAGTAAATAGGGCCAGACATTGTTTAGCAAGCGTGGATGTGCGGCGGCAATCAGGTGTATCTGGTCGGGTTGAAATAATTCTGCCTTATCGGCCACGCCATCGAGAAAAAACGGTACCAGCGGGACTTTGGCTGATTTGGCGACATTGACATACATGGCGCTGAATTGCTGAGTGTAGTGCAGGCCGTAGTTGGGTGGAATTTGCATTCCGAGCAGCAGTACATTGGCTTTGGCCTGGCGGCAGGTGCTGATGATGGCGCGAAAATTGGTTTCTGATGCACTCAAAGACAGACCGCGCAAACCATCGTTACCGCCGAGTTCAACGACGACGGTAGTGGGGTGGTATTTATCCAGCAGGGCAGGCAGGCGTGTCAGTGCGCCACTGGTGGTGTCGCCGCTGATGCTGGCGTTAATCATCGTCACCGGCATTTTTTGCTGCTGCAGGCGTTGCTCCAGCAGGGCGACCCAGCCGCTGCCACGCGCCAGACCATATTCGGCCGATAAACTATCGCCCAACACGATCACGGTTTTTGGTGCAGAATAGGCGGTTCCGTACCACCAAAGACTGATAAACATCAGACTCAGTCGTAACCATCCTTTTTTAGTCAGGCTAATTTTTTGCATGAAGCAATTACCTCAACAGAATGAAATAAATAACAATACCCCCGCCATTGCGGTCCATCATCTGGGCAAGCGTGTCGTTGACAGTGGTGGCGAGCTGATTATATTGCAAGATGTGAGTTTTATCGTACCTGCCGGACAATCTCTGGCAATCGTCGGGGCTTCCGGTTCAGGTAAGTCCACCTTGCTGGGTCTGTTGGCGGGTCTCGATATTCCCAGTTCCGGGCAGGTATTGATTGATGGTGTGGATATTTTTGCGCTCGACGAGGATGGCCGGGCCGCACTGCGCAAGCAAAAGCTCGGTTTTGTGTTTCAGTCGTTTCAGTTGCTCGGTCATTTAACGGCGCTCGAAAATGTCATGCTGCCACTGGAGTTGCGCGGTGAAGTACAAGCAACGTCGCGGCAGCGTGCCCAGCAGATGCTCGAGCGCGTCGGGCTGGCAAGTCGCCTCAGACATTATCCTAAGTATCTCTCAGGTGGAGAGCAGCAGCGCGTGGCTCTGGCACGTGCCTTTGTCACTGAACCACCGCTGCTATTGGCCGACGAACCTACCGGCAGCCTGGATTCCGCCACCGGTGTAGCGGTGATGGAATTAATGTTTGCCCTCAACCGTGAGCGCGGCTCTACTCTGGTTCTGGTTACTCACGATGCCAGCGTGGCCGATCAATGCGACCGGATTTTGACCATGGCAGCGGGGAAGTTGGTTTAGTCACACTCCTGAAACTTAGTGCGACTACACTGGCCGGCATTGCTGCAGTCTGGCCAATTTAGACTAATTTTCGATGACTAAACCACGGGTGTTAATGATCAGCGTATCGGCCGGTTCCGGTCATGTGCGTGCGGCTCAGGCGTTACTGGAAACGGCGGCGCAGTTCGACGTGGCCGAAGTGATGCATATCGATGTGATGAGTTATGTCAATCGTGGATTTCGTGCTTTATATAGCGGTTTTTATCGTCAGCTGATTTTGCATGCCCCGGCGTTCTGGGCTTATCTGTATAAAAAAACCGATCAGGCGCAGCACAATGATGTGCATACGCTGGTGCGTCGTTTGATTGAACGCTGGTGCACTACCAGACTGATCAAAAAAGTCACCCAGTTCCAACCCGATCATATTATCTGTACCCATTTTTTGCCGGCCGAACTGTTGTCGCGTGAAATTCAGCTGGGGCGATTAACTTGTCCGGTCTGGGTGCAGGTAACCGATTTTGATTTGCATCGTCTGTGGGTTCAGCCCCATATGAGTGGTTATTTTGCCGCCAATGAAGAAGTAGCTTATAAATTACGCGTGTATGGAATCCCTGCCGCCCAGATTCATGTCACCGGCATTGCTGTTGCCGCAGTTTTTCATCCCCAGCCAAAAGTTCGTCCACTGCCCGGATTGTTGACCGTGCTGGTGCTCAGTGGTGGTGTGCATATCGGCAGTGTGACTGAAATCAGTGCCCGGCTGTTGCGTCGCCATGAAGGTATCAAGGTGATTGCCATCGCCGGAAATAATCATCAACAACTCGCCGAGTTGCAATTGCTGGCGGAGGAATTTTCTTTCCGGCTCATACCCATGGGCTTTAGTCAGTGCATAGAAAAATGGATGGCGTTAAGTGATGTGGTCATTACCAAGCCGGGTGGACTGACTAGTTCGGAGTGTCTGATTATGGGCTTGCCGATGCTGCTGGTTGATCCGATACCTGGGCAGGAAGAACGCAATGGTGATTTTTTGCTCGAACATGGCGCAGCTCTCAAGGCGCATGATATGGCGGGACTGGAATACAAGCTCGCGCAATTGATCGACGATCCGCAACGGCTGGCTGCGATGAGTGCCGCCATGCTGGCGATTGCCAAACCGGACGCTGCCCGACAGGTGCTGACACAGGTTCTGGAGAGCCGATGAACAATTTCCTGCATAGATTCAATAGCCGCCAATGCCTGCTGCTGCTCGGGTATGTACTGGTGCTGGGATTTTTCTTTGCCAAAGTAGAAATCCAGATCGAAGGTGATCAGGGTTGGGCAGCGAATTTACCTACCTGGCGCATCGAACAGCACTGGTTGCTGACGCTGTTTTGGGGCGGTCGTGCCATGACCGGATATCATGCCTGGGTGTTTACTTTTATTGGTTTGATGTTTCATTTGCCGGCCTGTTTTTCTGGTGTCTGGAACAGAAAAATCGAAGCCCGTATTGCTGCCATGGTGATGCTGTTCTGGGTGCAGGAAGATTTTCTCTGGTTTATTCTCAATCCTGCGTTTGGTTTCGAACGCTTTAATCCGATCAACGTCACCTGGCATCATCACTGGCTGTGGGGCGCACCGATCGATTACTGGTTTGCGCTGGCGTTTGGCGTTGGCCTGATGGTGTATTCCTATACCGATAAAGCCAAACCGACTGAAGTTGATCAGCCGGTCTGAGATGGATTAATTCTTCAGATTAAGTGTGTGCCGCACGCGTGCGCATAATTCGCCGGGGCTGCGGGCAATCAGTTCTTCGGGAATATTGAATTTTTCGGTCAAGCGTTGATGATCTTCAAAGCCGTAAGATACCATCAGCGGATGCATGCCGCTGGCCTGTGCGGCTTCATAATCTTTGTGCTCATCACCGCAAATATAGCTCAGTGCCGGATTGATGCCAAATTGTTTGCGCAGCATTTTGAATGTGTCGATTTTGTTTTCGCTCACAGGAATGTGCAGCATGAAATCGAGTTTCCCGATATCGATACCGTGACGTAAAAACAGTTTGCTCAGTGTGACGACCGGTTCATTGGTAATGTTGCGGGTGACGATGCCTACCACTACATCGGGTGCTGCGATGAGTTGTTTGATCAGCGCCGCGATGCCGGGATACAATTGGGCTTCATCGCGATACACGTCAGTCAGGGTGGCAATGAGTTTTTTACGTTGACTTAGTTGTTTTTTGATATTGCGCGGGAATTCTTTGATGCCACCCATGTATTTGAACAGGTTGTGGCGTTTTTGAAAATCGGGTTCGTCACCCAAGGCCATGCCATGTTGAGAGAATGTCGAGGTAATGGCGCTAAAAGCATCTATTGTGGTGCCATCAGCGTCGAGTATGAGTAATCGTTGATTGCTGAGGTACATGGTATGCTCCAGACATGGCAAATGAATTGGATTGTGACAGCCAATTTTTACCGGAGTATGTCAAGTGAATCTAGTTGTTGCGTTAAAGCACAAGTAAACTTGAATAGTTATTAAATGTTGTCACTTGTGGACAACAGTTAAAATAACTCATGAAAACTGCAAACACCCCCCCTCGTACCCCATCCTATTACACTTCCACGCTCAAGGAAGAGTCGGCTTTTCCGACGCTGCAAGGTAATCACCGTGTTGACGTGGTGATTATCGGCGCCGGTTTTACCGGCATTGCCACAGCAGTCGAACTGACTGAACGTGGTCTTAAAGTGGCGGTAGTCGAAGCCGAAAAGGTCGGTTGGGGCGCTTCTGGCCGCAATGGTGGTCAGATTACCGGCAGTCTCTCCGGCGATGGCGCCATGCGCAAACAACTGCAAAAGCAGGTTGGGACCGATGCAGAAAATTTTATCTGGCATCTGCGCTGGCGCGGACATGAAATTATTAAAAACCGCGTGCTTAAATATGGCATCGATTGCGATCTGAAGCATGGCCATTTGCATGCGGCGTATCAGACTTCACACATGCAGGAATTGGGCGAATTTTACGATGAAGCCGTTGCCCGTGGTATGGGGGACGAAGTCAGTCTGCTCGATCGCGATCAGGTGCAGACTATGCTGGCTACACCGCTGTATCACGGTGGCTTGCATAATCGGCGCAATATGCATGTACATCCGTTGAATTTATGTTTGGGAGAAGCGCGTGCGGCGGTTTCGCTGGGCGCACTGATTTTTGAAAATTCCAAAGTGACGCAAATCATCCACGGGCCGACACCGGCGGTGGTGACTGAGCATGGTCGTATCGATGCCAATACCGTGCTGCTGGCAGGAGATGCTTATCATAAGCTGGAACAAAAAAATTGGGTGGTAAACTGTTCCCAGCAACCGGTGGTATTGTTACCACGGCCAGACTGCCGGATGAAGTAGTGAAAAAAATCAATCCGCAGGATGTGGCTGTCTACGATACCCGTTTTGTGCTCGATTATTACCGTCTGACGGCGGATAATCGTTTGCTATTTGGCGGTGGTGCCAATTACTCCGGTAAGGAATCGCGTGACATTGCTGCAGAATTGCGTCCGGCGATTGAACGCACGTTCCCGCTGCTCAAAGGAGTGGACATTGAATTTCAGTGGAGCTGCATCATGGGTATCGTGGTCAACCGGATTCCGCAACTTGGCAAGCTCTCGGATAATGTGTATTACTGCCAGGGTTATTCCGGTCATGGTGTGGCCACGACCCATATAATGGGTGAAATCATGGCCAATGCGATCACCGGGGTGATGCAAAAATTTGACACCTTTGCCAGCTTTAAACACATCCGCGTACCGGCGGGAAATTTATTGGGTAACCCATTGCTGGCTGTGGGCATGTGGTATTACCAGTTATTAGAAAAATTACGCTAAAAGGAAGTCCTGTGTCTACTCCGAAATCAATCAACACGTTTGACCCGGCGCTGTTAGCCAATGAACCTTTTGTCCGCTTTGCCGTCACCGATATTGATGGTGTTGCCCGTGGCAAGCACCTCTCAGGTGAAAAAGTCGCCAGTATGCTTGAGGGTGGTGGCACTATTGCCAGCGCTATTTTTGGCTGGGATATCGCCGATGAACTGTACGATAACGTCAGCTTTACCGGTTTTCATACTGGCTATCCCGATATCGGTCTGAAGCTCGATGCCAGTACGGCCCGACAACTTCCCTGGGATGATAACCGCTGGCTGTTTCTTGGCGAGCACACGCTGCCGGACGGCAGTCCGTTGCCGATCTGTCCGCGCCAGGTGCTCAAAAAAGTATTGGGTAAAGCAGAACAGATGGGATTTTCTGCTCAGGTGGGCATGGAATTTGAATGGTTTGTACTCAAGGAAACCGAGTTGTCGGTACGGGAAAAAAATTACCACAATCTGCAAACCGCGACCCATGGATTAACCAATTATTCACCATTCCGCATCGACGGACAGCATGACTTTGTGCGCGACCTGTTTAATTATTTACCCGCCATGGGCATTCCGCTCGAGGCGCTGCACACTGAAGCCGGACCGGGTAATTTTGAAGCCGCGATTCGCTACTGCGATGCCTTGCAGGCGGCTGATCGTGCGGTGTTGTTTAAACAGTCGGTACGCGAAATCGGCCGTCGTCATGGTTTGCTCAATACTTTCATGGCCAAGTTTTCCGTGGACTATGCCGGTTGTGGCGGACACATGCATCAGAGTTTGTGGAAAGATGGTCACAATGCGTTTCATGACAGCAGTGATGCGCACGGCATGAGCGACACCATGCGTCATTTCATCGCCGGACAGCTGCATTGTCTGCCACAATTTTTCCCGCTGTACGCTCCGTTTATCAATAGTTACAAACGCCTGGTGGATGGAAATCTGGCGCCAGTAAAACCAACCTGGGCGATAGATAACCGTAATTCTTCGCTGCGCGTGATTCCGGGTTCGGCCAGTGCGATGCGGCTTGAAACCCGTACTCCTGGTGCCGATGCTAATCCATATCTGGCGATTGCTGCAGCACTGGCTTCCGGCTTGTATGGGATAGAACACAAGCTCGAACTGAACCAACCTGCGGTTTCAGGGATGAATCTGGGAGCAGAAAATGTGCAGCGTTTGCCACGTACTCTGGCAGAAGCCACTGCCGCTCTGGATGCCTCGGTAATAGCGCGTGAATTATTGGGTGATGCGTTCGTCACCCACTTTGTGCAAACCCGCGAATGGGAAGTGCGTCGATTCAATCAGAGCGTCACTGACTGGGAAATGAAGCGCTATCTGGAACTGGTGTAAAACCAACTCCGGACAGGCTGGCAGGTTTGTCCGGATTAAATCACCGCCACCATCACGCCGGCCATGAGCACCAGACAGCCGGCGACTCTTTCGGTCATGAGCGCATATTTTTCCTGCGTCAGGGTGTGACTGGCTTTGGAAGCCAGCATGCCATAGCCGGACAAAATCAAAAATTCAGGGAAGATAGAACAGGCCGCCAGAATCAACATTTGTCGGCTGATGGATTCTGCCGGGTTGATAAATTGCGGCAAAATCGAGACAAACATCAATATCGATTTTGGGTTGGATAGTTGCAGCAGGGCGGCAGCACGAAAAATGCGCCAGCCGGATTGATTTTGAGTGTCGAGTTTGGACAGAGTAATCGGTGAAGCCTTGCCGAAAATGGCCGCCAGACCGATGTAAATCAGATACCCGGCACCACACCACTTGATGAACTCAAAGAGTCGCGGCGACGCGGCAATCAGACCGCCGATACTGGTGGCCGATAACGCAAAGTACAGGGCATTGGCCGCCAGAATGCCGGCTGTGACACTGAGTGCGCCACGCTGTCCACGGGCAATGCCGTAGGCCACGACCATGATCACGGCTGGGCCCGGTGACAGCGACAGGGCGGCTTCGGTGGCGGTAAACAACCATAAATTGGGCATGCTCATACAGGTGACTTTACAAAAGTAGTTAAGGAAGTTAAGACTGCTTCGGGTTGTTCGCTCATCATGGAATGACCGCAATGATCGATCTCGACCACTTGGGCATGCGTGATGATTTGACGTAATCCGACACTGGCTTTGGGGGTGGTCATGCGATCCTGACGTGCGATCAGAAACAGGGTGGGAATTTGCTGCGCCAGAATACTGTTGGCCGCCGCTTCTCCCTGTTGGTATTGATTACAGGCAGTGAAATCGGTAAAAAATAACTGTGCGGGATTGATGGCCGACATGCGTTGCATTAACCGGCGGGCATTGCCCTGCAGTTGAAATCCGGGCACGGCCGTTTGCTGGGTGCTGGTGCAATGTGACCAGCTGTTGACCAGATCAATCGCTGCTGGTTCATCGTCGCGCGCCATGGTCAGCAGTGCGTCAGCGACTTTCATCGGATAGGCATTACCCAATAGCGCCAATTTATCAATCCGCTGGGGTGCACAGCGGGCAGTTTCGAGGGCGATCAGTGAACCCATGCTGTGACCGATCAGAGTGGCGCTGCTTACTCCGGCGCTGTCGAACAAAGCCAGCAGCCATTGTGCCATGGCTTCGATGCTGCTTAATGCGGAACCGCTACTGCGGCCATGACCTGGCAGATCAATGGCCAGTACGTTAAAGCCGTGGTGTGCCAGTGAACGGCTTTGCAGCGCCCAGACAGAATGATCATTTTGAGCGCCGTGAATAAATACCAGTGTCGGCAATTCCGGCTGAAAAGTTTTACCGCCGGTGTAACAATAGGTAGCTTGTCCCTGTACGTGATACAGCATCTCAGGCCCCTTTCTGTGCAGCTTTTAAACCCAGACTTAAATCACTGATCAGGTCATCGACATTTTCCAGTCCGATGGAAACCCGTAGTGTGCCTTCGGTAATGCCGGAAGCCGCCAGCTGTTCGGCTGGTACGCGGAAATGGGTGGTGGAAGCGGGGTGGATGATGAGTGATTTGGCGTCACCGACATTGGCCAGATGGGAAAACAATTGCAACGCTTCGACACAGCGGGCACCGGCTGCGCGATTGCCTTTGAGGGAAAACGTAAACACGGCGCCACAACCTTTGGGCAACAACTGTTTGGCCAGTTCATAATCGGGATGTTGTTCGAGTTCCGGATAGCTGACCGATGCTACTGCCGGATGCGCGAGCAGAAATTCAATTACTTTGCGGGTATTGGACAAATGCTTTTCCATGCGCAGCGACAGAGTTTCAATGCCCTGCAAAATCGCAAAAGCATTGTGCGGACTCATGCAGGCACCAAAATCGCGCAAGCCTTCGCGTCGGGCTCGCAGGGCAAATGCGCCAGTCGTAGATTCTTCACTGAACACCATGCCGTGGAATCCCTCATAGGGTGCGCACAGTTCGGCAAATTTACCACTCTGTTCATAAGCGCGCTGCCAGTCGAAACGACCGCCATCGACCAGTAGTCCGCCAATTGCCGTGCCGTGGCCACATAAAAATTTGGTGGCTGAATGGAATACCAAATCAGCGCCGTGATCGAACGGCTTCATTAGATAGGGCGTCGTAAAGGTGGAATCCAGTAACAGCGGAATATGGTGTTCATGCGCTAAGGCGGCGATGGCTGGAATATTGAGTACATCGAGTCCGGGGTTGCCCAGAGTTTCGCCAAAAAAGGCTTTGGTATTGGGGCGTATTGCAGCGCACCATTCATCGATGTTGCGCGGATTGACGAAGGTAGTTTCAATCCCAAAGCGTTTCAGGGTATAGGCCAGCAAGTTATGCGAGCCGCCATACAGGGCGCAGGAAGCCACGATGTGGGACCCGGCGCCGGCAATGGTGCATAAGGCCAGATGCATGGCGGCCTGACCGCTGGCCACGGCAATCCCGGCAATGCCGCCTTCGAGCGCGGCAATACGTTCTTCGAGCACGGCATTGGTGGGATTGGAAATACGTGAATACACATGGCCGGCGCGCTCCATGTTGAATAAGGCGGCGGCATGCTCGGCGTTATCAAATACATAGGACGAGGTGAAGTAAATCGGCGTGGCACGTGCTCCGGTAGCCGGGTCGGGAGTAGTACCGGCATGTAATGCCAGGGTGTCAAAGCCGGGAGAAGTGCTCATGATTTCTTTCTGGAGTGGTGCGTTGGTGTTTTAGTTTAAATAACCGTGATCTATCTCAATTGCTGGATTTTTTGCATGGCATAAGATACATTGACTAAACCCGCAGTGGTTTTTTCAGCAAAATACCTGGCCATTACGTACCGATACACGGAGACCTTAATCAAAATACGCCAGATTCAGCCAGCCTGAAATCAGGCCGTGGTTTTTTAAGACGCTAATTGTAAAACAAATTGTCTTGGAGGAAAGCATGAAAGTTTCAGAAATTTTGCAGGTCAAAGGACACATACTCTATACCGTCACTCCCGATGAAACCATGATCAATGCAGTCAATATCATGGAAGACAAGGATATCGGATCTCTGGTGGTGATGGAATATGGTGACGTGGTTGGCATGCTTTCTTTTCGTGAAGTGATCAAGGCAATTCATTCCAATGGCGGTTCTTTGGGCGGGGGATTGGTTCGGAAATACATGGATGATCACCCCTTGACAGTCACACCGGACACCGAAGTCAATGAAGTGCGTCGCGTGATGCTGGAAAAACATGCGCGTTATCTGCCAGTCATGGATGCCAAAATGTTACTGGGCGTGATTTCTTTTTATGATGTGGCCAAAGCCGTGCTGGAAGCGCAGAGTTTCGAAAACAAAATGCTCAAAGCCTATATCCGCGACTGGCCGGCGGAAACGGAAGAATAAATTGTTATTGACGTCGCTTAAACCAACCCGTCAGGGACCAGCGTATCCGGTGGGTTGGCAACACTTCATGCCAGATATCGGCAGAAATAAACAATACCAGCCGGTTGGATAAGGGCGAGATGTCGTGCTTCAGACCATCGAGGTGCAGGCGCAATTCGCCGCCGTGTCCTGGTTGCCAGTCCGGATTCATATAAAACACCGAGGAAACCGTGCGGCTGTCGTTATCACGAAAACGATCCAGGTGACGCTGATAAAATGCGCCCGGAGGGTATTTCGCTACATGGTTTTCATTACTTTCCAAGCCCAAAAATAACTTTTGATTCAGCATCAGACGCAAGCGCGTCATGCTTTCCAGGTAGCTGTCGGTAGAAGCCGTCATGCCAGCTTCCAGCCACTGGATCTGGTCGCCGCGAATAGTGACTTCTATGGCCTGCTGACTGCCACGCCCAACTCCTGCCTGATGCAGGTCACGGAAGGATACGCCGCGCTGGCAATCCAGAGTGAGCTGGGCGAGGGTGGTCGGCGAAAAAAAATCATCAATGATGCTCCAGCCCTGCGAACTTAACTCATGGCAAATACGTTCATCGGTCAGGTTCATCCGGCTCTTTTGTTGGGGGAAAGTCATCACTGCAAGCAAGTGTCAGCAGTCTATCGGCATAAACTGTGCCACGAACTGTACACGCATTCCGCTTTGACATTTTTTTATTTTTATTCGTTAAGCTGTCTGTAAATTTCTGTTGCATTTGGTAATCATTTTTTTACTAAAACTATTGTTAATGATGTGACATTGCGGGATGATAGTTTATTATTTCTGTAAATCAACTTTATAAATTCCTTGCTGAGGAGATCTATGTCGCTTGCCAATTTACTGTCTAAAGAACGCACCATTGCTGAACTTGGTTTTAATCGCTGGCTGGTTCCGCCGGCCGCACTGGCGATTCATCTCTGTATCGGTATGGCCTACGGTTTTTCCGTTTTCTGGCTGCCGCTTTCACGTGCTGTCGGGATCACTGCGCCGATTGCCTGTTCCAAGGAAATGAGTTTTTTCGCTGAAATCATGGCGACCGACTGTGACTGGAAAATTTCCAGTCTGGTGGTGATGTTCCAGTTATTTTTCATTTTTCTTGGCGGCTCGGCCTTTGTATTGGGACGCTGGCTCGAACATGTCGGTCCTCGCAAAGCTGGTGTCGCGGCAGCTTTTTGCTGGTGTGGCGGGCTGGTGATTTCGGCGCTGGGCGTGCATCTGCATCAGATCTGGCTGATGTGGCTGGGCGCCGGTGTGATTGGTGGTATTGGCTTGGGGATAGGTTATATTTCTCCGGTGTCAACCCTGATTAAATGGTTTCCGGATCGGCGTGGGATGGCCACCGGGATGGCAATCATGGGTTTTGGTGGTGGTGCCATGGTGGGTGCACCGCTGGCCGACTGGCTCATGCGTCATTATGCCAGTGCGACTTCGGTCGGTGTCTGGGAAACATTTTTAACCATGGCCGTGATTTATTTTGTCTTCATGTTAGCCGGTGCATTTGCTTACCGTATTCCGGCCGCCGGCTGGAAGCCGGCCGGGTGGACAGCTTCACAAACCACTAACACCATGATTACCAACGAACACGTGCATGTTTCCAAAGCCTGGCTGACACCGCAATTCTGGCTGATCTGGGCGGTGCTGTGTTTAAATGTAACTGCCGGTATCGGGATTTTGGGTATGGCTTCGCCGTTATTGCAGGAAGTATTTGCCGGTCAGCTCATCGGCCTTGATCTGGGTTTTAATGAATTGAGTCTGGCGCAAAAAGCCCAGATAGCCACCATTGCCGCTGGCTTTACCGGCATGCTGTCGCTGTTTAATATCGGCGGACGGTTTTTCTGGGCTTCACTGTCCGATCATATCGGCCGCAAAATGACCTACATGGCATTTTTTCTGATTGGTATGGCGTTATATACCTTGATACCGACGATGGGGAAACACGGTCATCTGGCGTTTTTTGTGCTCTCGTTCTGCATTATTCTGTCGATGTATGGCGGTGGTTTTTCTACCGTTCCAGCCTATCTGGCCGACATGTTTGGTTCACAAATGGTGGGCGCGATTCATGGACGCTTGCTCACTGCCTGGTCGGTTGCCGGAGTGCTCGGAACGATGGTGGTAAATTACATCCGCGAATATCAACTCAGTCATGGTGTGGCCAAAGCGCAGGCGTATGATGTGACCATGTATGTGCTGGCAGCGATGCTGGTATTAGGTCTGGTGTGTAATTCACTCGTACGGCCGGTGGACAAAACCAAATTCATGAGCGAAAAAGAACTCGAACATGAACGTCAATTGTCACGCGATAAATTGTATATGGCCAGTCCGGTTGTCGATGCTGTGGCCAGCAGCAAGGAAGAATTTACCCATCCGGTGAAGGTGATTATTTATTGGTCAGTGGTGGGCATTCCGCTGTTGATCGGTTTTTGGATGACACTGCAAAAAGCGACGCTGTTATTTAAGTAGGCAGTATGAAGTTAAACCGGGGCCGAAGCCCCGGTTTTTGCGTAATCTAGATGGTTTGATTTTTGGCTTTATACAGCGCTTCATCTGCGCGTTCGAGCAGCGCAGCGGCGGAATTGTCACCCGGTGTGACGGTGCGTATGCCGCAGGAAATGCCCACCTGTACCGAGATAATCGATGATATGACAATAGGTTGATGCAGTGCCTCGATAAACCGCTGTGCCAGCGCCTGGGCTGCCTTGTAATCACAGTTGCGTGCTACAACAGCAAATTCATCTCCTCCCAGGCGGGCCAGCAAATCACCGCCGCGTACCTGCAGATTTAAACGCCGGGCCACTTCACACAACACCAGATCACCGGCACCATGGCCGTAATTATCATTGACACTTTTAAAACCGTTGAGATCCATGCAGAGAATACTGTAGACAAAACCGGTACGGATAAAGTGACTCATTTCAGCGCTGTTGGCCAAATCAAACTGAGCCCGGTTGGCGATGCCGGTTAAATAATCGGTCAGGGCAAAATGTTTTAATTCGATGGCGCGTTTGCGACCTTGCAGGGCGGTCATCACCAGCGTGGAAAAATCAACTAAGGTACGCAACTGGACATCACTGAATTTGCGCGGTTGCGCATCGATCACGGCCACAGTGCCCAGTGCCATGCCGTTGCTGTCGACCAGTGGTGCTCCGGCATAAAAACGCAGATGAGGCGCGTTGGCCACCAGCGGATTTTGTGCAAAGCGGTTGTCATATTGCAGATCATTGACCACCAGTGGTTCACTCGGATCGATAATGGTATGCGCGCAAAAGGCAATTTTGCGATCCAGTTCCGGAATCTCGAGTCCGATTTTGGATTTGAACCACAAACGATTGGAATCCATCATGGCAACCACGGCAATTGGTGCGCTGAAGGTTTGTGATGCCACCCTGGCGAGAGCATCAAATTCCAGTTCTGGCTCTGAATCGAGAATTTCGTATGAACGCACGGCAACGATACGCTGGGCTTCATTGATGGGAACAGGGCAGGTCAGGTTCATACAGGCAATCAAAATAGTCGGTCAGATGGTGGATTAACTCTCTGCTGGCACACTGGCTGAGAGCGCAAACATCAGAAAATTGTCGGCGGAGCTTTTAGTGGCAGTGCCAGATAAAAGGTGGTGCCGACACCTAATTCGCTTTGAAAGCGGATGCGGCCGCCCAATAAATCGGTCACGATGTTGTGAGCAATGTGCAAACCTAATCCGGGATAACCTAAATGCCGTTTGGTGGTGAAAAACGGATTAAACAGCATGGGCTGGTTTTCCATGGCAATGCCATTGCCGTTGTCGGTAATGACGAGTTCCAGCCATTCTGCATTGATTTCATGCGCCAGCAAAGAAATATGGCCGGATTGACGACTTTCAAATCCGTGCAGCATGGCATTGTTGACCAGATTGCAGACCACCTGACTGAGCGGGCCGGGATAGCTGTCGAGCAGCAAACCCGGCTGAATTTTGTGATGAATGGTAAACGCACTTTGTTTGAAGGCCGGTTGTAGTGTCAGCAGAACATCATCCAGAAAGGCTTCCATGTAAAACTCGCGCCGCTGAGTGCTGGACTGATCCACCGAGACCTGTTTGAAACTGGTCACCAGATCGGCCGCACGATGTAAATTGCGTATCAGGACATCACTCGAATACACGGCATCCTGAACATAATTTTCCAGTTCCGAACGCTTGATGCCGCTGGCATACAGGCTGGCAAGCTGTTGGGTGCGATCCGCCAGCGAACTGGCAATCATCAGGCAATTACCTATGGGCGTATTGAGTTCATGCGCCACGCCGGTGACGAGCGATCCGAGTGCGGCCAGTTTATCGCGACGCACCAGTTCTTCCTGCATGAGACGCAGATTTTCGAGTGCCTGAGCGAGTTCGGTATTGGTGCTGCTTAAGGATAGATTGACGGCTTCGGTATGCTGCTTGGCCACCGTCAGTTCAGCCGTACGGACCGCAATTAATTCTTCCAGATGTTCGCGATGCAGTCGCAGTTCGCTTTCCCGCTGGGTGCGTTCAATGGCAATGCCGGCGATATGGGTGGCAAATTCGATCAATTCCATATCGTGACTGTCAGGGCTGCGCACTTCGCGGTAATACATGGCAAAAGCGCCCAAGACCTGATCTTGGTTGAGGAATATCGGTGTCGACCAGCAGGCGCGAAAGCCATAAGGTTCGATCAGTGATTTATATGGTGCCCATAAAGGATCGGTCATCATGTCGGTCACGATGACTTGCTGTTTTAAATACATGGCCGTGCCACAGGAACCTACTTCCGGTCCGATCGGCAAGCCATCAAGTTTGGCGGTGTATTCATCGGGCAGATTGGGCGCAGCTCCCGGTTTGATCAGTAAGCCGGTTTCATCGAGCAACAGGGTGGAACAGGTGACGCCGCTGGTTTGCGATTCAATCAATAACATCAGACTGGTCAGGGTTTGTTTTAGCAAGGCACCTTCGGCAATCATTTCGAGCAATCTGCTCTGGCCGATATTGAGTTCCACGGCGCGTTTGCGGGCGTTGCGTTCGACTTTGAGGGCGATATTTTGCAGCGCAAGCTGTTGCTGCAGTTCATTGATGCTGTTTAATGTATCCGTTTCGGGCATTAACGAGGTCGGAATATATTCGTTATGTTTGGAGGTATGCTCCACGCTGATTCCTCAATGTCACATCACAGGTATGCGCCTGGTTGATTTATTTTAGTCTAAAAATTTAGTGGGACAATAGTTATTTTCATTCGGAAGTGTGGTTTTTGTAACTTGTTCCGGACGTGTGGATTATAATTTTCTCAAAATAACTGCTGGCCAATCCAATCATGATAAAAGAACACGATCCAGCATTGTTGATGTCAGACAACGAGCCATCTGGCTACAGTCAGGTTGCCATTACCCGACTGGTAAAACGGAAACTCCAGCCCGGTATGGATAATGTCGCCGATGAAGTCCCGGTTGCACTGGTGTTTAATGGCATCTCTTATGTAGTGATGCTGGCATCGCCGCTGAATTTAATTGATTTTGCCGTTGGTTTCAGTTTTTCTGAAGGAATTATCAGTCAACGCGCAGAAATCCATGATATTGAAACGGTTATTCATCCGGAATTGGGCATCGAGCTGCACATTACCATTGCCAGCGCTTGTTTCATGCAATTGAAGCAGCGCCGACGCAATCTTGCCGGGCGTACCGGATGCGGGTTATGCGGGCTCGAAAGTCTGGCGGCGTTTGCTGCCGGTATTCAGATCGATGCCAGGGTGGCCAGCACGTTGAAGATTTCCCAGCAAACCCTGTTTGCCGGCTTTAACCAGCTGCAGCAACAACAACGGGTGAATTTAATCACCGGTGCCATGCATGCAGCAGCACTGATTAACCCGCTGGGAGAAATTATCTTGCTGCGTGAAGATCTCGGACGGCATAACGCACTCGATAAATTGATTGGCGCCATGCTGAGCACCGGTTTGACTGAGGCGGCCTGTGTGATCATGACCAGTCGGGCCAGTTATGAACTGGTACAGAAATCAGCACGTGCTGGAATTGCAGTTTTGGCAACCATTTCAGCTCCTACCAGCCTGGCTATCCGCCATGCCAGCCAATCTGGTTTGACATTGACCGGTTTTGTGCGTCAAAACAGTCTGGTGGTCTATAGTCATCCGGAACGCATCTATTGTGTTGAGGAATAGGCACGCTATAGTCGCTTCGAGTCAGTTAGCGGCAAAAAGATTATGTTTTCGTTGGTTGCAAAACCTTGCGATTTCTTTTAATTCCGGTGAAACCAAATTGAAAATAATGAACCAGCTGCTATGCTGAACAGGATGAGTTCCTAACAATGCGTCTAACCGAGAGATCAACCTATGTCCGAGCAAGTCGATGAGAGCATGGATTGGCTCAAGGATGATGAACAAAGTAACGATAGTACAGTCAAGCCAGTGAGCAAGTGGCGCTTGTTGATTGTCGATGATGAAGCCGATGTACATGCCGTCACCCGGCTGGCACTCAATAATATCCGCTACAAAAATCAGGAACTCGAAATCTTGTCGGCCTATTCAGGAAAAGAAGGTTTTGAGGTGTTATCGCGCGAACCGGATATCTGCATGGTGTTGCTCGATGTAGTGATGGAATCTGAAAACGCCGGCCTGTTGTTGGTGCAGCGCATACGCCACGAACTCAAGAATGATTTGATCAGGATTATTTTGCGTACCGGACAACCGGGACAGGCGCCGGAACAAAAAATCATTGTTGATTATGATATCAATGATTACAAGCTCAAAACCGAACTCACGGTGCAGAAAATGTTCACCTGTGTGATTTCTTCACTGCGCTCTTACGAAGGCCTGAAAACCATCGAAGCCAACCGGCGCGGGCTGGATAAAATTCTCAAGGCCGTCAATAACCTGTATCAGCATGATTCACTCAAAGATCTGGCCGAAGGTGTGTTGACGCAAATCAGCGGCATTCTCGATTTTGGTACTGAAGGCGTTATGTGTGTTATGCGCGCGCCCAATGCAGGCAGTCTGGCGGTGCCGCTGGTGATCACCACGATCGGTCACTCGGTACATTTGTCGGAACAAAATATTCTGCCGGAATCCCATCCCTGGTCGCCGATGATATTGCGCTGCTTCCATGAACGTAAAAATCTGTTCGCTGACAACGTTAATGTATTGTCGATTATTTCAGCTCATGGCCAGCAGTTTGCTGTGGCGTTTTCGCCAGAGCGCACGCTGACTGAAATTGAATGTAATTTGCTGGCCATTTTTGGTGACCGGATTGCGGCTGCATTTGATAATCTGCACATGTTTGAATTACTCAAAACGACCCAGGAAGCGACCGTGATTGCACTGGCCGATCTGGCCGAATCGCGCGATGCCGATACCGGTGGTCATGTGCGCCGGGTCTGTCGCTTAACCGATGCCATTGCCGCCGAGTTAAAGGCCGCCGGAAAATTACCGGCCCATCTGCATCCCAATTTTTTGAGCTTTGTCGGCATCGCCAGTATTTTGCATGACATTGGTAAAGTTGGTATTCCTGACGCGATTTTATTAAAGCCGGGTATACATTCAGCCGATGAGCGCAAGATTATGCAGGAGCATGCCCGCATCGGTGAAACCGTTCTGGAACATGCTTCTTCCACTGTGGAAGGCATCAGCAGTTTGAGTATTGGTGCCGAAATCGCCGGTGGTCATCATGAACATTTTGATGGCAAAGGTTATCCGCGTGGCTTGCAGGGCGATATGATCCCATTGTCGGCACGCATCGTGGCTGTGGTCGATGTCTTTGACGCCTTGCTGCACCGTCGGCCCTATAAAGAACCATGGCCGCTGGCCGAAGTCATCAGTTATCTGACCGAACGTCGCGGCACGCAGTTTGATCCGGATGTGGTGGATGCGCTGTTTAATTTTCTGAATGTGCAACAACCAGACTGGCTGATCGCTGCCGATCATTGAGTCTCCTGATACAGGATATGGATGAAAAATTCCCCCGACATCATGTCAACCCGTCAGGCGGCACACTATTTGGAAGTAAGTGTGCGCACTGTACAGCTATGGGTGGAAAACGGCTGTCTGCAAGCATGGAAAACGCCAGGCGGTCACCGGCGGATCTTGCGCGAGTCGGTGGAGGAAATGATGAAAATTCGCCTGCTGCAGCAAACACCGAGTGAATTTTTTGAAATTTTAATTTGTGAAGACGATGACATTAACTGCAGTCTGATGGAGTTGCAATTGGCTACGCTCGGTACGGAGGTGCGTATCCGCACCGTGACCAACGGTTTTGAAGCCTTGATTCAGATCGGTGAGCGTTGCCCGCATCTGTTAGTCACCGATCTGGTGATGCCCAACATGGATGGTTTGCAAATGCTCGCGGCTCTGCAACAGGCTGAAATTGGGCAAACCATGAACATCATTGTCGTCACCGGTTTAAGTGATGATGAAATCGAACAGCGCGGCGGCTTGCCGGTCGGCGTGAACAAGTTTGCCAAACCGGTACCGTATGCCCAGTTGTTGCGCCTCATCAGTGTGTATCTCGACATCAATGGGACGCGGCGGCACTAATTATGGTTGGGACGCCCAGCCATTTTTGCAGCTGCCGATGGTGTTAACTACCCGTGTTCCGCAGGGACTGTTTTCCTGCAACGCCGGACTCGGAATGCCATCATCGTCAATATGGGCAACGCTGCTGCTCCAGCGCACCACACCCTGGTGATCGAGTTCAAAACGCATCACCCAGCCGATGGTTTGCGCTTCATTGTCGAGCGAATCAATCATAAAATTTCCTACGCTGTAGACAATCACTTTGCCGTGATAATTTTCGATTTCTTCCGTCACATGTGGGTGACCTCCGATGACCAGATCGGCACCGGCATCGATCATTAAATGCGCCAGTTGCTGCTGGCGCGGACTCGAATGAGGTTCGTTTTCCCAGCCCCAGTGCATCACCGGAATGACTAAATCGGCGTGATAAAACTCACGCGCCTTGCGGATATCGGCCACCACCTGTTCATCTTCACTCCAGGCAGTGCCGGCACCGTGCTCGTCGGCTTCAAAGCTGCGCGGCATGAATTCGTTATAGCCCAGCAGTGCAATGGTTAAGCCCTTGCGCGTGATGATGGTTGGAGTATGTGCCTGGGTCAGATTATGACCGCCACCAAAATGCGCAATGCCACTCTGGTCAAGCAGTCCGAGCATTTCAGCAAAGGCCTCGCGGCCAAAATCACCTGAATGATTATTGGCGATTGAGACCGCATCAAAATGGCGTTTGAGTACCGTCAGGGTACGTGGATGGGCGCGGAAGTTAAAGTTTTTTTCTTCCGGCTCCCCCACGGTGGCAACCACACATTCGAGATTGCCGACGCGGATATCGGCACTGTCGATGAGCTTGGCAAAGGCGGCAAACGGATCACGTCCCTGAGCAATAAATTGACCTGGCTGGCCATCGAGCACAATATCACCGGCAAATACCAGACTGACGGGTTCAGCCCGGGCACACAGACTGAACAGGCAAAAAGCCAGCAGGGCAGGTCGGAACAGTGGGCTCATGATTGGGCCTCCAGTAAAGCGCAGCCATATTGCAGCTCACGTCCGAGTGGCGGGGAATACAGGTAATTCAAACCGGTCAGGCCATAAGCACCGGTGGAATTGGGAAACGGAGCCTGGTATTTGACTTCCTGCAGCAGCACCGGCTGGCGGTTGTTTTCATAATAGGCATACAGTTTGATGGTCTCGAGCCTGTCCCCGCTGCCGAGCAGAATAGCTTTAAAGCGGAAACGCCCGGCAATTTTTTCGGCTTCGGCAACATACACAGCGTCCGCATTGGTTGTGAGGTGACTTTCCAGAATTTGCGTACTGCCACCATAGGTGATTTCACAGCGCAGCAGTGGCTGGGCTGAGGCTGTGGAGCCCAGCAGCGTTGCGGCAAGCAGCGCCGCACAGTGTTTTTTCAGAAGGTTCATGGTTCTGGGATGAAATTGAAGTTGCCGTATGGTAGCTGTTTAAGATTGTACGTGTCTATGTGATTTGTCGATATTGCTGCGCAATCTATTTTTTTGCGCCTGAAAGGGAACTTTTTTGGCTTAAAAACACCGTAGTTACTGCGGTTTCCGGTGTTCGTTCCTGTGCCGCAGATGCACAGCAGAAAGAGGTTGCGCACCACTTTTTTATCGACTGATTACCCGTTCAATTTTTTACCCGCTTTAACAGGCCAGGAGCCTGCGCCTGTTAGCTTTAAAGGAATTATTATGCTCCCTTCCTGTTGTATTCCCAGCCCCCCTGTTTCACTCAACACCCTGTTACGCAGTCTGAGTGGTACCCAGGATTTAAAAACCGACGCCGCCGATTATTTTTATACCGATTCCTGTGAGTTCACTCAGAAAGTGCTGATTAATATCCTTCTGACGGTTGCTACGGGCAGCCTGTATGGCATTTTTTTGCTGGGGAAATGCATCTATTTCATTTCAACGGTGGATGGAAAAATGCAGGTCAAGGGCGACTCGGTGAATGATTTGATTCAAAGTATCCGGACCAGGAAACCCGGTGACCACAAAGTTCAATTCGTATTTAACAAGCAGTTGTATAAATTGGAGGAAAATACTGACTTCATGCAAAGGGGCAGGATGGATTTGTTTGATGAGCACAATCAGCGGATACATACTTTTAGCCATCTATACATTAAAGATCTGGCAAATAGACTACCTGTGCACGATTTCTATTGGGAAGTTAAACAGTTGCGCGATAATCTTTACGGGCGGCTTGACGAAACAACACGAACTGTTTTTAAGGATATGCTCCCTCCCATGGACGATATTCCCAAATCCCGCAACCCCTCTCAGGTACTCGGTAATCAACATAACAGCACGGCTAGACTGGTGTTAGGCGCCATGATGGCCGGATACCTCGATCTGGACGATACCGGTCTGGTTTTACTGGCCAATGCCATGAGGCGGGAAGCAGAAATTCTTACTGGCGCGGCATCACAGTCTTCGAATGAAGAAAGTGAGGATGATGATCCCTTGCGACATCACCAACCAGCCCGCATGGATGGCCTGCTCAATCACATGACGTTTCGCTCCGGCTATACCCGATTTATTAATCTGATTAATTGCGACAATGATGGTTTGTGTGCTGATCAACATCTTGATGATGTCATTTCGAAAGAATTAATGGCTGTGGGGGCGGTCTTCGTCAGCAATAACCCCAGACACAGGCAAGAGGATGGCTATCATCGCGTGTATATTGATAGAAAAAGTGGCGAACTGATTTTGCCTAAAGGCGGAATGATAGTCAGAGTCTGGGATAATAATAGCTGGACACCTGAAACTGCCTTGTCACCTGAAGTCAACATGACCTCTGACGAACAAAAAGCATGGTGGCTTTTAACTCATGAGGAATATTCGATTCTCACGGAACATGGGCTGGTGCGCACGGATAGCATCAAAATTATGGTGCAGCACATCAATGCAGGACAGTTGCCAGGACAGCCGGTGGCTTTCAATCCCACCATAAAACAAATATTTGCGGCCAGGCAAAAGTTGTGTGTAATTCTGCTATTTTCCCATAGAGAAGAATCGAGTGGGTCTCCCGGCGCAGTTAATCTTAATTGCCGTAATCCTGCCATATTCATTCTTTGTCAGCATGAGAATACTTATCTTAATTCCTGAAGTGGGATTTTCATCGAGGGGTGTTGGCATCCAGCCATCACGTTGAAAGTGGGTGTTATGCAAAACACAGACAGACTTCAGTCACGAAGTCTGTCAACAGAAGGCAGAACACAAACCGGTTCTGCCATTAATGTCTCCTTATTGTATAGCACAACGGTTGCGCTGTTTTCCCATGGCGGGCACTACCTGATCAAATAAGCACCGGGTACTGACAATGATCCTTGCCTGATTTTCGGATTCCTGAGCGACATCGAGAATAAATTCAGGGTAGTTTTCCTGGTAATACTTGCTGAAGTGGATCAGTTCGTCGGTGGTCAGCGGCAAGATAAAGCAGGTACTGCCATTGCTTTCGCGTTGGAACTGCGCGTTGCTCAGGGTGGACGAAATGCCCGCCAAATTCACCAGTATTTGTTCTACCAAGCTGCTCTTACGTACTTCCTGTTCACTGATTTTCAGGCACACCATCATTTTTTGCATCAACTGTTCATGGCTGGGTAAGGGTTCAGGAATGGTTAAGGTCTCAGCAATGGGTAATGGGGCGGACACTGTCTGCGAGCCTCCTCGTAAGGGCAATTGTTGCGCCCGTTGTATTTGCTCGGCCTGTTCAGGAATGTTTATTTTCAATGTTTTGATGAGGAGAATTTTTTCTTCATTACACAATTGTTTAAGGATAGATCGACCCAGACGATATAATTCGCCGACATAGTAATTTTCCACCGGGCAATTGCCGACTTTTTGTGGTCCGCAATCGGGAAACTGATAGTGCGCGATCTGCGATTGGTTGTATGGCGAATAAATCATCGGCAGTGCGACTTCAGCTTTTTCGATTCTGGCATTTAATAACCCCAGCACATAATCGTTAAGTTCTGCCAATTGATTCATGGGAATGACCTGAGCCAGATAGGGGTAGTATTTATCATTTCCATGGCGGTGAGTTTTTTGTCCACTGCGCAGGTGTTTATCGATGATATCATCCAACCATAAATTATCTATCCGCACCAGCAGTTCATCGCCACGGCGGTGAAACACCACATAAATGCAGTGGCCAGAGGTGATGAGTTGAGTTTCTGGATCTCTGTTCAGATA
This sequence comes from uncultured Oxalobacteraceae bacterium, assembly GCA_903862415.1. Classification (GTDB taxonomy): domain Bacteria; phylum Pseudomonadota; class Gammaproteobacteria; order Burkholderiales; family Burkholderiaceae_D; genus Solimicrobium. The sequence goes on along the minus strand of CAIOYD010000009.1, from coordinate 25,261 downwards.
CCCTGTGCGAAAGAGTATTTCTTCGCCGTCTTCCAGCTGTGCCATATGGTCAAGCAGGTTAGTTACCACGGCTTGTTGGATGACGGGTTTGCTCGCATCAGGGACATAGGTGGCGTAGTCGAATAGATCTTCCCACTTATGCAGTTCCGTGGCAATGTACATTTCGCGCATCAGCAGGCGCATCAATTGGTCAGGCCCGATATCAGGAAAGCTCAGCAGGCCGTGATGCACTTGCATAAATAGCTGTAAATAATTAAAAATTTTGATGGTGCACACGTCTTTGGTTGTCATACCTTCTAATACTTCTTTAACCCCATTTTTGTCACCTCCTGCCATGGAGAGTAAGTGCGCCAGATAGACGCGTTTATTTTGATAAGTCAACAGGGCACTGTTGCTGACTCCAATGAATAAGCCCAAGGCATGGTTGATGTGGATCAGATTGTCTTTGGTATGCTGTAGTCCGGGCTGATAGCTTTTCAGGCAATCGTTGACGATGGCTTCCATTCGTTCACGGCGGACCCGGGGACGTATAGCCAGTAATTGCAGCGCAAATTCGGTGTCCATGTTGTCATACACGGTAAAATAGTTGCGATCGGTCAGTTCAACATTGGCTCCCTGTTGCAATAATTCTTGAGCGGCAGCAAATTTTTTTTTATTCGCTGCATGTATGAGCGGTGTGACTTCCTTGTTGCCATAATGCTGGTTGATGTTGTCAGCCTGGATTAAGGTGGCGAGCTTTTCTGGTTTATTCTGTTTGATGGATTTAAATAAATCAAACGGCATGGCGGCTTTTTGTTGCTGCGTGCCGGCATCGGCCTGTTCTATTTGTTGGGGTGTCACCAAACCGCGTACATAGAGGGTGTTGAGCAGTTGTGTGGCTTGCTTATCTCCTGCCTGGCTGGCTTGCTTTAAATAGTAGGCCGCCCGGATGAAATCGAGTGGCACTCCAGTGCCCTTGAGATAACACTCGCTGAGATTAACGATGGCACTTATGTTGCCCTGTTCCGCCGCCTGTTTAAGCAGGGTCACCGCCATCTGAACATCTTGTGTTACGCCTACGCCTTTTAGGTAGCAGTAACCCAGATCAGCGCGCGCCATTTCTTCGCCTGCATCCATTGCCCGTTTAAACAGGGTTGCCGCTCTGGGCTCATTTCCCCACACGCTGGTTGCTTGCAGGTAACATCGGCCCAGATACACCATGGCCTCAGTGCAACCCCGATCAACGGCCTTTTTAAAGTGCGTTGCCGCCTTGGTTGCATTTTTTTTTACACCCAGACCGTTGAAGTAACATTTTCCCAGATTCAAGTTGGCATCAACGTCTCCCTTATCCGCCGCTTGTAGAAAGTGTACTGCCGCCAATGTTGCATGCTTCTCCACGCCCAGACCTTCTAAATAACACCGGCCCAGATTGAAGTGGGCATCTGCGTCGCCTGACCTGGCAGCCTGTCGATAGAGTTTGACTGCCATCTCCAGATCCTGGGCTACGCCGGTGCCGTTTTCATAGCACACGGCCAGATTAAAGGTGGCTTCAATGTCGCCCGTATCTGCTGCCAGTCGATAGAGTACGGCTGCCTGGTGTTCATTTTTTCTACCCCTGCGCCTTTGTCATAGCACCTGGCCAGGTTAAAAATGGCATCTCTCCAGCCATGTTCAGTGGCATATTGATAAAGCACAAACGCCAGCCGGTCATCTTTCAGCTCGACGCTGCCTTCAGCATATTTTTCTGCCAGTTCATACAAATCTTTCGGCTGGCAGTCATTCAGATTCTTGAATTGAATCGCTATAAACAATGTGCAGGCATCCCGTAATGGCGGATCGGCCAGCGCCTGGCGGAAATGCGGTTCATCTTCCTGGTTTAATAAATCGAACAAGCCCTGTACGTTCTGGCTTTGCGCCTGATAACTCAACGGAGTATGGCTGGTGACGGATTCCATGATGGCCAGACAAACCTGTTGGCATTGGCGGATAAATTCTGCCTGCTCATCTATAGGTAAGCCGGAACTGTGTCGGGCAATATAGTGTTGGATGCAGGTGGTGAGTTGATGTAATGGTGATGCGTTGTCCTGCTGTGTATTCAGCAGAGCGGGTAGCGGTTGGTTAAGTGGATTTACGACAGAGGTGGATAGCATGATGAAGGTCCTTGCAGGAACAAAAAATAAAACTGCATGGCAAATTAGAGTGGTACAACGCAAAACGGTTCCTTGCCAGTGCAGCGTCTGGCCAGGCGGTAATGACGAAAAATGGGTGTTGTTTCGAGGATTGCCTTATACCGCACAGGCACTCAAATAAGATGATTTTTTGATATTAAAGTTTCATTGTCAGTTCAAATTTTTTCATCAGAAGTTGAAGCTGCTTTTGTGCCACTGGTTGGATGTAAAATTTCATAATTGCTGCAAAATTGTGGAAATTCTCCTCAAACCGTCATGGCAGGCTGTTTTTCATCAAAAATGCTGGCCGTATCGGCAACTTAGCGCGATGTTGTTCAATATAGAACCAATAAATCCTATAAAATGTCGCTTTGCCGTCATGGCTGTTTTTTAAAGTAATCAAGCATGTCTATAGCAACTACTCTGGAAATTGTGGCCGAACTTCGTGCCGGTCGTATGGTGATTCTGGTCGACGAGGAAGATCGTGAAAACGAAGGCGATCTGGTCATGGCGGCCGAATTTGTGACCGCCGAAGCAATTAATTTTATGGCCCGTTATGGCCGTGGTCTGGTGTGTCTGACGCTCACCGAAGAGCGCTGCGATCAGTTGCAGTTGCCGATGATGGCAACTAAAAACGGCACTGCCTATGGCACCAACTTTACCATTTCGATTGAAGCTGCCGAAGGTGTGACGACTGGTATCTCTGCTGCTGACCGGGCTAAAACCATACAGGTGGCGGTTGATCCAAAATGTGGCGCATCCGATATTGTTCAGCCAGGTCACATCTTTCCGTTGCGGGCGCAAAAAGGCGGCGTGCTTATGCGTGCCGGACACACCGAAGCCGGTTGTGATTTTGCTGAACTCGCCGGTTTAATTCCGGCGGCAGTGATTTGTGAAATTATGAATGACGATGGCAGCATGGCGCGTTTGCCCGATTTGATCCAATTCAGTCAGCAGCACCAGTTAAAAATTGGCACGATTGCTGATTTGATTCATTACCGCAGTCAAACCGAGAGTTTTGTCGAGCGTGTCGCCGAGCGTAATATGGTGACTGCCCACGGCACCTTCAAAGCCATTGCCTACCGCGATAAACCGAGTGGTTCCGCCCATCTGGCGCTGGTCCATGGTGACGTCTGTGCCGATCAGGTGACACTGGTGCGAGTGCATCAACCGGTGTCGATGCTCGATCTGCTGGAAACCAGCGTAACTACGCATTCATGGGACATTACCTCGGCCATGCAGGCGATTCAGTCATCTTCCAATGGTGTGTTGGTGCTGCTCAATTGTGAAGAGTCGGCCGAACAGATGTTTGCGCAGTTTTCTGCTTTGTCGAGCCCGAAAGCCAAACCGCAGGGACGCGCAGCCAGCATGGATTTGCGCACCTATGGCATAGGCGCACAAATTTTAAAAGATATCGGCGTGTGCAAAATGAAGTTGCTCTCCAGCCCGCGCAAAATGCCTTCCATGACCGGATTTAATCTCGAAGTCGTCGGCTACCAGGAAAAAAATCCAGGCTGATTGCCTGCCCCTTATTTGAATTGACCAGAGCGCAGTGAGCGCAAGAAAGCATAAAATGACAGTTGGAGCTTATGAAATGAATTTAGACGGTGCCGGCGTTCGTGTAGGCATCGTTCAGGCGCGCTTTAATCCGGAAGTCGGCGAAGCGCTGTTTACGGCCTGTATCAACGAATTAATGGCACTCGGTGTGATCGGTGAAGACATTCTGCATGTCACCGTTCCGGGCGCGCTGGAAATTCCCCTGGCATTGCAAAAACTGGCCGATACCCAGCAATTTGATGCTCTCATCGCCCTCGGTGCGGTGATTCGTGGCGAAACCTATCACTTTGAATTGGTTGCCAATGAATCCGGTGCCGGAATCAGTCGCATTGGTCTGGATTTCGGTTTGCCGATCGCCAATGCCATCCTGACGACGGAAAACGATGAGCAGGCGCACGCGCGCATGCATGAAAAAGGTCGTGATGCGGCCCGTGTGGCGGTGGAAATGGCCAATCTGACGCTGGCACTCGAAGAGTTGGCAGAAAACGCCAAAGACGCCACCTTTGACGCCTGATTGTCTTCTGAATAAAGAGAACTTAATGAATACCAAAACCCAACATGCCAATCCGAGCAAAAGCCGTTCTCCGCGCCATCGGGCACGGGAATTCGCATTGCAGGGAATTTATCAGTGGCTGCTCAATCATGAAGATGTTGCCGTCATCGATGCCCACATTCGTCAGGCACATGGCTTTGACAAGTCCGATAAAGAGCATTTCGATGCCTTAATCTATGGCAGCATCAAAGATGTGGCCAACCTGCGTGCCGTGATTGCCCCGTTGCTCGATCGTCCGCTGGCAGAATTATCGCCGGTTGAACATGCGGCCTTGCTGATCGGCGCCTTTGAGCTGAAAAACCATCTGGAAATTCCTTACCGCGTGGTGATCAATGAAGCCGTTGAGCTCACCAAATCGTTTGGCGGTATTGATGGGCACAAATATGTTAATGGCGTGCTCGACAAGCTCTCAGCTCAGTTGCGCCGCACGGAAATCGATGGTGGTAAATAAAGTAGTTAGTCAAATTGAAAAATGGATTGCGTAACGCCACTGGATTCCCGCCTGCGCGGGAATGACGGAATGTAAAGTAGTAGTCGATAAAAAAGGCACTTAATTTTTCAATTAAGTGCCTTTTTTTGTGCTGCCAACCTATCAGATTGCCGCCAGATGATCCGGTTCGGCGTGCTTGTCGTTGATCTTGTCATTGACCTTGATCACGCCCGGTTTAGGGGGCAGACTGGCCGTGGTGGTATAGATGGAAACATGTTTGCCGCTGGCTACTTCCTGCAGGCGTTTATATTCGGCGATGACTTTGTTGCCGTAACCACCATCGGTGTCGGACATGGCCGCGCCCACATAGAGCTTCAGACCGGCTTCGACCGAACCTCCACGCACGACATATTCTTTGAGGATCTGTGAGCCAACGCGAATATTGGCCACCGGATTGAGGGCGGCTTTGACGCCGCCGAGATCATCGAACTTGTCCTGATGGACCTTGGACATGACCTGCATGAGTCCCTGAGCGCCCACAGGGCTTTCGGCAAACGGATTCAGGCCGGATTCAATCGCCATGACGGAGAGAATCAGCAGGGGGTCGATTTTGATATCCCTGGCCGTCAGGTAGGCGGCAGAAACCAGCATATTGGTGGCATCATTGGCAACCCGATAGCGCTTCGATAACCAGTTGGTGACCGACTGTTGTTGTCTGGCGTCGCCGATGAGCAGCGTATCCTGCACGGTTAAGGCTTCACTGTTGGCGGTATCGGTGGCAATGGTGGCCAGTGAGATCGGTGGTGCTTCGTCTATGTCGGCTTCCTTGAAAAAGGGCGAAATAGCCTGGAACTGATCATTGAGTTCCGGTTTGATAAACATCATGCCCAGAACAGTAATAGCGGCGATACCTAAAACCATCATTGTATGATGCACGATGGTGATAATTTTATTACTTCTGTTAGAAGTAATAATTTGTACCGGCATACTGGCTTCGCTAAAACTGGGTGCGGAATTAAATAATTGTTGAAACATTTTTTCTCCTGAAATGCCGCATGTGTTACATACCGCTGACGAATCAGTGGTAGACAAAACAGGCGAATCAGATACATCATCCGGGGTTACATCTTTACAAATGCAACATATAACTTGGAGCCGACTAACCAGACCCTGTTGTTATACTTTAACCAGATGCCGGAGTTGTCTGGTGTAAGCTGATGAATTAGCCTAGCATCCTTCACTGATGAAAAACATACAAGTGGCAAACAACTTATCGGGGGCGCCTTGCTGTGGCTGGTACTGCATCCATCCTGATATCTAATGGAATCCCGTATTGAGTAATAATCCCTTTTCTGTCATGGATGAAGAAAAACAAAATCGGAACTAGTGCTGAATTGGGCGAATTGTAGGGGGCGGTTTATATCACGTCAATACTATCAAAACAAAATGTCATAACTAAAAAATCTGACATTTTATGCTGCACCGCAATAAATACCAATCAAATCAACAACTTGCTGATTTTTGTTGATTGAGCCGTTTAACCTGAAGAGAACGTAAAATTTGTATGAAATATGTCGATCTGAGAGATTTTGTTGCAAAATTAAAAACAAATGACGAATTAAAGGAGATCCATACGCCGGTTTCTCCTCATTTGGAGATGACTGAAATCTGCGATCGCACTTTGCGCGCAGAGGGACCCGCGCTGTTATTTACTCAGCCGAGTGGCTTTGATATGCCGGTATTGGGAAATTTATTTGGTACTACACGGCGTGTAGCCATGGGCATGGGCGCGCAGGATATCAGTGAGTTGCGCAAAATTGGTCAGGTGCTGGCCAGTTTAAAAGAGCCGGAGCCACCTAAGGGATTCAAGGATATTCTCGGCATGGGTAGTCTGGTGAAAGCCGTCTGGGATATGGCGCCGAAAGAATTGCGCAGCGCGCCCTGTCAGACGATAGTGTGGGAAGGTGATCAGGTTGATCTGGGTCGACTGCCGATTCAGCATTGCTGGCCGGGCGATGTCGCGCCTTTGATTACCTGGGGTCTGGTGATTACCAAGGGTCCTCACAAGAAGCGCCAAAATTTGGGTATATATAGACAGCAGGTTTTGGCGCGCAATAAAGTCATCATGCGCTGGCTGGCCCATCGCGGCGGCGCACTCGATTTTCGTGAGCACGGCATCGTTAATAAAGGTCAGCCTTATCCGGTGTGTGTGGCGCTTGGCGCTGACCCGGCGACGATTTTGGGTGCTGTGACACCGGTGCCGGACAGTTTGTCTGAATATCAGTTCGCCGGTTTGTTGCGTGGCAGTCGGACCGAGCTGGTGAAAGCCATCGGCAGTGAGCTGCGTGTGCCCGCTACGGCAGAAATCGTGCTTGAAGGGCATATTTATCCGGACTCCAGTCATCCGAGTGGTTATGAGCATGCGCTTGAAGGTCCATATGGCGACCATACTGGTTACTATAATGAGCAAGATTATTTCCCGGTTTTTACAATTGATCGCATAACCATGCGTGAAAAGCCGATTTACCACTCCACTTATACTGGTAAGCCGCCGGATGAGCCGGCCATCTTGGGTGTGGCACTCAATGAAGTGTTTGTGCCGTTGTTGCAAAAACAATTCAGCGAAATCACGGATTTCTATTTGCCGCCGGAAGGCTGCAGTTATCGCATGGCCGTGGTGCAAATCAAAAAATCGTATGCCGGTCATGCCAAGCGGGTGATGTTCGGTGTGTGGAGTTTTTTACGCCAGTTCATGTATACCAAATTCATTATTGTGGTCGATGAAGACGTCAATATCCGTGACTGGAAAGAAGTCATGTGGGCCATTACCACCCGGGTTGATCCCCTGCGTGACACCACCATGGTCGATAACACACCGATTGATTATCTGGATTTTGCTTCACCGGTCAGCGGACTGGGTAGCAAGATGGGGCTCGATGCTACCAATAAATGGCCGGGTGAAACCAATCGTGAATGGGGGCAGGTGATTGCTATGTCGCCGGAGGTCAAACAACGTATCGATAATATCTGGCAGGAACTAGGGTTGTAGGGTGTATAAGCGTAGCGTAATACAGACACCCTGCACTTGTTGCTCGAGTAGTTCCCAGAACCGCGTTCTTGCAGTATAATTCGCGCTGGCGGGTCCCTGCGCATTGCGGTGTGACCAATCTGGTCAGGTCGGGAACGAAGCAGCCACAGTCATTTCCCGTAAGTGCCGCAGATCAGGCTCGCCAACTTCATTCCAGTAAAAAGCGCCTCGGCGCTTTTTTGCATTTCTACCTTACTGAAGGATTTTGCTTGGGCGTCTGGCCAGAGTCCAGCCACAGGCCATGCCCAGCAAACTCAGAAACAGCACATAATACGAAGCGCTCAGCGGATTGATTTTATTGACAATCCCTAAAAACAGCGGTGTCAGTCCGCCGAACACCGCATACGACATATTGTAGGAAAACGATATTCCGCTAAAGCGTATATGAGCCGGAAAAGATTGCACCATGATGTTGGGTACCGCACCGGCAGCACCAACAAAAAATCCGCACACTATATACATCAACGTCAGGGTGTTGATATCCGTCTGGCCGATATGGTGATAAAAAACACTGCTGCTGAGCGCCAGACCGAAACACATCAGCATAAAGGTTTTGCCTGCGCCGAACCGGTCGCACAGCCAGCCAGTGACGATGCAGCCGCAGGCCAGTGCCAGAATGGTCAGACTTTGCATGCCCAGCACCACTTTAGGCGGCATCTTGAAGTAATCTGACTTCATCAGTTCGGGGGCGAATAAAATCACCACCACAATCCCGGCGGTGAGCAGCCAGGTGGCCAGCACCGAGATCAGGATGGCTGGTTTGTGCGATTGCCACACCGTAGTCAGCGGTAAATCTGCATTGAGCTGTTTGCGCTCCTGCATTTCCTTAAACACCGGGGTTTCGTGCAGGTAGCGGCGCAGATACACCGTGATAAAGCCCAGTATGCCACCGACCAGAAATGGAATCCGCCATGCAAAGTCACTGATATCGGCTTTAGAAAAGCTGGAATTGATCAGCAGCGCCATTAATGAACCGAATAAAATTCCCAGCGTTAAACCGCTCGTGACCAGACCATTGGCCAGTCCGATGCGTTTGGTTGGTACGTGTTCCGAGACAAATACCCATGCGCCGGGAATTTCTCCGCCGATGGCGATACCCTGCAGCATACGCATGAGTAGCAGCAGCAGCGGGGCGGCATAACCGATATGGGCAAACGTGGGTAGCATGCCGATGACCAGTGTGGGTAGCGCCATGAGCACAATCGATAGGGTAAACATGCGTTTGCGACCGACCAGATCACCAAAATGCGCCATGATCACGCCGCCAATCGGGCGCATGAAATAGGCAATCGCAAACGCGCCATAGGTATTGAGGGTTTTCCAGAACGGACTCAGATTGTCTGGGAAAAACTGACCACTGAAAATCGAGGCGAAAAAAATAAAAATAATGAAATCGTAATATTCCAGTGCGCCACCGAGAGAAGCCAGCGAAAGGATTTTGATATCGTTGCGGTTTAACGGGCGATGGTGGTCAGTAGTCATGGGTGTCTGATTGGTAATTGATCTTTGTGAGCGGGAATCTTGCCCTTATTTAATTAAAATGACAAGTCCAGATTGGTCGATTGAAAATAGTTGACACTAGACGACTGGTCTAATAGAATTCGGACATGGAAAAAATCGACCAATTTCAGGATACCCGTGAACGCATTCTTGCTGTAGGCGAGAGTTTGATCGTCGGGCGCGGCTTTACGGCGCTGGGGTTGAATGAAATTCTGACCACAGCCAAAGTCCCCAAGGGCTCGTTTTATCACTACTTTCAATCCAAAGAAGGGTTTGGCGTCGCGTTGCTGGAACGTTACTTCTTGCAGTATGACGATCGGCTTAGCCAGCTCTTCAATGATCCGGATCAAACTGCCCGCGACCGCATCCTGTCATATTTCCAGGCATGGCGTGCCGCGTCGGTTACTCTGGCCTGTCACAGCGGCTGTCTGGTGGTCAAGCTAGCGGCCGAAGTGTCGGATTTGTCCGAGCCGATGCGCGCGACACTGGCACAGGGCATGGGACGGATTACTGCGCAACTGGCTGGCGCGATTGAATCAGCCCAGTCGCAGGGCAGTGTGAACCCGGTACTCAATCCGGCACAGCTGGCGGAAAATTTATATTCGCTCTGGGTAGGTGCCTCACTGGTGGCCAAAGTGCAGCGACAGGCAGTGCCTCTGGATTTAGCCTTGCAACAAACCGAATTGATGTTGTCTGTTTAATTATTTCTCCCATGCCGGAGCTGGACTCCGGTTTTTATAAGGTCACTCATGTATAGTAAATTACTTTCTCCCTACACAGTTGGTGCGGTTGCACTGGCAAATCGCGTTGTGATGGCTCCCCTGACACGTTCGCGTGCCGGTGAAGGCGAAGTGCCGCGGGCATTAAATGTGGAATATTATCGTCAGCGTGCCACGGCCGGTTTGATTGTGACCGAAGCCAGTCAGATTTCCCGTCAGGGTCAGGGCTATGCCTGGACGCCGGGAATTTATACCGACGCGCAGGAAGCGGGCTGGAAACTGGTGGTGGATGCGGTGCATCAGGCCGGTGGCAAAATGGCGCTGCAACTCTGGCATGTAGGTCGTATTTCGCATTCGCTGTTGCAGGAAAATGCGGCTGCTCCCGTGGCACCTTCGGCGTTGGTGGCAGAAAATAGTCAGTCCTTTGTGGTATTACCCGATGGCACGCCAGCTAACGTACCGACCGAAACACCGCGCGCTCTGGCGCTCGAAGAAATGCCGGGCATCGTGGCGCAATACCGTCAGGCCGCACAGCGTGCCAAACGTGCCGGTTTTGATCTGGTAGAAGTGCATGCTGCCAACGGTTATTTATTGCAGCAGTTTATGTCTACCAACAGCAATCTGCGTACTGATATTTACGGTGGCAGTCTGGAAAACCGCGCACGTCTGACTCTTGAGGCGGTCGATGCGGCGATTGCGGAAATGGGTGCCGGTCATGTAGGGGTGCGGATTTCCCCGCATTTTGTGGCGCATGGTATTGCCGACAGCGAACCAGAACAAATGGCCTTGTATCTGGCGGGCGAATTTTCACAACGTGGAATTGCTTACATCCATGTGGCAGAACCGGATTGGGCTGGTGGTCCTAAATTAACGGCAGAATTCCGTGCCCAGTTACGAGCTGCGTTTAAGGGCACTATCATCACCTGCGGTAATTACAATGCTGCCAAAGCCGAAGCCATGATTGAACAGGGGCTCGTTGATGCCGTGGCGTTTGGACGTCCATTTATTGCCAACCCGGATCTGGTGGCACGTTTTGCTGCTGATGCAGAATTGAATCAGCAGGATCGCACTACTTTTTATGGTGGCGATGCCAAAGGGTATACCGATTACCCGAGCATGAATGCAGCATAAAAAAAAGGGCCCCGGCCCTTTTTTTTATGCTTAAAAACTGCTGGAAATTCCGATAAACAATGTGCGGCGGGCGCCATATTGCGGGGCTCCTACACCGATACCGGTGCCGTCACGCAGCAGGTAGGAATGATCAAAAATATTTAACAGCGCGATCCGTGCTTCCACATCACCGACCGGGGTTTTTTTGAAGCTCCGGGTCAGGGTGGTGTTAAACAGCGTGTAAGAAGGCAGGGTGGAATCATTGGGTGCACCACCTTCGCTGGTGTTGTGCAAACCACTGCCGGCGATAAAGTCACCACTGAGTTTGTAGTCGCCCAGCTGAGTATTGAGACCGCCGGAAACAGAAAATTTCTGATCATGATCCAGATACACATAATGGTGTGCGATATACGCCAGTTCGGGTGCGTCAAAGGTTGCCTGACCGGAAATGATATGGGTCGCCTGAGCTTTTTGCATCGACAGATTCAAAAAACCACCCCAGGTTTTCTGGCTGTAAATCGTGGAAAGTTCGATGCCTTTGGCATAACCATGGTCATAGTTGAAGGGCGACAAAATCAATGCCTGGCCAAACTGGCCTTCATCGAGCAAATTGCTGATTTGCTTGTAATACACATCCGCCGTGAGTGAGAGTTGTGGGCTGATTTTGTGAGTGATGCCCAGATCATAATAATTGGTGCGTTCAGCCTTGACCGGATCGGAATAAGCGACTCGTGCCTGTGCGGAAGTGCCGTCATATTTATTGATGCTGTTTTGCGACAGCAGTTCCTGTGAGGGCGGGGTAAAGTAGCGTGAATAACCGCTGTGGACAGCGGTGTCGTCGGTGACTTTGTAGAGCAGATTGAGTCGCGGGCTCCACTGATGTTCCTGAATGTAAGCCGATACCTGATCGTAGCGCACACCATAGTTGAACGTCAGTGCCTTGCTGAGATTCCACTGGTCCTGCAAATAATAACTTTCCGTGGTGCCGAGTTTAGTGGCATTGTCGCTGATGCTTATCGGGTCGCTGGCAATAATGCCATTGTTAATTGGAAAGACTTGTGAGCTGTTATTGCTTTCGGTATTTTGCCGGTTCAGCGCCACACCGGCACGCACGGTGTGTTCGCTATTGATTTTATAGCTGCTGTCGAACTGCAAGCCATTGGAGGAACTGGTACGCAGAGCCTGAGTGGCGACACCGTTGTAAATCAAATCGCCGGCCACATCGGGAGCAAATTGGGTGGCAGAAAATTGATGATAGCCCGACACCTGCCAATTCAGATTGCCCAGCGTTTTTTGATAGGTCAGCACCGCGAAACGATTTTTTTCTGTCTGACGCTCATCCAGCGTAGCTGACGGGACGCTGTTAAACCCGCTGGTGATGTCGGAGAGTCCAGTTAAGGAATATTGCGCCGTCTGATCGGGATTGTTGGGAATCTTAAAATGGCCGTCATAAGAACCAAATAACAGCGACAGACGCGAATCGTCAGTGAAGTAATACGATAAATTGCCGAACGATTTACTCTGTCGGGTATCGTCATGCAGGGGATGTTTACTGCTGGTGGGATTTTCAATCCCGGTGGAGTTTTGCAGATAACTGCCGGACAGATAATAGTTGAATGCACCCTGACTGCCAAATACTTCAGCACTGGGTTCCACATAGTTATTGTTACCGATCAGCATACCGACACGGCCACCGGGTTCAACGCTGCCTTCCTTGGTTTGGATATCGATAATCCCGGCCGTGCGCAAGCCGTACTGGGCTGGCAGGGCGCCGGTGATGAAGTCAATATTGTCGATAAAACGGGTATCGATGGCCTGACCAAAACCGGAAATGCCCTGCGGCAGTTCCACCCCGTTGACGCGGTATTGCACATTGCCGTGATCGTCACGGATATGCAGCGAACCAGAGGCTTTGGAATCCTGGACCACACCTGGCATGCGCAGCAACACATCATCAAATGGTGTGCTGTCACCCTGGCCCAGACTGTTGATTAACTGTTTGTCGATGGCGTACACCGAGGTGCCTACATTGGGCATGAGTTCCGTACGTGCACTTTTTAGACGTTCGGGTGCGGTAATGATGATGACATTTTCAGCCGGAATTTCAGTCGGAATGTCGGTATCTGCATGCACGCAGGATGAACTGACGGCGGCAAACAGGCTGGCAATGGCCAGTGCGATGGGGCGAGGAAAACATACTGAAGCTGACATAAAATCTTTTCACAAAATCGGATGGGGACTGACAAACCGCTGCATTCACAGGGATGCACAAACGGTTCAAGTCTGGAAATAATGAGGCAAAGTAACACCGCCAGTGATGGCAAGTGAATGACTTATTGTCGGTTTGCGCTCAGGTGGGAGGACCGCAGCTGGGAGGGAAAAGTTCAGCTGAGCAGTAATCAGTAAGCCGCTGGGAGGGGGCGCAAAGGGTAAATAAAATCACCAGGGCGACGAGCAACGTTGTTGTCATCGTGATGCCGCCAGCCAGCTTGTCAGAAACAACACTGCAAAGCGAGCATTCCTGAGTTTCGTGGGTGCTGCTGTGATAATGCGTTGCAGCCGAAGAAACCAGGGTGATGAAACACAGTGCCGTAATGAGTGCAATCAGGGCATACGCCGTCTTTGCCCGGAACTTAAGGGCAGACAGTGAGCTCGCTGAGGTAAGGAGTGATTGCATTGCAGTTAGAGGTGTTTCAGTTCAAGTGGGAGAATGTAGAGACTATTGACGTTTTAGTCAAGCACACTTACATCCGGCATGCGCGCCAGAACAGCACCAGCCAGTCCCAGCGGTTGAGTTTGGGACGGTGCAGAAAAACATCGCCATGCTGTTGAGTAATTTTTTCCAGAATCCGCAATCCTCCCTGAACCACCAGGCGCAATTCAAAACCAACCCGACCGGGCAGGCGGCAAGCCAGTGAGCTGCCTGACAGCATCAGTTCGCGGGTGCGCTGCACTTCAAACTGCATCAGCGCCTGCCAGGCCGGATTGGCACTGGCTTGCGCGATCGTTTGTTCGCTGACTGCAAAGCGCTGCATATCTTCCTGCGGCAGGTAAATACGCTGTTTTTCCCAGTCGATGGCTACATCCTGCCAGAAATTGATCAGTTGTAAGGCAGAACAGATAGCATCCGAGTCGCGCAGATTTTGTGGCGTTGCTGCCTTGTAGAGATGCAAGATCAAGGTGCCGACCGGATTGGCTGAGCGGGCACAGTAATCGAGTAATTCGGCATAGGTGGCGTAGCGTTTCTTGACAACATCCTGTTTAAAGGCCGACAGCAAATCATATAGCGGGTTGGTGGGCAACTCAAAAACGCGCAGGGTAGTTTGCAAACGCACAAACTGCACCTCATCAGGCAGGACATCCGCATCAATTTTATTCAGTTGGGCGGCATACGCATCGAGTGCGGCAAGGCGTTGCGCATTATCAGCCGTGCCTTCATCGGCAATATCATCCGCACTGCGGGCAAACAGATACAGTTCGCGCACAGCAGGACGATATTTTGCTGGCAGTAACACCGAAGCAACGGGGAAATTTTCGTAATGGTTGACGGTCATAAACAGGGGAAATCAAAAAGCTGTGATGATTAATTCTATTAAATTTAAAAACCGTCATTCCCGCGGCATCAGGCGGGAAGCCAGTGTCGTTATGCCAAATCAGGGCTGTCAAAGCGGTTAGTGCCGCTGTCACCCGCCTGTGTATCCCATATGATGAGCAGTATCCAGCCGATGACGGGTATAAACCAGAGTAATTGCAGCCAGCCACTGCGGTTGGTATCGTGCAGGCGACGTGCGCCAACAGCAAGTGAAGGCAGTAGCGTGGCCAGAGAAAACAAACCGCTAAGGACGCCTGAATTATTGACCAGATTGCAGCCCGCCGTCACCAAAAAGGTAAATAGTACAAACCACCAGAATTCGGAACGCGTGGCACGACCGGTAAAATCGGAGTATTTAGTAAAACAAGTACTGATGGACTCAGAAAAATTCATGGCGACCCTTTCATGATGTGACAGAAAATTCGCGCCACCCTGACGCTGCAGGGATGGCGGCTGTTTTTCATTTTAACAAGAAAATCACCAGATTGTCATGATTATAACGACGGCTTGTGCTGGTTTTGAAAAAAATCAGTTTGACGCTGCTTGCATTTGTCGTCAGACTTGCCGGTTTTATTCATTGGAATTTTGTATGATTAAGGGAATGCGTTTTTTAGTTGTTCTGCTTGGCAGCCTGTTGATGCTGGCGATTACCGTACCGGTGCTGGCAAGCGTCAATTCAAGCTATCCCGGAACCATCCAACTCGATGTCGATGCGACCAGTCTGGATGTGAAAATTTTTCAGATCCGTGAACTTATTCCCGTGACTGCGGGAAAAATGACACTGCTGTATCCACAGTGGTTACCGGGTAAACATTCTCCTGCCGGAGCCTTGACGCAACTGGCCGGTTTGACGCTCACTGCCAATGGCCAAGCGATAGAATGGCAGCGCGATCAACTCAATATGTATGCTTTTCATCTGACTGTTCCGGCGGGCGTGACCCAGCTGGAAGCACATTATCAGTTTTTATCGCCGGTGGAAACCAATCAGGGACGCATCGTCGTCACCCCTGAAATCATCGGTGTGCAATGGAATGCCATGGTGCTGTATCCGGGTGGTTATGCGGCCGGCGATATTCACTATCAAGCCAATCTGCGTTTTCCTTCTGGCTGGAAAATTGCTACCGCTCTGGAGCTGGCATCGCAACAGGATGATCAGGTGCACTTTAAACCAGTGCGGCTCGATGATCTGGTGGATTCACCGCTGTACGCCGGAAAATATCTCCAGCGCTTCGAACTGGCTCCCACCGTTGTCTTGAATGTGGTGGCGGATCGTCCTGAAAGTCTGGATACCACCGCCGAGCAAATCAAACTGCACCGCAACCTGATAGAGCAGGCGTACAAACTGTATGGCGCGCCGCATTATCAGCACTATGATTTTTTGCTGGCTCTGTCGGAGCAATTTTCTTCTATCGGACTCGAACATTTGCAGTCCAGTGAAAACGGCGTCAAATCCGGTTATTTTTCTGACTGGAGTAAAAACTGGGCCGAGCGCGGTTTGTTGCCGCATGAATTTACCCATTCCTGGAATGGTAAATATCGTCGCCCCGCGGATTTGAGCACCAGTAATTTTGATGTGCCCATGCAGGACTCGCTGCTGTGGGTGTATGAAGGCCAGACCCAATACTGGGGTGAAGTGCTGGCCGTGCGTTCTGGTCTGATCAGCGTAGAACAATACCGCGATTCTCTGGCCAATGTGGCTGCATCCTATGATTTGCATGTAGGTCGTTCCTGGCGCGCTCTGCAAGACACCACCCATATGCCGACGATTGCCAAACGTGGACCATTGGCCTGGAGCTCTTGGCAGCGTGGTGAAGATTACTATCGTGAAGGTCAGTTGATCTGGCTGGATGTGGACAGTAAACTTCGCGAACTGTCCGGTGAAAAAAAATCCCTGAACGATTTTGCACATGCCTTTTTTGGCAAGCAATCTGACCTGCATGCTCCCTTAACCTATACTTTTGACGATGTGGTCGAAGCGCTGCAGTTACTTGCGCCGTATGACTGGGGCACGTTTTTCCGTACTCGCCTCGACGGCCATGCCGCTGAAAGTCCCAAGGATGGTATTCACCGAGCTGGCTGGCAGCTGTTGTATACAGAAGAACGTAATGATGCCACCAAGAGCGAAGAAGAGCAGCGCCATTACAGCGATTTTTCATATTCGCTGGGAGTACAAATCGGCAAAGAAGGGCGACTCGAGAATGTGATCTGGGACAGTCTGGCATTTCAGCAAGGCCTCACTGTAGGTGCTGTCGTGGTGGCGGTGAATGGCCGCAGTTATTCGGCAGAATTACTGCGCCAGGCGATCAGCGCGGCCAAATCGACTACCCAGACGATCGAGTTGCTGATCAAAAAGGATGATCGTTATCGTAGCGTCAGCCTGGATTATCACGCTGGTTTGAAATACCCGCATCTGGTACGCATGGACTCAACGCCTGACCGGCTGAAATCGATACTGGCGCCGATGTAAAGCGGTGGGCATAAAAAAACAGCGCCTGCATCGGGCGCTGTTTTTGCATGAACTCAACCGTGAAGCAGTTACTCTTTTTCCGGCCGCCGTTTAATCTGTTTGACCAGCACACGGGTACTGACTTTCATCGGTACGCCGGCAGCACACATGACCTTAGCCCCTGCTGAAACACCTTCGGATAAGGCAACCGCAATGCCGTGATTAACGGCCGCTTCGATTTGTTTGTTGGAACGATCAAACCAGCCTATGTTTTTTTCATCTTCTTTTGACATTCTTGCTATCCTTTTAAACAACCAAGCTGCATGCTGCAGATCACGTGGCGCACTGTTATTGTGCAGCGATAAAAATTTCAGGGATTAAAAGTAACTTATTTGCATTTTTCAGGCAGGATATCGTGCAATTGAGCAACTGTAAATAGATTATTAAGCAAAATAGTGGTTTTAAAGCACTATTTTGTATAGCAATCGGCGCTTGCCAACCCTTAGTCGAAGAACTAAAGTTAAACCAAGACGCAGAATGGTGTTTGTAGGGTGGGTTAGCCAAAGGCGTAACCCACCAATTCGTCGCAATAGTGCTGTTTTTGTTTATCGACCAGTCGGTGTATTACGCCTGAGGCTTATACACCCTACTTAATATTTTCCGTAAAGAAGCCCCGCATGAAAAACACCTCTCTGCTTATCAGTAACGCTGTCGCCGGATTACTGGTGCTAGGCACCGTCAGCGGCACCGCCTGGTCGGCTGACAATGAAAAATGTTATGGCGTGGCCAAGACCGGTCAAAATGCCTGCAATACCAATCCGGCCCAGCATACCTGTGCCGGTCGGGCAAAAGGTGACAATGATGCCAGCGATTTTATTCTGGTGCCGCAGGGAAGCTGTGTGCAACTCGGTGGCAAACTTGAACCTGTGGTGAGCAAGAGCAAACCGGCAGGTAAATAGGCAGGTAACTAAGTTGAAAGAACCTCATGTTTGAGCGCAGGATCTGGTGGGCCTTTTTGCTGGTGCTGGCCGTGGGCATTGCTGTTTCAGCCCGGATAGTGACCCTGGGCGATTCCGTTCAGGCGGTTAATCATCTGTTTATTTCTGAAAAACTACCCCTGTCCCAAAAGCTGGGCGAACTGCGCGGTGTGATTGCCGATGAAGAGCGCATTCTGTATGAATACTATTCCTATACCCTGACCCGGAGCGCTTTTCACGAACAGCGTCAGCTCAACAGACGCCACTGGGAAACCATACTCTCCGGGCTCGGCGGCAATGTGCCGCAACAGCAGTTATTGCATACCCAATTGATGGATTTGGAACAGCTCTCGGATAATCTTTCAGAGATACTCGGCAATGAAAATGTCAATTGGGATCAGGCGCGGGTATTTTTAGCACTGGCCAAACCTAAAGTACGACAAATTGAAGCCACTCTGGCCAGTATGACGCAAGCCAATCAATTGACTGTCGATAAGCTGGGTGCAGAATCGCAAGCCAGCGTGGCAACCATGGTTGGTTGGGTACTGGGTTTTTCGGTATTGATTTTTAGCGTTTCGTTTTTTGTTGGTTATTATGTGGTGGCTATTATTCGTGAAGGCATAGAACGTCGCAGACTGGCGATGTTTCCTGAGCGCGATCCGAATCCGGTATTCCGTCTTGGCATTTCGGGGGAAGTGTTGTTCGCCAATCCGGCCACCGATAGCTTACGCACGCATTTACAGCTGGCTGATTATCGTCAACTGTTGCCGTCCGATTTAGCACAACGACTGGCAGTTACGAGCGCATCGCCGAGCGCCAATACGCAGTTTGATTATGCCTGCGGTAACTATACTCTCGAATGTACGCTGGCTTATCTGAGTGATTTTTCCGAATTTCATGCCTACGTCAAGGATGTGACGGCACGCAAACAGGCCGAAGAAAAACTCGCCTATCAGGCGTTTTATGATCCGGTCAGCGGATTGCCGAATCAATTCCAATTACGCACAGACTTGCAGCAGGCGATCAGTGAACATCGTTGCTGCACGCTGATGATGGTGGTAGCCGATCGCGAACAGGAAATCTTTGAAAATTTTGGTGCCGCAGTAACAGAACTCTGGTTGGTGCAAATCGCACAACGTCTGAGCAATCAGTCGCTCACCCCACAGCAACAAACCTACCGTTTTGGCAGCAATGCCTTCATCATCGTGATCTGGTCTGGTGATCTGGCCGACGCCAGAATTCTGGCTGAACAATTAGCCCTGGCCGCACGTCAACCGGTGCAGGTGGAAGGCTATAAATTATTTTCCAGTTTGTCGATAGGCGCGTCGCTCATGGCAGGAAATGCAGACAACGTGGCCGAAGTTCAGGTGCAGCAGGCAGCTTCGGCCTGTAACCGGGTCAGACGTGCCGGTGGCAGTGACTTTGCTTTGTATGATGACGCCATGGGACGTGCGGCGGCAAAAACCTTGAGCTTATCTACCGATTTGCAGCATGCGGTGGATAACGGCGAATTGCGTCTGCATTATCAACCCAAGGTCGATGCTGCCAGCGGTCGCTTACTGGGCATGGAAGCGCTGGTGCGCTGGATACACCCCAAGTTGGGGATGATCTCGCCGGTGGATTTTATTCCGATTGCTGAAGATACCGGTTTGATCGTCGGCATCGGTCGCTGGGTTTTGTTTGAAGCCTGCCGACAAAACGCCCAGTGGCAGCAAACTGGTTTGCGTCCGTTGCGCGTGGCCATTAATCTGTCGGCGCGTCAATTCCGTTCCGGCCATTTGCTTGAAGAAATCGATGCAGCCCTCAGGGACTCGGCGCTGCCGGTCAGTTCACTGGAACTGGAAATTACTGAAAGCATGGTCATGGATGATCCGGAGGGCGTGATCGAATTACTGGAGTCATTGCATCAGCGCGGCATTCATTTAGCGCTCGATGATTTCGGCACCGGCCATTCGTCACTGGCTTACCTGAAACGCTTTCCGATTGACTGCGTCAAAATTGATCGCGCTTTTATCAAAGACACTCCCGCCAACGCCGACGATGTCGCCATCGCCCGCACCATCGTCGCCATGGCTCAGGCGCTCAATTTATCCACCGTTGCCGAAGGCGTGGAAACGGCAGAGCAACTCGAACTGCTCAACAGCATGGGCTGTGAGCAAATTCAGGGATACTTCTTCAGCCGGCCTTTGCCGCCGGAGGATTTTTTGGCCTATTACCAGTCCCATCAATAACGTTGCCAGCGATACCATTCTTCGATACGTACTGAGCCAAGGTTGAGCTGTATCAATGTCACTGCAGGGCGCTGCAGTAGAGTGAGTTGAATCAATCGGTGTTAATAACGTTTTTGGAGCATGAAGGCGCTTGTCTTGTTGTGGTATTTTAAGGGGAAAGCCATGTCTGAATCATCACAAGAAAAATTTACCAATATTATTCAAGAGCAACAAGCACAATGGATGGCGTTTGCTAATAAAGCGCTTGAAAGTTCCATGAAAATGCTTGAAGTCAATATAAGGATGGCTAAACAGACTTTGGTTGGCTCTACTACCTCGGCACCTGACTTGCTGACTTTAAAAAATCCGGCTGAAATGTTTTCCATAAATAAAAATCAGCTTCCGGAAGCGTATACCCGGATGTTGTCTTATGCCAAGGAAATCAATGCCATTACCTCGGATCTGAATGCCGAATTAGGCAAAGTAGTGCAATCGGAAATGAGTGGCGGGTTGAAGTGCCTCGGAATAAATTCAGGCAAACCAGTTTCACTGGAAAAGCTAGTCAATACTCAGCAGGTAGTTGAACAGTGGGTCGAGGCGGGGAAAAAAATTACTGAAGCGTTCGGTGTGAAATCCTTGCCGGTGGAAGCGGGTTATAAAAAAGCCAGACATCACGAAGTCTGAAGGCTGAGGTTAAGTGCGGCTGACACGGAATTAACAACAGCGAAGACAGCCGACTTTTTTGAGTCGGTGGTCGTCGCTGTTTCTTATTTGGCGATGCCTTTGGGGTAGCACAGTCCGCCAGTGATTTCTATCGTGGTGGCATTGAGGGCACTATTGACAACGCAATGGCCTATCATGGATGCAATTTCTTCGGTCTCAATTAAACGACCAAGGTGCACGTCTTCGAGTATTGCCTTTAAGGCGTCCTGATTCATTCCGGTCAGCATCGGTGTGGCGGTATAGCCGGGAGCAATGCCGACACAGCGGATGTTGCGGATGCCGCGCAGCATAAATTCACCAATAATGATCTTCGGCATCAGTGCCACGGCAGCTTTGGCGGAAGAATAATTCAGCTGGCCGATCTGGCCGATTTTGTTGACTGACGAAATCGGCACCAGCAAGCCCTCCCAGCCGCCATTGACCATGGCTTCTGCAGCGTCGCGCAGGGTTAAAAAAGTGCCGGTCAAATCGTCATCAATCACGGTTTGCCATTTATCAAAACTTAATTTGCGCGCCACCTTGCCGGTATCTTTGTCGAGCGTCAGCATTGTGCCATCGCTGATCACACCCGCCGTGCATACCACCACATTGAGCTGACCAAAGGCGGCCACCGTAGCATTGATAAAGCGTGCCGTGTCGGCTTCGCTGGTGACGTTGCCTTCAATGCCGATGACGTTGCCGCCAAATTCTTTTATCTCGTTCACCACCCGGTCTATGGTGTGCTGGTGGCGGCCGACAATGGCAACCCGGGCACCTAAGCGGGCAAAATAGTTGGCCACGGATTCACCTATGCCACTGCTGCCGCCGGTAATCAGAAAGACGCATTCATTGATGTTCATGCTGAGCTCCTTGCAGTGACGTACTGTTTCCGGTCCAGTAAACAAAATTGGGATGCGCCACATTCACACCGACGATCTTGAGTTCGCCAACTGAATTGGGGTGCTCCACATCAGGTCCAATAATATGTACTCCCACCGGAAAAAGAGTGTGAATCAACGTTTGTGCCAGCAGTTGCGCAGCTGCTGCAGGCTGTCCCGGGAATAAGCCGGCACCCACCAGTGTGCAGCTGCCGTCGGGCAAGGTGCGCAATAAGTCCCATTTTTCAGAGCTGGGTCTGAGGGTGAATTGCATATCGTTATAGAGGATGGCAGTCATGATAATTTCCTCAGCACGGTGACGCAGTTAGTTACGGCCGAGCCGCCGACATTAAAGGCCACGCCGATGTCAGCCTTGCGTGCCTGTACGCCGATGGCTTCACCAATCAACTGCTTATAGATCAGTGCATGCATGGAGGCACCGGTAGCACCTACCGGATGGCCTTTGGATTTGAGTCCGCCGGACAAATTCACTGCCACACGGTCAGCGCGGGTGAAACGACCCTCGAGATAATCAAAGCCGGCACGCCCGTCTTTGGACAGGCCGAGAGCTTCGGTGGACAGAATTTGGTTAATGGTAAAGCAGTCATGCACTTCAGCCAGATCGATATCGGCAGCGCTGATACCCGCTTCAGCATAAGCCTTGGCGACGGCATCTTTGCCGGCCATTAATTCATACATATTGGGGCGAACATTTTCGGCCAGTCGTTCGACTGAATGGCCTATGCCGGCAATTTCTACCGCCCGATGGCGATTGCTGACGTTGGCGCTTTTGGTAATCACCAAAGCGGCCGCGCCATCAGAGACCAGTGAGCAGTCGTGCAGACGCAGCGGTTCGGCGATCATCATATTTTTGCAGCGACCACGTTCGTCGAGTTGGTTTAATTTTCGGATGGCATCCACCGTAGCCGGACCGTTGCGTGCCTGGGCGAGTGGGTTTTCTGCACCGTTTTTATAACACAGCGCAGCCACGGTATACAGCATGTGTTCGAGTTGTTCGGATGGAATCTGGTAGTGCGCCTGATAGCCTTTGGCATAGGCGGCAAACAGCATGGGAAAGGTCCAGCCTTTGGATCCTTCACTGGGCCAGTGCGAACAGCAGGACAAGACATGGGTCATTTGCGCGGTGGGCAGCAAATTCATTTTTTCCACTCCGATGATGAGTACATGGCGCGCGCGTCCGGCTTCCACTGCATACAGGGCGTTGTACAGTGCAGCAGAGGAAGAGGCGCAGGCGCTTTCGCAACGCGTCATTGGTTTGAAGCGCAGCGCCGGATCAATTTCGGTGGCCAGTGGGGCGACATGTTCCTGATTGATGAACGATCCGGGCGAACAGGAGCCGACGTACACGGCATCGATGTCTTTCGCCTCCAGACCAGAATCGCGAATGGCACCACGCCCGGCTTCAATCAACAGGTCGTAATAGGTTCTGGTGTCGGTTAGCAGTCCAGAGATTTTATCCTTGAGGACAAAATTCCCGAATTCCGTGTTGTAGGCACCAACAATGCTGACGTTACTCATAGCTGTTCCTTGACATAATTGATGATCTGTCCGCATCGTTTTGCAAGCAGGTGCGAAACTGAAGAGTTGAGATAATTTTTTATTGTTCTGTGAAACAGTGTGAGCTTCTTTATGTGTCAAACATTGATTTGCATTAAGTTTAATCTCCAATAAAAATAGCGATTAACAACGCCTGTCGAGTTGATTGAGCGCAATTCACGGCGAGTATTAACTAACTATATTGAACAGGCCGCTATGGGATTAAAAAATAATGTCTGCAGACATTCATGACATTGTGGCTTTAAAATACACCAGGGAAACATATGGACCGACTTTATGAATTACGCGCAGCCTATGTATTGATTACCTCAATCTTGCTTGCAGGCACTCCACTGGTTCAGGCCATGGATAGCCTCTCGATTGAAGCTGGCAGTGGAAATGCGACGGCATTTTATCAATTGGCGGCGCAACAAGGTTGGAGTAACGATTGGGCATGGCTTAATGAAAACCAACTTCATACTCGTTGGGAAATGAGCGTGGCAGAAATGGCTGGCAAAAAATTCAACAACATCGAAGGTCAGACACAAAAGCTGATTGACTTCGGATTAACGCCTTCGTTACGCTGGGGCGGAAAATCCAGTTTGGGTGCGTATGCGGAAGCCGGAATCGGCATTCATTATCTGACGGAAAAATATAACAATAACGGCCGTGCGATGGGCGGAAATTTTCAGTTTGGCGATTATATCGGCGCAGGCTACCTGTTTAATTCGCATTTTGATGTGACGGTAAAATTTGAACATTTTTCTGACGCGGGTATCCGTAAGCCCAATCCTGCCATTAATTTTGCTATCGTAAAATTGGCCTACGTTTTTTAAGAGTGAATTAGCGCATGTTAGATTTCAGTTGAATGCGTTTACCCGCAATCATGAACTGGCCAAAACCTTGGTGATGCATGGTTTTGGGGTAGCTTGCCGTAGGATCTATCCACGCTTTGACTACTTCGAGGATAAAAAAGCTGTATTTGCTCACCAGACTGCTATCGACCACCCGGCACTCCAGATTGGCAAAGCATTCATCGATGAGAGGAGCGTCAACCAGTTCAGCCGCCATTCTGGTTAGTTCAAATTGTTCGAATTTATCAACCTCGGCACCTGAGCAATTACCACAACCAACTACTTTTTTTGCCAGCGTGACGGTGGGGATATTGATTACACAGGTTTTGCTGGCTTTGAGCAAATCAAAAGAAAAATTTTGATTGCTAATAACGCAACCTACCATCGGCGGATCAAATTCAAGCATGGTATGCCACGACATGGTCATGATATCTTCCCGGCCATGATAGGCGGTGCTCACCAGTACGACCGGACCGGGTTCGAGTAGTGCGTAGACTTTGGAGAGTTTGAGTTTTTGTTTCATGGAAACCCCCAGCTAAAGTGAATTCGACAGGGTGGGTGGTGATTGTTGCCAAAAAGAGCTAAGAACCCAGTCTAAATGTCCGCTCAGCTTCCATATTGAGGGTGATCAAAGTAGATGTCGTTATTTTTTTTGCAAGCATGTCGAATGTCCATCTGAGTGGACATGACAGTTTATTGGTTTGCAGTTTGACTTCATGGAGATAATTACCGTACTAAAAAATGTATAATATACAGTGCTGTATATAAACACATAAAACTCTGTAGGTCATTGATTTAATTGGTCGGGACGGTGTGATTCGAACACACGACCCCATGCACCCCATGCATGTACGCTACCAGGCTGCGCTACGCCCCGCCAAGGGCCAAATTATAGTTAATTTTTCACCAAAATACTACTGCAGGTAGTTAAATTTTTTGAT
>CAIOYD010000008.1 GCA_903862415.1 uncultured Oxalobacteraceae bacterium | reverse complement strand
TCATCCTGAACTTGACAGGTTCCGTCATGCTGAGTTTATGGATATCTAAAGCACCAAAAAAACACTAAGATGAAAATAGGGAAAAATACTTTTAGCCTGATTTTTTAATAATTGGATTAATGAAACGTATCGCACTTGTTGCACTGGCCAGCGTGTTGGTGTTTTATATCAGCAATCACTACCTGGCGCAGTGGACGGCGGTCAGGGTTGTGGTGGTTATTGGTATGCCAGTTGTTATTTGGCTGTTTGCCAAATTTTTGGTTGAGGTTATCCCGGATCTTAACTATCTGGCCAGTAAAGGCGCTCACGAAGATAATCAGGGTAGGTATTATGTATTTGCCGGACGCCATATCCGGTTTTATATGGTGGATGAGGTGCTGTGGATTCCAGTAAAAGATGTTGAAAAATTAATTTCTTATCTTCCGGATCAAATGGAGTTGCGGGTGATGGAAGCAGAATATGGC
Organism: uncultured Oxalobacteraceae bacterium; assembly: GCA_903862415.1. GTDB lineage: Bacteria > Pseudomonadota > Gammaproteobacteria > Burkholderiales > Burkholderiaceae_D > Solimicrobium. The sequence goes on along the minus strand of CAIOYD010000008.1, from coordinate 4,962 downwards.
CTGATCCCGGGCCAAAAAATCACAGGCTACACAGAAACGGGATTGGTTCGATTACTAACGATCCGAACCAAAACCAGGCATGCAACACCGCAAATGATTAAATTTAAACGCTGGCTGGAGCATGAGGCTCTGCCGAATGTAAGGCGTTTGCCTGCGTCGGCGGCAGGGTTGCATGCAAGTTCAAATACAACAGAAAGCTAGGAAATTTCCTGTCAGTATCTGATTGTGGCTTTGACGTATAATAACGGGCTTCCTGTGATCGACAGGCGTACAGCCGCAGCCCTTAAGCTACCGAGGCTAACAACACCGTTTTATCTTCCTAACTGGCATAGCCAGATAACCGACTAAACCAACATCATGAAAAATAATCCTGCACCAGCCGAGTTATGCGCCACAGAAATTCAATTGCGCGCACTGATGGCTACCCGTATCCTGATATTGGATGGTGCGATGGGAACCATGATTCAGCAATATAAATTGACTGAGGAAGATTATCGGGGCGAGCGCTTTAAGGATTTTACTGGGCCGGGACGGGAATTGTTCGTCAAGGGAAATAATGAACTGCTCACGCTGACACAGCCGCAGATCATCCTGGAAGTGCATGAAAAATATCTGGCGGCCGGAGCGGATTTAATCGAAACCAATACCTTTGGCGCGACTACGGTAGCTCAGGATGATTATCATATGGCGCATCTGGCCTATGAAATGAATGTCAGTGCAGCCAGACTGGCACGTATCGCCTGTGACAAATACAGCACACCGGACAAACCGCGCTTTGTGGCAGGCGCGTTGGGGCCAACACCAAAAACCGCTTCGATTTCACCGGATGTGAATGATCCGGCAGCACGCAATGTCACTTTTGATCAACTGGTCGCCGCGTATCTGGAGCAAACGCGTGGTCTGGTTGAAGGTGGTGCAGATGTGCTGTTGGTCGAAACCATCTTTGATACACTCAATTGCAAAGCGGCGCTGTTTGCGATTGAAACGTTTTTTGAAACTAGCGGCAAGCGCTTGCCCGTGATGATTTCAGGAACAGTCACCGATGCTTCCGGACGGATTTTGTCGGGACAGACGGTGCCAGCATTTTGGAATTCGGTACGACATATCAAGCCTCTGACTATTGGTTTGAATTGCGCTTTGGGTGCAACACTGATGCGTCCTTATGCGCAGGAATTATCCAATATTGCCGACACCTTTGTCTGTATTTATCCTAATGCCGGTTTGCCTAACCCGATGAGTGACACTGGGTTTGATGAAACCCCGGAAGTGACTTCCTCGCTGGTGCGCGAATTTGCTGAAAGTGGTTTTGTGAATATCGCTGGTGGTTGCTGCGGTACAACACCAGCACATATTGCGGCCATTGCCGAACAGGTAAAATCGATCGCGCCACGCCGGATACCAGTGCTGCCTGAAGTCATGCGGTTGTCCGGACTGGAGCCGTTTGTCGTTGATGAGCTGTCATTGTTTGTCAATGTGGGTGAACGTACCAATGTCACCGGATCGAAAGCATTTGCCCGACTGATTCTGAATGAACAATACGATGAGGCACTGGCAGTCGCCCGTCAGCAGGTGGAAAACGGCGCACAAATTATTGATATCAACATGGATGAAGCTATGCTGGATTCCGTGGCGGCCATGACGCGATTTTTAAATTTGATTGCCTCCGAGCCCGATATCGCCCGTGTGCCATTAATGATCGATTCATCTAAATGGTCCGTCATCGAAGCCGGATTAAAATGCGTGCAGGGCAAAGCGATTGTGAATTCCATTTCGATGAAAGAGGGCGAAGCCGAATTTTTGCGCCAAGCCACATTGTGTAAGCGTTATGGTGCCGCGGTCATCGTCATGGCATTTGATGAGAAGGGGCAGGCAGATACGTTTGAGCGCAAAATCGCCATCTGTCAGCGTGCGTATACGTTGTTGACGGAGCAGGTAGACTTTGCGCCGGAAGATATTATTTTCGATCCAAATATTTTCGCTATTGCTACTGGTATTGAAGAGCATAACAATTACGCAGTCGATTTTATCAATGCCACACGCTGGATTAAAGAAAACTTGCCAGGTGCGAAAATCAGCGGCGGTGTTTCTAATGTGAGTTTCAGTTTCCGTGGAAATGATCCGGCAAGGGAAGCAATTCATACCGTGTTTTTATACCATGCCATTCAGGCCGGTATGACCATGGGAATTGTGAATGCCGGCATGGTTGGCGTGTACAGCGAATTAAGTCCGGCATTGCGTGACTGCGTGGAAGATGTTGTGCTTAACCGTCGCCCGGATGCGACTGAGCGCATGATTGATATGGCTGCCACATTGAAAGCTGGCGACAAAAAAATAGAAGCAACCCTGGAATGGCGTAATGAACCGGTGGCAAAACGACTGGCGCATGCCATGGTGCATGGCATCACGCAGTGGATAGTCGAAGATACAGAAGAAGCTCGTCAGGGATTTGCCTTTCCGATTCAAGTCATTGAAGGCCCGCTCATGGACGGGATGAATATCGTCGGTGACTTGTTTGGGCAGGGAAAAATGTTTTTACCGCAGGTGGTGAAGTCGGCGCGTGTAATGAAGCAGGCGGTCGCCCATTTGTTGCCGTTTATTGAAGCAGAAAAAAAACGCACTGGTGACAATAAGCCCAAAGGAAAAATTGTCATCGCCACCGTCAAAGGTGACGTACACGATATCGGGAAAAATATTGTCTCTGTGGTTTTGCAATGCAATAACTTTGAAGTGGTCAACATGGGCGTGATGGTGCCATGTTCAGAAATTCTGGCGGTAGCTAAAGCCGAAAATGCCGACATCATCGGCTTGTCCGGATTGATTACGCCATCGCTGGAGGAAATGGCCCATGTTGCCAAAGAAATGCAGCGTGATCCACATTTCCGCATGCTCAAAATTCCATTGCTCATCGGCGGAGCTACCACCAGTCGCGCTCATACTGCGGTGAAAATTGCGCCGAATTATGAAGGGCCGGTCGTCTATGTGCCCGATGCATCGCGTTCGGTATCCGTGGCCCAGTCATTACTGACACTGGATCAGCGCGAGCAGTATGTCGTAGACCTGGCGCTGGATTACGAACGCATCCGGGTGCAGCATGCGAATAAAAAATCCTTGCCTATGGTCAGTCTGGAAGCGGCACGGAAAAATAAAACGCAGTTATCGTTTGAAGGTAAAAATGTGCCTGTGCCGCCGAAATTTATTGGACGCCGAATACTGAAAAACATCGATCTGGCGACCATCGCCAGTTACATCGATTGGGGTCCGTTTTTCCAAACTTGGGATTTGGCCGGCCCTTTTCCGGCAATCCTGACTGATGAAATTGTGGGTGACGCCGCCAGCAAGGTATTTGCAGAAGGCCAGGCTATGCTGAAAAAAATTATTGAAGGACGCTGGTTGACGGCTAATGGCGTGATTATGCTGCTGCCGGCAAACAGCGTAAATGATGACGATATTGAAATTTATACCGATGAAACGCGTCAGCAAGTGGCATTGACGTATTATGGTTTGCGCCAACAGGCTGAAAAAGCAGTGATTGACGGTGTGCGCAGACCCAACCAATGTCTGGCTGATTTCATTGCTCCCAAGGAGAGTGGCATTAAGGATTACATCGGCATGTTTGCGGTGACGGCCGGATTGGGAATTGAGAAGCATGAGCAACGGTTTGAAAACGCCCATGATGATTACAGCAGCATCATGCTCAAATCCATGGCAGACAGATTGGCTGAGGCTTGCGCAGAATATTTGCATGAGCGAGTGCGTAAAGATTTCTGGGGTTACGCGGCAGAAGAGCATTTAAGCAATGAGGCCTTGATTAAAGAATCCTATCAGGGAATACGTCCGGCACCAGGCTACCCAGCATGTCCGGAACACACGGTCAAAGCAGATGTTTTTAAGGTGATGCAGTGTGAAGAAATCGATATGCATATTACCGAATCGTTTGCGATGATTCCGGGTGCGGCAGTGAGTGGTTTTTACTTCGCACACCCACAGTCAAAATATTTCAGCGTCGGCAAAATACAGATGGACCAGGTGCTTGATATGGCAAAACGTCGCGCCATCAATCAGCAAGATATCGAACGCTGGCTGGCGCCAAATCTTGGTTGATGGCGTGAAGGAAGCGATTTCTTAAACTATTTTCAAAACCCCCTTGCCAAAGGGTGGAACAGTTTGCTATAGTTCGCCTCCCGTTGAAAGACAGGTTAATTTGCTCCGAAGAGAAGGTAGGGGCAGATAGTAAAAAGCGGGGTGGTAAAAAAAGCAGCGTCGCAAAATAGCAGTTGACGATGTGGAACAAATGCCCCATAATCTCGTTTCTGTGCAAATCACGAACACAACGCTTCGGAGATTAAAAGTACGGCCCGCCAGCAGTGGCGAGAGTCCGGAACACGCAGGAGTTGTTTTGCGGGAAACGCAAAATGATGTTCTTTAACAACATACAGTCAATAAATGTGGGCATGTAATATTAGCGAATTGGCGCTTCGGCGCCAAGACAACAGTATTAAATGTTCACGAAGAAATAAAAATAGGAACTGATCAGGATTAAACCTGAGCAGGAACTGTCAGTATTTTGAGTGAGCGACCTGTCAGCAATGACAGAGATCAGAAATGATCACAAGTAACAGGCATTAAACTGAAGAGTTTGATCCTGGCTCAGATTGAACGCTGGCGGCATGCCTTACACATGCAAGTCGAACGGCAGCACGGGGCAACCTGGTGGCGAGTGGCGAACGGGTGAGTAATATATCGGAACGTACCCAAAAGTGGGGGATAACGCAGCGAAAGTTGCGCTAATACCGCATACGATCTACGGATGAAAGTGGGGGATTCGCAAGAACCTCATGCTTCTGGAGCGGCCGATATCTGATTAGCTAGTTGGTGAGGTAAAAGCTCACCAAGGCGACGATCAGTAGCTGGTCTGAGAGGACGACCAGCCACACTGGAACTGAGACACGGTCCAGACTCCTA
>CAIOYD010000007.1 GCA_903862415.1 uncultured Oxalobacteraceae bacterium | reverse complement strand
CTGTATAAAATTATGGATGTGGCCGAAGATATCGTGCTGCCGATGATGGATCATATGGTGCGTATTGATCGCGATGCTCTGACTCTGGGCTACGCCGGCGTGTATTCGACCTTCCTGTTGTTTGCCAAACGTGCAGCCGTCAAGTACGGTGTGCCGGCGCGCGATATTCTGGTTGAACTTGGTCGGCGCGGCATGATCGCGGGCCAGGAAGATATGATAGAAGATGCCGCCATGACCATGGCGCGCGAACGGGGGATCACAGTATGAAGCTCGATCAAGCCACGGTAGTCAAACTGGCGCAACTCCTGGAAGCCTGCGAGCTTGAGGCAACTGACACCACCAAAATTACCGACGACTATCCGGACATGGACTGGGACGATGCCTACGCGATTCAGGACGAAATCCGGCGTATGAAAATTGCGCGCGGCAGTCGTATCGTCGGTCTCAAGGCCGGACTGACCTCGCACGCCAAGATGAAGCAGATGGGCGTTGAGACGCCGTGCTTTGGATTTCTGGCAGATTATTTTGCGGTGCCGGAAGGCGGAGAATGTAAAGTGTCACAGCTGATCCATCCGAAGGTTGAACCAGAAATCGCGTTTGTCACCAAACACGCCTTGCGCGGACCCGGCTGCCATATTGGCGCCGTGCTGGCGGCGACCGACTTTGTTATGCCCGGTATTGAAGTGATTGATTCGCGCTACCGTGATTTCAAATTCGATTTGAAGAGTGTCATCGCAGATAATACTTCGGCAGTACGTTTTGTTGTAGGCGGCATGCCGGTTCCACCGCTGCAGATGGACCTGCGCACGGTCGGCATCGTACTTGAAAAAAATGGCGAGCCGGTTGCATTTGGTGCCGGTGCTGCGGTGCTTGGTCATCCGGCCGCAGCAATCGCGATGCTGGCCAATCATCTGGCTGCACGTGGCGAGGAAATTCCGGCGGGTTCGCTGATCCTGTCTGGCGGCATTACCGAAGCCATTGCAGTGCACGCTGGCGACTCAGTCTGCCTGCGTGTACAGGGTATGGGCAGTGTCGGCATGCGCTTCATCTAACTCACTTTTAAAGGAATTTCACCATGCCATTCGCACAAATTTATATGATTGAAGGCCGTACCGAAGAACAAAAGCGCGCTGTGATTGAAAAAGTTACCCAGGCATTATCTGATGCAGTGGGTGCACCCAAGGAAAACGTGCGGGTCTGGATTCACGATGTACCTGCCGGCAATTGGGGTATCGCCGGCGTGAGCGCAAAAGATCTGGGACGTTAACATGGATAACAACCCGGAAATCGGCAACAGTGTCATTGCCAATGGTATTCGTACCAATTACCACGATCAGGGTGCGGGCAAGGGTTCGCCAGTAATGCTGATTCACGGCTCCGGTCCGGGCGTAACCGCCTGGGCCAACTGGCGACTGACCATGCCGGCACTGGCTACAAATTTCCGCGTGCTCGCGCCCGATATGGTTGGGTTCGGCTATACCGAACGTCCGGCCGGCGTGCAGTACAACATGGAAAACTGGGTCAGCCACATTCTCGGCTTCATGGATGCGCTGGGTATCGAAAAAGCCCACGTGGTCGGAAATTCGTTCGGAGGTGGCCTGGCATTGGCGCTGGCGATTCGCGCACCGCAGCGCGTTGACCGGCTGGTGTTGATGGGCAGCGCCGGGATAGCCTTCCCGTTAACCGAAGGACTCGATCGCGTCTGGGGCTATCACCCTTCGATCGATGCAATGCGCGGCCTGCTCGACATCTTTGCGTTTAACCGCAATCTGGTGACGGACGAACTGGCACGGATGCGTTATGAGGCCAGTATCCGTCCGGGCTTTCAGGAGGCATTTTCCAGTATGTTTCCGGCTCCGCGCCAGCGCGGTGTCGACAGTCTGGCGAGTCCGGAATCCGCCATCCGGAACCTGTCAAACCCAACCTTGATCGTGCACGGACGCGAGGACAAAGTCATTCCCCTTGCCAGTTCTTATCAACTGATGGATTTGATTCCCCGTTCGCAACTGCACGTGTTTGGCGAATGCGGCCATTGGACCCAGATCGAGCATGCAGCCCGCTTTAACCGCCTCATCAGCGATTTCTTTCTGGAAGCGCTCTTGTGAGCATGATATTGATGCAGCCTCAGGATTTGATGCTCTAAGCCGGGCGCGGCACATGACTGCGCCCCAAGTGCATGGTCCTGCGCAAGAATAACCGCTACGCCAGCGACGTTGACAAATTTTATTTCAGCGGATGCTGGCGTTGCAGACTGGAAAAAGTTTTGCCATGAACCGTCGACATCAGCACCATCATCCAATCCAAAAAATTCTGGTAGCCAACCGTTCCGAAATCGCGATTCGCGTCATGCGGGCAGCCGCCGAGCTAGGGATTCGTACCGTAGCAATTTATGCTGCGGAAGACCGGTTTGGTCT
>CAIOYD010000006.1 GCA_903862415.1 uncultured Oxalobacteraceae bacterium | reverse complement strand
GTGCAAGAATATTCAATGTAAATTACTTATTAATTTAATCACCTACAATCGTCTGATTTGAAAGGTTCAACACGAACAAAACGCGGTAATGATTACATCGGCAGCAGCGTCGGTGCGCGCTGCTGCACAATATCCTGCATGCGTACTTCCACACCCTTAATGGTATGCGGATGAGTGAGAATATAAAATTGGTTGTTTTTCACCGCCAGCAGCGTTGCTCTGGCTACCTCGGCCGGACTCATCCCGGCCTGCACCGCCTGCATTACCGCCATGCCGGTATGGGTCGTGACTTTGTCGGACTTGGCTGGGTCACTGCGTTCTTCTGCGGTACGGTTTCTTTCTGACTCGATGATGCGGGTATTCACCCAACCCGGACACAGCACCGATACATTAATTTTAGCTTTGCGCAGTTGCAAATCATGCTGTAAACCTTCCGACAAAGTCACCACGCCAAATTTGCTGACATTGTAAGCTGCCAGTGACGGCGCGGAAATCAGTCCGGCAATCGATGCCGTATTGACGATATGCCCTTCCTCACCCTGTTCGAGCATGCGCGGAATAAATGCCCGCAAGGCATGGGTGACGCCATACAGATTAATCCCCATAAGCCAGTTCCAGTCGTTTTCGGTGGTTTCCCAGGCATTTTTGGCCAGAGCCACGCCAGCATTATTGACCAGCAAATGTACCTGACCGAAACGCTCAAACGCCGCCTGCGCGAGTGCATCCACGTCGGCCGACTTAGAGACATCAGTGACTTGTCCGATGACCTCGGTACCGGCAGCCTGAAATTCAGTCACGGTTGCCGCCAGCCGGGTGGCATCAATATCGGCCAGCACCAGCGTCATTCCTTCGAGTGCACATTGCTGTGCGATGGCTTTACCGATTCCTTCGGCCGCACCGGTAATGACGGCAACTTTATGAGCTAAATTTTGCATGATGAATTCCAGAGTAGATGAACAATAAATTTAACGAAAACTGATTAAACGCCGGTCGTTGTGTTGCTCCAGATGGGCAATGGTATTCATGTTCGCCAGACTGCACTGTCCGTCACTGTGCACGATCCGGGTGACACTGCTGTTGATTAATACCGCCAACAGTGACATCACATGGGTGTCGGGTATGGCTAAAAAATGCTGGCACAGGGCACTGATCGGACCACCTGAGGTAAACACGATGCTGTTATTTGCCGGGGTAGTCTGCGGCACCAATTCCAGCAGCGCAGTATGGACGCGCTGCTTGAAATCGTTCCAGCTTTCAGCATAGTCGTCAGCATGTTCACCCTGCATCCAACGCGTCAGTGCGGTCGCAAACAAGGTTTCAAACACCTGACGCGGCTGTGTTTGCTGCGCCAGAAATTGCAGCAACTGGCTGGCGCTGCCCAACTCCGGACGACTGCGCCGGATGACCTGTTCATGATCAAATTCATTCAGACCAGTTTTCAACTGCCAGTGTTGCGCATGCAAATGCGCCGGTGCACCATAACCGGCCACAAACGCCTCGGCACTCTGCTGATGACGCTGCATGGCACCGACATAAATCGTTTCCACCGGCTGACCGGTTTGCTGCATCCACTGCCCTAACAACAGGCACTGACGCTGACCCAGCTCAGAAAGCTGATCATAATTTTCAGAACCAAAGCTGGCCTGACCGTGACGCACCAGATAAATACTGGCCATTACACTCTCGCCAGCACAGCCAGCATGGCCAGCAATGCCGGAATGCCCTGAATAGCCAGAATCGCCCGTTTAACTGTAATAGCACCCACTATGCCAGCCACCAAAACACAGCCCAGAAAAAACAGTTGCAGCTGACGGGCAAACTCCGCATCCGGCTGCAACAGACTCCAGCACAGACCGGCCGCCAGGAAGCCGTTATACAAACCCTGATTAGCCGCCAGCGCTTTGGTGTCATTGGCAAACTGTTGTGTCAGTCCGAAGGTTTTCCGGCCCAGCGGTTTGGTCCAGAAAAACATTTCCAGCACTAAAAAATAAGCGTGTTCGATTGCGACCAGCGCCACTAAGATCACTGCGAATAGTGCTGTCATGCCTGTTCTCCCTGAGTGCTTAGTGCAATTAATTGCAGGCAGCGGGCATGCAGATAATTGCTGATGGTGACAAAACCGGCAAATTGCGGATTGCTGGTTTGGCCGTGATAGTAGCGATAATAAATCTGCTGAATGATGATGGCCAGACGGAAAATACCAAAAATTTGGTAAAAATCTCCGTGATGCAATTCCAGCCCCATTTTTTGTATGTAATAGTCCATCACCTGCTGACGCGTCAACATGCCTGGCAGATGGGTAGGCTGACGCCGCATACTTAAGAACAGTGCATCGTCATCGCTTTGTGCCCAATAGGCCAGAGTATTACCCAGATCCATGAGCGGATCACCGAGGGTGGCCATTTCCCAGTCAAGCACACCGATGACTTCGAGCGGGTTGTCGGGATTGAGCACCACATTATCCATACGGAAGTCATTGTGTATCAGACAGGTGGCCGCATCCTGGGGCGGTTGATGCTGTTCCAGCCAGCGGATAATCACAGCAAAATCAGCCGCATCCGGGGTTTGCGCCTGCAGGGCGCGTTCGCTCCAGCCGCTGACCTGACGCCGTACATAACCACTGCCGCGCCCCAACCCCTGCAAGCCGGCCGCCTGATAATCAATCTGATGCAGGGCAATCAGTTTATCGATCACGTTCAGACATAACTGGTGGGTATCGGACACACTCAGGGTCATCCCTTTGGGTAAATTTTTACGCGGAATAATCCCGCCTATGCGCTCCATTACATAAAAATCACAGCCGGCCACGGCCGCATCTTCGCAGATGGCCAATACTTTTGGCACCCACGGATACACAGGCTGCAACGCCTGCATCAGGCGCGCTTCACGTATCATGTCATGTGCCGATTTGGCTTTATGACCAATGGGTGGGCGACGTAAAATCAACTCTTGTTCCGGGTAACACAATAGATACGTCAGATTGGAGGCGCCATCCGGAAACTGAGTCAGTTCCGGTAAGCCGCTGAGCACCATGCCAGCCTGAGTTAAAAAAGCACTGATTTGCTCCAGCGGCAATTCTTCACCCGGACGCACCGGTCCGGCCTGATCTGTTATCTGCATATCTGTCTCCCTTATTTTTAGCTTCAGTGCGCCGGTTTTTTACGATATTTTTTTAATTCAAGTTTGGCTATCATGGCACGATGTACCTCATCCGGTCCGTCGGCTAGTCGCAAGACCCGCGCATTGGCATACATGGCCGCCAGCGGGGTATCTTCGCACACTCCGGCAGCGCCATAAATCTGGATCGCCTGATCGATGACCATTTGCGCCACATTCGGAGCGACTACCTTGATCTGGGCAATTTCACTCATGGCCGCTTTCACGCCCACCGTGTCTATCATCCAGGCGGCTTTCAGAGTCAACAGACGCGCCTGCTCAATGGCCACGCGGGCATTGGCAATGATATCCGGATTACCGCCCAACTCGGCCAACGGACGGCCAAACGCCACCCGATTCAAAGCCCGCTGACAGAGCAATTCCAGCGCCCGTTCAGCCGAGCCGATGGCACGCATGCAGTGATGAATCCGTCCTGGCCCCAGGCGTCCCTGGGCAATTTCAAAGCCGCGACCGACACCGGCAATAATGCTCGACAGCGGCAGACGTACATTGGTAAAGCTGACTTCACCATGACCATAGGGTTCATCGCGATCACCAAACACGGTCAGCATGCGTTCAATTTTCACGCCCGGCGCATCGAGCGGCACGAGCACCATGGAATGGCGCAAATGCTTGGGTGAAGCCGGATCGAGTTCCGAGAGTCCCATAAAAATCACCACCCGGCAATCCGGATGACCTATGCCGGTACTCCACCATTTGACACCATTGAGCACCACTTCATCACCCTCAACCAGGGCGGTCGCCTGCATATTGGTGGCATCCGAAGAAGCCACACCGGGCTCGGTCATACAAAAAGCGGAACGAATTTCTGCGTTGAGCAGTGGTTGCAGCCATTGCTGTTGCTGTTCGGCTGAACCATATTTGATCAGCACTTCCATGTTGCCAGTGTCTGGTGCGTTACAGTTAAACACTTCCGGCGCGATAAACGAGCGTCCCATGATTTCAGCCAGCGGCGCATAATCCGCATTACTTAAACCGGCACCGTATTCGCCGCCATGATCGCCCTGAGCCAGAAACAGGTTCCACAAACCGGCTGCTTTGGCTTTGGTTTTGAGTTCCGCCATCACCGCAGGCACATTCCACGGACGTTCACCGCGATGCAGCTGGCTGAAATAGACCGCCTCGGCCGGAATCACCTGTTCCGACATAAACGCATTCAGGCGCGCAATGTATTCCTGCGCGGTACTGGAAAAGGAAAAATTCATAGCAAGCTCCAAGGATAGTTATTACCAGAACTCATTTTAAGCACTCAAATTAAATCAGTCGAATGAATAGTATGAATCTTGTATAATTCATTTCATGCATATTAGTCGAATCGATCTTAACCTGTTTGTGGTATTTGATGCCATCTATAGCGAGGGTAATATTACCCGCGCGGCCAAATCCATGCATTTAAGCCAGCCGGCCATCAGCCATGCGCTCGGACGGCTGCGCGAATTATTCAATGATCCACTGTTTCAGCGCCAGGGCAGCACCATGGTGCCCACGCCACTGGCTCACAGTCTGATCAAACAGGTGCGCACGGCACTGCAAACGCTGGACGTCAGCGTCAACAGCAGCCGCCAGTTTGAGCCGTTACTCAGTACCCGCCGGTTCACGCTCGGGTTCCGCGATGTGCTCGAAAGTACCGTGTTACCGCAATTATTGCGGGCCGTGCAAGCCAGCGCCCCACAGGTGGAACTGGCCAGTGTTCAGGGAGAACGGCGCGAGCTCGAAGCCGAACTCATGGCGGGCTCACTCGATCTGGCGGTCGATGTCTTGCTGCCGTTTTCATCTGCCATCCGCAAATGCCGGATTTCGCGCGACCATATGTTGGTGGTGGCACGCAAAAATCACCCGGCAATCAACAAAAAACTCACACTGGCCAATTATCTGCAGCAAAACCATGTACTGGTTTCCTCACGCCGCAGCGGCCCCGGACTGGAAGATATGGAACTCTCACGTCAGGGTCATCAGCGCCACATCGGTTTGCGCTGTCAGCATTATTTTGCCGCCAGTCTGGTCGTGAGTGAATCCGACCTGTTATTAACCATGCCCGGACACTATGCCCAACTGGCCAATCGCCACCTGAACAATCAGCTCTGGCCGCTGCCGCTGAAGATGCCTCCTTTCGATGTATATCTGTACTGGCATGAAAATGCTGAAAATGATCCGGCCAATTGCTGGTTGCGCGAGCTGGTGACGCGTTGCTTCAGCGAGATTCATTGAGTTCAGTGGTGTTTAACCACTGACTTTCTCCTGCCTATCCCGTGAACGCTGATGGTAAAATAGCGTACATTTTTTAATTTTTTGGACCCTGTCCAGACTGCCACCAACATGAGCAACGAAACCAGTTCGACCCCAAGTTCCAATTTTTTACGTGCCATTATTGAAACCGACCTGATTGCCGGTACCTATACCCGCCCCGGTTTGCCCAACGTGATTACCCGGTTTCCACCGGAACCGAACGGCTATCTGCATATCGGCCACGCCAAATCCATCTGTCTCAATTTCGGCTTGGCGCGCGATTTTGCCGGACGCTGCCATTTGCGCTTTGATGACACCAACCCGGAAAAAGAAGATCAGGAATACGTCGATACCATCATGGATTCGGTCCGCTGGCTGGGTTTCGACTGGAAAGACAGCGCTCAGCAAGAGCACCTGCATTACGCCAGTGATTATTTTGACCAGCTGTATGCCATGGCACAATACCTCATCGGTGCTGGTTACGCCTATGTGGACAGTCAGTCTGCCGCTGACATGGCCGCCGGTCGCGGCAATTTCTCTGAACCGGGAAAAAACTCTCCCTTCCGCAATCGCCCTGCGGCTGAATCGCTGGATTTATTCCAGCGCATGAAAGCCGGTGAATTCCCTGATGGCACCCATATCGTGCGCGCCAAAATCAGTGACGATGCCATGGCTTCGCCGAACATGAATATGCGTGACCCGGCCATTTACCGCATCCGTCACGCCCACCATCACCGTACCGGCGACAACTGGTGCATCTACCCGATGTACGATTACACCCATCCACTCTCAGACGCCATTGAACAGATCACCCATTCGATCTGCACGCTGGAATTTCAGGATCACCGGCCGTTTTATGACTGGATTATTGCGCGCTGTGCCGAAGGTGGTTTTTTTCAGCAGCCGGTACCGCACCAGTTTGAATTTGCCCGTCTCAATCTGACCTATGTCGTCACGTCCAAACGCAAGTTGCGCCAGTTAGTGGAAAACGGCACCGTCAGCGGTTGGGACGATCCACGTATGCCTACCATCGTCGGTATGCGTCGCCGCGGCTATACCCCGGAAGCGTTGCAATTGTTTTGCGAACGTATCGGCGTGACCCGCTCGGATGGCTGGATTGATTACAGCACCCTTGAAGGTTGCCTGCGCGAAGATCTGGACCCGAAAGCGCCGCGCTCTGTGGCGGTACTGCATCCGATCAAACTGATTATCGATAATTTCCCGGAAAATGACAGTGTCAGCTGCAGCGCGCCTGTGCATCCGCACCACCCGGAACGCGGCAACCGTGAATTCCAGATCAGCCGTGAATGCTGGATCGAAGCCGATGATTTCATGGAAGTACCCAGTAAAGGGTATTTTCGCCTGTTCCCGGGCAACAAGGTCAGACTGCGTTATGGCTATGTAGTGGAATGTACCGGTTGCGACAAAGATGCCGATGGCAACGTGATTGCCGTGCATTGCACTTATTTCCCGGACAGTAAAAGCGGCACCGAAGGCAGCGCCAATTACAAAGTCAAAGGGAATATCCACTGGGTCAGTGCTGCTCACGCGGTCGCCGCCGAAGTACGCTTATATGACCGGTTGTTTAACGACAGCACCCCGGACGCCGGTGGCAAAGAATTTATGACCTTATTGAATCCGAATGCGCTCGAAGTGGTCAACGCGTATCTGGAAGCCGGGATCGAATCCGCCAATGCGGATGATAAATACCAGTTTGAACGCCACGGTTATTTTGTCGCTGACCGGATAGACTCGGCGCCTGGTAAGCCGGTATTTAACCGGATTACCACGCTCAAGGACAGTTGGGGAAAGTAATTATGCCGCCATGGAAAAGGCGTTAATGGCAAAATTAGGCAGCACATGCGGTACGCGGGTGGCTTTTTTCACGGCCACTGGCGGATTGATCAGATCAGCAATACGCTTTTCCAAGGCTTTTTCCTGTGTACTTAACACAAAATGAGCCGGGCGTTGAGTCTGAACGATGCTCCAGCGAGCCACCGGTGCATTACCCTGTTGATTGAGCAAATGACGTTCTGAGAGCCATTTTTCAAATGAACGGGTCGGTAAATTACTTTCAACCCAGATTAAATTATCTGATGTCATTTGTTTACCGTTTTTGCTGCGGATTAAAATTTCGTAGATCATTTTATTTCTACTCCAAGTTGGAATCTCGTTACTACTGACTTCCAGGCAAGGATTCCAGGTTGATTGATGTACGACTAAAAACGCAGCCAATCGCCATTAAGTTGACACCGATCACCACTTTTTTTAATTATTTTTAACGGAAACGCCCTGATTTGGCCCGATTTTCACTTCAGCGCACCAGTCCGATTCCATTTCATTGGTATTTAATATGAATAAGTCATGCTCAAACAATAATACCAACTTGCCCATTCAGACGCAGCTGGCTGTGCGAGACATCCTCGCTATCGCCGTCGAACACACACCGGCGCAGCGCGCCGTGGTGGTATTTGATCAACAATGTGAGCTGGCGATGTTGCTAACCAATGCTTACCGCCACTGTTTGCCAGCAGCCGAGGTGATTGATTTTGATGCCGTCGCCGCTGATCAAATTTTAGCCACTCTGGCTACCCTGAATGCCTTCGATCTGGTGGTGTTAATCCAGTCAACCAACTTCCGGCTCGATGCCTACCGCTTGCGGGTGGAATTATTCAAACGACAAATCAAGGTGATTGAACATCCGCACCTGGCCCGCATGAATGGGGTTGAAATCGATTATTACATCGATTCGCTGGCTTATGATCCGGCTTATTTCCGCACCGTTGGCCGCGCCCTGAAAGAGCGTATCGACCGCGCCAGTTACGCCATCGTCAACAGCGGCGAAGGAGCACTGCTGCACTTTGACAGCCCGCTGGAATCGGCCAAACTGAATATCGGCGATTATGCCGGCATGGCCAATATCGGCGGCCAGTTTCCTATCGGCGAAGTATTTACTGAAGCACGCGAACTCGAAGCCGTGCATGGACGGGTGCGGATTTTTGTTTTCGGCGACATTAATTTTTGCGTCGATAAACCGTCACAACCAATTACTCTGGTGATTGCAAAAGGTCACGTCATAGGCACTGAAAATTCCACCCCGGAGTTTGATCTGGTGCTCGACAAAATCCGCGAAGTCGAAGGCGAAATCTGGCTGCGTGAATTCGGCTTCGGCCTGAACCGGGCATTTACAGCCGAGCGCACCGTCAACGACATAGGCACGTTTGAGCGCATGTGCGGCATCCATTTATCGCTCGGTGCCAAACACGGCACTTACAACAAGCCGCAAATCCGCCGCGCCGATGCCCGCTACCATGTCGATGTGTTTGCTGCAACCGAAACAGTCAGCCTGGATGACGAGATTGTCTACCGAGATGGTGCCTGGGTGGTGTGATACCACCGACAGGATTGCATTACCTCAGCTACAATGCACTTTTCCGGATAAAATCGAGACTAGCATGATCACCCTGCACCACCTGAATAATTCACGCTCACAGCGCATCCTCTGGCTGCTCGAAGAACTCCAACTGCCTTACCAGATCGTGCATTATCAGCGCGATCCGGTCACGCGTCTTGCACCACCAGAACTCAAACAAATCCATCCACTGGGTAAATCGCCCGTCATCAGCGATGGTCAACTGGTGATCGCCGAATCCGCTGCCATTATTGAATATCTGGTGCAAACCTACGGCGGCGGACAACTCATGCCCAAGGCCGCTACGCCGGACTACTTCCGCTATCTGGAATGGCTGCACTTTGCCGAAGGTTCGGCCATGCTGCCGTTTTTGCTGGCACTGTATACCAGCAGATTGGGCGAAGCAGCCGCGCCACTGAAGCCGCGCATCCAGAGTGAAATCAGCAATTATCTGAGTTATCTGGATCAGGCACTGGTCAAGCATGATTATTTAATGGGGGATGAATTTAGCGCCGCCGATATTCAAAATAGCTTTGTGGCAGAAATTGCCCAGGCACGCCAACTGCTGGATTTCTTTCCCAATCTGGCCAGTTACACGGCGCGGTTTCAGGCCCGACCGGCTTATCAGCGTGCTTTGCAAAAGGGTGGCGAATATACTCTTGGCGCCTGATCCTGGCTCCTAGCGCATTTCATCACGCACGTGCAAGCTTTCATCAAAGAGCCACACCTGACGTATTTCAATTACATCATAATTACGTGCCAGACTGGGAGGGAAGGCGCTGTAAGGCGCATTCACCAGAGCGATACGACGGATAGCTTCATCCATTTCTGCCCGACCGCTGGAACGTAAAATCGTCACATTTTCGACACTGCCGTCGCTGCGAATTGAGACGGTGACTATCGGATCGGTATACATGTGTTCTCTGGATGATTGCGCATAATTCAGGCGGCCATTACGTTCCACCTTTTGACGCCAGGCCTGAATATACAGGGCCAGACCGACATCGCTGTGCTTGCTGCCAAAGACCGAACGACGCACATTCGTCGCGGCTGCCGGAACAGGGGTGGGCAGATTGGCACTGTAGCTTGATTTAAGTGCAGCTCCTTCCGTATCAAAATCAAACGACCGGCCAGCAAGCAATTTATCCAGATTGGGTTTAACCGCCCCAGCCAGTTCTGATGCATGACGTGCACGCTCATCTTCCCGCGCCTGTGCCTGTTCAATGGCGGCTGCTTCACGTTGACGCTCCAGTTCGCGTCGCTGATTTTCCTGTTGTTGACGAATTTTTTGTTCTTGTTCAAGGCGTGTACGTTCAGCCAATTCGCGCTGCGCTTTTTGCAACTGATCCTGTCGTACGGCTTCCTGCAGCTTGCGCTGTTCCTGTTCGAACGCCGTCTTTGCCGCCAGTATGGCTTGCTGGGCTTTTTCATGTTCAAGCTGTTCGGCCAGACGCTGTTTTTCCTGCAGTCGCTGCAATTCTTCCTGTTGTTGTGCCTGCAAAATTTGCTGCTGCCGGAGTTGTTCACGGCGCTGTAATTCCTGCTTCTCTGCTGCCTGCTTCTCAGCTATCTTTTTCTCTGGCGCCTGTGTTTCTGCCACCTGCCTGTCAGCTATCTGCTTGTCAGCGGCCTGTTTCTCTGCCGCCTGTTTTTCTGCCAGCAGCTTTTCTTCTGTCTGGATGTCGTCTGGCTGTTTAACTTCCTCCGGAATGTGCTCGGTCACGATAGGTAATTCCGGAATGACTTTTTCAGCTTCCGAACTGGGTTGATCAGCATATTCAACGACCAGCTTCGACGCTACCGTGGAAGTCATGAGTTTGGTTCCCGGAACATGACTTTTAACTCTGGCAGGAGGATTAACTGACTGAACTGGCGGCTCATAGGAATAAAGTCGGAAGCCATTCACCGTAGCGGGCGTGGAAACAACGTGAACTGCAGCGTGCGTTGCAGCCGGGATCAGAGGGGCAACAGGAGAGACTGGGAAGACAGGATCAGGCGGCGTGGCCAGTCGCAGGTGAATTTCCGGCGATTTGGCACGCCGTTCAGTGGAAGGCATGGCCCAACCAGGCAAACCCTCAACATACTCACCGAATTGCAACAGCAGCACCATGGCATGTAACGTCAGAGAAATCAGCACCGCAACGAACATGCGGACATACGCCCAATGATGGCGTACAGAATCGGCTCTGTCAGTCATCAGCCCATCATGCATGCAAGCGCCTGCCTTCCTCTTTGAGAGTGATGAATTATCGCATACCCCGTATCCGTTTCCTGATTTTACTGTTTGCAGCTGTGGAATTAGCACCATTTTTCGACAACCACCGGCTCAACACCGTCATTGACCGAAAACCCCATGACGACGGCCGGCAGATTGATTAAGGTAGCACTACATTCATTTCAGGGAGAACATCATCATGAATCAAGAACAATTAATCAAGCAGTATTGTATGCAGGAGTCCGTTTCCTACCGGGCACAAAAAAAAATCCTCTTAGGTCTGATGCTCATTGTCACGGGAATCCTGTTTATTCTGGTGCGTACCGGTTCCATCGAAGCACAATCGATCTCACATTACTGGCCACTGTTGCTTACTCTGCTCGGCGTGCAGCAACTGATTTTTTCGCAGCATATCCAACGAAAATGGAATGGTGTGTTCCGCATTATTCTCAGCCTGTGGTTATTTGCCTGTCTTGAGCATGTTTGGGGATGGACTTTTTCGGTGACATGGCCGATGATTCTTATCGCCTTCGGGCTGTGCAAGATAGGCTGTGCACTGACGGCAAAAAAAACTAACCCATTCGAAAGCCCATTATGAGACGCCACCGCGAATACCATATTCCGCGCCAACATCCGCAACAACGATTAATTCTGGGAATTTTTATCGTCATCATTGGCGTTTTGTCTCTGCTCGATAATCTGGGCTGGTTTGATACCCGTCAGATTCTTTCATTCTGGCCAGTGGTGTTTATTATTCTGGGCGTGATGAAACTGTCCCGCCCGGCAGCCCGCTCAGGATCTGTGGTCGGTCTGTGCTTTCTTGCTGCCGGCACGATATTGATTCTGCAAAATTGCGGACTGCTGGTGTTTCACTGGCATGACTGGTGGCCGGTCTTCATCATCGCCGCCGGTGCTTCATTTATATTTCGCGGTATAAAAATGGAACGCCCTGCCATTCTGTCAGGCGATGTCGTCTCAGACGTGAAGAATAACGTCAGCGTCAATATTCTTGCTATCATGAGTTCGAGCAAATCGAGCCATAATGCAAGCGACTTTCAGGGTGGGGAAATCACCGCCGTCATGGGCAGTGTCGAACTTGATCTGCGTGCTGCACAACTGAACTCCGAGGCTACTTTACACCTGACCACGGTTTTTGGCAGTATCGAAATCATGGTGCCCAATGACTGGATCGTGGTCATCCATGGCAGTCCGGTGTTGGGTGCCATCGAAGATCGCAGCGTACCACCGTTGAACGCCACCAAGCGCCTGATCATTTCTGGTTCGGTCGTCATGGGCAGTGTGGAAATTCGTAATTAATCGACCGTAGAACTCAACTCCAGAGCCATGCACCCCATCCTGTCCGACCGACATAAATTAGCCAGTTATTTGCTGGCCTGGCTGATAGCCGGTGTACTCATAGCCAAACTGCTGGTCGTTGAACAACTGACCAGCTGGAACACGGCACTGCTGTTTTCATTACCGGTGACCGTGATCTACGGCTTCATTGCCAGCTCCGCCTACTATGTCTGCCGTGCGCAGCCGGTCGCTGGCCGGCGGTTGTTCGCAGCACTGGCCTTGTTTGCGTGTGCCCCTTTGGTTGCCGGCAGCCTCTGGCTGGCACTCTGTCTGGGTTGGAATAATCTGGCGACATCACTGCAATGGTGGACAATCAACTTCACTCAACGCAGCATTGCACTGTTGTTTTCAGCCGGATGTTGTTGCTATCTGATGTCCATGTTACTGCACGACTTACTGATCGCAGCAGACAACCTGCGCAAAGCTGAACTGAACGCAGCCCAGTCGCTGGTCTTTGCGCGCGAATCAGAACTGCAGATGTTGCGAGCGCAAATCAATCCGCATTTTTTATTTAACAGTCTTAACTCCATCAGTGCCCTGACCTCAATCAATGCGCAGTCAGCGCGCAGCATGACGATCTCCCTGGCACAGTTTTATCGCCTCAGTCTGACACTGGCAGAACAAAAAACCATTCCATTGACACAGGAAATTGAACTCTGCAGCAGCTTTCTTGAAGTTGAGAAAACCCGTTTTGGCAGCAAACTCCAGTATGAATTTTTGATTGATCCCAACACCGAGCAGGCACACATACCACCCATGCTGTTGCAGCCATTAATTGAAAATGCCATTAAACATGGCATACGAGATCTGCCCGATGGCGGCATCATCCGCCTGAACAGCCAGATTAACGAAAGCTGGCTGCATATCTTCATCGAAAACCCTTGTGAACCGCAACCAACCGAGACCATTGGCAATGGTTTGGGTCTGGTCAATACCAGACGGCGTCTGCAGCAACTTTATGGTCATCAAGTACGCATTAACTGGGTTAAAAACCCGCAGCTGTTCAGAGTTGAAATCACTCTGCCACTACAACTCCATCCAACTAAAGATAGCTCATGAAAGTATTGATTATTGACGATGAATTTTTGGCACGCCAGCTCACACGCGAATATTTATCCAGCCATGCCGATATGGAAATCATCGGCGAATGTGAAAATGGAGAACAGGCAGTAGAAGCCATCAGCACGCTCGATCCAGACATTCTGTTTTTGGACATACACATGCCAAAAATATCCGGACTTGAAGTCTTGCAGATCACCGGTCGCAACTCCGGCGTTATTTTTACCACCGCCTATGATGACTATGCCTTAAAAGCCTTTGAATTGCATGCCGTGGATTATCTGCTCAAACCATTTTCGCAGCAGCGCTTCGATGCCGCCCTGCAGCAGGCACGACAACGACAGAGCCACCAACCGGACAACCTCAACAAACTGCTGCGCCAAACCAAGCTCGACCGGATCGTGATTCGCGATCGCGGTCAGCTGCATTTTATCGCCATCGATAAAATCACCTATATTGAAGCCCAGGATGATTACATACTGCTCCATCACGAAGGCAGGGCACTGATGAAAACCCAAACACTCAGTGATATAGAAACCCAACTCGATTCCAGACAGTTTGTCCGCATCCATCGTTCCTACCTGATTAATTTGCAACAGTTAAACCGGATAGAGCGTATCAACAAAGACAGCGTGGTAGCGGTCTTACAAGATGGCAAACAGTTACCTGTCAGCCGTTCCGGCTATGAACGTTTAAAGCAACATATTGCTGACAAATCGGTATAAAACCACTGTTACAGACCAATAAGTGATTAAAACGACCACGTTGCCCAACTATATTTCAGCCACATCCGTGCGCTGCAATTCAGACCGGAGGATAATGGCAGACTTGAATACACTTTTTTGGAAGTAACGCATTTTGAATACGAAAAGAACCAAACGCTGGAATGGTGATCCGTCCACGCTATCCGCAGATTACCTCAAGAATGTTATTGAAAAAATGCTCGCCTATGGAGAACAGGCACAGTTTTCCGATAAAGGCACACTGCAGGGACCAAATTATCAGATCATCAATGCGGCCGGGAAAAAAATCGCTTTTAACAGCAATAACTTGTTGATTCAGACCGAAGACGATGATTTCAGTGGCAGCGTGGCAGCACCTGTCTATAGTCTGGAACAGGTAAGAACATTGTTGACTCAACTCAATTCACCGCTGGCCAAAGTAGCGCGCACCAAGCGCGTTGCCAGTGGCGCAAAAACACCGGCGGCTCCCCGTGGCGGCACTGCACTGGCAAAAGCCAAAGAACTGATTGCACTGCAAAAATACGACTACTACAAAACGCACCGTGCCACTCTGCCACCGGATATTCGTGAACACTCAGAAGAAATTACCCGTCTGATGGAAAGCGGCATCTCGGCCGAAGTCGCTTTTAATGAAGCCGCCAAACTCTGCTACGTGCATTAATCTGCTTTTCCTCAGGTTGGGCCACCGGCCCAACCTGAGGCACCAGGCTTACGTCAATACTGCTGCAATCGCCACCGCCGTGGCTTCCACATTACTGGAATTCAAACCAGCCACACACAAACGGCCAGAACGCAAAATATACACGCCGAATTCGTTTTTCAAACGCTCACACTGCTCCGGACTCAAACCAGTATAGCTGAACATACCGCGCTGGGATAAAAAGTAACTGAAATCCCGTCCTGGCAATTTGGCACTCAGAACTGCATGCAGCTGAGTGCGCATGGCCTTGATGCGCGCACGCATTTCATCGACTTCAGTTTCCCATTGAGTGCGTATGGCCGGATCGCCCAACAGAAAGGCCACTATCTGACCACCATGCAGCGGTGGATTGGAATAATTGCGCCGCACATTAGCCTTCAACTGACCCAACACATTCACTGCCTGCGCAGCATCCGGACAAACAATGGTCAGGCCACCGCAGCGTTCTCCATACAGACCCATGTTTTTGGAAAAGGAATTGACTGCCAGAAAACTGATGCCACTGTCAGCAAGCATGCGCAAGGCAAAAGTGTCTTCATAGAGACCATCGCCATAGCCCTGATATGCCAGATCCAGAAAAGGAATCAACTCACGTTCCTGCAGCACTGGCAACAATTGCTGCCATTGTTCTTTGGTCAAATCTACACCGGTCGGATTGTGGCAGCAGGCATGCAGCAACACTACGCTGTGTTTGGCTGCCAGTGATAAAGCCGCAAGCATGGCATCAAAGCGCAAACCACCAGTAGCCGCGTCATAATAAGGGTAAGTGGTAACAGTTAATCCGGCCCCTTCAAAGACAGCGCGGTGATTATCCCAGGTTGGATCACTAACCAGCACTTCGGAGCCTGGGAAATAACGTTTAATAAAATCCGCACCGACTTTTAATCCACCACTAGAACCCACAGTCTGTATTGTCACTACCCGGCCAGATTGCAGGGCGGGATTATTGGCGCCAAACAGCAACGTCTGAACCTCGTGACGGAAATTGGCAGCGCCTTCCATTGGCAAATAAGGGCGTGCACCGGCATGCTCAACCACCTTCAGTTCAGCACGACGCACCGACGCCAACATGGGAATTTTTCCCTGGTCATCAAAATAAATGCCGATGGACAAATTAATTTTATCCGTGCGCGGATCTTTGCCAAAAGCTTCGTTGAGTGACAAAATCGGGTCGCCGGCATACGGTTCTACGTGGTGAAACATGTCCATCTCCAGTCAAAGTAAAGCCAAGACCGCATGTTACACCACATGACAAGCAAACCAAAATAGTTACCAATTAAACACTCTCAGAAATAAGTTTTATACAGTAATTACAACAGCACTGTTTATTTTTACAGTTACTGATTGCATATACAGTGTTTTTGAATTAAGATGATTTCACTGCACTTCACTGACACAGGAAAATATCATGGCTTATTACAATCCGACAGCAACCAACATGCACGTAGCCTCCAGCTATTACACCCCCGTCACCAGTTCATTCTTGTTACGTTTTGGTCAGCGCGAAGTCAGCGTCTGCCGCGATTTTCGCAAACGTTTTTACCCCACCAATCCATTCATTGAGTGCCGCGCCGGTGTCAATCCGGGGCATGTGGAAATTTTATTGCTGCGCAGCTGGCTTATCGTCTTTTCCAAAGCACGGCTTTAATCGAACAACAGACAAGGTATCCCTTAATTTAGGGATTTCAGTATGATGTCCAGTTCAATCTTGGCTTCATCGAGCAGCGCTTTGCTGTTGTCCGCATTGAGGTGCAGTCTGGTGAGTGAAGCAGGCAGCGTTTCCCAGTTAATAGTGTATTTGGAACGCTCATCAATATGCGCATCCAGCAAATCGGCGGCAATAATAATATCGGTTAAATCCGGGACAGTTCGCTGACCAATTTCCCGGGTACCAAAATCCTGTACGGCATTGCGGATTTCATCGGGAATTTCCCAGTTTTCCAAAATGGCGGCGCCAATATTCGAATGCCAGGCATCGACCAGGTTCCACAATGCCTGTTGGGAAGTAAATAACGATAGATAATGATTGGCGCGATTGAGTATGTAAAATTTACCCACATCGTGCAACAATCCGGCCAGCATGGCATTGTCCGGATTGATTCGGGATTGATGTTTGGCTAATACCGATGACAGAGTACCCACCCGCAAACTGCGATTCCATAATCCTTCCATCAGACCAGAAATTTCGCCTTTGTGTTCACTCAACTGCTTCATACCAACGGTAATGGTTAAATTACGCACTTTGACAAAACCCAGTCGCATGGTTGCGGTACGTAAATCGGTGTTAATTTTACCGGTCGAATTATAGGCAGCCGAATTACTTAATTTTAAAATCTGCGCTGACAGTACCGGCTCGGTACTGACAATACGTGCCACATTGTCATTAGAAATGTTTTCCTGGGAAATCGCCCGCCGGATATTCATGGTCGCCGTCAGTGAAGTCGGAAATATTAATGCCGGTGAAGACAGTTCCGCTGTCAAGCCTTGAATAAATTCAAATTCACTGTTTTTTTCACTCATCATGCGTCCACGCTAACCCTATACCGTTCTGACCAGTTAACATGCAGTGTAGGCGATAGTTTGGATTGGTAAAGGATGCACGGATTAAATCACTGTGAAAGAAATGCAGGAAAAAAAGACCCTTCAACAGCTTTTTGCCATTTTTGCTATGATCTGCCATTAGCCTGCAGGATAAAAGTGCCTCCGCACCCGAACTATTCACTCACCAACAAGGAATATTATGTCACTATCAATGTACAACGCTTCGATACCAGTCTTCAAACAAATGCTCAAAAGCATGAGTAACGTGCTATCTAAAGCGGAACAACAAGCACTGACCAAAAAAATAGAGCCTGCTGTGTATTTGCAGGCGCGATTATATCCAGATATGTTTCCACTGATTCGTCAGGTACAAATTGCTGCTGATTTCGCCAAGGGAGTCTGTGCCCGTCTGGCCAATGTTGAAGTCCCAGCCTATGAAGACAGCGAACAAACTTTTGCAGATCTGCAAGCCCGCATTACCACTACCCTGACTTTTATTAACTCCCTGAGTGAAGCCCAATTCAACGGAGCAGAAGAACGCGAAATCATTACCCGCCCTGGCACGCCAAAAGAAAAGAAATTCACCGGTCAGTCGTATTTGCTGACCTACGGTTTGCCACAGTTTTTCTTTCATGCTACAACAACCTACGCCATTTTGCGCCATAACGGCATCGAAATCGGCAAAGGCGATTATATGGGTCTGTAATCACCAGCATGGAGTAACACTGACTGACAGCGTAATTTTTTTAATTACGCTGTTTTTCTTTCTGGCCAAAGAAAGACCAATAATTCCACTGCTGTTCTGTGTATAGACAACAGCAGCCCTGTCGTACTATGAATCTCAGCAGTTAATTACTTGAGGGCAATCAAACCAATAACAATAAGCAACTAGCCCATATCGAAACAGCAGACTATTCTGTACATACCCGCATATTTGACAAGAGGCTATTTTGGAATTACTTTCACTTTTCAGTCGTTCAGAATATCAGGCGCGTCATTTGCAGTTGTTTAGCGATATCAGCGAATCTGATTTAAGCGCCGTTACCAAAATCATTGCTCCCTGCTCGGTCATGCTGGTCAAAGCCGGACAGGCAGTGATTGCCGCTCACACCACCGATAACAGGCTATATGTCGTATTGAACGGCACTCTGGAAGTACAGTCACATGAAAACAATGGTGGCTCGGCTGGCAATAATCTGCAATTTTTACCGGGTGAATGCGTCGGTGAACTGTCGGTACTGGATGAAGAAGATCAACCCAATTCGATTATCGCCACTCAAAACAGTGAATTACTGGTGATTGAAGCCGAAACTCTATGGCAATTAATCGATGGCTCGAATGGCGTAGCGCGCAATTTATTGCGTCTGCTGTCTTTCCGTATCCGCACCACCAATGCCTTGTTGCGCCGACGGCATAAAGTGGGCGAATTTTACCGCCAGCTCTCCATGATCGATGGCCTGACCGGTATTCATAACCGTGCCTGGCTCAATAGCCAGTTTCCGCAACTCATTGAACATGCGCACTCCACCGGCAGTCCGTTATCGATCATCATGGCCGATCTGGATCACTTCAAACAATTCAATGACACCCATGGTCATATCATCGGCGACGATGCCATCCAAAGCACCGCCAAAATCATGAATTCCACCCTGCGCCCGAGCGACTTTGCGGTTCGCTTCGGTGGTGAAGAATTACTGGTGATTTTGCCTGACACACATAACGAAGCCTGTTATACGGTCGCAGAACGCCTGTGCAAAAAGCTCGAACAAACCAGTGTCTTCACCGATGAACGGCTACCGCTGCCGCATATCACGGCATCCTTCGGCGTCGCTACACTGACTGCAGGACAGGATATTTTTTCCTTTATCGCCTCAGCCGATGCAGCCCTGTATCGCGCCAAAAATGAAGGCCGCAACCGCGTTTCTTACTAGTGCTCTGCACCTTTAAAAAAGCGCAGCGCATGCTTGCCCCAGTTATCCAGATAACTGTACGCCACCGGCACCACTACCAGGGTCAGCAGAGTAGAAGTAATGATTCCGCCGATCACAGCCCGACCCATCGGCGCTTGTAATTCACCACCTTCACCGAGTCCTATTGCCATTGGCAACATGCCGAACAACATGGCCAGCGTGGTCATAATAATAGGCCGCAATCGTACCTGGCCGGCCTGCAGCAACGCGTCATGCTGGGTTGCGCCCTGACGCTGTGCCTGGTTGGTAAAATCGACCAGCAAAATCGCATTTTTTGTCACCAACCCCATGAGCATAATAAATCCGATCATGGAAAAAATATTCAGGCTACTGCCAGTAAGCAGCAAGGCCGCAAAGACACCAATCAATGACAGCGGCAACGACACCATGATGGCCAGCGGCTGCAAAAAACTGCCGAACTGCGATGCCAGAATCAGGTAAATAAAAATGACCGCGATGCCCAATGCCGATACCGCCGAGGAAAATGAATCCTGCATATCCTTAGTCTGACCGCCGACATCAAACACATATCCAGGCGGCAGCACAATGGTATCAATCAAATGTTGTACATCGGTTCCGACATCACCGACGGTGCGCCCCTCCACGTTGGCATAAATACCGACACGGCGTTGCAGATTCTGGCGCTTGATCACCTGCGGACTGGTGGAGGGAATAAATTCCACCACCTGACGCAACGGCACCATCATCACCCGGCCATCTGCGCGAGTGCTGGCAATGCTTAAATCGGCCAGATCGGCTATCGTCTGACGGCCGGATTTGGGCAACTGCACATTCACTTCATAATTCTGTCCATCGGGCGCCAGCCAGTGGTTGGTGGTGTCACCGGCAATAAATGGACGCAGCGCAGCACCTATTTGCTGTATCGACAAACCAAGATCGCTGGCAAGTTCATTATTGACTTTAATTATCACTGCCGGATTGGCCGCTGTCATACTGTTTTCCAAATCCGCGATGCCCTTGATGCGGGCAATTTTAACCATGACCATCTCGACCACCTGCTTCAGCTTATCTGGATCCGGCCCGAGAATGGCCACATAAATCGGCTTATCAAAACCAACCGACAAGACCACACCCGGCACTGAACTCAAACGCTGGCGGATAATTTTTTGCAGCGCCATTTTGGAAATCCGCCCGCTTTCCTTCACCGAATAAAGCTTCAGTCCAATGCTGGATTCATTACGATTACCATCACTACCCACCGTGGTATTGATAGTTTTGATTTGTGCAAACTGACTCAAAATCGCTTCGACCTGCAGCATTTTAGTGTTGTTATATTCCAGACTGGAACCGACTGGCGCTTTAAATTTGAGTTGAATAAAACCATCATCCGTTTCCGGCATCATGTCAGTGCCAATAAAAGGCAGCAGAAAAAAACTGCCGACAAACAAACTAAAGGCACACAACAGCGTGGTTTTACGATAGCGCAATGCCAGCTCAAGAATTCGACCATAACTCAGGTGCAGGGCTTCAATTCCACCCTCGACCCGGTACATTAGCTGTTCTAACCAAGGAAAATATTTAAAACGATTTTCCAGCGGGTCACGCCACACCGAAGACAACATCGGATCAAGGGTAAAACTGACAAACAGCGACACCAGCACGGCAACGGCAACCGTCACGCCAAACTGAAAAAAGAACCGCCCCATTATGCCATCCATAAACGCCACCGGAATAAAAACCGCCACAATCGCCAGCGTCGTAGCCGTAACCGCCAGACCAATTTCATTGGTACCATCACGGGCGGCCTGCTCGTGACTTTTTCCCATAGCCAGATGTCTGACAATATTCTCCCGCACCACGATGGCATCATCAATAAGTAAACCAATGCACAGCGACAGCGCCATCAGAGTTAAAAAATTCAGGGTAAAGCCAAACATGTGCAGCGCGATAAAAGTCGCAATCACCGAAATTGGCAAAGTCAGTCCGGTAATAACGGTACTGCGCCAGGAATGCAAAAATAAAAATACGATCAAAATCGTCAGACACGCACCTTCTGCAATCGTCTCTTTGACCCGATCAAGTGAACGCTTAACTTCAGCCGCACTGTCGAGCACGGTTCGAATTTGCACATCCTCTGGCAGACTTAGCTTTAATTCACGCACCTTGGCCTGAATGGCATCACCCACTTCGACGATATTGGCTTCTTGAATTTTAATAATGGCCAGATTGATGGCGCGCTCACCATTAAGGCGTGAAATCGAAAGTTCTTCACGAGCACCATCAACAATTTCTGCCACCTGTTCCAGCAACACCGGATTACCACCGCGGCGGGCAACGATAATTTTTCCAAACGCACGCGGATCTTTTAATTTACCCGTAATACGCACCAGCTTGTCCTGACCATCAAGAGTAATCAAACCGGCCGGCATATCCTGATTATTGGTTTGAATTGCCGTGACGACTTCATCCACACCAACATTCATGGCGGTCATTTTGGCCGGATTCAACTGCACCAACACTTGACGCGCCACCGTGCCGGCCATATCCACCTTACCCACGCCGGGAATACTTTGCAAACGCTTGACGATGATTTGTTCGGTCAGGGTGGACAAATCCCGCAGGCTGCG
The DNA here is from genome assembly GCA_903862415.1 of uncultured Oxalobacteraceae bacterium. Lineage (GTDB taxonomy): Bacteria > Pseudomonadota > Gammaproteobacteria > Burkholderiales > Burkholderiaceae_D > Solimicrobium. The sequence continues at coordinate 27,395 of CAIOYD010000006.1, read as the reverse complement.
CGTTTTTGAGGTAATCCCCAGTGAAGTCACTGGCAAGGCATTTTCACCGTCAAAGCGTGAAATAAACGGTTCATTTACATTTTTTGGAAAACTCGGCCGTATAGCACCCACCTTATCGCGCACATCCTGCACAGCACGATCCATATTGACATTCAGATTAAACTGCACATAGGTATTGCTGCGACCTTCATAGGCGCTAGATAAAATCCGTTTCACCCCATTAACAGTATTGATGGCTTCTTCTATCGGTTTGGTAATGTCGTTTTCAATTGCCTCGGGAGAAGCTCCCGGATATTGCACCGAAATGAAAAGACCCGGAATTTCTACATTCGGCATTTTTTCCACACCCAGCTTTTGGTAGGAAAACAAACCCAGCACCATTAATGCCACCATCACCATGGTGGCAAATACCGGATGATTAATACTGACTTTAGTCATCCACATGAGTTATTCCTTCTTTGTTGCGGGAGTCATTGCCAACGGCATTTTGATCAGACTACCAGGCTTGACCATATCAAGTTGCGAAACGATGACCACATCATCGGTCTGCAGACCCTGTCTGACTTCTGCATACGCTTCATCTTCATTGCGCAAACCGAGTTGCACCTTTTGCGCCACGATCATATTGTTGCTGGCCACTTTATACACCGTGGCAACGCCATCAATCAGATGCACCGCAATCAAGGGAATCACATTAACCTGAGCCGTTTTCTCCAGGGTTAGCTGTCCTTTGGCAAACATGCCGCCGCGCAGCGCACCCTGATGATTGATCACCTCGATATACACCACAAAGGAGCGCGTGCCGGTTTCCGCATTCGGGTTAATCCGCACAACACTGCCGACAAACTCACGCCCGCCAAACCCATCGACCGCAAACTTCACCGTCTGACCAATTTTAATGCGCGGAATTTCACTCGCCGGCACTTGTGCTTCGAGCGTTAGCCGGTCCAGATTCACCAGAGTAAACAACGGGGTATCCGGAGACACTTTTTCACCCGGCTGAACCAGTCGCTTACTGATTATGCCCTGTATAGGTGAACGCACCACTGCATCTGTGAGCGCCAATTGCGCGACCTGACGCAGCGACTGGGTGGATTTCAGATTTGCCTGTGCCAGCTCAACCGCATTCTCGGCGGTATCAAAGGCATTTTGTGAAATATATTTTTGCTGAAACAGCGCATAACTCGCATCGCGATTTTTCTTAGCCAATGCCAGTCTGGTGGCAGATTCTTCCACTGCCGCATCCTGCGTTGCCAGTCGCGCCAGTAAATCTGCCGTTTCCAGACGCGCCAACACATCTCCTTGTCCGACAGCCATTCCTTCCCGCACCAGGGTTTCACTCACCACCGCACTGACCTTGGCCTTGACGGCAATATTGTTTTGCGGAATCAGACTACCCGAAATCGGTAAATTGACCTGTAATTCACGTTTGGCTATAACTGCGATATCGGCAGGCGCCAATTCAAAAGCCATTACCCCAGTTGCTTCTTTGGAAGTGGTTTTACTTTTTACTGCCCAGAAAATCATCCCCGACACCAGCAGGATCAAACCCAGAACTATGATTTTTTTTGTTGGCGAGATTGAATTTTTTATCAATAGGGAAGTCAATTGATTCGGCTCAGTTTTCATGGCAGGTGTAGGTAGTTGATATTTCATCAGGGTAATTATTTTCTTGAATGCAAAATTCTAATCGTTTTGTCCTGAAAACAGCCAGATTCTGTCAGTTTATTTTATGTTCAAAATCCATTTCCCGGGATTAGCTGACAATAAATGGGATAGCTCACTCTCATGGCGCAGATTATCATGCATTTCAATCAAGTAAGATCACCGTCACCACGTTTCACCACCGGCCTCAGTCTGCTTGAAGTGCTGGTTTCTCTGTTCCTGCTTTGCACTGGCGCACTCGGTGTTATAAAACTGCAACTGGTCACCCAGCAAACTGTCCGGGAAACACGTTCCTATGACGCTGGCATGCATCTGGCGTTCGAGATGGCCACTCAAGTACGTGAATTACCCTATCAGCAAACTCTGCAACAACAAGTTGCACAGATACTTGAATCGCAGCAAACAAACAGTTCCCTGCTACCCCATCTCCGTATGCAACTCTGTCGCGACAGCACACCTTGGGATAATGACAGGCAGACTCTGCGCTGGGAATGCCTTACTGATTCGCATGCCGGCAGTATTCTCAAACTAGGTTGGTCAGATACCGAGGATGAATCTGTTCCACCAAAAATCGCTCTTTCAATTCCAGCGCAAACCGTGCCATGAAACCAGCTTTTTTTCACCCCGGCCAACACGACTGCGGTTATACGCTGGTTGAATTCCTCATCGCTGCAACTCTGGGGTTGTTGATCATTGTGGCGTTGACCTCGTTACTGCTCCACAGTCAGGAAAACCAGGCTATTTTCAATGACGAAACCGGATTACAGGAAAGCGCCCGCTATGTGTTTGAGAATATTTCTCGCTCAGTCAAACACGCAGGTTATATAAATTACGATCCACTGGAAACGGCCAATATTCCAGTGGACAAATACCAAGCTGCGATACAGGGATTCGATGCCAGATCGATGAGTGCCAACAGCGAAGCCATCAATGAAACCGTCGCCAGTTCCAACAACGACAGCGATATTCTGGCATTACGCTTTTGGGATTCTGACATAGAGGAAACCAACAACGTTGGCAATTGCGCAGGCGTGAGCATGACAGCACCTGATAGGAGAAAAATAAAACAACCCAGTTGGAGTATTTATTACGTTGCCAACAACACCAAAGGCGAACCAGAATTGTTTTGTAAATTTCGCGGAAAATCCGGAGCATTTTCAGCCCAGGCAATTGCCACTGGAGTGGACGCCTTTCAGGTACTGTATGGCTTGCCAGATAAGGATATGAGTTACCGATTTCTCAACGCCAGCGAGGTATCTGCAATGGATCAGGATATCCCCGCAGAAAAATTAACGGAAGAATCCCACTGGCACACTATTGTCGCGGTCAAAATTGCGCTGCTGCTGCACAGCCCCAACAATACCCGTACGCACACAACTCCTGTAATCCATTATCTGTTCGGAAAAAACGATCAGCAGCACACTGACCCTGATACCCGCATCGATGAAGCGGCACTGCCTGACCGGCAGCGTTTGCGGCGAGTGTTTTCAGCGACAATTCCATTAAACAACCGGGAAAATTAAACCATGCTCTTGCACACCAGATGCCGCGGATCCGTGCTGATCATTGCGATGGTCATGCTACTCCTTATCCTGCTGCTTGGCGTGTCAATGACCAATATTGGCATGCTGAGCGAAAAAGCCGCCCGCAATGAACGTGACCGGAAAATCGCCTTGCTGGCCGCTGAAGCCGCCCTGATTGACGCCGAACTCGACCTGAGCAATGCCAGCGACAGCCAGTCACGCAGTGCTATTTTTTCGGCACACTCCACGGAAGGTTTTATTGCCGAATGTTCGCGCGGAAACCAACATCTCTATCAGGGATTATGCAACAGCCTCAATGGCCAAAGAACCTGGCAGATAGTTGACTTCATGGCAGGCAGCAAAGATCCGGTCACAGTCGAGTTTGGGTGTTTTACCGGCCAGAATATGGCCGTTGGCAACGGCCCGTTTCCAGTTAAGTTGCCGCGTTATCTGATCGAATTAACTCTGGATAACGCACCAGGGAATTTAACCTACCCACATTATCTGTACCGAATTACCGCCATCGGATATGGCAATCATGTTAACACCAAGGCAGTGATCCAATCTTATTACCGTAAAGATGACTGACATGAAAAAAAAACTCTCCCTTTTGAGCAGCGTACTCCTCGGCCTGCAGGCTATGACCACAGTAGAACTGCTCCATGCCAGTGACATGTTTTCATTGCCTGGTGTGACCGCAAGTGCAAACAGAATCAGCCCCGACCTGTTTGCTTTTCAGGCAGCTTCTAACACCAGCCACTGGTCAGGAAGTCTGAAAAAATATGCACTGACTGCGTCCCAGCAACCAACTTTAACCAGCGCTCCCCTCTGGGATGCCGGCCAGATATTAACAGCCAACCCACGGCCAGATGCGCGACACATTTATTTTTACCAGCCAGATAAACATACCAGTCTGGAATTTATACCCGCCACAATTCCTCAATGGACGAACAACTCAAAAACCATTACTGCCAGACAAATTAACTATCTGCGCGGCGAACGCTTGTGGGAAGGAAAATCAGACCCGGAAAATCACTTCATTTATCGTCAACGTAGCAGTCTGCTGGGCGACATTATTCACAGCACCCCGGTGTATGTCGGCACACCAGAAAAATATATGGACAGCGCCGGACATAACGTCTTCTATGAAAAATATAAAAATCGCACTCCGACCGTTTATGTTGGCGCCAATGATGGCATGCTGCACGCTTTCAATGCTAATAATGGCATTGAAATATTTGCTTTCATACCAAGCCCGCTGCTCAATAATTTAGCGGCCTTAACACGGGCTGATTATATCCATACCACATATATGGATGGAAATATCAAGGTAGCTGAAGCAAAAGTAAGAACACAATGGAAAACCATACTGACGTCCAGTATGGGAGCGGGAGCGACAGGAATCATTGCGCTCGATATTAGCGAACCCACTCCTGACGGTTTTACCGAAGGTAAAAAAGTATTGTTTGAATTTACCAGTCAGGATGACGCCGATATGGGTTATCTCTTTTCGGCTCCGCAGATAGTTAAATGGCACCCCTCTCAGGCAGAATCCAGCAGTTATTATGTGCTCATGACCAGTGGCCATCAGCCTGCCGCTGAAAATAATCACTCCTGTCTGTTTTTACTTTCACTCGACAAGCCCATCAGTGATCCATGGCGTGTGAATCAAAACTACTACAAACTCTGCCTTAATCCCACAGAAACAGAATCCGCACTGAGCGCACCAGGGTTGGTTTTCGATACACTGGGTAATGTTATTTATGCCTATGCAGGCGATTTACATGGCGATCTCTGGCGTTTTAATCTGCAAAATACATTGACGACAGCGCCTTTCAAACTGTTTTCGGCCCGAGATAATGACGGCCATGTGCAGCCACTCACCACCGAACCTGTAGTCGTATTTGCCAACCAGGGTGGTTATCTCATTTTATTTGGCAGCGGCAAATGTCATCCAGATACCCACATACCCAATCCCAACAGCATTACCAACAGTTTCTATGCCGTTCACGACCAACTGAGTCAGGAAATAATACCTCGAAGTCAACTGACACAACGTCAAAAAAGGCCAATTCAGGCAGAACCAGCAACACAACTATCCGGCTGGTATCTGGACTATTCCTCCCAAAATGGGGAGTGCAGTAATACGACACCACTGGTGGTTTCCGGCAGAATTTATTTCAACACATTCCTGCCAACAAGCAACTCCAGCAATACCTATGGAAGGATGATAGTGAATGGAATCGCAGAATATTTTCAGTCCACAGCTGGTGATCTGGCAGCCCCCCTGCTTATCCGGGACGCACCACATAGCCGTGACTATTTTTTGCTGCAGGCAGGCGCAAACGGAATTCATTTGCTCAACACAAAAACCACCCGCGCCATAGGTCGCTTGAGCTGGCATGAAATTACCCTCCCAGATAACTGACAAAAGGAAATGCATGAAACCTGATTTTCACCACGCAATCATCAAGGGATTTACCCTGATTGAAATGATGATTGTACTCATCGCATTGATCTCACTGGTCATCGCCACCATACCGATCTATAGCGAAGCCCGGCTGGCTGTTCGCCGTGCAGAAGCCCGCTCCGCGTTATATCAGTTAATGCTGCAACAGGAACGCAACTACACCCAATATCAAACCTACCAAAAATTGGATATCAACACGGAATACAGCAACTTCAAATGGTGGTCAGGCGAACAACCAGAAAGCAGTTATTACTCGCTGACCGCCACCGTCTGTCCGGCACAGCCACTCACACAATGCGTCTTACTCACCGCCACCCCGGGAACCCCCTTGCGAAAATTTTCCGATCCTGAATGTGGTCAGTTGAGTATCGACAGCGCCGGCCATCAACGCTCAAGCGGAAAAAATCACTCATGCTGGTAAACACCCGCGGTTTCAATCTGACCGAACTCATATTAACACTGTTTATTATCGCCACGCTGGTCACATTGGCTATCCCAGGCTTACGCAGCCTGATCAACGAAATCCGCGTCACCATCATCGCCCACGAGGTTGAAAATGCGCTCTTACTGACCCGTTCTGAAGCCATTCAACGCAATCAGCCCGTGACTATGGAAGCGATTGCTGGCAACTGGATCAATGGTTGGACCATTCAGACTCACGATGGCCTGCTCATCCGCAGCCACGACTCTTACCGCAGGCAACTCAGTTCTCTGTGCAGCATCACGTTCAAGCATCTCCCCTATTTCACCTATGGTGGCAATGGACGACTGCGTTCCAAAAACAGTCCGCAGCAATCTCAAAATGGCACTATCTTCATTACCAGTGATAACAGCCAACGCCAACTAATTCTGAATTTATTCGGCAGAATTCGCCACTACCATCCGGCAAACCCAGCAGATTGCCTGAACAGGGATGCTGACAGTCACGGCTATGCCGCGAAGCCGTGATACGGTAAAATTAAGCACTTTCATCTTCCCAAAGAACTTCAGCATGGATAGTCTATCGGATCAGCAAGCCATGCAACTCGCCTTAAACTGGGCACAAAAAGGCATGAACACCACCATGCCCAACCCGCGCGTAGGCTGTCTGATCGTCAATCAAGGACAGGTACTGGGCGCAGGATTTACCCAACCGGCAGGTCAGGCACACGCTGAAATTGAGGCCTTGCGCGACGCACAATCGAAAGGACACGATGTCCGCGGTGCAACCGCCTACGTCACACTCGAACCCTGCAGCCATACGGGCCGCACGCCCCCTTGCGCTGATGCACTGATCAAGGCCGGCATCCGTCGTGTCGTAGCCGCCATACTCGACCCCAACCCCCAAGTCGCCGGACGCGGCATGGCTCGTTTGCAAACCGCTGGCGTCGAAGTCAGTTATCCGCTGCTGGAACAGCAAGCGCATGAAATCAATATCGGCTTCTTTCAACGCATGAACAGCGGCAAACCCTGGATACGCATGAAAGCCGCCGCCAGTCTGGATGGCAAAACCGCTTTGCACAACAATCAAAGCCAGTGGATTACCGGACCGGAGGCACGCGCAGACGGACACCATTGGCGCGCCCGAGCCTGCGCCATACTCACCGGTATTGGCACTCTAAAAGAAGATGATCCCCGATTAACCGTCCGCGCCATTCCTGTTAGCCGCCAACCGGTACGGATTATCGTTGACAGTCAACTGCAGACACCCGTGACCGCCAAAGCACTGCAGGGTGGTGCCTTGATCGTTCACGCCTGTCAGAATCCGGAAAAACAGGCCGATTTGCTCGCTGCTGGTGCCGAATTACTGTTCCTGCCCAACTCCAACGGCAAAGTGGATTTGCCCGCACTGATGCTGGAATTGGGGCGGCGCGAATTCAATGAAGTGCATATTGAAGCCGGTTCCAAATTAAACAGCTCCCTGATCCAAGAAGGTTGTGTAAATGAATTACTGCTCTACATCGCGCCCAGTCTGCTCGGTGATGCGCGCAACTTGTTTGATCTCCCAGCCATCGACGATCTCGACCAAAAAATCCGCCTGCGTTTTCACCAGGTAAGCCAGCTAGGCAATGATTTGCGCTTGCTGGCACGTTTTGACACCTGATCTCAATTCATATTTAAAAGGCCTACACCATGTTTACCGGAATCGTCGCTGCCATTGGCACCATCACCAGCACCACCCCCTTAACCGCGCAAAATGACAGCGGTTTACACCTGACAATTGATGCCGGCAGCCTGCCACTGGCCGACGTCGCGTTAGGCGACTCGATTGCCATCAACGGTGCCTGCATGACCGTGGTCAGCAAAACCGCACAACAATTCTGTATTGATATTTCACGCGAAAGTCTCAACCTGACTTCCGGTCTCGATCACCCTGGCCCGGTCAACCTGGAAAAAGCCCTGACCCTTGCAGACCGGATCGGTGGACATCTGGTATCTGGACACGTGGACGGTTTAGGTACGGTCAGTCAGTTCAAACCCGTCAATGAATCGTTTGAGTTGATCATCAACGCACCAAGAGAACTGGCCCGCTTTCTGGCGTACAAAGGATCGATCGTCGTCAATGGCGTGTCACTTACAGTGAACCGGGTCACCGATTACGCCGACCATTGCGAATTTTCCATTAACCTGATCCCGCACACTCTGGAAGTTACCACCCTGAAATTTCTCACTCCGGGCAGCAGGGTCAATCTGGAAATCGATTTGATTGCGCGTTATGTCGAACGCATGCTGAACCTGAAAGAATAAACTGCTGGAAATGTTGGCAGCCTTACAGGCAATAGCGTCATTTCTAAGCGCAACTACCAATAGTTCACGATATCCATGAAGAATAAAATGATAATGCGACTTTTAAACAAAGCCGCATTCCATTACTTACTCTTCTTCAATAAAATCATGAATCCATTATCCCATCATTCTCAGACCAACACGACAACCATTATCCCCCAGCAATCCACCGCAAACAATATCAACCAAGTTGACGATACTTCCACCAGTGCTGCCGATCTGCGTGCGCTCTTGGGAACTCATTTTGACGAAAATCATTCACTTGCTGAAAACATCATTGACGCCATCAACAATCATTACTTTCCAACAGCAAATCTGATTATTCTAAAAGGAATCGAATTTTCTGTACCGGATGAACTTCCTCTGAACACTTTACCCAACATCCAATACCAAAATTGCACTCTTAGAAAGGGCACCATGCTCATTGCCAATGGCAGCAGTGTTAGTGCCATCGGTTCATCCAGTATCATTTATGCACAAGGTGCCGGTACGGTCGCATTTGCTACAGCGCCAGGAGCAACAATATTCGCATCAGATGGTGCAGTAGCACACGCACAGACACCACTGGCAAGAATAAGTATAGGAGATGATGGCACATCCATTACGCCAGCTTACACGGCACAACAAATCATTCAAACAATCACGGATACCTATAACCAAAATTTAGGTAGTATTGAGGGTAATATTATCCAAAATAGTTTGAATGATTTTTTGAATGCATGTATCGGCGGCGCCATCAATGCTGAGAATATTCCAATCTACGCGAATCAAATATTCGCTTTAATCCAGTCACGTAGCGGGGCACTGGGTGGCGATAATGCTGAAATGGTCGCATATATCGTCGAGCAAATGAACAGTGCAATTGCTGTCAGCAACACTGGCACATTAAATGGAGATACCATTAGCGTCATACCCGTGGGTACAGGTACTGCAATACAGCGAACCAGACCAACTCCCGTGGGTACAGGTACTGCAATACAGCAAACCAGACCAACTCCCGAGGCTACGTCAACACAAATTCAGCGTGGCTTAGTTCAAGAAAAATTAACCATGTTAATCACACAGTGGAGTACACCAGCACCTGACAGCAACACTCAGGAACTCACTAATTTCAAAGAATATTTCCTTGAACATAGTTGGGCCACCAAAGAGGCCCAGAATGATGCTGCCAATTTTGCACAAAAACAGCTTACTTTACTGGACCAAATGAACCAATTTCCTGAGTTGCGCGAAGCCTGTTTTTCTTTAGCTGCAGCAGGCATGGCTGATTGCCATGATAATGCTGTCACCATGTTTCATAACATGCAGGAAAAAGCACTGGAAATTGAAATGAATCAGCCCAATGTCCAAGTATCACAGTTAATTCAATATGGATTGGCATTGGAAAATCAAGCTAACTTAAACCAATTAATAGAAACCACGGATTTTTTACACCAAGGAATTAATTCACCCGAAGGTATTGAGGCAAAACTAGTTTTACAATTGATTTGTCACGAGCTGAATATAACCCTTCCGATTCCGGTCGACTGCATGCACTATCCGAAATTGGCAATACTACAATTCAAAACTCCAGCGCACGATGGCATGGCGGCATCGGAAATTAAGCAAAGTATTAAAGATTTAATCACTGCTCACCTGCCACCGCATTCCATTCCCGATACGCAGTTTCTTGCTAAGCAACCGTTTTGGCAACGCTGCATCAATCAAAACAATCCAGCACTTCAAGCATCTGTCAATTATATAAATCAGCAAGCTGAAACCGAACAGGAAAAATTGACTGACCTGATACTCAATGCCTCTAAAACTGTTCCAGCAACCGAACTTGCGGCACTTGAAATTGACATAAGCGAAAAAATGCAGCTCATTGAACAAAATCGTGTAAAGGACATTGCCAAACTCTACCTTGATAAAACACAGGAATTACTCAACCAACAAAATCACTAATGCTTCAGCGTTTTTGTGGAAACAGTTATTATTGGGGGACGCATACTGAATCGGAGGCAACAGCTTGGATGTGCAAGAATCAATGGCATTCTGACACCGCCGACAGGCTTGGGGAAAACAGCGTATACTACCGCCTTTAAAACCTGCTCCGGCAGGTTTGCCATTGCTGCAATTGCCCCCAAGCCCGACATGACCACACCTAAAAATCTGTTTTCCTATCCTGCCTATCGTGAAAAAGCGGCCAAACCGGCGCCTTTTTTACCGATGTCACGCGCAGAGATGGATATCTTGGGCTGGGATAGCTGTGATGTCATTTTAGTCACAGGCGATGCTTATATCGACCATCCAAGTTTTGGTATGGCCCTCGTCGGTCGCCTGCTGGAATCACATGGCTTTCGGGTTGGCATTATCAGCCAGCCAGACTGGCGTTCGGTCGATGATTTTCGCCAGTTAGGAAAACCCAATCTGTATTTCGGCATTACCGCCGGCAATATGGATTCCATGGTCAATCGCTACACCGCTGACCGCAAAATTCGCTCCGATGATGCCTACACCCCGCATGGCGAAGCCGGTAAACGACCGGACCGCGCCGTCGTGGTATATGGTCAAAAAGTGCGTGAAGCCTATCCCGGCACGGTGGTCGTAGCCGGCAGCATCGAAGCCAGCCTGCGTCGAATTGCCCATTATGATTATTGGTCTGACACCGTCAGACGCTCGATTTTACTCGACTGCAAAGCCGATATTCTGCTGTTTGGCAATGCCGAGCGCGCGCTGCTGTCACTGACCCACCGCATGGCCGCTGGCGAAAAAATCAACACCATCCGCGATTTGCGCGGCAGTGCCTTCATTGTGGCAGAAGGCTGGAAACCCAGCCCTGACTGGATAGAAACTCACTCAGTCAAAGTCGACACGCCCGGTCATATCGAGCAACACATCGACCCGTATTTAATGACCGGCACAGAATCCAAAGAATCCTGCGCCACCACCTCGGCCAACGCCGCCGCCGAGGCCGAAGCAGTCAAACCGATTAAAATTGTCAGCCGCGAAGAACGACTGGCCAACAGTATTGCCATCCGTGAAAAAACCGTCTTGCGACTACCCTCCTATGACGTAGTCAAAGAGGATCCGGTTATGTATGCGCATGCCTCGCGGGTATTTCATCTCGATTCCAATCCCGGCAATGCCCGTGCGTTGGTGCAGGCCCATGGCAACCGCGATGTCTGGATGAATCCACCACCATTACCGCTGGCCATGGACGAAATGGATGGCGTGTATGACATGGCCTATGCCCGTGCACCTCATCCGCGTTATGGCAATGCCAAAATCCCAGCCTGGGACATGATTCGTTTTTCCGTCAACATCATGCGCGGCTGTTTTGGTGGTTGCACTTTTTGCTCGATCACCGAACACGAAGGCCGGATTATTCAAAGCCGTTCCGAGCCATCGATTCTGAAAGAAATTGAAGAAATCCGCGATAAAGTTAAAGGTTTCACCGGTGTGATTTCGGATCTGGGTGGACCAACCGCCAATATGTACCGACTGGCTTGCAAAGAAAAAAGTATCGAAGAATCCTGCCGCCGGCTGTCATGCGTTTACCCGACCATATGCAGCAATCTGGGAACCGATCACAGCAAACTGATTCAACTGTATCGCAAGGCACGCGCCTTGCCTGGGATTAAAAAGATTTTAATCAGCTCCGGATTGCGCTATGACCTCGCGGTCAAGTCGCCAGAATATGTCAAAGAATTAGTTACCCACCATGTCGGTGGATTACTTAAAATCGCTCCGGAACATTCCGAAGTTGGCCCGCTGTCAAAAATGATGAAGCCTGGCATGGGTGCCTATGACGAATTCAAGGCCATGTTTGAAAAGTACTCCCGAGAAGCCGGCAAACAGCAATACCTTATTCCGTACTTTATCGCGGCCCACCCAGGCACGACCGATGAAGACATGCTTAATCTGGCGCTGTGGCTAAAGAAAAACAATTTCAAGCTCGATCAGGTGCAGACTTTTATGCCGACACCGATGGCACTAGCCACCGCCATGTACCACAGTCGTAAAAATCCACTCAAAAAAGTCACCGAAGATTCGGAAACAGTGGAAACAGTGCGCACCGGACGAGTTCGTCGCCTGCACAAAGCCCTGCTGCGCTACCACGATCAGGACAACTGGCCTATCATCCGCGAAGCGCTCATCAGAATGGGACGGCGTGATTTAATCGGCAGTGGCGATCGCCATCTGGTCCCTTCCGAGCATTCACCGCTGGCAGTCAAACTGGCGGCAGTCAAACGGCATCAAAAACCGTTAGTGGCGGCCGGCAATCGCAACCTGCCGGCAAGCAATCGTGCGCCCCGGCAACCGGAACGCAAACCGTTGGCAAGTTCGGCTAAACGACCGGTCAAGGTTCGCTAATTAACTAATTTCAGCACAAAGCCGGAGTGGCTTCGAGGCATGATGAGCCTTCTTTGCTCCACATCAGAAAAGCATCATTACTCAAATCCGGGGTCAGCTTTAGCTCCGGAATTTCTTCCTGCCCCAAGCTGGCGGATGCTGTGGCGGTGATCACTCCGTCAACTACGGTAATACTGCCAATATTGCCAATTGGTTCAGTGATATTTTTGGGAATGCCGTTCATACCTCCATCACAGTCTGCAATATCATCAACAGTCATCACGCAAAACTGCACCGCTGCCTTATGACTGGCCACGCCGGTAATTACTTCAGCAAAACGCGCCCGGTTACTGTATTCCTGATAGCGGGGCAAGGCAAAGGCCATCAAAATACCGATGATGGCGATCACCATCATTAACTCAATCATCGTAAATCCTTGTTCCTTCATCATTTTTCTCCATGCCCGCGTTGAAATAGGTAGCAAGCGGCCTGTTTGGCATGGCAGGCAGGAAAAAGTTCCAGCCGAAATGAATCAAGAATAAATTAGCCGTGAATTGAATTAGCAAAAACGTTGATACAACACCAACGACCACGTGGCCATTGCAATCATGAGCGCCAGAAATACGGCCGCACTGCCAAAGTCTTTGGCATTTTTAGATAAACTGTGACGTTCGAGTGAAACCCGGTCAACTACGGCTTCAATGGCGGAATTGATTAATTCCACAATAAGAATAAACAGCAGCACCACAATCAACATAAGTTTTTGATAGGCCGACACCGGCAAGACCAACGCCACAATGATGCCGCACACCACCAACACGAGTTCCTGGCGAAAAGAATGCTCTTGCTTCCAGGCTGTTTTGAATCCATCCAGAGAATAAATCAGGGCGGAAAAAATCCGTTTTAAACCACTTTTACTTTTAAATTCGCTCACTGCTGGTGGATCTTGCTCTGACATAGTTGTACTTTCTGGCGATCTGGTGATGCCATGGTTCATTAATTTCATCCCATCATAAAGGCAAAAAGAGACAGGCAAGTGACAACTTGCTTCTTTATAACCATTATTTTAACGAATAGCTGCAAAATTTCTGCCTATTTTTCACATGGTGAGATAAAATAAATGCCGCATTGCACCAACCACATCGTGAAAATGAAACCCACAGCACCCGCCACTCAAGAATCCTCCAAAACCTCGATTCAGGTGATCGAACGTATGGTTTCGCTGCTCGATGCACTTGCAGGCTATCCGGATCCGGTCAGTTTAAAAGAGTTATCCAAAGTTACCGGCCTGCATCCATCGACCGCACACCGAATCCTGAATGACATGGTATTGACGCGCTTTGTCGATCGTTCCGAACCTGGGAGCTACCGACTGGGCATGCGCTTGTTGGAACTGGGTAATATCGTCAAAAGTCGGCTCAATGTCAGGGAAGCCGCCATTGATGCGATGCGTTCACTGCATCGTCAAACTCATCAGACCGTCAATTTATCGGTGCGTCAGGGTGACGAAATTGTCTATATAGACCGGGCATTTTCAGAGCGCTCCGGCATGCAGGTGGTACGTGCCATCGGTGGTCGCGCCCCATTGCATCTGACCTCGACTGGCAAATTGTTTTTATCTGTGGATGAACCCAAGGCAATTCGCGCGTACGCCACTCGCACGGGTCTGGCCGGGCACAATCGCAATTCCATCACCGACCTCAATAAACTGGAGCAGGAATTACAGCAGGTCCGCCAGTTAGGCTATGCGCGTGACAATGAAGAGCTGGAATTGGGTGTGCGCTGTATGGCTGCAGGCATTATGGATGACAGCGGCAGGTTGATTGCCGGACTGTCGATTTCAGCCCCGGCAGATCGTCTGCTCGAAGACTGGCTCGAACCATTGGTGGCAACTGCGAATCAGATTTCTGCCACCCTCGGCTTCGAAATTACTGCGCCGCGGTTGTGATCGTCGCAGTATGTAGCGATTCGAGCCATTTGCGGATACGCCCGGCATCGGCAAAGCGCGAATATTTTCCTTTGGAATCAAGGAACACCATCACAATCGCACGGCCATCGATCATGGCCTGCATCACCAGGCAACGACCAGCCTCGGAAATGTAACCGGTTTTTTGCAAGCCGATTTCCCAATCCGTGTTTGAAGTCAGACGGTTTGAACTGCTATATTCCAGTCTGCGTCCACCTGGCGATACGGCATATTTGGTATCCGTTGAAAATTGTCGGATCAAGGGTTGTGAATAAGCCGCACTTACCAGTCTGGCCAAATCCTGCGCGCTGGCCACGTTTTGACTGGACAAGCCGGTAGAATCTACATAATGTGTATCGAGCATGCCGAGCGCTTTGGCTTTGGCATTCATTGCCGCCACACAGGCTGGCAAACCACCCGGATAATGTCGCCCCAAACTGGAGGCTGCACGATTCTCTGAACTCATCAGGGCAATATGCAGCATGTCCGCGCGCGATAACTTCGCACCGATTTTCAGACGTGAACTGCTCCCTTTTTCGGTATCGATATCGGCCGAGGTCACGTCAAGAACATCATCCATCTCCTGCTGGGCTTCAAGCACCACCAGACTGGTCATTAATTTGGTAATCGAAGCAATCGGCAGGGATACGGCAGCATTTTTTTCAAATAACACCTTCGAACTGGCTTGATCCACCACCAAAGCCGCATTGGATTTTAAATCGAGTACATCCTGAGTGAGCTGCAATCCTGCTAAATCACCATTGCTGGGCTTTTCCGGGATGAATGCTACCTTATGCACTTTAGCCGTTGGCTTTCGGGTGTTTTTTTTAGTGGTTTTGGCAGCCACTTTGCTGACAGTGACTTTAGTAGCGGGAGGTGCTGCAGATGTTACTGACTCATCAGTAGTTGGGGTTTGTGCCATGGCGAAACTGGAAAAAAGCAACGCCACACCAAATGCTGTAGAAAATTTCAGCATTTATTTCCTCCTGATGAAAAATTTTGCTAGCTCGCAGTGTAACAAATTTGAGATGAATTACAAGCAAATTAACAGCTTAGTGCAACTACTTAAAGAAAGTTAAGATGTTAATTGACACATATTGACCTACTTCGACCCTCAGGATAAAAACTTGATCATATCCAAATGACGCTCTGTTATCAGGCTATTTTCAATTTTATCCGGATCCGCATACCCGAGCGACATGCCACAAACGACCATTTCCTGATCAGACAGCTCAAGCACTTGATGAATCAATTGATGATATTGGGTAAATGCCGCCTGTGGACAGGTATCGAGCCCGCGTGCTTTGGCTGCAAGCATGACATTTTGCAAAAACATACCGTAATCCAGCCAGGAACCCTGCTGCATTACCCGGTCTATGGTGAAAATGAGTCCGACAGGAGCATCAAAAAAACGGAAGTTGCGTGCATGCTGGACTTGCATGCCGATTTTATTTTCCCGTCCGATGCCAAGTAAGGAATACAAATCCCAGCCAACTTTGCGGCGCCGTTCCAGATAGGGGCTTTTCCACTCCAGTGGATAATAGTGATATTCCTCCCTGCAGTCACTTCGAGGATTAGTGTATGCCTGTAGAATTTGCTCGCTTAGGCGCTGTTTAATGTCACCCGTGAGCACATAGACTTTCCAAGGCTGCGTATTGCTTCCTGAAGGTGCACGTGCAGCAATTTGAATGATTTTTTGCACATCTTCCTGCTCGACAGCCCGAGGTAAAAAGGCACGGATCGCCCTGCGGGACAGGATTATCTGATCTACCATTTGCTGCGCTGCTGACTCAATCATCGTATCTCCATGCAAGTTGATTAATTAATGCTCTACCGCATTAAAATCCATGCCGCAGAGGGAAAACTGATGAGATTTTACTCGCCGCTTCACTAAGGCCATTGAGCAAAAGAAAAAATACGACATTTTTGGTGCATCGCACAAATTCTTCTTGACATTGTTTTTTTAATGATTAGAATAGGGTTTGTTGCGCTGCACAATATTTGAAGCATTTATTAATACAGAAAACGTAACACGCGATTTATCCTGATTATTCACTCTACCTACCTTCAAGAGGATTTTATGTTTACATTACCTGAACAGTTTTCTGCTGCTACCAAAGCAAACATTGATGCACAACTCGCCATGTTTTCCGCCTTCACTACCAAAGCAATTGAAAGTGTAGAAAAAGTTATCGAATTAAATTTAAATGCCGCCAAATCGACATTTGAAGAATCCAATGCAGCTGTTAAACAGTTGTCACTGGCAAAAGACCCACAAGAATTCTTTAGCCTGACAGCCGCTCATGCTCAACCAAGTGCCGACAAAGCAGTTGCTTATGCACGTCACCTGGCTACAATCACTGCCGGCGTTCAAGCTGAACTGACTAAAACAACTGAAGCCCATGTTGCTGACACTAACCGTAAAGTCGTTGCTTTCGTAGAAGAAATTTCCAAGAATGCACCAGCCGGTTCAGAAAACGCCATCGCCATGTTGAAATCAGCCATTGGCAATGCCAATGCCGGTTACGATCAGTTTAACAAGACGACTAAACAAGCTGTTGAAACTCTCGAAGCTAATTTAAACACCGCCGTTAATCAAATTTCGCAAGCCGCTACCAAAGCAACACCACGCGCCAAAAAAGCGTAAGCCCGCCTGCACAGGCCTTATTAACTTAAGGCCGCTTTACCTGTTGTCTCCTTGGTGCTTTTCAAAGCTCCAATTTACCCCGAAACTCTCGGGGTATTTTTTTGCCTGTCGAAAAACTGCGCTGGCTTAATAACCACCAGCCTGTTTCAGACTGACCAAATCCACCTGCACCGTTTGACTGTCATCGGTCAGCCAAAGTTGCCCGTCCTGTATGGTGCATTGCAACTGCATCGAACGTTGAGCCATTTTTTGCAATGCCTGTGAGGTTGCGACCGGTAAATTCCACACCAGCAGATTTTTTGCCCGCTCCAGACGATTACCTATGCCCTGCCACCAGATCGGACTGTTGCTGGCGTAACTGTACACCAGCACCCGATCAGCACGACCGCAGGCTTTGAGCAGGCGTCGCTCATCCGGCTGACCGACTTCTATCCACAACTGAATCGCACCGGTGTAATCTTTTTGCCATAAATCCGGCTCTTCCACATCGGATAACCCTTTGGCAAAGATCAGGTTTTCACTCGCATTGATGGCAAAGGCCAGTAAGCGCACCATCATGCGCTCATCCGTTTCCGAGGGATGCCGCGCCAGCGTCAGAGTGTGCGCCTCGTAGTAATGCCTATCCATGTCGGAAATTTGCAGTTCTGCCTTATATACCGTTGATTTGAGTGCCATCAGTTAAAAACCACTGTCTTATTGCCATCCAATAAAATACGGTGCTCGGCATACCACTGCACCGCCCGCGCCAACACCACACATTCAACATCTCTTCCGATCGCCGTCAGTTTTTCGGCTGACATGGCGTGATCTACCCGTTCCACACTCTGCTCAATAATCGGACCTTCATCGAGTTGAGCAGTAACGAAATGCGCCGTAGCGCCGATCAGCTTCACCCCACGCTGATACGCTTGCTGATAGGGCTGAGCGCCTTTAAAACTGGGTAAAAACGAATGATGAATATTAATTGCCCGTCCGGATAAAAACTGACACATTTCGGTGGAAAAAATCTGCATATAGCGCGCCAGCACCACCAGCTCAATCTGCTCCTGATGAACAATCTGTTGAATTTGCTGTTCTTGCGCTTGCTTTTCTTCCGGGCTGCAGCCAGCGGCGAGCGGCAGATAATGAAATGGAATCTGATAATTAGCCGCCAGGGTTGCAAAATCAGGATGATTGGAAGCAATCGCTTTAATATCTACCGGCAATAAGCCACTTTTAAAGCGATACAGTAAATCATTCAAACAATGACCAATTTTAGATACCATGAGCATAATGCGTGGCTTATGGTGTGCGTCGTGCAATTCCCAGTGCATATTCCATTGGCCAGCCAAAGCACTAAAAGCACCTTTGAGCTGCTCGAGCTCAGTCGGTTTAGTGTTGTCATCTGCAACAAAATGGACGCGCATAAAAAATAACTTCAGCTGCACATCACCATACTGTGCGGAATCGAGAATATTGCATCCATGATTACTGAGAAAACCCGAGACGCTATGCACAATGCCACGTTGATCAGGACAGGATAAGGTGAGTATATATTCGGGTTGCATTGGTAATTGATTCATAAAAACAGGAACCCGCATTGTCGCACGAGTCATGCGCTGTGCTACTAATTTATGGTGATTCATGTGCCACTGCTCTTTTTACCAGACTGGTGTAAAACACCCATTTCATCACCGGGCTCAAACAATATTGTCAATAAAATCAATATATTATTGCGCAATAGTAATTATGTTTAACCGGGGCAACAACAAGGTGTAATCAAAGGTATTTTTGCTTGACGCCACATACTGCACTTACGTAAACTCACACATCTTTGTACGAATGCAAAAAAGGTAATGTTTATGACCCCGTTTCAATTAAAACCCCTTTTACTCGCCATTCTCGTTTTAATTTCAACCACGGGTTTTGCCGACCCTGCCCCCACTACCCAAATCGCCAGTCCTGAAATTATTCCGCCAGTCGCTGGCAGTTCGGCAATTACCCTCAATTCCACGGCAGATCTGGAACAGGAAGGCGATCTGTGGGAACGCGTGCGTCAGGGCTACGGCATCCCTGACCTCGATAACACTCTGGTCAACAATCAACTGAATTGGTACAGTAGCCGTTCTGACTACATCATGCGCACCACTGAACGTGCTTCACGCTATCTTTACCATGTCGTTGCAGAATTAGAAAAACGTGGCATGCCGACTGAACTGGCGTTATTACCCTTCATTGAATCGGCATTTAATCCGCAGGCCATATCGAGTGCCAAAGCATCTGGTATGTGGCAATTCATTCCCTCCACCGGCAAAGACTTCAATTTAAAACAAAATCTGTTTCAGGATGAACGCCGTGGTGTTCTTGATTCCACCGATGCAGCACTGACTTACCTGCAAAAGTTATATGACATGTTCGGCGATTGGCAACTGGCGCTGGCCGCTTATAACTGGGGTGAAGGTTCCGTGACTCGCGCCATTAAAAAACAGCAGGCTGCAGGTCTGCCGATCGACTTTAACAGCATGTCCTATCTGATGCCCAAAGAAACGCAGAACTATGTACCCAAACTGCAAGCCGTAAAAAATATCATTGGCAAGCCGGAGCTGTACAAAATTTCTCTGCCAAAAGTCGACAATCAACCCTATTTTGCCAGCATCGACAAAACCCGTGATATTGATGTCCGGGTAGCTGCGCAACTGGCTGAATTAACGGTCGCCGAGTTCAAAGAACTCAACCCGCAATTTAACCGTCCAGTCATTACGGGCAGTTCAGATGTTAAAATATTGTTACCTACTGACAATATTGAAATTTATAAAAATAATTTAAGTAAATGGGAAGGCCCGTTATGCACTTGGGCAACTTACCGAGTCAGCAAAAATGAACGGATAGAAAACATCGCCAAACGAATTGGTGCAGCACCTGCCGTGCTCAAAGATGTCAATCAAATACCAACCAACATGATGGTCAAAGCGGGTTCTACCCTGCTGATTCCGAAAAGCACTCAGGCTCCGGATAACGACATTTCACAGTTGATCGTCAACAATGCCACGCTGACCATGGCACGCGACTCACGAAAAATTAGTGTTGCCGTTAATAAAAAAGACAACCTGGCAAGCGTGGCAAAGCGCTATAAAGTCACCACAGCACAAATTAAAGACTGGAACAATTTAAAATCCGATTCTGTCAAAGCAGGTCAAAAATTGCAGCTTGAAGTGGCTTTAGCAGCACCCAGACGCACTACCCGCGTGGTAACTGTCACGACCAAAAAATCCAATGTTGTTGCTGTCCGACACACCAAAAAAATTACCGTAGCGCAATTAAAACCTCATAAACAGCCAGGCTGATCATCTTTCATCAAGGCAACCTGTGCCATACAGGTTGCTGTCAATTCAATCCACTTCGCCTTGAAGTTACAGGAATACAAATCCTGCCGCTTAGATGTTGACGCGTCCGTATTCTTTCTTCCGTTATAAATTCACACGTGAAGACTCAACTCACTTTGAAAAAAGTCTCGTCAAATAATATCAGTGTTATCCATCAGTAATGCCTCCTAAGTAAAATCCACAGTATCAG
The DNA here is from genome assembly GCA_903862415.1 of uncultured Oxalobacteraceae bacterium. Taxonomy (GTDB): domain Bacteria; phylum Pseudomonadota; class Gammaproteobacteria; order Burkholderiales; family Burkholderiaceae_D; genus Solimicrobium. The sequence goes on along the minus strand of CAIOYD010000006.1, from coordinate 6,471 downwards.
CATACTCTTATTTATAGGATAACTACTTTACTCTTAAAGTAAATCATCCGTCGCAGATTAGCGTAGCCACTAGCAGCAAAGAATGATGGAAATTTTAGAGTAACCATCTTAACCAATTAAACAAACTGCGGCAATGAAGCACATGCGTAACCTACGCAGTGTAAATCTCTGCCAAGGATTATTAGATAAAGGAAAAAAAGTGAATTTTTCATCATGCCGAAGTTTGCTTTTCACACCAGGAAATCGTCCTGATCGTTTTTTGAAAGTCGTAGAAACCAAAGCTGACGGTATCGTTATCGATCTTGAAGATGCCGTTTCGCAAAAAGATAAAGACAGTGCTCGCACGGGTGTGATTGATTTTTTAAAACAACGGGCATTTGCCACAGTAGCACGCCCATTTTTAGTCTGTGTCCGCATTAACAGTATCCAGACATTACCTGGCCTTAAAGATATTCTGGCGTTTTGTGAATCAGGAATTTTCCCGGATGCCCTGGTATTTCCTAAAGTAGAACATGCGCAGGAAATCCAGCTATACGATAAATATTTTCACCAGCCAGAATGCCAGCATCTTAGTTATATGGCGCTGATCGAAACCGCTACCGGTTTACAGAATGCCCACAAAATTGCTCAGGCCAGCAACCGATTATCCGGGCTGACTTTTGGCGGTGCAGATTTAGCCGCAGATTTGAATGCAGAGTTAAATTTTGAAGCCATGCTGTATGCACGATCACGCGTAGTTCAAGCTGCTAAAACGGTGGGGCTGGCCGTGTTTGACGTGCCATTTTTGGATATCCATAACGCGGCAGGTAACCGTGAGGAAGCGCTACGCGTTAAGAATATGGGATTCAGCGGCAAATTCGCCATCCATCCAAATCAAATTGCGGATTTATATGATGTGTTTACCCCAGGTGAACAAGAGTGCAGCCGTGCTCAGGGAATCGTCGACGCATACAACGCCGCCAAGGGGAATGCCGCTGAGTTTCAGGGAAAAATGATTGATGTTCCGGTATATAAAAGCGCGTTAAGAATTTTATCCATTAACCATTAATTGAAAAAATAATCGGGGGGTATCATGTCAGAATTTTTTGCCTATATTCAAACTGGAGAGACTCGTTATCGGGAAGTTTTTGGTTTGGATTTTGAGGATTTCAAGTCAGGCCAGGTTTTTCTGCATCGACCAGGATATACGGTTTCTCAGCAAGACAATAAAGATGAAGCGACAGAAACCATCAATAATGCCATGGTTCATTATGATGCCAATTACGCTGGCAAAACTGAATGGAAGCAGTGTCTTGGCGTGAGCACATTGACCTTACAGAAAGTATTGGGGAGCACCTGGAAAACATTTTATAAAAGATCGCGAATTAAAATTTATCATGATATTGCCATGACTCACCCCGTCTTTGATGGGGACACGTTATATGCGCGCAGCAACATTTTAAATATCAAGGAAAATGCTGATCCCAATTTAGGTGATGTTGAAGTAATGACAGAAGCAATTAACCAAAAAAATATTACCGTCTCCAAAATTCATTACACTATTTCCATCTATAAGCGTGGCAAACATCCAGAAGATGCCATCAGGCCAGTTACATTTACAGCGACGGAGCATCCAAAATTTTTGGCCTACCATTCCAAAGATCATGCTTTCCTGGAACAGTCAGGTCTCTATTACGAAGATTTTGAAGTAGGTGAAATTTACGAACATCGCCCAGGAAAAACTTTTTTTGATGCCGAAATATGGCTGCATGCCATGCACTCACTGGAATGGCATCCCTGTCAAACCGATGCTAACTATATCGATCAGTTTCATGGGGGAAAAAGACCGGTCACCGATTCGTATCTTCTGGGGGCGGTGTCAGCATTAACTACCCGTACTTTTGGTCGCGTCGTTGCCAATCTGGGTTGGATTAATACAGAAGTGGTTCAAAGCGTATCCGCTGGAGACACTCTGTATGCGGAATCAAAGATCATGGAAAAACGTGAATCACATTCCCGTCCGACTCAAGGAATATTAACGGCTCAAACCACCGTTTTCAATCAACATAACCAAAAAATGCTGACCTTTCAGCGCAGTTTTTTAGTGTATAAAAAAGGGCTTGGTCCTTATGAAGCCGCAGGATACTGAAACACTCCCAAGAAAAGGAAAATACCAATGATTAGCGTTGACAGCTCCTATCAAGCAAAAAAATGCAGTGCAGAGGAGGCAGCAAAAATGCTGCCAAAAAAGGGAAATATTTGCATTCCTTATTTTGGGGGAGTACCAGTGGATCTGGTGACCGCCATTGCCGATGTAGCCAAGACAGGCTTTTACGACCATCTGAATTGTTACTGTATGCGCGGCAACACACATATGAGTCAACAGCTGTTTAATGCGGCCGTTGCCGAGTATATTACCTTCCGACCTTTTTTTATGGGTGCAGACGAACGTAGTTTTTTGGCTGAAGGACTAAAAAAAGGGAAAAAATTCATTGAATTTGTTCCCGGTGAATTTAATGAAGTACCTCATCTGATGGCGGATGTGATAGGTATGGATACTATTATTATCGCCGTTTCAAAAATGGATAAGCACGGCTATTTTTCCTTAGGGATTACCGGAGCCTACACACAAAGAGTTATGCGTCGGGCACGTCAAATTATTCTGGAAGTCAACAACTGCATACCGCGCACTTTTGGTGATTCTCTAATCCATATTTCCGAAGTAGCCGCCATCACAGAATGCCACAGGCCTCTGCAAGAATATCCATCCCGCACAGCCAGTGAAACTGACATGAAAATTGGCGGTCATATTATTGCTCATATAGCTGATCGTGCCTGCATTCAATTTGGCATTGGCGGTGTACCCAATGTGATTGCCTCTATGTTGAAAAATCATAAAGATCTTGGGGTACACAGTGAATTACTTGCGGATGGCATCATTGATTTAATCGAATGTGGTGCAGTGAGTAATCGGTATAAAAAAAACAATCCCTATAAATCGGTATTCAATGTTGCCATGGGTACGCAAAAAGTATATGACTTTGTCGATGACAATCCTGGGGTGGAATGCTATGGTGCTGACTATGTCAATGACCCCTACATCATTGCCCAAAATGATAATGTAGTATCCGTGAATGCATTTATGGAAATTGACTTAACTGGACAGGTGAATGCTGAATTCATGAATGGCCATCAATATAGCGGGCCTGGTGGCGCGCTGAATTTCGTCACTGGGGCCGGACTTTCTCAAGGCGGAAAAAGCTTCGTAGCCTCATCAGCCACCGCAGGAAAGGGGAAATTTTCACGGATTGTACCCAGACTGAATTCCATTACCACAGATCCACGGGGTAGCGTTCAGTACGTAGTCACTGAATATGGGATTTGTAACCTGAAAGGAAAATCCACCTCTGAAAGAGCTAAATGCTTAATTGCCCTGGCAGCTCCTGAATTTCGTGATCAATTGAAAAACGAAGCGATGAAGTTTAATTTTTTTATTTAAACTACCGTGATCCAGCAGAGATGATGGCAACACCATTTCGTCATTTCCGAAATTTTCCGCGGAAATGACGAATGCAGCGATTGCTAACCGGTTACCAGTTACGTGGCAGGAGCTTAAGTGCCACTCACCAATGGGTGGTTAATTTGCATTATCCAAAACTTGGCCAGCTCTTTAACACCGTCATTACCCTGGACAGTTAGTAATTGCTTGATGGCTTCTTCTTTCTTCCCATCCCAGAAATACACTACGCCCAGATGTAACTTGGCTTCTTCAAGTCGTTCTACGCCACCTTTATTGATACCTTGTTCAATGAGTGCCGCACCTTTGGCATATTGACCCGAAGTCGCATAAGCCATACCCAGATTAACTAAACCTGTACCAGCTTTACTGGCGTTGGCACCGGCCTCACCTTGGGGCATGGTTTTTAAATCATCCGCAGCGCGTTTAGTGGCAGCATCAAGCAAGGCGGCATGTTTTTTGGCATCAGGTCCCTTATCCAGCAAACCAGCACTAAAGCCCATATCCAGAATTTTTTTCGCTTCACCAGGCAAGCCGGCACGCGTAGCAAATTCAGCCATTTCTACCATTTCTGATGCCACATTCATTAAACCAAGACTGACTTTTAAACGATAAATATCGAGAAACATGCGGTCTGGAAAACCAGGCTTAAAATGAACCTGATTAAGCAGGTACAACCAGTTTTTACTGGTTGGGAAATAACTGTTTAATTGTTCCACTGCTTTCAATGTGGCTACGTCATCATTTAAAATCGCCGCGCAACTCATCACCAGCTTAAGATTTTGTTCGCTTGGAATCCGACCTGCATTAATATCATTTAGAATTTCTTCCGAAATGCCTTTATAGGCCAAAGCATAGTCTTTATTCAGGTAGTGTGCCTGATTCAAAACTGTCTTCGCTTTAGTGTCTGCACCGCCATCCGCAATATATTTATCCATCCACGAAATAGTTAATGGGTAGTTGGATAATTGAAAATAAATCAGACTGATGGCTTGCATCATATTGCGCTGATCGATTGGACTAAGGTAATGGGTATTCAGAGCAAGTTCAAACGCTTTGGCCGCATTTTCCTTTTGGGCTGACGCCATATAAAAATTTGCCCGGGTACGCTCTACCGCATAGGTTTCATAGGAATTTTTATTGGCAATCGCATCGGTTTCAGCAATCTTGACCAACGCTGCCGGATAATTTTTAGCATCAAAAAAAACTTGCGCCGCAGTAATTATTTTGGAAATTTCTGGTCGGACAACTTCTTTTTTAGCGGCTTCAGGAGTCGCTGTTTCAGCATAGGCAACTGGCCATATCAGACTTGAACTGGCAGTAACGCCTAAAACAACGGCCATGACACTCAGGCGGGCTTGGCGGAATGTAATCATTTTTTACTCATCAAAAAATTGGATAAAAAAATCGGTAGAATTTTCTACCGATTTTTTGGTGGCGCAGAACAATTCTGCTCTTAACGTTAGCTCATTTTTGAATTATTTCAATGGGCGGTTTGCCTGAATGATCCAGTAACGTGCTAAATCTGCAGTGCCATCTGTACCTTGCACAGATTTAAACATCTTCACTGCATCGGCTTTCTTGCCAGCCCATAAATATGCAATACCCAAGTGCAATTTAGCATCTTCTGCACGTACCAGACCGCCTTTAGCAATACCTTGCTCCATCATGGCAATACCTTTTGGATATTGTTTGGCTGTCACATAGGCAAAACCCAGATTAACCAAGCCAGTACCTTCTTTAGCACTGTTGGCTTCGGCTTCGTTTTGCGGTAACGCTTTCAAATCAGCAGCTGCATTTTTTGCTGCCAGATCCTTCAGACGTTGATGACGGGCTGCTTCAGGACCAACACCAAACACACCTGCTTTGTAACCCTGATCAATGATTTTTTGCGCTTCAGCAGGCAGACTTACCTGCAAGGCCAATTGCGACATTTCCATGTAGTCATTGGTGGTGGTAATTTGACCCAATTCTTGCTTGAGGCGATATAAATCAAGTAACAAACGTTCAGAGTAGCCAGGACGTGCCGGAAGACGGTTTAACAGATCTTTCCAGTATTCCTTTTTAGGATAATAGGTGGTCAATTTCTCCATGGCTGCCACGTAGGCAGTTTTATCGTTTTTCATGCAGTTGGCCAACATCTGCAAATCACCTTCGACAGGAGTATGGCCAGCTTTTTCTTCCGCATGGACATTGGCAGAAATTTCTTTGGACACCTTGGCGCAATCACCATTTTGGAAAGAAATCTGGGTCATCATGGCACGAATTTTTGGATCATCGCCGCCTTCAGACAAATAATGACCGTACCAAAGCGAGGCTTTGGCCAGGTTATTCATACTGTAATACGTGCCACCGAGGGCATCGTACATTGCCAATTTTTGTGCACCGCTCAAACGACCGGAATTGACCACCGCTTCATAGGCTTTTACTGCAGTTTCTTTATCGCCGGCAGCTAAGGCGTAGGAACCGCGAGTACTTTCGATAACGTAACTCTCATAAGCTGATTTTCCCGGTACTGCATCGGCATCACGCAATTTACCCAAGGCATCTTTGAATTTTTTTGCTTTATAAAAATCGCTGGCCTCATGCAAAGCGGTTCCAATCGCAGGCTTGACTGTTTCTGCCGCCTGGGCAAATACAGTAGTTGGTACCATGCTGGCCACTGCTGACAAACCTAATGCAGCAATGAGCACTCCAAAACGGGCATATCGAAATTTGGTCATTACTTTAACTCTTCAAAATAAGTTTAAATGTCAAAAAATCGGCAGGATAACCCTGCCGATTTTTATTAATCACAAAGTTGGGCCGTAGGCGCCAACTTGCGTGATGCACTATTAATCAACAAACTGCTCATTACCAACCAAGCCGATCTTGGTCACGCCAAGTCGTTGTGCTGCAGCCATGACACCGGCGACGGTTTTATACGCCACCAGTTTGTTTGGACGCAGATGCATCTCTGGTTGTTCCGGTATGGC
>CAIOYD010000005.1 GCA_903862415.1 uncultured Oxalobacteraceae bacterium | reverse complement strand
TGACAGCAAAACCATTAAATTTTTATTCCTGCCGACGGAACATGATCCAGACAGTTTTGTGCGCGAGCTGGGCCCAGAATCGTTTCGCAAGGCCATCGATGAAGCCATGCCCCTGTCCCAGTTCTTGCTGCAAATTGTCAGTCTGGATCAAGATCTGACGACACCCGAAGGTCGGGCCCGGGTTCAGTTTGAGGCAAAACCGGCCTTGCAGGCCATGGAACCGTCGAGCTTGCGGCTGCAGATAGTGCGCAGCCTGGCCCAGCTGACGCAAACCACGCCCATGGAAATCGAAACCATGTTCGAGCTTAGGCAACCAGCCGCACGCACCCGTGCCACACCAGCCAAAGCACGGCGCAGTGCGCCCCTGGGCTTGGAACGCCAGATCCTGCGCCTGATATTGGCCCACCCTCCCCTGTCAGTCTTAATGGACGATCAAGCTTTGGCGGCGGCACAGTCATTGGCGCCCGAAGGTGCAGAGATGCTCTTACAATTAGTGAGTGCGGCCCAATCTATGGGTGAACAAGCCCAATTTGCCACGCTGGCTCAATATTTACATGAGGCAAATGCCGATTTTGATGAATTAATTCTTGAAATTGCGGCGCAAAACGAAATTGATATCGATCTGCACCAACTCGAACTGCTTGGCGCTATCCGTAACATCAAGATGCAGCAGATCAAGGCAGAACAAACACGGTTGGCCAATGCAGGGTTACATAACGAGGCCGACAAACTGCGCTATTACGATTTAAAACAGCAGCTCGATGCGCTAAATCGGCAAAATAGTGAAGAAATTGCCTTGCGCCAGAAAACATTTTGAGCTAGATAAAAAATGCTACAGCTGCTATACTGTGAGGCTTAGATTTAGAAACGCACAGCTTATTTTCATCCCGTAACCCGAGATTTTACGGTGGAACTTCTAAGTTGTTTGAAGCATGTCGAAGTGAGTTTGTTGTTTGATGAATTGAGCGTTGTAGCAACGATTGTTTATTTCAGTGAGCCTTGGCTCGTCCGAGTAACCTTTGATTTTGATTCAATGGCTAAAGCATGAAGAAAACCACAAAACCCATCGTCGCATCCAAAGCAGGTAAGATTTCCACGAAAGTCAACGCAGTCGGGGAAAAACTGACTGTGCCTGCCGCGAAAGTATCGGCAACGAAAAGTGTGGCCAAACCTGCAGCCAAAGTAACGGCTGCGGTCAAGGTAAAAGCCAAACCCGCCGCACAATCCGGGGGGGTGGTTACCGCCAAAGCGGTGGCAAAGGCTGTTGTAACAAAACCAGCAGTATCCAAAATTGCAGGGAAAGGATCAGTAGCTGCGAAAACAGCGGCGAAATCAGTTCCCCCGACAGCGGTCAAGAAAGTCAGGCAGGAAACAATAAAATCGGTTCAGGCCGTGCCAGTAACAATGGCAAAAAAAGTATCGGCTGCAGGTGGAAAAACCGCAAGCAAACCAATACTGGCAAAGACACAAAACAAAACAGGAATTGCGACGAAAAGTCCCGAACCAACATCAGAAAAGCCGGTCATCGTGAGCGAGGCTGCTGTGGGTTCCCGACGCAATACTTCATCAAATTCCAATGGTCAGCTTAAAGTAGCAGCGTTGAAAAGTGATTCAAAGACAGTGATAAAATCGACTAAAACTTCAGGCAAACCTGAAAAAGTATCCGAGACAACCGAAATCCGCACCAGTTCCACGGCGCCGGTTGTTAATCAAACGACCGATGCTGCCGTACTGGCCGCCATCGACACTTCTGGTTATATTCTGCCGGGCGTCAAAGTGCCTGGCCGTCGTGGCCGCAAGCCCAAGGAATATCAGCCAGAAAACGAAGAAATGGCTGCACTCAATGCCGTTGAACGTGCTGAGCTCAAAGCGGTCGATAAGGCCAAAGCCAAAGATCGCAAGGCAAAAGAAAAAGCACTTTTAAAAGACGCCTTCTCGACCGACACGGAAGCAACTGAAGAAGAACTCGAACGGCGCCGTCAAAAGCTCAAAGCTCTGATCAAGATGGGTAAGGATCGCGGCTATCTGACCTACGCCGAGATCAACGATCACCTGCCTGAGAATATTGTCGACCCAGAAGCCATTGAAGGCATCATCGGTACCTTCAATGACATGGGTATTGCCGT
>CAIOYD010000004.1 GCA_903862415.1 uncultured Oxalobacteraceae bacterium | reverse complement strand
TGCAGGATATTGTGCAGCAGCGCGCACCGACGCTGCTGCCGATGTAATCATTACCGCGTTTTGTTCGTGTTGAACCTTTCAAATCAGACGATTGTAGGTGATTAAATTAATAAGTAATTTACATTGAATATTCTTGCACCCTACCTGAAAGTAGCATTTTCTACTATGTGGATATTACTAGCTAGGCTAACCGCTATTTTTGAATATACTGAAGTGCAAAAAATTATTTTCCGATTTTTTTGAACTTTAATATGTGGTTCAATAATTAGTTGCATTGCAGTCGCGGGGGGAAATAAACATAAAATCTTTTCCCAACCTGGACTGATTCCCTTGTTGATTATGGAAAGAAAACATCATGCAGCCCCTAGCTTCATCTTTACGGCTACTCAAACCCCTCGTCTATTTTGCGCGCAAACCTGTCATCGGTAGTGCCGCTATGGCTAACTGTGTTAACACTGAAAAGTACCCATATTTAATCCGCTGCCTAGTCGAAGCCATTTTTATGGATAAACCGGATGAAGTTGAACTCGTAAAATATGTAAAATTCGGCGTAAGGTTGTTGTTTTCTTTTTTAGTTAACAGTCCCGGAGCGCTATTGTTTGGCATACCAACTGCTCTGGAAAAAATGATCAGGCAAGTAGAAATCGATTTTTGCCATAATGAAATTTTTTCCTTGCATGATGAACTTGACAGCAAGTTTGCTGCAGAGATTGACAGTACCTGCCTTCAGCAGTTTTTTACAGATAGTGCACTTCTGGAACAAATGGATTTCACCAGTTTGAAGCAATTACATCTCCATTTTAGCAGGGCAGTTGCTGCCCTGAGTCAACATGAAGCCGCCATTATCAGAGGAATGGATGCCGGAAATCAGTATGATGAATTGGTACTGATCGAACTCTCACCAGAAATTACCCTGGTCGCCATTGCCGGTGGCATTTTTTTGCGTCAGGCTGGGACATTAACCCAGTTACTTTCCTGTGGTGAATATTTGAATACGCTCGATGTGGAGCAGTTTTTGCCATTGCTGGACAAATTACCTCCCGGAAGTTTGACCGGGTTAGATCTTTCTGGATTCAATGTGTCGCGTGGCCATCTGGCTGTGAGTGAGGAGATTCAAAACCAAATCAGTATCAGCCAGTTTTTTTCCGCATTCAAAAGAGAATATTTAGTAAGTCAGGAACAGCATTATTCCAATTTTCAGGACTGCGAATTAATCAGAAAAATGACATTGAAACAGGAAATAGCTGAATTGACCAGTATGCGGGTCGTGTATTCCACACCCGAAACTCAGCTTGAATACGTCTCACATGATGCTGCTTCTTCGTGTTTGATACTTAAACTTTCACAGGCAATCAACTTAAACAAATTTAATACGGCATACAGTGGCAATTGTTCAGATGAAGGAAGTAATTATCCCGCCATTCAGACATCCCTTCTGCAAAAAACCACCCTGATTCGGAATGGTGATCATAAAATTGTTCATCCCTATGTGTTGTCAGTCGCCGCGCCGGTAACCAATCTGACTACGCACGTATTATTAAGTGTTGGTAACCTTAAGCGTATAGACAGGGTTGTGCTTACTGCCTGTGGAATGGATACAGTTTTTCCTTCGCATTCAGATTCTGACGATGAGGAAATGGAAAGCGAAAGTAAGTCAACAGAAACGGCACTCGACGGCGGCGCAGAAATGTTTGCCGAGCTTATTGTTCAATTGCGTGATCTTGACGGAGAAGTTTTTTTTGAAGATGTAACGGGTACGCGGGATTTCTGGGACGACGTCAACACGGAGTTATGGAGCAACGGTCAGGCTGGAATAACTTCAGCGCATGAATTGAAAAATCATGATTTAGTGGTTGCTGAGTTGAATTTTCAGCCGGAGCAGGGACTGACTGATGCCAGTAAAGGTCTAAGCAGCACCCTGCATTTTTCACTTGCACTGGCAGCCAGACTCAATGACATGCAGCATGGCGATGCTGCTCAGGCAAGGGAAGCCAGCAGCCTGTTTTTAAGAAAAATAAGCTGAGTGGTGGATCAATAAGTTAGCAACTGCGGTTGACTACCGAGGCACTGGCAATAAGGTCATTGAGCAGCGACATGGAAGCATAGCTGGAACAGTCAAATGGATTTAACTCCGGTGTTTTGGAATACTTCAGCAAGACCGAAGGATTGACCTTGCTGATGTTCACCTGCCCCATGGTCCAGGCGCCAAAACGGCGTTCCTGGATTTCTTCGTAGCTTAACAGCCGCACATGCACATGGCGTTCATCTTTGACGATCGCGTTAAATAATTCGCACACGGCATCGCGGCCGCCTTCGAGCACCTGCAGAAACAGCTCATCGCTGAAACATAAAATCCCGGTGATACCTTTAACCCGATTGTTATTGCGCGACTGCTCCAGAATGGCATCCACGGTGGCTGGGGTCAGTGGTGACGTAACCCGGCTGGCGTACAGTAATCGAACTAACATTTTTTCCTCAATTCTTTAAATTAATGAGCGACAAAAATTCTCTGCGCAGATTGGAATTTTTCAAAAATGAACCGCGCATCACGCTGTTGACCATTTTGGTTTGCGAGTCTTTGACACCACGCCACTGCATACAAAAATGATCCGCTTCCATGACCACGGCCAGACCGTCAGGATGGACTTTATTCATCAGCAGTTCAGCCATTTGCACGATGGCTTCTTCCTGAATCTGTGGGCGCGACATCACCCATTCAGCCAGTCGGGTATATTTTGACAGACCAATCAGATTGGAATTTTCATTCGGCATGAGTCCTATCCACAGACGTCCCATAATCGGGCAGAAGTGGTGGCTGCAGGCACTGCGCACGGTAATCGGGCCGACGATCATTAATTCATTCAGATGCTCGGCATTCGGAAATTCGGTGATAGCCGGTGCCGGGACATAGCGGCCATGAAAAACCTCTTGCAGATACATTTTGGCGACCCGGCGGGCAGTATCCTGAGTGTTGTGATCGCTGTCGGTATCGATCACCAGACTTTCGAGCACACCTTTCATTTTACCGGCGACTTCCTCGACCAGAGCATCGAGTTCACCTACGCGCACATAGGCAGAAATATTGTCATTGGCATGAAAACGCTGCCTGGCTTGTTGCAGGCGCTGGCGGATTTTTGCGGATACCGGAAGAGACGCATCTTCTTCAGGTTGGGCTGAAACGCTGTTTTTTGTCATTTAAGGTCGCTCCCACGAATGGGGTGAGTGGCAATTCGAAGATGACAATTCTAACGCTAATTTCACAAGCACGTATTTCAGCTTGACTGGCTTCTAGTCAGTTGTGCTGATAATCCTGTTTCAGTCCGAGTTCTTCCCTGAAGTAGTCATTAAAACTGTTGGTCAGTAATTCTTCAAACTGTCTGGCAGAATAATCCGGTGAACCGGGCAATTCGATACTGAGCTGACCGCCGCTGTGATGTATTAGCAAAATCCGGTGTGATTGGGAAAAGCGGGTTTTGCTGATGAAAGAAATTTGCAAAATTTCTTTCATGGGGATGATTTGTTTGCTCCAGGGCCAGTAACCGTAATAGTTACAACAAATCCAGTTAATTTCTGCCAACGGATGACGGTACTGGTAGCTGGTGATAAATATGATGAACCCCATTAACAGGGCGACCACAATATATACCCAGATCGGGATGGTGCTGTAAAAATGCCAACTACTAACTAAAAACAGCAACAAAATGGCCACCAGCGGAAATAGCCGGTTTTCACGCAGGATGGTGATTTTTTGCGCCACGCTGGCTTTGGCATCCTTGAGCAGATGTCTGGCAATGTGATCAGCCTGTTCGCGGGTAAACATAAAATGTCCTTGAGCTGGGTTATCTTTAAGCTTAGCCTCTCAAGTTGATCCTGGCTATGCCCTATTTAGGGCATTTTTGTGGTTAATTTGGTTGAATTAGATATCATTTATTGGTACTGCAGCGGTGAATTCGCGCTATTAAATAAATGCATGTCAATGACGTAAGAATTTTTTTGCAGTCCAGTTGTAACTCCGCCCGTTGACTCAAATAACTTTTTTCTCCTGCAATTGAACCACCTGCTGTTCTGAATAGCCCAGCAGTTGCTGCAGAATTTCACCGGTATGCTGTCCCAGCAGGGGGGGGGGCATGCTGTATTGCGGTGGCGTGGCCGACATGTGAATGGGATTGGCCACCAGCTTTACGGTTCCTGCGGTGGGGTGGGGGAGTTCGATGGTGCAGGTGCGCGCCTGTACCTGTGGGTCGGCAAATACTTCATCGAGGTTGTTGATTGGTCCGCAGGGAACACCGGCCTGTTCCAGTAATTCCAGCCATTCGGCTTTGGATTTTTTTCTAACCATCTCAGCCAGCAGTGGCACCAGCGTGTCGCGTAATTCCACCCGTTGCGGATTGGTCAGAAAGCGCGCATCGGTGGCCAGTTCCGGGTTGCCGCCAGCCTGGACAAACTGGCGATACTGACCATCATTGCCGGCTGCGACAATGATGTGGCCATCGGAAGTGGCAAAGGTTTGATAGGGAACGATGTTGGCATGCGCATTGCCAAACCGTTTCGGCGTTTTGCCGCTGCACAGATAATTGCTGCCGACATTGGCCAGCATGGCGACCTGTACATCGAGCAGACCGAGATCGATAAACTGTCCTTCTCCAGTGCGGTCGCGATGGGTGAGCGCAGCCAGCACGGCGATGGTGGCATACATCCCGGTCATCAGATCGACGATGGCCACGCCAGCTTTTTGCGGACCACCGCCTGGCAAGTCATCACGTTCACCGGTAATCGACATTAATCCGCCCATGCCCTGAATAATGAAGTCGTAACCGGAGCGCGCGGCATAGGGGCCAGTCTGGCCGAAGCCGGTAATCGAGCAATACACCAGATCGGGTTTGATCAAGGCCAGCGAGGCATAATCGAGGCCATATTTTTTGAGCTGATCAACCTTGTAATTTTCGATCACCACATCTGACTGCAGAACCAACTGGCGAATTATCTGTTGACCTTCGGGGGTGGCAATGTCTAAAGTGATGGAGCGCTTGCCGCGGTTGGCGGTCAGGTAGTAAGCGGCTTCGGAACTGTTGTTGCCTTCGGCATCGCGGGCATAGGGCGGGCCCCAGCTACGGGTGTCATCACCGATCTCGGGGCGTTCTATTTTGATGATGTCGGCACCCAGATCGGCCAGGTTTTGCGTGCACCATGGACCGGCCAGCACCCGGGTCAGATCCAGTACCCGGATATGTTGTAATGCAGCGGGTTTGTTGTTCATAAGATAAAATGTCTCAATGTGTGTTTGTTTGTGGTATTCGACGGAGTAACTATGTGGCCATACCCTAAAATTATTGCGCATCGTGGAGGCGGTAGCTTATCACCAGAAAACACTTTAGCGGCATTTGAATGTGGATTTAAACACGGTTTTCGTGCCGTCGAATTCGATGTCATGCTTTCCGGTGATCAGATTCCTCTGGTAGTGCACGATGAACAGCTAGGCCGCACCGTGCCGGGTCAGGGTTTGGTCAGCGCCTTGCCCGCTAGTGAGTTACTGCTGCTCGATGCCGGCAGCTGGTATGGACCCGAATTTGCCCATGCACGCATTCCAACCTATGAGCAGGTGCTGGAGTTTTGTCAGTGCCATGCTATCTGGATGAATGTTGAAATCAAACCGGCGGCCGGTGTTGAAGCACTTACCGGCGAGATCGTCGCCAGGACGACACGCCAGTTTTATCAATCCACACCAGCGCAGATTGCACCGTTGTTTTCTTCCTTTTCCATGACGGCACTGGCTGCCGCCAAGATAGCCGCCCCAGAAATCGCCCGTGGTTTGCTGTTTGACCAGATTCCAGCCAACTGGCAGCAGCATGTCACTGAGCTTGAAGCGGTGGCCATCCATACCAATCATCGTTATTTAACCCCTGAGCTGGCGCAGCAAATCCGTCAGGCGGGTCTGGGATTGAGTTGTTACACCGTGAATAACCCAGCGCGGGCCAGAGAAATTTTGGCCTGGGGGGTGGAGGCTATATTTACTGATGCGCTCAATTTGATAACGGCGGATTTTGTCTGATCAGTGGCTTTTTGCTGCTTTTTATCATTAATTGACGGGTTTCCCTGCTTAAAAAGCCCGGCAGATCACGTATAATCAGCCGCCAGCCTTTCCTTTATTTTACTCAATCGTTATTTATTTACCTTGAATCACACCATGAAATCGTCCGATATCCGCGAAAAATTCCTCAAGTTCTTTGAATCCAAGGGCCACTCGATTGTGCGTTCTTCCAGCCTGATTCCGGGAACCGATCCGACGTTGTTGTTTACCAATTCCGGCATGGTGCAGTTCAAAGATGTGTTTCTGGGACAGGATCAGCGCAGCTACAGCCGTGCCACCACAGCCCAGCGCTGTGTGCGTGCTGGTGGTAAGCATAACGATCTGGAAAACGTCGGTTATACCGCGCGTCACCATACTTTTTTTGAAATGCTGGGCAATTTTTCCTTTGGTGATTATTTCAAACGCGATGCCATCCACTACGCCTGGGAATTGCTCACTGTCGTGTATGGCCTGCCGAAAGACAAGCTGACCGTCACGGTGTATCAGTCTGATGACGAAGCCTATGGCATCTGGCAAAATGAAATCGGCGTGCCGGCCGAACGGATTATCCGTATCGGCGACAACAAGGGTGCTCCGTATGCCTCGGACAATTTCTGGCAGATGGCCGACACTGGCCCCTGCGGTCCCTGCAGCGAAATTTTTTACGATCACGGTCCGGAAATCTGGGGTGGCCCTCCGGGTTCGGAGCAGGAAGATGGCGACCGGTTTATCGAAATCTGGAATCTGGTCTTCATGCAGTACAACAAGGATGAGCAGGGCGTATTGCATCCGCTGCCTAAGCCGTGCGTCGATACCGGTATGGGTCTGGAACGTCTGGCGGCGGTCTTGCAGCATGTGCATTCGAATTATGAAATCGATGCATTTCAGGCGCTCATCAAAGCCGCTGCGCGTGAAACCGGCTGTGCCGATCTGGAGCACAATTCGCTTAAAGTGATCGCTGATCACATCCGCTGCGCCGCCTTTTTAATCGTGGATGGCATTATTCCCGGCAATGAAGGTCGCGGCTATGTCTTGCGCCGGATTACCCGCCGCGCCTTGCGTCATGGGCATAAATTAGGTCAGAGCAAACCGTTCTTTTATAAGCTGGTGGCTGATCTGGTCGGCGAAATGGGTGTGGCTTATCCCGAACTGGCACAGCAGGCGACCCGGGTTGCCCAAGTATTGCAGCAGGAAGAAGAACGTTTCGGCGAAACCCTGGAACACGGCATGAAAATTCTGGAAGCCGCCTTGCAAAAAGATAGTCAGCGCCTGGATGGCCGCACCGCGTTTACGCTGTATGATACCTATGGTTTTCCGCTGGACCTGACCGCTGATATCTGCCGTGAGCGCAAGGTCGAGCTGGATCAGCCCGGCTTTGATGCCGCCATGGAGCATCAAAAACAAACTGCGCGCGCGGCCGGTAAATTTAAAATGGCAGCCGGTCTGGAATACAATGGCGCCAAAACCAGTTTTGTCGGTTACGAACAACTGACGCAGGACAGCAAAGTTATAGCTCTGTATGTCGATGGCACACCGGTACAGCAGGTCAGTGCTGGTCAGTCGGCATTGGTAGTCTTGGACAGCACGCCGTTTTATGCTGAATCCGGCGGCCAGTGTGGCGATTGCGGTACGCTGTCTGCTGCAGGCATGCTGTTTCAGGTCAGCGACACCACCAAAATTCAACCCGATGTGTTTGGTCATCACGGAGAATTGCATCAGGGTTCACTGGTGCTGGGACAGACGCTGTACGCCCACGTGGATGAAGTGGTGCGCGCCCAGACGGTGCGCAATCATTCTGCCACTCACTTAATGCATAAAGCACTGCGCGAAGTTCTCGGCGCCCATGTGGCGCAAAAAGGTTCGCTCGTCGATGCCGACAAAACCCGCTTTGACTTCAGTCACAATGCTGGCATGAGCGCGGAAGAAATTCGTCAGGTGGAAATTATCGTCAACCGCGAAATCCTGGCCAACAGCGCAGCACAGGCGCAGGTGATGTCGTTTGATGATGCGGTCAAACATGGTGCCATGGCGCTGTTCGGTGAAAAATACGGTGATGAAGTGCGCGTACTCGATATCGGCACTTCGCGTGAGCTGTGCGGTGGTACCCACGTCAAACGCACTGGCGACATCGGTTTATTTAAAATCGTTTCGGAAGGCGGGATTGCTGCCGGCATCCGACGAGTTGAAGCCGTTACTGGTGCGGTGGCGCTTGAACTGGTGCAGCATTGGTCGGCGCGTCTGGCTGAAGCGGCCAATCTGCTCAAAACCCAACCCGACGAGGTCTTGTCACGTATCGTACTGGTGCAGGATCAGGTCAAAGCGCTGGAAAAAGAAATGACCCAGCTCAAATCCAAACTGGCCGTTACTCAGGGTAATGAGCTCGTCAGTCAGGCAATCGATATTGAAGGCGTCAAGGTATTGGCCGTCGTTCTGGAAGGTGCTGATGCAACCGCGTTGCGTGAAGTCACTGACAAGCTCAAGCAAACCCTGAAAAGTGCCGTTATCCTGTTGGCTGCTGTGCAGGAGGGTAAAGTCAGTCTGGTCGCCGGTGTGAGTGCCGATGTCACTGCCAAAGTGAAAGCGGGTGAGCTGGTCAATTTTGTGGCTCAGCAAGTCGGCGGCAAAGGCGGCGGACGTCCGGATATTGCTCAGGCAGGCGGCACCGATCCGGCCGGTCTGGCAGCGGCGCTGGCCAGTGTGACTCCATGGGTCGCGCAGCGCCTGAAATAACCCCGCCTGGTAATTTCCCTGTAAGCCAGGCAGGGTAGTGTTGTTTTCAGGCCGTGAAAATAAGAGTTGGGTGAGCAAAACCTGATAATTAAGGTTATTTAACAAATGTTCGCGCAATTTTCATGAAATTATTTATTTTGTGCAATATATTGTCGTTGCTGCGGAAAAAGCGTTGTTTTTTGTTGCAACGCACCATATTGTTGGCTTTTACGGTAAAATTACTCTACGCTTAGATTAAATTAATTCTGGATGGACATTATGCAATTCAACAAAGAACTGGACGCTCGCGGGTTAAACTGTCCACTTCCTATTCTCAAAGCCAAAAAAGCCCTTGCTGACATGATCAGCGGTGAAATTTTGCATGTGATCTCCACCGATCCCGGTTCGATTCGCGATTTCCAGGCTTTTTCCAAGCAAACCGGCAATGAACTCGTTGCTCATGAAGAGCACCTGCAAGAGTTTGAATATTTCATCAAACGTAAGTGACCCCAGCTGTTTTTAGTTTATAACAAAGCTCGCCATGATTTTGCGAGCTTTTTTATTGCAGTTTTGCTTATTAACTATTACTCTGAAACGCAGGGCTCGTGGCGATTAGGCGTTTCGCTCTAGTTGCTTGGTGGAATAAAAAGTACGGTCGTGCTAAATTACGACCAATAGATTAGATCGGTTTCTCAGTTTATAATCTCGGTTTACGTTAACGTCAATTGAACAGGCAAATTTATGAAAATTCTAGTACCAGTCAAGCGCGTGGTCGACTACAACGTCAAAGTGCGTGTTAAGTCCGACAATAGCGGCATGGATATCGCCAATGTAAAAATGTCGATGAATCCGTTCGATGAAATCGCTATTGAAGAAGCCGTGCGTTTAAAAGAAGCCGGTGTGGCGACTGAAATCATTGCAGTTTCCTGTGGTGTGGCTCAATGCCAGGAAACGTTGCGTACCGCCATGGCAATCGGTGCTGATCGCGCCATTCTGGTCGAGACCGATGTGGAGTTGCAGCCACTGGCGGTTGCCAAGCTGCTCAAAGCGCTGGCTGACAAAGAACAACCATCGTTAATCATCCTCGGCAAGCAAGCCATTGATGATGACTGCAATCAGACTGGTCAAATGCTCGCCGCCTTGCTGGGTTGGCCGCAGGCGACATTTGCCTCCAAGGTCAGCGTCGTTGATGGTAAAGCCGTGGTTACCCGTGAAGTGGACGGCGGTCTGGAAACACTGTCGCTGACACTGCCTGCGATTGTGACGACCGATTTGCGCCTCAATGAACCGCGTTATGTGACTTTGCCCAATATCATGAAAGCCAAGAAAAAGCAGCTCGACAATGTCAAGCCTGCCGACCTGGGTGTTGATGTGACAGGGCGTGTGAAAACTTTAAAAGTGGTCGAGCCGGCCCAGCGTTCTGCCGGTATTATCGTTCCTGATGTGGCTACCTTAGTCGCAAAACTCAAAAATGAAGCCAAGGTGATATAAATGACGACATTAGTGATTGCTGAACATGACAATGCCAGCTTAAAAGGAAGTACTGCCAATACCGTGACTGCTGCGATTGCCTGTGGTGGTGATGTGCATGTACTGGTGGCAGGTCATGGTTGTGGTGCAGCTGCAGCGGCCGCTGCGCAACTCTCCGGTGTCGCCAAAGTATTGGTAGCTGATGCAGTTTATCTGGGTGATGGTTTGGCAGAAAACGTTGCTGCACAAGTGCTGGCGATTGCCTCCGGCTACAGTCATATTCTGGCACCGGCTACCGCCTACGGTAAAAACATTGCTCCTCGTGTAGCCGCTCTGCTGGACGTGGCTCAGGTATCTGAAATTACCAAAGTGATTTCGGCGGATACGTTTGAGCGACCAATTTATGCCGGGAATGCGATTGCCACCGTGCAGTCAGTTGATGCCGTTAAAGTGATCACCGTGCGTACCACCGGTTTTGATGCCGCCCCGGTGGGTGGTTCGGCGGCGCAGGAAACCATTACCGCCGTCGCTGATGCAGGTATTTCACAATTCATTTCGCGTGAAGTGGCTAAATCGGACCGTCCGGAATTAACTGCGGCCAAAATTATTGTCTCGGGTGGTCGTGGTCTGGGTTCGGCAGAAAACTTTAAAATTCTCGATCCGCTGGCTGACAAACTTGGTGCTGCTCTGGGTGCTTCGCGTGCAGCAGTGGATGCCGGTTATGTACCGAACGACTGGCAGGTAGGTCAGACCGGTAAAATTGTTGCCCCTTCTCTGTATATTGCGGTGGGTATTTCGGGTGCGATTCAGCATCTGGCCGGGATGAAAGATTCCAAGGTTATCGTGGCTATCAATAAAGATCCGGAAGCACCGATATTTTCGGTGGCAGACTATGGCATCGTTGGTGATTTGTTTGACATCGTGCCGCAGTTAGTCGCTGAGCTGGGTTAATCCCTTTTGGGTAAGTAGGGTGCATTAACGCAGCGTAATGCACCAGGTGTTAGAGCGGCGTCGAGTGGTGTATTACGCCTTCGGCTAATGCACCCTACTTGGCCGCCCTCATTTTTTGGAGTACGCCATGAGTTATCAAGCCCCCCTGAAAGACATGCTGTTCGTGATGAATGAACTCGCCGGTTTGCAGCAGGTGAATGCCTTACCCGGCTGTGAAGATGCCACCCCGGATACCGTCGAAGCCATTCTGGAAGAAAACGCCAAGTTTGCCGGTGAGGTGGTCGCGCCCTTAAACTGGGCTGGCGATCAGGCACCTAGTTACTGGAAAGACGGCGAAGTCTTTACCACCAAAGGCTTCAAGGAGGCTTTTCAGCAGTTTGCTCAGGCTGGCTGGCAGGGTGTGCAACATCCGGTGGAGTTTGGCGGTCAGGGTTTGCCGAAACTGGTGGCGACCCCATGTCTGGAGATGCTCAATGCCGCGTCGATTTCATTTGCCTTATGTCCGCTGTTGTCGGACGGTGCAATTGAAGCGCTGCTGACCGCGGGCAGCGATGTGCAAAAATCGATTTATCTGGAAAAGCTCATCAGCGGTCAGTGGACCGGCACCATGAATTTAACCGAACCACAGGCCGGTTCCGATCTGGCCATGGTGCGCAGTCGTGCCGTACCGCGTGAGGACGGTACTTTTGCCGTGTTTGGCACCAAAATTTTTATCACCTATGGTGAGCACGATATGGCTGAAAATATCGTTCATCTGGTCCTGGCACGTACGCCTGATGCGCCTGAAGGCGTCAAAGGTATTTCACTGTTTTTGGTTCCCAAGTTTCTGGTGCAGGCGGATGGTTCGCTGGGTGCACGTAATGATGTGCAATGTGTCTCGATCGAACACAAGCTCGGCATTAAAGCCAGTCCGACAGCGGTGCTGCAGTTTGGTGATCATGGTGGTGCCATCGGTACCCTGATCGGTGAAGAAAATCGCGGTCTGGAATACATGTTCATCATGATGAATGCGGCCCGTTTTGGCGTCGGCATGCAGGGTATCGGGATTGCTGAGCGTGCCTACCAGTTGGCGGTGTCCTATGCCAGGGACCGGGTGCAGTCACGTGATCTGGCCGGATCGATCGGTCCGGTGACGATTATTCATCATCCGGACGTCAAGCGCATGTTAATGAGCATGCGTGCGCAGACCGAAGCGGCGCGCGCGCTGGCCTATGTGGCTGCGGCCATGCTGGATCATGCGCATCATCATCCGGATGCGGCGGTGCGCAAACAAAATCAGGCAGCCTATGAATATCTGGTGCCGATTGTTAAAGGCTGGTCGACGGAAATGTCACTCGATGTTACTTCCAACGGTGTGCAGGTACATGGTGGTATGGGTTTTATTGAAGAAACCGGCGCTGCCCAGCACTATCGTGATGCTCGCATTTTGACGATTTATGAAGGTACGACGGCGATTCAGGCGAATGATCTGGTGGGTCGCAAAACCGTGCGCGATGCCGGTGCAGTCGCCAAGGCTCTGATTGCCGACCTGCGTGTCACATCTTCTCAGTTGCGGGCTTCCGGTCAGACTGACCTGCTCGCGATTGAAGTGCAACTGACACAGGCGGCGGATGCGTTTGAAGAAGTGGTCACTTACATTGCTGCAAATATGAAAAGCGACATCAAGGCAGTATTTGCCGGCAGTGTGCCTTACCTGAAAATGGCCGGTATCGTGTTGGGTGGCTGGCAAATGGGACGGGCGGCACTGGTGTCAGCGGAAAAACTGCAGCAGGGCGCCACCGATGCTGCGTTTTATCAGGCCAAAATTGCGACCGCACGGTTTTTTGCTGAACACTTTGTGGTCCAGGCAGCAGGCCTGAAAACCACGATTCTGCTCGGCAGCGTCGGTACGCTGGCATTATCGGAAGCGCAGTTTTAAGTAGTTGCAGGAGTAACTATAAAAATAGCGGCTGTTCAGGCCGCTATTTTTTTGGGCGGGGAAGGCTTCACCCGTACATGCCACCGGTAAGCAGCAGGTCAAAGCTGCGGGCGATGACGGCGATCAGACTGCCGGCGCCGATGCCGAGGGTGAAGACTAAAATCAGTGCCATGGGCCAGTTGGTATCCGATTTGCGCGCCTCATCCGGATTAAAGAGTGCATCCCATTTTTCGTCCGACATGGTGCCGATAATCAGGCAGGCCAGAAAGCCGCCCAGGGTGGAGAGTATCAATGGCGCAAAAGCAAAAAACGGCTGAGCAGTGGCTTGGCTGAAATACAGCAGCAGCGACAGTGGCAAGCAGGCAAAGTGCAGCCAGGCCCAGATGTCGCGACGACCACCCAGATAAAAGCGATACAGGCCGAGACAGCCGCCAATGGAAGCCAGCAGTGCGGCGATGGTTTTGTTTTTAAATGAAGGGGATCGGTTAGTCATGGCGGTCTGATTGGGAGAGTGCCGCCATTGTACAGAATTAATGCCGGGTAATTAACTCCATGGTGCAAATGACGTTATTCATTATGTAACTTTGGCGTAGATGAGCACTATTTATCTGAATAGCTGGGCAGCTTTTGGGCTTGGGTATATACTGTGCGCTCAACTTCGAAGGTTTCTTGCTCTTCGTAATATTGTGCGTTATAATCTTCGGTTTTTCCGCCTTCGTACTTTTGTACACTTTTTTTGGAATTATTATGGTCGTTATCCGTTTAGCTCGTGGTGGTGCAAAAAAGCGCCCTTTCTTCAATATCGTAGCAACTGATTCACGCAATCGTCGCGATGGTCGTTTTATTGAACGTATCGGTTTTTACAATCCGGTAGCGTCTGGCGCGGCTGAGACAGTACGTATTGCTCAAGATCGTTTGACACACTGGACTGACAATGGTGCTCAATTGTCGCCTGCAGTAGCTCGTTTGGTTGCATTAGCAGCAAAACAAGCCGCTTAAATTCAGCCGTTACGGTGAGTCAAAGTCTTAAATTGCCGACCGATCTGATTTCGGTTGGACACATCACCGGTGCGTTTGGTGTCCAGGGATGGGTAAGAATTCATCCTTATTCTGTTCAGGCGGATGCGTTATTGCATGCCAAGACCTGGTGGCTGGGCAGGACAGAGGTTCGCGGCGCAGATCCGGAAACGGTGAGCGACGTGGAAAAGCTCGAAGCCAAACGGCATGGTGAAGATGTGGTTGCCAGGCTCATGGGTGTGGTTGGACGTGATGCTGCCCAAGCCCTCAAGGGTACGGTGGTCCAAATCCAGCGCAGTCATTTTCCGGTGCTCTCAGAGGGTGAATTTTACTGGTTAGACCTTATCGGTCTGGCGGTCGTGAATTTGCAGGGTGAGAGTCTTGGTGTGGTGGCAGATCTGATCGATAATGGCGCGCATCCGATTTTGCGAGTTGTTTTGGCTCAGGCAGAGCCGGCAGCGCGCGAATATCTGATTCCCTTTGTGGCGCATTTTGTGCCCAAGGTAGATCAGCAAAATAAAAGCATTACAGTCGATTGGGGACTGGATTATTAAGGCGTAGCCGATGCAATTTGATGTCATTACGCTGTTCCCGGAAATGTTTGTTGCACTGACTCAGTCTGGTGTTACCAGACGGGCTTTTGAACAAAAAAAATGTGCTTTGACGTTGTGGAATCCACGCGATTTCACCACTGATAAACATCGCACTGTGGATGACCGGCCGTATGGCGGCGGTCCCGGCATGGTGATGATGGTCAAGCCGTTGCAGGAAGCGATTGAGGCCGCCAAAGCGCGTCAGTCAGATTCAGGTTTGCCACCCCCACGGGTGATTTACCTTTCACCGCAGGGACAGCCGCTGACGCATAAGCGGGTAGTTCAGCTGGGTGAATATTCCGGACTGGTGTTGCTGTGTGGTCGTTATGAAGCAGTCGATCAGCGTTTGATCGATTCCTGTGTGGATGAAGAAATCAGTCTGGGTGACTTTGTATTGTCAGGTGGTGAATTACCAGCCATGGCCTTGATGGATTCGATGATACGGCAGTTGCCTGGTGTGCTGCACGATGAGGAATCTGCGGTGCAGGACAGTTTTGTGCATGGCTTGCTGGATTGCCCGCACTATACGCGTCCGGAATCGTTTGATGATCATCCGGTGCCGGCAGTGCTGATGGGTGGAAATCATGCCGAGATTGAAAAATGGCGCCGTGAGCAGGCATTGCTGGCCACACAGATGAAACGCCCCGATTTAATTAAGCAGGCACGCGCAGCGGGCCTGTTGAGTAAAACCGATGAACGGTATTTACGCGATAAAGTTTAGCAGCACGCAGTAGTAGTAACTAGGGTAAGCCCAGGCTTACATGTTTAATCCCATCCTCTACCGGGCAGACTGCTTTAGCAAGACGGCAGTATTGGCACCAGCAAGATGGTTATAGGAGTTAAAAATGGATTTGATCCAACAACTTGAGCAAGAAGAAATTGCCCGTTTGGGTAAAAGCATTCCTGATTTCGCCCCAGGCGATACAGTGATTGTGTATGTAAACGTAGTCGAGGGTACGCGCAAACGTGCTCAGGCTTACGAAGGTGTGGTTATTTCACGTCGCAATCGCGGTCTGAATTCAAATTTTATCGTGCGTAAAATTTCGTCCGGTGAAGGTGTTGAGCGTACATTCCAATTGTACTCACCACTGATCGCTTCGATCGAAGTCAAACGTCGCGGTGATGTACGTCGCGCCAAGTTGTACTACCTGCGTGAACGTTCAGGTAAATCGGCACGTATTAAAGAAAAATTACCAGCACGTAAAGCTCCTGCTGCAAAAGCAGCACAGTAATTCGTGTCAGTGTAGAAAAAAAGGCGCCCTGGTAACTTTGGGTGCCTTTTTTTTATGGGTGTTGTTCGTGAGGAGCAGGTGTGAGCAGACTGGTATTTGATCCGGAGTTAATTCCGCAAGATGTCATGACAACAGAAGTCAGTGTTGACCCTGCACGTCTGAATTTATCCTGGATACGTCAGCGCTTTGCCGCTCCGCCACTATGGCAGCCAGAAATCAGCACTGAGAGTTCGCTGTTTCCCCCGGGCCAGGAATTTACTGATGCCTCGGTGTTGATTGCGCTGGTGCAGCGTCCTGGCGGTTTAACCCTGCTGCTGACCCGGCGCACGGCGCATCTGACCCATCATGCCGGACAAATCAGTTTTCCCGGGGGGCGGGCCGAAGCCAGCGACAGCAGTCCCATAGCTACCGCACTCAGAGAAAGCCACGAAGAAGTCGGCTTGCAGCGCGAGCATGTGGAAGTGCTGGGAACGCTGCCGCCTTATTTTACCGGCACCGGTTATCGTGTGACCCCGGTAGTCGCGGCCGTGGAAGTGCTGCCGCAACTGGTTTCGCAAGCCAATGAGGTTGCCGAGATTTTTGAGGTGCCACTGGCGCATCTGATGGATGCTAGTCAGCATCAGCGCCGTACGGCACTGTTACAGGGGGTTGCGCGCAGTTTTTACGCCATGCCGTATCAGGACTATTTCATCTGGGGGGCAACGGCGGGCATGTTGCGCAACCTGTTTCATTTTTTGCGCGCCTGAGAATTTGTATTTAGTGGATGAAAAGTTGCTATTTTAATTCTCTTAGTTGCAACAAATGCCTGTCTACGTTATCTTGGCAGCTAAATTTCTTTCTGCTTCAATTAGTATGAAGCTTTAATCGCGTTGACTTACTCCATTCGCCAATGACTTTCTTTTCCATACTTTGCGCACTTTTGCTTGAACAGTTAAAGCCCTTGCGTGCTGATAATCCGATTTATGCGGCCATTAAGGCCTTGTCTACGCGTATTGAGAACTGGTGCAATGCCGGAGAGCCGGGTAATGGACGGTTTGGCTGGTGGGTGACGATACTTGTGCTAACGCTACCTACGGCCTTGATTTACTGGTTGTGCCTGCGTCTGAATGTGTTTGCGGCCTTGCTGTGGAATATCACCATAGTCTACCTGACGTTGGGATTTCGGCATTACAGCCATTATTTTACGTCGATCCAGTTGGCACTTAATTCAGGCGATGAAGAGACCGCGCGCAGTTTGTTGGCAGAATGGACCCGCCTCGATACCACAGGGATGGAAGTGTCAGAAATTGCCCGTATCGCGGTTGAAAAATCGCTCATTACCACGCATCGCAGCGTGTTTGGGGTGTTTTTCTGGTTTCTTATGCCGGTCGGACCGGCCTGCGCCGTGATGTATCGGGTGGCAGAGCATCTGTCGCGTGCCTGGAATGAGCCGGAGCATATGAAAAACGAATCGTTTGGTTTGTATGCAGCCAGAATTTTTTATCTGATCGACTGGATTCCGTCGCGTCTGACCGCGATAGCCTTCGCCGTGGTGGGTAATTTTGAAGATGCTATTTATGCATGGCGCAACTTTGCTCATCGCTGGAACAATGAGTCCGAAGGAATTATTTTATCTGCCGGTGGTGGTGCTCTCGGTGTACGTCTGGGCAGTCCGGAAGAAAATGCCATCGAAATCCCGCTCGACGCCGCTATTGTTGATGCGGTCGCCAATGAGCCTGAAATCATGCCGGGAGAGCCGGCCACGATCCGTTCCCTGCAAAGCACCGTCGGTCTGGTGTGGCGCGCGCTGTTGTTGTGGATGTTGTTGCTGTTATTGCTTTCGATGGCGGTCTGGCTGGCTTAATGCCTGTCAGACACTAGTCTGTCGTTAAATCCTGCAGAATTCTTGGCGAGTGTGTTTTTTGCTGTCTATACTAAGGTAGCTGATAAGCGTTCGTTAAATGTCTCGGGATTAAGCCGGATGCTCAGTCTTCTATAAGATATAATACTGACTTCCGTGCTTCAAAGCAGTAAAGGCGATGTTCAAGATGGTCCACAGCAAATCCGTTAAAAAGAAACCCACCAGCGAGTTCTTTATACTTGGACTCACCAGTGATGGCAAACAGTTCCGTCCGAGTGACTGGTCGGAACGGTTGAGCGGGGCCATGTCGTGTTTTCGTCCGGAGAGCGGACGCCAGAGTCATTTGCACTATTCCCTGTTTGTACGGCCGATTTTGCTCAATGGCGTGCGTTCGGTGGTGGTTTCGCATGATTTGCGCGAAATTGAACCGCTGGCCTATCATTTTGTGGTCGATTTTGCCAAAGATAATGATTTGCAAATTGTTGATGCCTGCCTGATCCCGGAAACTCCGTTAAAACCGCTATAAATGTACTGAAGTCAATCGACTTTAGCCGCCAAAAAAGGTAGACTGCTCACCTTTTCCCCAGATCGTTTATCGTGTCCGAGCCAATTTCCCCGACTGTTTCTAGTAGCGCCAGTAAAGAAGTGGTGCGTGAAGTCGCGCGCCGCCGTACTTTTGGCATTATTTCCCATCCGGATGCGGGTAAAACCACGCTGACTGAAAAACTGTTGATGTTTTCCGGTGCGATTCAGCTCGCCGGTACCGTCAAGGGACGCAAAAGCGGACGTCATGCGACGTCCGACTGGATGGATATCGAAAAACAGCGTGGTATTTCGGTTGCCAGCTCGGTAATGCAGTTTGAATATAAACATCATGTCGTCAATCTGCTCGATACTCCGGGACATCAGGATTTTTCTGAAGATACCTACCGGGTACTGACCGCCGTGGATTCGGCCCTGATGGTGATTGATGCCGCCAAGGGTGTGGAAGAGCAAACCTTGAAACTGCTCAATGTCTGCCGCATGCGCAATACCCCGATTATTACTTTCGTCAATAAAATGGACCGCGAAACCCGTGATCCGCTGGAATTGCTCGATGAACTGGAATCAGTGCTCAAAATTCAGTGCGCACCGGTGACCTGGCCTATTGGTATGGGTAAAAATTTCCGTGGCGTGTATCACATTCTGCGCGATGAAATCATGTTGTTTACTGCCGGGAATGATCGTGCAGATCAGGAATTTGAAGTTTTGTCGGGCATCGATAACCCACGTCTGGCCGCGATGTTTCCGCAAGAAATTGAACAGTTGAAGATGGAAGTTGAACTCGTACATGGCGCTTCGCATCCGTTTGATCTGCAGGCTTTTTTGGCCGGTACGCAAACGCCGGTGTTTTTTGGTTCAGCGATTAATAACTTTGGTGTGCGCGAAATTCTCAATGCCCTGATTGAATGGGCACCGGCACCACGTTCACGCGACGCCACGGTACGTTCAGTAGCACCAACAGAAGCGCCGTTTTCCGGCTTTGTGTTTAAAATTCAAGCCAATATGGATCCGGCGCACCGTGACCGGATTGCGTTCCTGCGGGTGTGTTCTGGTCATTTTGAACGCGGTATGAAGCTCAAGCATTTGCGCCTGAACCGTGAAGTCAAGGTGTCGTCGGTGGTGACCTTTATGGCATCGAGCCGCGAACAGGTGGAAGAGGCGTTTGCAGGTGATATTATCGGTTTGCCAAATCACGGCAATATGCAGATCGGCGACAGTTTTTCTGAAGGCGAGGTCTTGCAATTTACCGGCATTCCGTATTTTGCCCCGGATTTTTTCCGTGCCGTGCGGATCCGTAACCCGCTGAAAATCAAGCAGCTGCATAAAGGCTTGCAGCAACTCGGTGAAGAAGGTGCGGTACAGGTGTTTAAACCGATCAATAATGCCGATCTGGTGTTGGGGGCGGTCGGGGTGCTGCAGTTTGAAGTGGTTGCCAGCCGTTTGCTTAATGAATATGGTGTGGATGCCGTGTTTGAAGGCACCAGTATCAGCAGCGCCCGCTGGGTGAGCTGCGAAGATAAAAAAATCATGAACGATTTTCAGAATTCCAGCGCCGGTCATAATCTGGCGTACGATGCTGCCGGTAATCTGGCCTATCTGGCGACCTCCGGGGTCAATTTGAAGCTGACCCAGGAACGCTGGCCTTTGGTGGTGTTCCACGCTACCCGTGAGCATGCGGCCAGATTGGGGTAGTAGAGTGCGGCAGGTATCTTGTCAGTGGAGTTCGGACACGACAACCGTCTTGAACTGACAATATTTGTTTCCTACAATGAACAGGTTAGTTGCTACTAAGGCCTGTTTATGTCATTTACAGCAGAAGTTACTCACTTACAGACGTTGTTGCGGGCGGTAACGCGCGCACCACATCGTCGCATTGATCACCATCCTTTAATGGCACCGCTGCTTGATGCAGAGCTGTCGCTGGAGCATTACGGCCTGGTGCTGGAATTTTTCGCTGAATTCTACCGTCGCCTGCAACCGGTGCTGGAAATCCAGCTGGGCCGCACCCATTATTCTTTTTCAGACCGCACAGCCTGGCTGCGTGCCGATTTGCTGGCGCTTGAGCAGCGTGGCTATGAGCGCAGCCATTTTAGTGATGAGCGGTTGTTCCCGTTTCCGGTCACCGATGTACCCACGCTGATCGGGTTGCTGTATGTGATTGAAGGCTCGACCCTGGGAGGGCAGGTGATAGCGAGGCAGGTACAACAATCGCTGGGAGTGAGTGTGTTGCATGGCGGGCGGTTTTTCTATGGCTACGGTGAACAGACTGAACAACACTGGCAGGATTTCTGGGATTTTGCCAACAGCATGACTCAACCCGATGATGAGCTGGTGATGGCAGAAGCTGCCGTGGCTACCTTTGATGCATTGGCTGACGGGCTCGATCTGGTCTGGATGAATTATTCGCTTTGCAGTTCAGAGTTGCCAACAATTGGAGTTGCGCGTGGATAGTATTGAAAATAGTATGCTGGCGCAGGCACTGCAACGCTGCGCATCCGAACCGATACAGTATGCCGGAGCAATACAGTCGCATGGCGTACTGCTGGCCATTGATAACCAAGGTGTGCTGCAAATGTGCAGCGATAATTTGAAGCAGCTGTTTGTGCGCACTGCAGAGCAGGCTTTGCAGCGTCCGGTGGCTGAGCTGATCTCGCCCGAACTGACTGCGCAGATTACGGCGTGTATTGGTAAAGGAACCCATGTTCATCTTACCGGATTGAAGCTGGGACAACCTTATCTGGCCGTGGCGCGCAGTCTGAGCGCCATGGTGCATCAGTCAGGACAGTTGACGATCGCCGAACTGACGGCCGAAATGCCTGAACTGACGCTCAATCCTGAGTTGGCTGATTTGCATTCCTTGCTGTTGCAAATCAATCAGTGCAATGATCTGACAGAATTTTGCGACTATCTGGTTCAGGAATTGCGCCGTTTGAATGGTTTTGACCGGGTTCTGGTGTATCGGTTTGACAGTCAGTGGAATGGCAGCGTGATCGCCGAAAGCCGCAATACAGTCTTGCCCGCGCTGCTGGAGCATCATTTTCCTGCCAGCGATATTCCACCGCAGGCGCGTGCCTTATATGCCAAACCGCTGTTGCGCAATCTGGTGGATCGCGATGTGGAGACGGTGCCGCTGCTGCCGGCCTTAAATCCGATCGACCATGCGCCGCTCGATCTTAGCTGGTCGATACTTCGGGCGGTGTCACCAGTGCATATTGAATATCTGCGCCATTTGGGGGTACGTTCGACCATGACCCTGCCGCTGCTGCATGATGGCAAATTATGGGGCTTGATCACCTGTCACAATGCCTTGCCGGTGACGATATCCACCGGTTTGCGTGTATTGATTGAAGCTGCCAGCAGCACCTTGTCCCTGAAAATCGCTGCGCTGGAATATCAATTGCAGTTGCAATTGCGCGAGGAAGTGCGTCAGCAACAGGGCAGACTGGTTGAAATTATTCAAAGCACCGAGGATGTCAGAAATGTGTTTACACGTTATCAGGCCGAGTACCTCAATTTAGCCGATGTGGATGGCAGTTATATCGTCTGTGGTGCGGAACAGTTTTCGGTTGGTGACGTACCGACGGACGAAGAGCTGGCTGAATTATTGGCGTGGTTGAAAACGCAGTCTTTTGTTGATGGTGTATTCAGTACAGACATGCTGGGCAGTTTGTTTGCGCCGGCAAAAAATTATCCCGAAGTAGCCGCCGGCTTACTGTGTGTGGCACTCGATGATCAGTTTGAATCGCTGATACTTTGTTTTCGGGCAGAGTCGATCCGCCATATTGCCTGGGCGGGCTCACCCTATGCAAGTGTGGTCAGGGATCAGCATGGCCCGATGATTGAACCGCGACGTTCGTTTGCTGCCTGGCTGGAAGTGGCGCGCGGGTATTCACAACCGTGGGCTTATTTTTGCGCTGATGCACTTAAGGTGTTGGCGTATTCCATCGTGCACCGTTTGAAGACACCATCCGCGTAAGCTAGTTCAAATTGTTGGGCCTGAATATGACCCGTTGGTGACGGGAATTATTTTTGTGGGAGAAAAACAAATATCGGCTCAGGCCGATTTTTTTATGGTTAAATCCGGCTGATGGCGCAGACCCGTGCCGCGATGATTATCGTTGAGGAGTTAAGCATGTCAGATCAAATTTCAATGTCAGATGATTTACCCGAAAATCCATCGCGTCGCCGTTTGTTGCAGGCCGGTGCGGCCGCCAGTCTGCTCGGCGCAGTTCCTGCTGTCAGTGCAACCAATCCAGCCAGAGCGGCCGGTTCGCTCGATGCCAAACTGAAACAGCATATTCAGAATGTGGTGGTGATTTATCTGGAAAACCGCAGTTTTGCCAATTTGTTTGCTCAATTTCCTGGCTGTCTTGAGGTAGACAGTGCTCCGCAGCGCGATCGTCAGGGGCAGGTGCTTGGGGAGTTGCCGAAAATCTGGGGTGGAATGGTGCCTGAGTCACAAACGCTGGGGGGCAAGACATATGAGATCAAGGAAGCGAGTATTACTGGATTGCCGAATGGCGCGTTTAAGCTCACCGATGCTGCTGGTCAACCGTTGCCGCCGGGCGTGATCACGCGCGATTTATGGCACCGGTTTTATCAGAATCAGATGCAGATTAATGGCGGTAAAAATGACCAGTTTGTTGCCTGGTCAAATACCGGTGCCATGGTCATGGGCTATTACGGCGACAGTGCCAATACTCTCGGTCTATGGCAAGTCGCGCGCCAATATACGTTGTGTGACCGCTTTTTTATGAGTGCCTTTGGTGGTTCGTTTTTGAACCATCAGTTTTTGGTGGCCGCACGTGCGCCGTACTATTCCGATGCGCCAACCGGTCCGGCTAAAAACAGTATTGCGGTGACTGAAGATGGTGCGACTGGCGTGCGGCTGGCACAAAAATCATCCAGTCCGGCCTCGGCACTGGATGGCCCGCCGGTGTTTGTCAACGATGGCAATCTGACGCCCGATGGGTATGCCGTCAATACCATGGCGCCGGCGTTTCAGCCCAGCTATATCCGTCCGGCGGCCGGTGGTAATCCGGCGCTGGCTGATCCGCAAAGTCCTTCCGTCTTGCCGCCACAAACCCATCTGACGATTGCGGATCTGCTGTCACACAAAGCGGTGAGCTGGTCTTGGTATGGAGGTGCCTGGCAGAGTGCACTGGATAATGTGGGTGGTGGCCCGCGGCCGAATTTTCAGTACCATCATCAACCGCTGAATTATTTCCAGCAGTTTGCCCCCGGGACCACTGCGCGTGCCCGGCACTTGCTCGATGGTGGTGTTGGTGACAGCCCGATTTCGAATAAATTTCTGCGCGATGTGGTGGCGGGAAAATTACCAGCAGTCAGTTTTTATAAACCTCAGGGTAGTCTGAGTATGCATGCCGGTTATACCGATGTGGAATCCGGTGACGCGCATGTGGTGAATGTGCTCGAACATTTAAAACACAGTCCGCAATGGCATCAGATGCTGGTGGTGATTACGTTTGATGAAAATGGCGGCTGGTGGGATCCGGTGGCACCGCCGAAAGGCGACCGATGGGGCCCGGGCAGTCGTGTGCCGGCGATTATCGTTTCGCCCTTTGCCAAGCAGGGGCAGGTTGATCATACGTTTTACGATACCACGTCGATTTTACGCTTCATCACACGACGTTTTGATTTGCCGCTGTTGCCCGGCATCGTTGAACGCAATGCTGCATTTGCCAGCAACCACGCGCTGCCACCGGGAGATTTGACGGCGGCGCTCAGTTTTCCGGTGTGATTTACGTCGACAGTACCTCTCGGGTAATGTCGGAGCGTTGCAGGGCAGGTGAAAACTGTTGGATGAAGTCGATGATGTAGCTGCGTAAAAATGTTCCGCGGCGCACTGCCAGACGGGTGACGTTGGAGGTAAATAAATGCTGCGCCGGGATGGTTTTTAATCCCTGTGCACGCAAGGAGTCGCCAGCCATCGAGGCGACAATCCCGACACCCATGCCGAGCATGACGTATTGGGCAATCACGTCGGCATCCATGGCGGTGAGCACGATATCTGGCTTTTCACCGACGCGCTGAAAAGCTTCATCGATATGGCCGCGGCCGGTAAAGCCGACGTCGTAAGTGATCAGTGGCCAGGTAGCCAGATCTTGCAGGCTGAGCTGTTTGACGGCCAGTAAAGGGTGACCTTCAGGAACGACCAGTTCGTGACTCCATTCATAGCAGGCGAACGAAGACAGGTCGCTGTACTGGCTCAGGCCTTCGGTGGCAATGCCGATATCGGCTTTGCCGGATAACACCAGTTCGGCAATGTGTTCGGGCGAGCTTTGTTGCAGCGCGATGCGCACTTCAGGAAAGGCGTGTCGAAAAGCCTGCACTACCCGTGGCAACACATAGCGTGCCTGGGTATGGGTGGTGGCGATGGTCAGCGTGCCTTTGGTGTGATCGGTGAAATCATTGCTGGCGCGCTGCAGATTTTCCGCTTCCACCAGCAAACGTTCAATGATGACCAGTATGCCTTTGCCGGGTTCAGTTAAGCCGGTTAAGCGTTTGCCGTTGCGGATGAAAATCTCCACCCCTAATTCTTCTTCGACTTCACGAATCTGACGGCTTACGCCTGGCTGTGAGGTAAACAGCGTTTGCGCCACTTCGGTCAGATTGAAGCCGCAGCGTGAGACTTCACGGATAGAGCGTAGTTGCTGAAAATTCATGGGAGCCGGTCCGTAATGCAGGTGCCATGGATAATAAGCACGCAGTTATTACTTATTCGTTGCAAGGAAGCCATGATGGCACTAAAACCAAATAAGTAAAACGAATCGTTTTTTATTTACTTAGTACTTTTATGCATAAGGAGCAAGGGGCAGATGGCAGCACAAGCAGGCCTGTAGTGGATATTATCGATGGTGCTGTTACATAATCACATACTTGGGCTATAGTGTCAGCCGAGACAAAGGGGGTGCAGGTGCAAGCAGATAAAATGATAATCGTGCCAAAAGTAGCAAAGACGGCTGTTGGGCGGCTGCATGACTATTGTGCAATCGCGATGGCTTGTACTTTGCTGATCTTGGCGAGTAATTCCGTGCTGGCGCAGGACATACAGGTCTTAAGCTGGTGGAAATCCGCGAGCGAGCATAAAGCGGTCGAGGTGTTGTCGACTAGGCTGAGGCAGGAAAACATAGTCTGGCATGATGTCGTCATTCCCAGTGGCGGCATGGAGGTCAGCGTCGCCTTAAAAAACCGCGTGCTCGCAGGCAGTGCTCCGGACATTGCCCAACTCAAGGGCCCACTGATCGGGGAGTGGTTTGCGCAGGGTTTGTTGTCTGAATTTAAACCGATACCGACTACCCCCAAAGATATCGGTAACCTTACCGGCAAGTGGGATAAACAATTGTTTCCGACGGTAGGGGAACTGGTTCGGCCGAATGGTCATCTGGTAGCTGTTCCTCTGGGCATACATCGGATGAATACGCTGTTCTATAATCGTCGTGTATTTGATCAATTAGGTTTGCGGACACCGGAAACTTGGGAAGATTTCAATCAGGCTGCCAACAAGTTACTGCAGAAGGGCATCGTCCCGCTGGCGCAAAGTAGTGAGCCGTGGCAGGTGGCGTCGCTGTTTGAAACACTGGTGCTGTCAGAATCGTCACCGGAATTTTACCGTCGTGCTTTTGTGAAAAAAGATCCGTCGGCATTTACAGATATCCGTTTTGGCCGTGCTCTGATGCGCTTACGCATGCTTAAAAAAATGATGCCACACCCGCTGAAAGAAATCAGCTGGATGGATGCAGCCAAAATGGTAACCAAAGGCGATGCCGGTATGGTGATGATGGGGGACTTTGCCAAAGGTGAAATGAATGCCTCGGGTCTGACCACGGATGTTGATTTTGCTTGTGCGGCTGCTCCCAACACCAGTAACTATCATCTCTACAGTGTCGATACGCTGGTGATGCTGACCAATTCCGCTCTGCGTCCGGAAGTGGCGGATAAAATTGCCCAGATCGCCATTTCTACTACCGTGCAGACCGATTACAACGTGATCAAGGGCTCGATTTCGGTGCTGCGCAATGCTGACCAGATACGGATGGACAGTTGTGCACGTAATTCATGGAAAGTATTTTCCCGTGGCAGTACTGCCCAGGCGCCCAGTCTGGTCAATGACATGGCAACGGATAGTCTTTCCAAAGATGCCATCCTTGCTGAAGTGGTGCAGTTTTTTAACAAAGATGCCTTGTCGATTGCCGATACTCAACGTCGACTAGCCACCATTATGCGTTCATTGCCGAAGAATAAATCAGGGAAAATGCGTTAAATTTTATCGGCAATGACACGATCAAAAAAAATGGGGTCAGGTTCAACATTCGAACCTGACCCCATTTCTGCACGCATTTCTGTAGTAAATCAACCAACCATTAAAACATCCGTTTAAATCGCCCGTGCACTCAGACGCTGGCGCAGTAGTTGTGACAGTTTGATAATTTGACGGAAAGTCCAGCGTACCATCAAGATAGTCATTAATGCTTCGGCCATCGTGAGCACGAAGGCAAACAGTCCAAACATGCGGTTAGAGCGCGCATGCATTTTGGCAAACAGCCGGTCGCGTGAAATTTCTATGCTGTCGTAAAACGTCGGCACTACCAGCAAGGTCAGAATTGTCGAGGTAATCGTGCCGCCAATAATGGCCACCGCCAGCGGACGATAAAACTCGCCGCCTTCACCCAGGCCGATAGCTACCGGTAACATCCCGGCAATCAGTGCAAAGGTGGTCATCAGGATAGGGCGCAGACGCATGCGGCCGGCAAACATCAGCGATTCTTCGCGATCATGACCGAGAGCTTCATGTTTGCGGGCACAATCGAGTAACAGAATCGCATTCTTTGCCACCAGCCCCATGAGCATGATGATGCCGATAAAGCTCATCAGATTCAGTGTGCCGCCGGTTATCAGCAATGCCAGCACCACACCGATCAGACTCAATGGCAATGACAGCATCACGGCAATCGGTGCGGTAAAGGAGCCAAACTGAATCACCAGAATCAGATACATCAGGCCGATACCCATGACTAAGGCAATAAACATTTCGGTGAACAGCTCTTTCATTTCACGGGCATCACCGCCGAGTTCAATCCCAAAGCCAGCAGGGAAATCCATGCCCTTGGCTATCGTGAGCGCCGCATCGGTGACTTCACCGGCAGAACGACCTTCTGCATTGGCTGAAACATTAATCATGCGGCGGCCATTGCTGTGCTGGATTTTTGATGGACCTTTGCTCATCTTAATGCTGGCAATCTGCTCCAGTGGCACCATGACACTGCTGCCAGTGACGGCGATCGGCAAGTGTTCGATATTGCTGGCATTGAGACGGTCACCCGGTTGCAGACGTACTGCCACATCGCGGGATTCGCCGGTCGGATCAACCCAGTCACCTACTTCAACGCCGGCAAACGCTACCCGTAAGGCCTGGGCAGCATCGGCGATCGAAATTCCCAGTGAATTAGCCAGACCACGATTGAGTTCAATCTGCAATTCATCCTTGGGTGCCTGTTCGGATAAGCCGACATCCACGGCACCGGGTACACGGCGCAGCTTTTCCATGAAGTCATTGGTAATGACGGTCAGCCGACGCGAATCGGTGCCATAGAATTTAATTTGCACCGGCTTGCCACCGCCATTATTCAAATCATCCTGTACCACGTATTCGGCGCCAACCAGATTTTTCAGCAAGGCGCGCAATGCTACCGAAATCTCGGCCGCAGAGCGCTTGCGGTTGGTGCTTTTGCCGATATCCACATACACCCGGCCCCCGGCGGCATTCACATTGCTGTTGGTAGCTACCGTTTCAGGCAGACTGCGTGCCAGTTCGGCGGCGCGTTCAATTTTAAGGCGATTGTATTCAATGCTCGAACTCGACGGCGTGCGCACATCAATCGCAATCGTGCCTTGATCCGAGGCTGGCAAAAAGCTCGAGCCGCCAAAAGCGATATGCAAGGCCAGTGCGCCGATTAAACTCACCAGTGCAATTACTGCCATCGAACGGCGATGCTGCAGTGCCCAGGAAATGATACGGCTGTATCGGTTGGCCTGACGGTCAAACCAGTTATTAAAATTGGCCAGATGCAGGCTGATACCGGTTTTGACCTGATCATGATGTCCTACCGGATCACCCCAATAGGCTGAGAGCATAGGATCGAGGGTAAATGAAATGAACAGACTCACGACCACCGAGGTTGCCACCGTCAGGGCAAACGGGCGAAACCATTCACCGGCACCACCCTGCATGAAGGCCACTGGAATAAATACCGCGATAATCGAAAACGTGGTCGACGCTACCGCCATGCCGATTTCACGCGTTCCTTCAGAAGCCGCCGTGCGCCGGTCTTTGCCCATTTCCATGTGCCGCACGATGTTTTCACGCACCACAATCGCATCATCAATCAACACCCCGACAGCCAGTGAAAGACCCAGCAACGTCATGAAATTCAGCGTAAAGCCACAGGCCCAGACGGCGATAAAGGCAGCAATCACGGACGTAGGCAGACTGAGCGCGGTAATCAGAGTCGAACGCCAGGAGTTGAGGAAAATGTACACCACAAACACCGTCAATACCGCGCCAAACATAAGCGAGTCGATGACATTGTCCAGACTGTTCTGGGCATTCTCACCACCATCCTGAGTAACATCCATGCGCGTGCCTGTGGGCAGCGTTTTGTTGATTTCAGCCACCAGATCGCGGATCTTATTGGCCACCGCTATGGTGCTCGAACTGGTGGCGCGGATAATCGAAATCCCGACATTCGGACGCGCATTGCGGATGCTGTAGGAATTAACTTCAGCGAAATCGTCCGCAATCGATGCCACCTGAGAGAGTCGCACCAGCTGGTCACCATTGTGTTTGACGATGATCTGTTCAAAATCCGCAGGGGACTCAATCCGGCCAACCAAGCGGATACTTTGTTCATTGAGCGGACCACGCACCTTACCGACCGGTGCATTGGTATTCTGGCTGCGCAGCGCATTGACGACATCGCTGACCGAAACATTATATTCGCGCAATTTTTCAGCCTTTAACAGCACGCTTAATTCACGCTTGAGTGAGCCATTGACATTCACCACCGCCACACCATCAATAGCACGGAATTTTTCTGCCAGCTGATCTTCGGCCAAACGGGAAATTTCCGCATGCGACTGCGTCGTCGATGACAGGGCAATGTCCATGATAGGTTCGGTTGCCGGATCAATCCGTTCGAGTATCGGTTCACGCATTTCTGTGGGCAGCTTGTAGCGTACGCTACCGATGGCATTGCGGATTTCATCCGAAGCCTCGACCATGTTTTTACCGAATTTGAAAAACACCAGAATCGTGGCATTGCCTTCATTGGCGGTTGATTCCATGCGGTCAACGCCGGTAATACTCTGCAGCGATTTTTCCACACGGTTAATCACTTCATGTTCAACCGTGTCGGGTGACGCACCCGGATAGGGAATATTGACTACCATGAGCGGAAACTGCACATCGGGATTCTGATTGACGCGCAATTTTTTCAGGGCCAGCAAACCCATAGCCATGAGCATAATGATAATGACGATGGTCGCAATCGGACGTTTAATACTGAAGTCGGATAAGAACATGGCTTAGTTT
Organism: uncultured Oxalobacteraceae bacterium; assembly: GCA_903862415.1. Lineage (GTDB taxonomy): Bacteria > Pseudomonadota > Gammaproteobacteria > Burkholderiales > Burkholderiaceae_D > Solimicrobium. The sequence continues at coordinate 38,638 of CAIOYD010000004.1, read as the reverse complement.
CCTTTAGCAGCAGGCAGCGAAACAGCCGGTGGCGTTGGCGCAGCTACTTTCTGACCATCCTTGAGTGTCGAGCTTGGATTACGGATCAACACATCACCATCGGCAAGACCGCTTTTGACCACAAAATCACCACGTCGCTGATCACGCGCACCGAGGATAATTTCCATTTTGTGCAGGGTATTTGCCTGCACTTTCCAGGCAATGATTTTATCCCCATTGCGCACCACAGCCACTTCAGGAATCATCAGTGTGGCAACGCTGCCGGCTTCAATCTGACCTTCTGCATACAGACCGGAAACCTGTGGCTGCTTTTTGTCGCTAAAGCTGACTAACACTTCCACCTGACGGGTCACTGCATTGGCTTCCGGGTTAATACGTTTGACGACACCATTAAATGTCTGTCCTGGATATCCATTGATACGGAAATTGACCGACTGTCCCAGCTTGACCTGACCTACGGTATCGGCTGACACCAGACCTTCAAAACGCATACTGTCCGGATCGATCACTTTGACTAATTCTTTACCTATCTGCGCTGTATCGCCATTGGATACTTTGCGTTCGCTGATGATGCCGCTAAACGGTGCGCGGATTTCGGTGCGTTGCAATTGCTGACGTGCCTGAACGGTACGGGTTTTGGCCGCCGATAAATCACTTTCTGAGGCATTGCGTTTGATTTCCGCATCTTCGAGCTGCTGGGTCGAGACCATGCCGGAAGCCCGCAGGGTTTTAAAACGTTCATACTGACGTTGTGTCTGATCAAGCGCCTGTGTGGCCACGCGTTCGGATTCCTGAGCCGAGCTCAGACTGTCGCGTATCGAAGTGTCATCGAGACGGACCAACAAATCACCGCGATTTACCTTCTCGCCATTTTCTTTCAACACCTGTAACACCACTGACGAGATTTCTGCACGTAAATCAGCGCGGTGTTCTGGCTGGATTGAACCAGTAATTGAAGGGCCTGAAGCAAAGGCATTAGTGTGCACTGTCAGCACGTCTTCTGGCGCCACCATCAAAACATCCGCTTTGGCGGTCTTGTCTGCTGTGGAGCTGGCATTATGGCAGCCGGTCAGCGCGGTAAGCAGGGCTGCTGCTGCCAGGATAGCTGTGGCTTGCAATTTGAATTTAGGTGATTGTGACATCGTTTTTCTCCAGCTGAGGGCAATTAATTTGCCGCGAGTATATTTGATTTAAATCTAAAATGTATGAAAACAGTGTAAAAAAAATCACAAAATCAGGTATGCTATTAATAACATTTACTTGGTTTTTGAATTATCGACAGTATAAGTAATTTATTTGTTTGCTGAACGGCAATCCGATCAAGCGCATAAATAATGGGATGAATGGAATAATCGGGCGATGAATGGTGTTCTGGAGTTGATCATTTAATTAACAAGGATGATTATCATGCAATTATTGCTATCCTGCATTTTTGCCATACTGGCATTTTGTGTCAGCTTTTCTGCCTCTGCCGGAGATGCAACTGTCACCTGGCTGCACCCTGACCAGTATACCGATATTAGTGCCGCCGAAGAAACTCAGCAAAGTTTCAGCGAAAATCTGTTTGCTGATCTGGATCACTATTTCGCCGAACTAGCCAACAAATTACCACCCCGATATCACTGGAATGTGACCGTCACCGATGTCAAGCTCGCCGGTGAAGTGATTGCTTCATTCAAGAGTGGGCAGAAAATCCGGGTGATTAAACCACTCTATCCCCCAGCCATCCAGTTTGAGTATCAGTTGCTGGACCCGCAAAATAAACTCGTCAGTCAAGGTAAGGTCGACTTAAGAGACATGAATTTCATGTTTGGCCCCGATCTGATGGTGACGCGCGAAACACAGTCCTTCCCGTATGAAAAATCCATGATTAAACAATGGTTTAAAGAGCAACAACAAAATAAAGTATTTCCCAAAAACTAGTATTTTTAGGAGTCTGCGCGGCAGAACGACAGTGTTTCTTTAATTTTGCTCGTTCCCCTGGCAATTGTTTTTTATTACCTTAGTTTTGTAAAAATTTCCAAATTGCAATTCGTTTACCTATAATGCAGACCTATTTTCCTGCGTAATTATTTAAACGGATTGTTTTATGCACCATACGATTTTTGACACCCCTATTGTCAACACCATCATGCGCTGGATTTCCGTGCGACTCTTACATCTGTTAGGGTGGCGGGTTGAGGGCGTCACTCCCAGTGAAAGCAAATATGTCTTGATTGCGGCTCCGCACACCAGTAACTGGGACTTTCCGTACACGCTCATGGTGTGCTTTGCGCTTGATCTGCGGGTGTACTGGATGGGTAAATCCAGTCTGTTTCCTCCGGTGCTGGGCCGCGTCATGCGCTGGCTTGGTGGTATTCCGGTGGATCGGGCCAAATCGGCTAATCTGGTGCAGGGAACCATTGACGCCTTTAATCACGCTCAGCGTCTGGTGGTAATCGTCCCTCCGGAAGGCACGCGCGACAAAGTCAGTCACTGGAAAACCGGCTTTTATTATATTGCTCTCGGTGCCAAGGTGCCTATCCTGCTGGGTTTTTTGGACTTTAAGAAAAAAGTGGGCGGCGTCGCGCATTTTTACTACCCCTCCGGTGATATTGAGCTCGATATGCTCGAAATCAAACAATTTTATCGCGGCTACTCAGGAAAAAATCCCCAGCAGTTTGATGATGAAAAAATTCAGGTGAAAGAACTCCCTAAATAATTCACCGGCAAAAGTGAGTCGCCTGACAATAGTCAGGTGAAATCGCCATGAAATGGATTATTTCGTCGCTAAAAGTTGAAATTACGTACTTTTTTGACTAGCCTGATAGTATTCCTGTCGCGAATTTAAGCTACTCATCACCATGCATACTCTTCCACCATCGATTAAAAGCGTTAAAAATGCCGGTCTGGCATTAACGCCACAGCGATTGGTGCAGGTGATCCATGTCATGCTGGTCGCCATTCTGGTCTGTGCGGTTATCGCGATGTCTGAAAACAAATGGCCGGCAGCCAGTGTTTTATCCGCGCTGGCCAGCTTATTGCTCATTGCTATCTGGCTGGCCAAAACTTCCCGGGTTGAGGGCGCCGCCAAAGTGGTTGTGATCACCATGACCTGCGCCATGGGCATGATGAGTTATCTGTTTGACGGCATTTACGATGCTGCCGTTTGTGCCTTCCCGGCCATTATGATTTTTGCCGCCATGTTTGTGACCCGGCGATTTTTCCTGACCTTGCTGCTGTTAATCTTTGCCATTCTTACGATGGTGGTCGTGGCCAATTTAACCGGTTGGCATATTAACGTGACGTCTCCGGTATCTTTCGCTTCTCTGGTTAATGTGGTGGCTATTCTGGGGGCAACTTCATTTTTTGTCTGGAAACTGGCCAGCGACTTGCGCCAGGCACTGGCCTTGCTGGAAACTGAAAACGATCGCATCCGGGAAGCGCTCACCCATATTGACACACTAGCGCATAACGACGCACTCACCGGCCTGCCTAACCGCTTGCTGGCACGAGCGCGCTTTGAGCAGGCCGTGGATCTGTCCAAACGCAGCAATGAACGGATTGCCGTCATTTACCTTGATCTGGATAATTTCAAAACCGTGAATGATTCGCTCGGTCATGCCGCTGGCGATACCCTGCTGTGCGAAGTGGCCAAGCGACTCAAAAACACGGTCCGTACCAGCGATACCGTCAGCCGGCAGGGCGGGGATGAATTTTTAATCGTCATCGCCGGACAGGCGGATCAGGAATCCGTGGCGACGGTGGCAGTAAAAATTATTGAACTGCTGACCGCCCCGTTTCAAATCAACGGCATGGAAATTTCCGCCACCTGTTCGCTTGGCGTTGCACTGTATCCTGATGATGGTAATGATTTTGATTCTTTGCTCAAACATGCCGACATCGCCATGTACAAAGCCAAAGACTGCGGCCGTAATGGTTTCCGTTTTTATGACGCGGAAATGAATACCAATGTGATCGAACATTTGCATTTGATTTCCGGAATTCGTTCTGCCCTGTTAAAACATGAATTTAAACTGCATTATCAGCCACAGTTTGATTTGCGCACCGGTCAGATTGTTGGCGCTGAAGCGCTGATACGCTGGCAAAATCCGGAGCTGGGCATTATTCCGCCGAGCAAATTTATTCCGGTTGCAGAACGCTCCGGCCAGATCCATGAAATTGGTGCCTGGGTGATTACCGAAGCCTGTCGGCAAACCAAAGAATGGCAGGAAGCCGGTTTGCAAAAATTTGTCACGGCAGTCAATTTGTCCCCGGTACAGTTTCGTCGCGATAACATTGAACGCGATTTGATGAATGCCCTCGATGTCTCAGGCCTGCATGCGTCTTTCCTTGAACTTGAACTGACGGAGTCGCTGTTAATTGTTGATTCCACTCAGATCAGTCCGTTACTCAAACGTCTGCGATCCATGGGCATTCATTTGTCTATTGATGATTTTGGCACCGGTTATTCCAATCTTGGTTATCTGAGCCGCTTTGAAGTCGAACGACTCAAAATTGATCAGTCGTTTATCCGCCGTATGATAGAAAATCCCCAGGATGAAGGTATCGTGCGCGCGATTATCGAAATGGCCCACAGTCTCCGACTCGAAGTGGTGGCCGAAGGAGTGGAAAATCAGGCTGCACTGACCCGGCTGCAGGAACTCGGGTGTGAATTCGGTCAGGGCTATCATTGGTCGCCGGCCTTGCCGCCGGACGAATTTTTCAAATTCGTGAGCAACCATTCTGTGGGCAATGTATCCGAACAGGATTGATTCAAACTAATGCTGCCATTAACAGGCGTAGGGTGTATTAGCCGAATGGCGTAATACACCTTGAGGCTATCTTAAACTTTCAGCCTGTCCACCGCCGCAATCACTTCAGCCACGCTCGGTGCCGCGCCTTGATCGCCTAAATTGATAATTTTGTCCGACCAGTTACCGGCGGTTTTCCACAAAGGTGAAGCAATATACATTTCTACTGTCGGACGGCAAAAGGCAGCTGCAATATGCGTCAGACCGGTATCGACTCCAATGACCAGTGAGGCGCGCTGCGCCAGCAGAATGGCTTCGGGCATAGACAGTCTGGGCAATACACGCGCATTGGGCAGATGCGCAGCCAGTTGTTCTGCTTCGAGCAATTCACTGCTGTTACCCCAGGCCAGCAGGATAGTCTGATCTGCCAGATGTCTGCCCAGTGAAATCCAGTCATGTGCCGGCCATTTTTTACTGGCACCGGCAGTACCGTGAAAAAATACCGTATAGTTTTCAGTCGGCAGCCATGCAGCGTTAATCGCTGGTGCTGTCAGGCCAAATTCGGCCGGAAACTGTGCCAGGCTATCCGTATAACCAAGTGCGCGCGCAGCCACCAGACGGCCACGCAATACCGCATGCGTATGCACATCCACCGGCACACTGAGGGTGTGAAAAATTCGCGAGATCGCTTCATAACCCGAACCGGCCGTGCCATTGGCTAAACCTACTTTGGCGCCCCCATGGGCGAGCCCCATAATCACCCCGGTTTTGAGCAAACCCTGGGTATCCAGAATCAAGTCATAGGTTTCTGACTGCAGCAATTTTTTGAAGGCGGCCATTTCGGCGCGCACTTTGGCGGAAAACAAACCCTTGCGCCAGCGCCTCAGTGCAAACGGAATGATCTTGCGCACCTGCGGGTTGAGTCTGACCAGATCGACATAGGCTTCTTCGACCACCCAGTCAATTTGTGCGTGCGGAAAATGGCGCCGGATATCGGCCACCACCGGCATGTTATGCAGCACATCGCCTAAGGATGAAACCCGGATCAGTAATACTTTCATGGAGAGCTATTTTCTTAAAACGGTAATTCGGCATCCGGTTTGACAGCATGGATGGCGCATTTAAATGCGGCCTGAATTTTTTCTAAAGCGGCACTGGTTTCTCCTTCAAAACGCATAACAATGACGGGTGTGGTATTGGAAGAACGTGCCAGACCGAAACCGTCGGCATACTCCACCCGCAAGCCATCGATGCTGATAATTTGCCCGGCATCGGCAAAGTGGGCCTGCAATTGATCTGGGTGCAGCATACGTTCGATCAGGGTAAAATTTTCACCTTCAGCCAGTGGCAGTTGCAACTCCGGTGTCGAGTTTGATTGTGGCAGGGCATTCAGTACAGCCGAAGGATCGCTCACGCGTGACATTAATTCCAGCAGCCGGGCACCGGCGTACAAACCATCATCAAAACCATACCAGCGGTCTTTGAAGAAGATGTGCCCACTCATTTCACCACCCAGAGGTGCACCGGTTTCACGCATTTTCGCCTTGACCAGTGAATGCCCGGTTTTCCACATCAGCGGCACGCCGCCACGTGCTTTGACCCAGGCGGCAATGTGGCGGGTGCATTTCACATCATATAAAATTTGTTCGCCGGGGTGACGCGTGAGCACATCTTCGGCAAACAGCATCAACTGCCGGTCCGGATAGATAATGCTGCCATCCTTGGTCACCACGCCCAGACGATCACCGTCGCCATCAAACGCCAGCCCAAGTTCGGCATCGCTGTTTTGTACGTGGCGGATTAAATCCTGCAAATTTTCCGGATGCGCCGGATCGGGATGGTGATTCGGAAAAGTGCCATCCACTTCACAGAACAGTTCATCCACACTGCAGTCCAGAGCTCGGTACAGATCACCGGCAAAGGCACCAGCGACGCCATTGCCGCAATCGACGGCGATGTTCATTGGGCGTGCCAGCGTTATGTCTCCGAGTATGCGTTGCAGATAGGCGCTGCGGATATCGTGCTGCTGATAACTGCCGCTGCCGCTGGCAAATTCTCCGGCCACAATCGACTGATACAGTGCCTGTATGGTGGCGCCATAAATGGCTTCACCGGCCAGAACCATTTTGAAACCATTATAGTCGGGCGGATTATGGCTGCCGGTGACCATGATGCCGGAACTGGCATTTAATATGTGAGTGGCAAAATACACCATCGGTGTGGCTACCACACCCAGATCGGTGACATGAATTCCGGTTGACTGCAATCCCATAGCCAGTGCTGAACTGAGCTCCGGCCCTGAGAGGCGACCATCACGGCCAATGACGACACTATGCTCACCTTTGGCCAGCACAGCAGTGCCAAAAGCACAGCCAATTTGAAAGGCTGTTTCCGTATTCAGTGTTTTTCCGATAACGCCTCGGATGTCATATGCTTTAAAAATAGCAGGGGAAATGGAAGTCATGTGTGCTTGCAGTTGAAGTGTCAATAAAAGTGCCAGTGTAGCGCTGTTTTGTCAGAACAAAAACATAAAGTCAGGTTTTTAAACCAGGATGCAGGGGCTATACCCTGCTTTTCCATGTTTAGATTTTTGCAATAAACGGCAATATAGCGCCGCATTTCAGTTAAATTTGCGGGTTTATGGGCAAATTTTGAGTGAAAACAACTTTTTACTCTTGAAATGTACGTACCTATCCCCACGTTGACGGCAATGTTTTGAATATGATTGATTATTGGAGGTAATGAATGCAAGACCAAGAGAAACAAGAAGCGCAAACCGAGGAAGCAAGTTTGCCACAACCGACACCAGAAGAACCCGTTATGGTCGCTGTTGGTGCGGATTTTGAAGAAAAACTACTTCAGACTGAAGCAAAATTATTTGAATTGCAAGATGCCTATCTGCGTGCCAAAGCCGATGGTGAAAATATCCGTCGTCGTGCTCAGGACGATATCAGCAAAGCGCACAAGTTTGCGGTAGAGAGTTTTGCCGAGTCACTTATTCCGGTTAAAGACAGCCTCGAAATGGCGCTGAAAATTGAAACCGTCTCGATTGAAGCTTTAAGAGAAGGCACGCAAGTCACTTTGCGCCAGTTGGTCAACGCCTTTGAAAAAAATCGTTTGCTCGAAATTAACCCGGTGCCAGGCGATAAACTCGATCCGGCCAAACATCAGGCGGTCTCGATGGTGCCAGCTGAGCAGGAAGCTAATACCGTGGTTGAAGTATTGCAAAAAGGTTACACCATTGCAGAACGTTTACTGCGTCCGGCACTGGTGACGGTGGCACAGCCTAAATAAGAAAAAAGTGTGAAATAAGTCGGTAAATGCGCTAAAAACGCTTGAAAAACAAGATATTCACCGCATATACCTTACAAGTTGCAAGTTAATTGACCAATTCAGAATTTAAAAGGAAAAATCATGGGCAGAATTATCGGTATTGATTTGGGAACCACCAATTCATGTGTGTCCGTTGTTGAAAACGGCATTCCAAAAGTAATCGAAAACGCCGAAGGCGCACGTACTACGCCTTCCATTATTGCGTATCAGGAAGATGGCGAAATTTTAGTCGGTGCTTCAGCCAAACGTCAGGCCGTCACCAATCCTAAAAACACCCTGTATGCCGTCAAACGTCTGATCGGCCGCAAATTCGATGAAAAAGAAGTGCAAAAAGACATCGGCCTCATGCCGTATGCCATCGTCAAAGCAGACAATGGTGACGCTTGGGTGAGTGTGCGCGATAAAAAAATGGCGCCACCACAAATCTCTGCCGAAGTACTGCGCAAAATGAAAAAAACTGCCGAAGATTACCTCGGTGAAGAAGTGACAGAAGCCGTCATTACCGTACCAGCATATTTTAATGATGCTCAGCGTCAGGCCACCAAAGATGCCGGTCGTATCGCCGGTCTGGAAGTCAAGCGTATCATTAACGAACCAACCGCGGCTGCTCTGGCTTTTGGTCTGGACAAAACCGAACGCGGCGATCGTAAAATCGCTGTCTACGATCTGGGCGGCGGAACCTTTGACGTTTCCATCATCGAAATCGCTGATGTGGATGGTGAAATGCAGTTTGAAGTACTCTCTACCAACGGCGACACTTTCCTTGGCGGTGAAGATTTTGATCAGCGTATTATCGATTTCATCATTGATGAATTCAAAAAAATCAATGGCCTCGATTTATCCAAAGACGCCATTGCATTGCAGCGTATCAAAGCCTCTGCCGAACGCGCAAAAATCGAATTGTCGAGTTCGCAGCAAACCGAAATCAACGAGCCCTACATTGCTATGGCCAATGGCGCTCCGGTGCATTTGAATCTGAAAATGACCCGTGCAAAACTGGAATCGCTGGTTGAAGAATTGATCAATAAAACAGTAGAGCCATGCCGTACTGCGATCCGCGATGCGGGCGTAAAAATTGCTGATATCGATGACATTATTCTGGTCGGTGGTATGACCCGTATGCCTAAGGTTCAGGAAGTCGTCAAAGAAATTTTCGGTAAAGATCCACGCAAAGACGATAATCCTGATGAGGCCGTTGCTGCCGGTGCTGCCATTCAGGGTTCGGTGCTCTCAGGCGACCGTAAAGATCTGTTATTGCTCGACGTAACACCACTGTCTCTGGGTATTGAAACTCTGGGTGGCGTGATGACTAAAATGATTCAGAAAAACACCACCATCCCAACCAAGTTCAGTCAGGTATTTTCGACCGCCGATGACAATCAGCCAGCCGTGACGATCAAGGTATTTCAGGGAGAACGTGAAATCGCCGCCGGTAATAAAGGACTAGGCGAATTCAATCTCGAAGGTATTCCACCATCGTCACGCGGCACACCGCAAATTGAAGTCACTTTCGATATCGATGCCAACGGTATTCTGCATGTCGGTGCCAAAGACAAAGCCACCGGTAAAGAAAACAAGATCACCATTAAAGCCAATTCCGGTTTGACGGAAGAAGAAATTCAGAAAATGGTGAAAGATGCCGAACTGAATGCGGAAGAAGATAAAAAAGTGAAAGAGCTCGCCGAATCCCGTAATCAAGGCGATGCATTGGTGCACTCCACCCGTAAAGCTCTGACCGAACACGGTGATAAACTCGAAGCCGGTGAAAAAGAGAAAATTGAAGCTGCCATTAAAGATTTGGAAGAATCTCTGAAGAGCGGTGATAAAGTCTCTATCGATGCCAAAGTTGCAGCCTTGGCGACAGTGTCACAAAAACTCGGCGAAAAAATGTACGCTGACTCGCAAACTCAGCAGGCAGGTGCTTCCGCTGAAGCGGGTGCTGGCGGAGCAGGATCAACCGAAGCCAAGCCGGAAGATGATGTCGTTGATGCAGACTTCAAGGAAGTTAAAGATAAGTAATTCAGATTAGGCGGGTTAGTTTCTCGCTTAAGCTCGCCGAGATAGGGGGTGTCGTTTTTACGGCCAGCCTGCTCGGCTTTTTCACATAAAATTCAACCTGCTGTCCAAAACACTGGTAGTGTTATGTTGTATTAATACATCAGTGTGATGATAACTTGAATTCATTAAGAAGGTGCCAACAGAAATGGCGAAGCGTGATTTTTACGAAATATTAGGTGTTGCTAAAAACGCCACTGATGACGAGATTAAAAAATCGTACCGTAAGTTGGCAATGAAGCACCATCCGGATCGCAATCCGGACAGCAAACAATCGGAAGACAAGTTCAAGGAAGCCAAAGAAGCCTACGAAATGTTGTCGGATCCCAAAAAGCGCGAAGCGTATGACCGTTATGGTCATGCCGGCGTGGATCCCAATATGGGTGGTGGCGGTGGCGGTGCAGGCCCCGGTGGTTTTGCGGATGCGTTTGGCGATATTTTTGGCGACATTTTCGGTGGCGGTCGTGGTGGTGGACGCAATTCCGGCCCGCAGGTGTATCGTGGTGCTGATTTGCGCTACAACCTTGAAATTACGCTGGAGCAGGCGGCTCACGGATTTGATACCACGATTCGTGTTCCTTCCTGGGATGAGTGCGAACCCTGCCATGGTACCGGTGCTAAGCCAGGCACCTCGCCGGTCACCTGTACCACCTGCGGTGGGCATGGGCAGGTGCGCATGCAGCAGGGCTTGTTCAGCATTCAGCAAACCTGTCCTAAATGTCATGGCACCGGAAAAATTATTCCCGAACCTTGCACTACCTGTTCGGGTGCGGGACGGATTAAACGCAACAAAACGCTGGAAGTCAAAATTCCTTCTGGCATTGATGACGGCATGCGGATTCGTTCTTCCGGCAATGGTGAGCCCGGCATGAATGGTGGTCCGCCAGGTGACCTATATGTGGAAATTCATACCAAACCGCACGCGGTATTTCAGCGTGAAGGCGATGATCTGCATTGCGAAATGCCAATTTCTTTTGTCAAGGCGACACTGGGTGGTGAAATTGAAGTGCCAACTTTAAGCGGCAAAGTCAGTTTTACGATTCCGGAAGGTACGCAAAGTGGAAAAACTTTCCGCTTGCGCAGCAAAGGAATTAAGGGTGTGCGTTCCGGTTTTCCGGGCGATTTATTTTGCCATGTAGTGATAGAAACACCAGTGAAGTTGACGGAAAAACAAAAAGACTTGCTGCGTGATTTTGAAAAATTAACAACGGAAGGCGGCGCAAAACACAGCCCGCAAAGTAAATCCTGGATGGAAAAAGTGAAAAGTTTTTTAAGTAAATAAAAATAAAACCAAGTTGTCAGGGAAAAAAAAGTGCAGTGGATTTATAATCCATTGCACTTTTTAATTTAAAACACGGATTTACTTTGCAGAGCAGGTATTTATTTTCAAGGTAAATTACGCTTATCACTTGGAAGAGACATGAAATTATCATTAAAAGCATTACTGTTAAGCTTGGTTCTGGCCTGTGCAACAACAGCACACGCCACTGAAGTTGCCGGCGTCAAATTGGATGACACTATTCAGGCTGCCAACACCACATTAAAATTAAACGGCGCCGGGATACGTTATAAAGTATTTTTTAAAGTCTATGTAGCCGCCTTGTATATCGCCGAAAACAAAACCACTGTCGATGGTGTACTTACTGTCGCTGGCCCGAAACAGGTTAACCTGACCATGCTGCGCGAACTCAGTAGTGATGCTTTGGGCGAGGCGTTTATGAGCGGCGTGAAAAAAAATACCGATAAAGCCGAACGCGCCAAACTGACGACCCAGTTCATTAATTTTGGTCAGTTGTTTTCATCGGTGCCCGAACTGAAAAAAGGCGATGTGATTTCAGTGGTCTGGCTACCGAATGTTGGTTCGATGATGCTCATCAATGGTAAAAAAATAGGTGAAACTTTCCCGGATGTCGCTTTCTTTAATGCGATTCTGCGCATCTGGATTGGTGAGAACCCGGTCGATACCAATCTGAAAAATCAATTGTTAGGTGGCGGTAAATAAGTAGTTGATTTTTCTTGGTCTGGTCAATAAAAAATGCCCTTGAATTCAAGGGCATTTTTGTTTGCGCTAACGGAGTAACTTACGCCAGATTAGCCGCAGCAAAATCCCAGTTAACCAGATTCCAGAATGCTTCCAGATATTTCGGACGCGCATTGCGGTAGTCGATGTAATAAGCATGTTCCCATAAATCACAGGTCAGCAAAGGCACGTCGGCTGTGGTCAGTGGCGTCGCGGCATTCGAGGTGTTGACGATGTCGAGTGAACCATCTGGTTTTTTCACCAGCCAGGTCCAGCAGGAAGCGAAGTTGCCGATGCAGGATTTGGTAAACGCTTCTTTGAAGGCATCAAACGAACCCCATTTGGCATCGATAGCGGCAGCCAGTGCACCGGTCGGAGCGCCACCACCGGCTGGTTTTAAACCATGCCAGTAAAAGGTGTGGTTCCAGATTTGTGCTGAGTTATTGAACAGCGGACCGGAGGCTTTTTTAATGATTTCTTCCAGGGTGGAATTTTCAAATTCAGTGCCTTTGACCAGATTGTTCAGGTTGGTCACATAAGTCTGATGATGCTTGCCATAGTGGTACTCCAGCGTTTCTTTGGAAATATGTGGGGCTAAAGCGTCCAGTGCATAAGGCAAAGCGGGCAAAGTGTGTTCCATGTTGTTTCCTTAGGTTGAGTAATCCAGCGTCTATCGGGTAGTCGTTTGAAGATGTATAGCGTATTTTACCTGCCTGCGTATTGTAATGTGGTTGTGGATTGTTTGCATGACTGGCAAGTGGATGAACTATTCGGCCGGCCGGACATCCAGCCGTGTGGCGCCTGTTGCCAGCCGGATGGTGATCTGACTCGCTTGACTGAGTTGTCCGGGCTGGCGGATAAGCTGTCCCTGCTCATCGAGCACCATGGCATAGCCGCGTTCGAGCGTGCGTTGCGGATTGAGTAATTCCAGTTGCACATTCAGGTTGGCCAGTCGTTGCTGCTGCAGACGTAAATTCTGCTGCGCCAGTTGTTGCAGCCTGCCTGCCGGTTGCCGCAATTGTTGCCGCTGACGACTCATATCCGGTCGCCGTTGCCCGAGTTGCAGTTGGAGTTGCATAAACCGGAAGCTGGCCTGACGTTGCAAGGTGGTGAGCGTATAGCGGAGTTGACGTTGCATGCCAGTCAGTTTCAGACGTTCATTGGCTATCATGGCAGCCGGACTGAGCAGACGGCGGGAATGGTTGTCCAGACGCTGGTTTTCCTGATCCAGCTCTCGGTGCATGCTGCGCTTCAGTTTCAGTGTGAGTTGTTCGAGACGCTGCAGGAAGTCCTGCTGCGACCCGACGGCCATTTCCGCTGCCGCCGTCGGCGTCGGGGCACGCAAGTCGGCCACAAAGTCGGCAATGGTGAAATCAGTTTCGTGGCCTATACCGGCGATGACCGGCATCGGACAGTCGGCAATCGCATAGGCGAGCTGCTCATCATTGAAGGCCCATAAATCTTCGATGCTGCCACCACCCCGGGCCACAATCAGCACATCACACTCCTGACGACGGCCAGCATGGCGGATAGCTTCAATGATGCGTTCGGCCGCACCCGCCCCCTGTACCGGTGTCGGGTAAATGATGATGTGCACATGCGGTGCGCGCCGTTCCAGGGTGATCAAAATATCGCGCAGTGCTGCAGCTTGAGGGCTGGTGACTATCCCGATGCAGGTGGGGAAGGCGGGCAGTGCGCGTTTATGTTCCTGATTGAACCAACCGGCCTGACTGAGCTTTTGTTTTAACTGCAAAAAGGCTTCATACAGATTGCCCAGGCCGGCTTTGCGGATAGCTTCCACATTGAGCTGATAATCGCCACGCGGCGCATACAGGGTCACGGTGGCACGGACTTCGACCTTTTCACCTTCACGCGGTAAAAAATCCACACTCATGGTGCGAGTTTTAAACATCACCGCCCGTACTTGGGCCTGCGCATCCTTGAGCGTGAAATACCAGTGCCCGGAAGCGGCGCGGGTAAAATTGGACACTTCACCGCTAATCCAGCACAGCGGGATGTTTTTTTCCAACAACCGTGACACCGCCTGATTTAAGCCGCTGACAGTCAATACCTGTGGCGCATAGTTGGTTTCGGTGGACATCAAGTTGCTCAAGGTTGACTAAAGGGTGGCTCGGCTGTTGTTGTGGGTAAACTGCCTGAATAACAAATGCAGTGCACTTCCGGGACGAATTATACCTAAGGAGCCTGTTGGACTCCTGATATCGAAGCGAAAAAACTGCTGTAATTCTAAGCGCATCTGAATTGTTTATTAAAATCAAGTAGTTGTGGTTCTATACCAAGTTTGCACACAATGTTATCAACAGTTTGTGTGTAAAACTAATTTGCCTGAAGTAATATTTGCCTAGAAGATGAGCAGACTGTAGATAGCCCATGTAAATCAAGTACTTAGCGGGCAATGTCATGATTTGCCCACAAAGTTATTCACAGCAGCTGTGCAATACTTTTACGTTGCCACAAAGTATTCAATAGTAAAATAGCCGGGTTAACTGTTTTCGCGCCGGCACCACTTGCTCACGGCCGCACAACACGTTACATTTCGCACTTGTGTTTTTATATAACAACGGAATGACCTCCGTTATTAACAGGGAGTTTGCATTGTTCGCGATACTACAATCGGCCGGCTGGCCTATTTATTTTTTATTGATCGCTTCTATCGTGGCGTTGGCTTTGATTATAGAGCGCAGCTTGTCGCTGCGGTCCAGACGGATCTTGCCGCGCACCCTGCTTGATGAAGTCATTCGTGTGTACCATAACGGCAAATTTAACCGCGACGTGGTGGAAAAGCTGGAACATAACTCGCCGCTTGGCCGGGTACTGGCCGCCGGGTTGCGCAATGTTGATGCGCCACGAGAAGTCATGAAGGAAGCCATCGAAGAAGCCGGCCGTGCGGCAGCGCATGAGCTGGAACGGTTTTTAACTACACTCGGCACCATTGCTTCGCTCGCTACGTTGATGGGGTTGTTCGGAACCGTGGTCGGGATGATAGAAATTTTCGGTGCGCAAAATGCCACCGGCGCTAATCCGGCACAACTCGCGCATGGCATTTCGGTGGCGCTCTACAATACGGCGTTTGGTATTTTGATCGCCATGCCGACAATTTTCTTTTACCGTCATTTCAGCGCGCTCGTGGATGGTTTTGTGATCGAGATGGAACAGCAGGCGGTGAAGTTTGTTGATATCGTGCACAGCAACCGTAAATAACCACAGGCATAACCATGAATTTCCGCAAAGGTGGTAAAAGTCGCGCAGAGCCTGAAATTAATCTGATCCCGTTTATCGATGTGCTGCTGGTGATTTTGATTTTTTTGATGGTCTCCACAACTTACAGTCGGTTTACTGAATTACAGATCAATTTGCCTACGGCTGATGCGAATGCGGCACAACAACGTCCGAATGAAATTCAGATTGGCGTCGACAGCCATGGCAATTACAAAATCAATCAGCGTCCGGTCGCCCATATTGATGTGGCTGATCTGGCCGAAAACATGAAAAAAGCCGTGGCTGATTTTTCCAGCAGCCCCAATCAGTCGGAGCCGATAGTTGTCATCAACGCAGATGGTTCGGCCACGCATCAGTCCGTGATCGATGTGCTCGAAGCGGCGCGCATTGCGGGCTTATCGAAAATCACCTTTGCTGCGCAAAATCATGGCCAGTAAGTTGTCGTTGACTGCACACGCCTTCCATGACTAAAGAGACTCTGGCCGCCACTTTCATGCGCGCATGGATGCGGCGTGGATTGCTGGCCTGTCTGTTGTGGCCGCTGTCGCAACTATTTGCTTTGTTGCTGGCGGTGCGTTCACTGTTGTACCGTCTGGGCTGGCTGGCGCAAACTACGTTGCCGGTGCCGGTGATTGTGGTTGGCAATATTTTCATTGGTGGTACCGGCAAAACGCCGTTTGCTCTCTGGCTGCTCAGGCAGCTCATCGCCGCCGGGTATCGTCCGGGGGTGATTTCGCGGGGCTATGGCAGTGCCCATCAGGTTCCCTGTGTCGTGAATGTGACCTCTCCGGCAGCGATGGTGGGTGATGAGCCGCTGTTAATGGCGCAGCAAAGTGGCTGTCCGGTGGTGGTCGGTCGTGATCGTGTCGCCGCTGGTCGTACTTTGCTGGCTGCTTTTCCGGTAGTGAATGTGATTATTTCTGACGATGGTTTGCAACATCTGGCGCTCGCCCGTCAGATTGAAATTGTCCTCTTCGATGGCCGTGGTGCCGGTAATGGCTGGCTGTTGCCAGCAGGGCCGTTGCGCGAACCGCTCTCCCGTCGCCGTGATTTGACTGTCGCCAATCTTAATCAGGATGAAGTCATCAGCGCCCAGTTACCGGCGGATACTGTGCGTATGCAGTTGCGTGCCAGTGTCGCCCGCCAGCTGTGTAATTCCGATCAGTATTGTGATTTGTCCTCGCTGGGTGCGACCACGGCCGTTACCGCTGCGGCCGGAATCGGTAACCCGGAACGGTTTTTTTCCATGTTGCGCCTGCAGGGAGTGCGGTTTACGTCGCTGCCGTTAGCGGATCATTTTGCTTACAGCAGCAATCCCTTTGCGGATTTAACTGCACAGATGATCTTAATTACCGAAAAGGATGCAGTAAAATGTCGGCAGGTGCCAGAAATCGCCGCTGATGCGCGTATCTGGGTCGTGGCGGCAGAAGTTCAGCTCGATGACGGTGTGTTTGAACAAATCCGTCAACAATTAATTTAATGGAGAAACACGTGGATGCTCGTCTGCTCGATATTTTAGTCTGTCCCCTGTGTAAAGGCCCGCTGGTGTATGACAAGGCTGCGCAGGAACTGATTTGCAAAGGCGATAAGCTGGCCTTTCCTATCCGTGATGATATTCCGGTAATGTGGGTCGATCAGGCGCGCGACCTGAATGCGACTGTAGCCGAATAACGTGAGCTCTGTTATGGTCAGCCCTTTTTACGTCATCATTCCTGCCAGACTGGCCTCGACCCGTTTGCCCAACAAGCCTTTGGCTGACCTCGCTGGTAAGCCCATGGTTGTCCGGGTGGCCGAGCAGGCTAACTTATCCGGCGCGGCTCTGGTGGTGGTGGCCTGCGACGATGTCAGCATCGTCGAAGCCTGCAAGCAGCACGGCATTAGCGCTTATCTGACCCGCTCCGATCATCAGTCGGGCACCGACCGGATTGCCGAAGTAGCGGCCACTCTGGGTTTGCCTGCAGACGCGGTGATTGTGAATGTGCAGGGGGATGAGCCATTGATCGACCCGGCATTAATCCGTGCAACTGCCGCACAGATCAGTGCGGACGTGCCGATGGCAACCGCTGCGCACCCGATTCGCAGTGCCGAAGAGGCGTTTAATCCGAATGTGGTCAAAGTCGTGCTCGACAAACTGGGACGTGCCATGTATTTTTCCCGTGCCACGATTCCATGGAATCGCGATGCCTTTGCCTGCAGTAAAACCATCATGCCGGCTCATTATCAGGTTTTCAGGCATATCGGTTTATATGCTTACACCCAGGCTTTTTTGCAAACCTATTCTACACTCGAAGCTGGGCCTCTGGAGCACTATGAAGCGCTCGAGCAGTTACGGGTGTTATGGAATGGTTATGCCATTGCGGTGCATTTGACTCCGGATACCCCGCTGGCAGGAGTTGACACACCGGAAGATTTGTTGCGGGTGCAACAACATTATCAACAGCATGGAATTGGCTGAAACCAAGTTGTAAAGTGAGTGTCAAAAAAAATAACTTTCAAATTATTATCTGCTTAAAGTTTTGCGCTGGCTCTAATAATTCATGGTTAAACGCTATTTTATGGTAAGTTTCGTGCAATGATGTGGTGATAAAATCAAAAAAAGAACCAGTATTGTCGTGTTGTGGTGCCAAAAATTTCGTAAATATATAACTAAATTCACCCAATTTTAAAACTCAGTCAGGAAAAAATTATGCGTCTTATTTTGTTAGGAGCACCCGGAGCAGGTAAAGGCACTCAAGCCACTTACATCAAAGAAAAGTACGGCATTCCGCAAATTTCTACCGGTGACATGTTGCGCGCTGCCGTGAAGGCCGGTACGGCCATGGGTTTGGCGGCTAAAAAAGTCATGGATGCCGGCGGTCTGGTTTCGGATGAAATCATTATCGGTCTGGTCAAAGACCGCTTAAAAGAAAGTGATTGTGCCAACGGCTACCTGTTCGATGGTTTCCCACGTACTACCCCGCAGGCCGATGCCATGAAAGATGCCGGTGTGGTGATTGATTATGTACTGGAAATCGATGTGCCTGACAGCGCCATTGTCGAACGCATGAGCGGACGCCGTGTGCATCCGGCTTCGGGTCGTACTTACCACGTGAAATTCAATCCGCCGAAACTTGCCGGTAAGGATGATGTCACTGGTGAAGAATTGATTCAGCGTGACGATGACAAAGAAGAGACCGTGATTAAACGTCTCTCGGTCTATCATGAGCAAACCGAAGTTTTGCTGGGATACTATGGAGAATGGGCCAAGTCAGGCCGCCCGGGCGCGCCTAAGTATCGCAAGATTGCCGGTGTCGGAGCGGTTGAAGTGATCCGCGACAAAGCCTTCGCGGCATTGGACGAATAATAAAAGACGGACCTTGTGTCCGTTTTTTTTTATCTTTTTCCGGAATTTTTTTGCAGTTGAGTGGTCAGGGGTTAAATGAACTAACTTTATCAGCATTGATTTGCTTCAATGAGTGATATTCCTAAATGCAGTACGTTCTGTGATGTTTGTTTTGGTTGCGAAATCGTCGTTTTTTTAAATAATAAAAAGGAGATTTACAATGGTAACAGGCTTGTGGTTTGTCGTTAGCTGTGGGTTGATAGCAGTGCTGTATGGTTTGATCTCACGTGCCTGGATTTTAAAGCAGGATGCGGGTAATGCGCGTATGCAGGAAATTGCTGCCGCAATTCAGCAGGGTGCAGCAGCGTATCTGGCGCGCCAATATCGCACGATTGCGATAGTCGGCGCTATTTTGTTTGTCATCATTGCCGCTCTGCCAGGTTTGGGTATGTCGACGGCGCTGGGATTTTTAATCGGTGCCGTGCTCTCTGGCGCCTGTGGTTTTATCGGCATGAATGTGTCGGTACGGGCTAATGTGCGTACTGCTCAGGCAGCGACCAAAGGAATCAACCCGGCGCTCGATGTGGCGTTTAAAGGCGGTGCCATTACCGGTATGCTGGTCGTGGGCCTGGGTTTGCTTGGCGTGAGCTTGTTTTATTGGTTGCTGGTCAGCCAGAATCAGGGTGCAGCTTTATCGCAGCACGACATGTTGAAGCCGATGATCGGTCTGGCCTTTGGTGCCTCGCTGATTTCGATTTTTGCCCGGCTCGGTGGTGGTATCTTTACCAAAGGCGCCGACGTGGGTGCCGATCTGGTCGGCAAGGTTGAAGCCGGTATTCCGGAAGATGATCCGCGCAACCCTGCCGTGATTGCCGATAACGTCGGTGATAACGTTGGTGACTGTGCCGGTATGGCCGCCGATCTGTTTGAAACCTATGTCGTTACCCTGATCGCCACCATGTTGCTCGGCGCCTTGCTGATGCCCGACATGGGCGCGCAGGCAGCACTGTATCCCTTGTTGCTGGGTGCGGTGTCGATTCTCGCTTCCATTGTTGGTTGCTCGATGGTCAAAGCCAAACCGGGTAAAAAAATCATGTCGGCGCTGTATACTGGTTTATGGTGGGCTGCCGGCCTGTCCTTAATCGGTTTTGCCGTGGTGACCAAATATGTGGTGCCGGAAGCGCAGTTTGCACCTATGCTCGGTTCTACCGTAGTGGGTATCGTTCTGACCGGTCTGATGGTGTATATCACTGAATATTATACCGGCACTGATTTTCATCCGGTGCGTCATATCGCCGAAGCGTCCACCACCGGTCATGGTACCAATATCATTGCCGGTCTGGGCGTGTCGATGAAATCCACAGCCTATCCTGTACTGGCAGTGTGCGTAGCCATTCTGGTTTCTTTCCATCTGGCTGGTTTGTACGGAATTGCGATTGCCGCTACCTCGATGTTGTCGATGGCGGGTATTGTGGTGGCACTCGATGCCTATGGCCCGATTACCGATAATGCCGGCGGTATTGCCGAAATGTCGGAGATGCCTGATTCCGTGCGTGCCGTTACTGATCCACTCGATGCCGTTGGTAACACCACCAAAGCGGTGACTAAAGGTTATGCGATTGGTTCTGCCGGTCTGGCGTCGCTGGTCCTGTTTGCCGATTACACCCATGCGTTGGAATCTGTCGGCAAGAGCGTGACCTTTGACTTGTCCAATCCTGACGTTATCGTCGGGCTGTTTATCGGTGGCTTGATTCCTTACCTCTTCGGTGCATTGGCCATGGAAGCTGTCGGTCGTGCTGCTGGTGCGGTGGTGGTGGAAGTGCGCCGTCAGTTTAAAGAAATCAAAGGCATCATGGATGGCACGGGTAAGCCTGAATACGATAAAGCCGTTGATATGCTTACCAGTTCGGCGATCAAGGAAATGATTCTGCCTTCGCTGTTGCCTGTGGTGGTGCCTGTGGTGGTTGGTATGTTACTCGGACCTGCTGCACTGGGCGGTTTGCTAATGGGAACCATTGTGACCGGTTTGTTTGTGGCCATTTCCATGACCACCGGTGGTGGTGCCTGGGATAATGCCAAGAAATACATTGAAGACGGTCATTTTGGCGGCAAGGGTTCCGAAGCTCACAAAGCAGCCGTGACGGGCGACACTGTTGGCGATCCTTACAAAGATACAGCGGGCCCGGCGATCAATCCGTTGATTAAAATTATCAATATCGTGGCACTGTTGCTGGTGCCATTGTTGCCGATGGAAGCTTCTGTGCCTGCGCATGTGCAGTTTGTGCCGGCGGTAAAGCAGGTGGCAGCACCTACAGCTCCGGCAGCCGTGGTGGCTGAACCTGCCATGGTTACTCCGGAAGCCGCCGCGAGTTCGGCAGCGGCGAAGTAAAGTTGTCTACAGGGTGCAATTACTTGCACCCTGTAATTTTTGAGCCTGGTTTTCTTAGTTACCCGGTTAGTTTTTAAGTAAGACTACTCTTCTCGTTCCCTGCCTAAACCTGTAGAATGCATAAATCCAGGACAACAGATCTTGGCAGTGTGACCATAGATCAACGGATAGATCAAGTTCCTCCTAAGAATTAGATACAGGTTCGATTCCTGTTGGTCACACCATTCCCTTGCGAATTGGGCATCACTTCGACGCATTTTCCGATAAAAACCAGATTGATCGCTGACTTGTCGGTACAATGCTGCCTTTATACTTGGATGGGGCGCGCCTTTTGGCCGTCAATGAATGTTATGGCTGTTATCTCTCTTTCAAATGCACAACTTGCTTTTGGTCATGTGGCGCTTCTCGATCACACTGAATTTTCGATTGAAACCGGTGAACGGGTCGGTTTAATCGGGCGTAATGGCACCGGTAAATCCTCTTTGCTCAAAGTCATCGCTGGCACGTCCAAGCTCGATGACGGCTTGCTGGTGATGCAGCAAAATTTACGCATTGCCTATGTGGAGCAGGAGCCGGCATTTGATCCGACAAAAAACGTCTTTGATTCGGTGGCCGAAGGTCTGGGGGAGTTGCCTGCTCTGCTTAAGGAATATGAAACTATCAGCCACCAATTTGGCGGCGATAATGATGATGCTCTCATGGAGCGCATGCATGACATTCAGTTGCAGCTCGATGCAGCCGACGCCTGGGGATTGACCAGTAAAGTCGAAGCAACACTGGATCGTTTGAATTTGCAGAAAGATGCCTTGATCGGCAGTTTGTCTGGCGGGATGAAAAAACGTGTCGCGCTGGCCGTGGCGCTGGTGAGTGCGCCGGATGTGCTGTTGCTCGATGAGCCGACCAATCATCTGGATTACTCGTCGATTTTATGGCTCGAAGGCTTGTTGCGCGATTTTAAAGGCAGTGTGCTGCTCATTACCCATGACCGCAGTTTTCTTGATAACGTCTGCACCCGCATTATTGAACTCGATCGTGGTCGGATTCTTTCTTTCCCCGGTAACTTCACGACCTATCAGACCCGTAAGGCTGAACTGCTGGAAAATGAAGTGGTGGAAAACGCCAAGTTTGACAAATTTTTAGCCCAGGAAGAAGTCTGGATCAGAAAAGGCGTGCAGGCGCGCCGTACCCGTGATGAAGGCCGGGTGCGCCGTCTGGAAGATTTGCGCAAGCAGCGCAGCGTGCGGCGTGATCAGCAGGGGCAGGTCAAGCTCGATGTGTCGGCTGGCGAACGTTCAGGAAAAATTGTCGCCGAACTGGAAAATGTCTGTAAAAACTACGGTGATAAATGCATCGTTAAAGATTTCAGCGCCACTATTCTGCGAGGCGATAAAGTGGGCCTGATCGGTGCCAATGGTGCCGGTAAAACCACGCTGTTGAAAATGATTCTGGGCGAAGAGAACGCCGATTCTGGCACCATCAAACAGGGCAGTAAATTGCAGGTGGCTTATTTTGATCAGATGCGTGCCCAACTGAATGAAGAAGCCAGTCTGGCGGAAACCATTGCGCCGGGCTCGGACTGGGTTGAAATCAACGGTCAGAAAAAACATGTCATGACCTACCTGAATGACTTTTTATTTGCGGCTGAACGTGCGCGCTCACCGGTGAAATCGCTCTCCGGTGGTGAACGCAACCGTTTGCTGCTCGCGCGTTTGTTTGCCAAGCCAGCCAATGCGCTGGTGCTCGATGAGCCGACTAACGATCTGGATATCGATACCCTCGAACTGCTGGAAGAATTACTGGAAAACTATACCGGTACGGTTTTTCTGGTCAGCCATGATCGCGCCTTTTTGGATAACGTCGTCACGCAGGTGATAGTCTCCGAAGGAGAAGGTCAGTGGAGTGAATACATCGGTGGTTTTTCAGACTGGGAGCGTTATGCCAACAGCGTGAAAGAAAACGCCAGAGCGGTGTCCAAAACCTCAGCCAAAGCCGGTGGTAAGGCCGAAGCAAAACCGGAATCCAAAGCCAAAAAACTTAGCTACAAAGAACAGCGCGAACTGGAAGAATTACCTAAACAGATCGCAAAACTGGAAGCGGAGCAGCAAGTCATTACCGTGCGTCTGCAGGATACCAATCTGTACAAAACCCAGCCAGATGAAGTCAATAAACTCAATCGTCGTTATGCGGAAATTGATGATTTATTACTGGTTTGTCTGGAGCAGTGGGAAGTTATTGAAGCCCGCAGCAAGGAATAAGTCGCAATTTTATTGATCTGCAACAGAAATGACATGGTTGGGCCGGAATGTATGCTGTCCGGCTTGCATGCTGCTATTCATTACCTATACTTAAATATCTATTATTGGTTTGGTCAGATGTTTTAAACAATACACAAGTTTTGTTTAGTTACTTCTGGCATAAAATAGGGAAATGTCATGGATCTGGATAAAGCTGCCTCCGTACATCTGGAGTGGAAATTAAAATTGCGTGGCGCGATCAACAAGCAGGAGACGATGGATGTGGCAACCATTTCCAAAGATAACTGCTGTGATTTGGGTAAGTGGTTGCATGGCGAAGGAAAAACGCAGTTTGGACGCTTAGCAACGCATACTGAATGTCTGCAAAAGCACGCGACATTCCATGTGGAAGCCGGCAAAGTAGCCTCGGTGATTAACGCCAAAAAATTTCCTGAAGCCGAAGCCATGCTGGGTAGCGGCACTGCGTTTGCTCAGGCCTCGAGTGGCGTCGGGGTGGCGATTATTAAATTGAAAAAAGAAGCTAACATCTAAGTAGTGTGATGCACCTGCTTGATGATCCGCTGACCATGCTACTCCGCTTTAGCATGCTGGCATTGCTCTCAATAGCGCTGACAGCACCGCGCTGTCGCGCTGATGAGTTGTTGCGTGTGCAAATCAATCAGGCTATTCAGCCCTTTTCATTGCCGCGTCAAAATTCAGGTTTGTTGGTCGATATTATTCAGCAGGCCTATGCCAGTCAGGGCGTCAGTACGCATTTTGTTTTTATGCCTGCCGCCCGCAGCCAGATGGCTTATTCTAATAATGAAGTCGATATTATTACCAATGCCAAACATGATGGCACCAATATGGTGTATACCCACTGGCCGGTACTGACTTTTAAAAATGTCGCCATTTCATTAAAAAAGAAAAAATTTAAAATCGATACGGTCGCCGATCTGGCGGGTTTGCGCATCATTACTTTTCAGCATGCCAGTCAGTTTCTCGGCGCGGAATTTGCTGCCATGGCCGCGCACAATAAATCGTATACCGAACTGGCGTTTATGCCGGCACGCATGTTGAATGTGGATCATGCTGATGTAGTGATTTCACAGGCCGATATTTTTAGCTATAACCAGATCAATGAAAATACCAGCGCTCCCATGCTTGATTTGGATGAATACAGCTACCATTCGATTTTCGGCAAGGGTAATGAATACTGGCTGGGTTTTCGTTCTGAACTCATGCGCGACCAGTTTGAGCGCGGTATGGCAACGATTTACGAAAATGGCGTGATCGAACAGATTTTTGCCCGCTATCAGGCAACGTATCTGACTTCGCGCGAGATGTTTATTACACTGGATTGCCATTTTTTGAGTAAGAATAAACCCAAATCTTGCCCCAAATAAGCCACTGCTGGTTTAAATTTGATTCAGAATAATCATCTGCCTGCCCGGCTGCAGTACACTCGATCTTTGACTTTAAGCGATTCATCCCATGCCGATCAATTATCTTGCGCATCTGACTGCACCTGAGCGGACGGCGCAATCCAATTTGCATTTGGGTGTGACGCTGGCGTTTGTCGCCGGAGCACTGAACGCGGGCGGTTTTCTGGCTATCGGTCAGTATACGTCGCATATGACGGGCATCGTTTCGGCAGCCGCCGATCATCTTGTGCTCGGGGACTTGGTGCTGGCGCTGTCGGCGTTTTTTTCACTGTTTGCTTTTATTTGTGGCTCGGCCAGTACCGCAATTATGGTGAACTTTGCCCGTCGTCGTGCCATAGTCTATATCTATACCCCGACACTGATTCTGGAAGCACTGTTATTACTGGTGTTTGGTCTGGTGGGGAATAATTTGCAACACCACGAGCTGGTGCAGGTTTCTTTTACGGCAGTGTTGCTGTGTTATGTGATGGGTTTGCAAAATGCCCTGATCACCAAAATTT
Organism: uncultured Oxalobacteraceae bacterium; assembly: GCA_903862415.1. Lineage (GTDB taxonomy): Bacteria > Pseudomonadota > Gammaproteobacteria > Burkholderiales > Burkholderiaceae_D > Solimicrobium. The sequence goes on along the minus strand of CAIOYD010000004.1, from coordinate 13,367 downwards.
CGCATGCGGAAATTCGCACCACCCATCTCACCGGTATGGTAACCGATATCGGTATCGAACTTGGCAAGCTGATTTACTGGAACCGCAGCGGTTCGCTCATTGAGTATGGCGAAGTGGTCGCCAATCGGGAAAAACTAAAAATTTTGAGTTTACTGGTGCTATTTTTCTTTGGTGGTGGGGTAGCCGGTGCCCTCGGCTTCAAACACTTAGGATTTATTTCCACGGTTCCGCTGGCCATTGCCTTGATTGCCCTCTCAGTTGCGCCAGCGTTTACACACCCGTATCAGCAGCATTAGCGCAGCTTAAACACACTCACGCGTTCTAGCAGGGTAGTGGCTTGCTGGTGCATACTTTTTGTCGCTGCTGTAGCTTGTTCAACCAGTGCAGCGTTTTGTTGAGTCATGTCGTCCATGAGGGTGACTGCCTGATTGACCTGTTCGATTCCCTGACTCTGTTCCTGACTGGCATGATTGATTTCCGCCATGATTTTGGTAACTTGCTGAACTGAGTGCAGGATATCGTTCATGGTTTTATCGGTTTGTTCGGCCAGTAAATTACCTGATTCCACCTTTTCCACTGAATCATTGATCAAGGTAGTGATTTCTTTGGCGGCACTGGCTGATCTTTGTGCCAGGTTGCGCACTTCGGAAGCCACCACTGCAAAGCCACGTCCCTGTTCTCCGGCGCGTGCGGCTTCCACTGCCGCATTCAGGGCCAGAATATTAGTTTGAAAGGCAATCCCGTCGATGACGCTGATGATGTCGACAATTTTGCGCGAACTGTCTTTAATCGACGACATGGTGGCTATCACTTTGGACATCACTTCTCCACCCTGTGAAGCGATCTCTGCGGTGGATATCACTAACGCATTAGCCTCTCTGGCATTGTCTGAATTTTGTTTGACGGTACTCGTGAGTTCATTCATGGATGCTGCTGTTTGTTCCAGTGAGCTGGCATGCGATTCGGTGCGCTCCGACAGATTCATATTGCCATCGGCAATTTCCTGCGACGAGTGGACGATCGTGACGGTATTTTCACGTACCTGCGTGACGACTTCAGTCAATCCTCTGCCGATGTCGTTAATCGATTCCATCAGTTGACCAATTTCATCGCTGCGATCGATGGCTATGGTAGTGCTCAGATCGCCGGCAGCGAGATTTTTTGCGGCCTGTGTCACGATTTGCAGCGGACGGCTCAAATGTTTGCTCATGGTGACATATAACAGGCCACCCAGAATGAAAATCAGCAATACGCTGATAATTTGATAGCGTAAGATCAGTGCATTGGTTTCGAGGGGAAAATTCATCTTCATACACACCGCCAGCAATTACCCAGGACCAGTTTTTCAGCGGATAAAAAGCCACCACTTTTGTTCTGACGCTGGTTTCACCAAGTTCTGCATTTAACCAGGGATAATGAATCACGCCTTGTTTTTTTTGCACAATTTCTTTAATGAATTCATGCCCATCCTTGTCTTTGGCTTCGAGTAAATTTTGCCCTTCTTTGCTGGGGTGTATCATCAGGTCGCCCCGAGTTTTTCCTTCACGCGCATCGATCGCAAAATAATAACCGGTTTCGCCGATTTTCATGGCGCGAATTTTTTCCTTAAGCTGGCCAATCGACTCGGTAAAATCCAGCCCAACAAATAAAATTCCGATGACTTTACCTGAACTGTCAGTGATAGGATCGTATTCGGTCATGTATTGCTTATGAAATAATTCAGAGACGCCGACAAAACTTTTTCCATTTATGAGTTCCTGATACGCCGGACTACCATGATCTAGTGTTGTGCCCAGTGCACGCACACCATTTTCATTTTTGAGTGAAGTTGAGATGCGGATAAATTCATCATTTTTTTTAACAAAAATAGTTGTGATGATATTGAACTGTTTCTGCAGTTGATCGGGGATAGTGAAATCACCATTCAGATCACCAGCTTCCGATTTCAGCGCGGGCGTGCTGGTTCCGGCAATATCGATCATGTGAGCATTGTCGAGCGTTATTCCAGCTTTGAATGCATTTTTGAAAATGCCGGAAAAATCATTTACGCGGCTGCGCAGGCTGCTGTCAAAGGTTTCCAGCATGCTGACAATCAGTTGAGTCTTGTCGCTGACATCGGTCGTGGCCTGTTTTTCAGTTTGCTGCTTTAAGTTGTAATTGATGAGTGAAGTGAAAGACAGCAGGATGAGGCTGATGATGGTAATTAAAATCAGTGTCAGTTTTGAACCTATGCTCCAGGAACTGAATTTGAGAAATGGGGGAAACATGTATGCTCCAGAAATAATTTCTAATTAACAACATTTAAATTGCCTTAGGGTTACATTAAATTTAGCAGATAAATAAAAAAATATTGCTAAATCTGGAGGCAACGCATAATCGGCTGGAAATGCAAATGTTAACTATTGATAAATCACATGTTGCTATTGGCGGGGAGCATGGCCAGGGTTGCAACAACGGCGGCTTCAATGCCGGCAGCGGCTTCGGCCAGATTTTGCGCCAGCATATAGGCGGGGGTAGAAACCAGCTTATGTCCGGCATCGATCACACACTCTTGCACCGGACAGTCTATGTGTTCACCACCCATGGCTTCAATCGTCTGAGCAGTGTCCTGATCGTTGCCGATGGTGAGTTTGACCCCGGCGCCGTAAATGCGTGGGATCAGTGTGGGGGCGATACAGATATAGCAGGCTGGTTTGTGGGCCGCAGCCATGGCTTTGGCAAAGCGCAACACGTCTGGCTGGAGCTCACAGGCGCTACCTTTGAAAGCAAAGTCAGACAGGTTTTTTGCGGCACCAAAACCACCGGGAAAAAATACCGCTGCATAATCATGGCTGTCGGCATTGGCAATGTCGATGATGTCGCCGCGCGCAATCCTGGCGGCTTCGATCAATACATTGCGGCTTTCACCTTCGGCAATCTGGCCGGTTAAATGATTGACCACCTGAGTTTGCGCCATATTGGGCGCCATGCACTGGTAAGTAACTCCGGCGCAGGACAGTGCCAGCAGGGTGAGCACGCTTTCATGGATTTCAGAGCCGTCAAATACTCCGCAGCCAGATAAAACGACAGCAACTTTCATCGGAATTCCTTGATTGAAGTGAATCATCAGCCAACGACAAGACGCAAACCGAGCGTGATAAACACAGTGCCAGCGATCCGGTCCAGCCATATGCCGGCCTGTGGACGTTGGTTAAGCCATTGTCCGACGGCACCGGAAAAGTAACCCAGCAAGCCAAACAGTAACACCGCCTGCAGAGTAAACAATAAACCTAATTGTGCCGTTTGCCAGCTGACATGACCCTGTTCTGGCACAATAAATTGCGGTAAAAATGACAGAAAGAACAGCACTACTTTTGGGTTGATGCTGTTGGCAATCAAGCCTTTGGAAAACAGTTTGAGCAGATCCGCTTCGACCAGTGCCGTTTGCTGTGTTCCCATGCCGCGGCTGCGGATGGCTTGCAGTCCCAGATAAATCAGATACACACCACCAGTGATTTTCAGGCCAGTAAAGGCGAGAGGAGAGGCGCTGATCAGGGCGCTGATGCCCACGGTGGCCAGCAGCGTATGCGACAGGCAGCCCAGAGCGCAGCCAAGCCCAAATACCATGCCGGGGCGGCGGCCACGCGCCATACCCATGCTGAGCACCATCAGGTTGTCAGGACCGGGTGAGACGGTAATTAACAAGGCAGCAGCTAAAAAACTGAAAATTTGTTCCGGTGTCAGCATAGGTAGATCAGTAAGTGAGTTTAATTAGCGATGCGGCGGAAGTCGCCCAGGCGAAATCCCATAGCAAACAGACTGACAAAATACAGTGCCATACAGGCGATTAAGATGTAGCCCAAATCCAGGGCACGCAGGATGACATGGTTTTGCAGACCGATCCAGTCGAACTGGATATTCAGATACCAGGCCAGCGCCGCCATGCAGGTCAGCGCCACGGCCTGTTTGGCAAAAAAACGCAGCCAGCCGGGTTGGGGCTGGTAAATGCCGTGGCGTCTTAAAGCGGCAAATAAAAAGCCGGCATTCAGGCAGGCACCCAATCCCACCGACAATGCTAAGCCAACGTGAGCCATGAGTGGGATAAACAGCAGGTTCATGATTTGCGTCGCAACCAAGACACCGAGGGCGATTTTGACCGGAGTTTTAATATTTTGTTTGGCATAAAAACCGGGTGCCAGAATTTTGACCAGAATTAAGCCGATCAGGCCAACGCCATAGGCAATTAAGGCATGGCTGGTTTGAATCACTGCAGCGGCATCAAATTTACCGTTATGAAATAACACGGCAGTTAGTGGAATCGACAAGGTCGCCAGGCCAACGGCAGCTGGCAAGGCCAGCAGGAAGGTCAAACGTAAGCCCCAGTCGAGTAAAGCAGAATACTCCTGATGATCATTCAGTGCGTGCGCCCGCGATAAGCTCGGCAGTAAAATGGTGCCCAGTGCCACACCGAGCAGGGCGGTAGGGAATTCCATTAATCGGTCGGCATACGCCAACCAGGAAACACTGCCTGTGACCAGATGGGAGGCAATATTGGAGTTGATCAGTATGCTGAATTGCGCCGCCGAGACCGCGAAAATTGCCGGCGCCATATTGCGTAATACCCGTTTGACTCCCGGGTCCTGCAGCGCGCGCAATGGGTGCAGGGAAATGTGCGGTAACATGCCGATACGGATCAGATAGGGAAACTGAATCGCCAGTTGCAAAACACCCCCCAGCACCACGGCCACTGCCAGAGCGTATATCGGTTGCTGAAAATAATGCACCAGCACGACTGAACCAAAAATCGAGGCCAGATTAAACAGTACCGGCGTGAAGGCTGGGATTTTAAATTCGCGCCAGGTGTTGAGGATGCCGCCAGCTAAAGCGACCAGAGAAATCAGAGCGATGTAGGGAAACATGATGCGCGTCATCACGACCGTGACATTGAATTTTTCCGGGTCCTTGGCAAAACCACTGGCCAGTCCATACACCAGCAGCGGAGCGGCAATAATACCGAGCAGACTGGTCAGGATCAGGCTCCAGGTAAGCAGGGTGCCGACCGAGTCGACCAGCGACTTGGTGGCCTGTGGGCCTTTTTTGTCATGATATTCGGTTAAAATCGGGACGAACGCCTGTGAAAAAGCACCTTCGGCAAAAATTCGCCGCAGCAAATTGGGGATGCGGAAGGCAATGTTATATGCATCCGAATAGGCCGAGGCGCCAAAGGCATGAGCAATGAGCATATCGCGGATCATGCCGGTAATGCGTGAAAGCATGGTCATGCCGCTGATGGTCGCGAGAGTTTTAAGCAGGTTCATGGAGGGGCATTATAAGGGCTGGCCGTATTTATTTGTAAGGAAGCAACTGAATCGGCGAAGATAATGGTTTATATTGCGTCCGGCCAACGAGATTCTTGTATGTTATTTTAAATTCGATTACAATAGCGAGCTGTACAGAATTCTTCGGCCAATAGTATTGGCACATCGACACTAGTTTAGGAAATTTCATGGCAAATACCGCACAAGCGCGCAAACGTGCTCGTCAAGCAGTTAAACAAAACGCTCACAACTCCAGCCAGCGCTCGACTCTGCGCACTGCAATCAAAGCAGTTCGTAAAGCGATTGCAACTGGTGACAAAGCTGTTGCAACTTCGATTTTCCAAGCTTCGGTTTCGAAAATTGACAGTATTGCGGATAAAAAAATTATCCACAAAAACAAAGCTGCCCGTCATAAGAGCCGTTTAGCTGCTGCTTTAAAAGCATTGGCGTAATGACTGGCTACTTCGGTAGCCATCATCGTATGCAGTAACTGCTTGTAGCCCTTTTGGGCTTGGATAGTTACATACAAAAAACCACATGAATTACCGTCGTGTGGTTTTTTGTCGTCTGGAGAATACTTTGTAAAAGCCCACTCCATGGCCTATTCTTTAAATTGATTAACTGTTGCATTTGCTAATATGCAGACTTGCCAATGGCTCTTCGGCCCGGACAGGCAACTTCTCAAGGACTCAGATGGATTTTGAACCCAGGCACCGGTTTCCCAATGAACTCGAAATGATGAGGCAAAGTGTTGATCGGGCAGCTGACAGCATTTTTTGGGTCAATCGTGAAGGGAGCATTATTTATGTCAATGATGCGGCTTGCACAGAACGGGGTTATACCAAGGCAGAAATGCTTGGAATGAAAATTTTTGATTTGGATCCGGATTATCAGGCCGGGATTTGGGAAATTCATTTTGAAGACCTTAAGAGACGCGGAACGGTGACTCTTGAAACGCGTCACAAAATGAAGTCTGGCAGAGAATATCCCGTCGAGGTGAGTGCAAATTACATCAAAATTGACTCGGTAGAATTTAATTTCTGTTTTCTGCGCAACATCACGACACGAAAAAAGGCCGAGCTTGAGGCCAAAGAAGCGTTCAATCGGTTGGAAAAAATTGCCAGCAGGGTTCCTGGTCTGGTTTATCAATACCGCTTGCGTCCTGATGGCAGTTCCTGCTTTCCCTTTGCCAGTGAAGCTATTTTTGAAATTTATCAAGTCACTCCGGAAGAAGTACGCGAGGATGCCAGTAAAGTATTTTCCATTCTGCACCCGGAAGATCTGGATGGCGTTGCCGCTTCGATTCAAAAATCGGCCCAGGAGTTATCCCTGTGGCAGCATCAATATCGGGTCAGGTATGAAGATGGCACAGTGAAGTGGCTGTTTGGGAATGCCAAGCCAGAATTGGATCAGGATGGCTCGACCCTGTGGCATGGCTTTATCACTGACATCACCGAGCGGATTCACATTGAACAAATGAAGAGTGAATTCATTTCCACAGTCAGTCATGAATTGCGCACACCATTGACATCAATAGCAGGGTCACTCGGATTGGTCATGGGTGGTGTGTTGGGTAAAATTGCCGCGCCGGTGGCACAAATCATTGAGCTCGCCCAAAGAAATACCATGCGCTTAACCTATATTATCAACGACTTGCTCGATATGGAAAAGCTGGAAGCGGGCAAGATGCATTTTGATATTCAACGTCATCAACTGATGCCGTTAATTGAACAGTCGGTCGAAATCAATCGTTCCTATGTAGGTGCGCGGAACGTTAATTTGGCCATCAGCAGCGATATAGCGGACTTGTATGTTGATGTGGACAGTCAGCGCCTATTGCAGGTGATGTCGAATTTACTTTCCAATGCCATCAAATTTTCACCCGACAATGGCACCGTAGACGTATCGATCACCACTTTTGGCGACTCAGTTCGCGTCAGTGTCACTGATGCCGGTCAGGGCATTCCAGCAGAATTCCAGAACCGCATTTTTCAAAAATTCTCTCAGGCAGATTCTTCTGATACACGAAAAAAAGGTGGTTCAGGCCTGGGATTGGCCATCACCAAAGAACTGGTTGAACGAATGAATGGGACGATAGGATTTAGCTCCAGCGTAGATCAGGGGACAAGTTTTTATTTTGATTTTTTAACTGGCAGTCAGATTATTTAAGTAATTCAATCTTGCTGCCCGGTTTGATATTTTTGCGTTTAAACCATTCGGCGTTCATTTCCAGCGCATATTCTGCCGCTTTGACAGCGCAATGATTGGTGTCGGTTAGCGGGGCCATTTCTTCGATATTCAGAATCACGCCACTGCTGTCGATAAACGCCACGGAGAGTGGCAGCAGGGTGTTTTTCATCCACATACATACGGCCGCCGGGCGGTCAAAAATAAACATCATTCCTTCATTGCTACCCATTTGTTTGCGGTTCATTAAGCCCAGTTCGCGCTGCGCTTCGGTCGAGGCGATTTCAGCCTGAATCACGTACATCCCGGCAGTGAATTGTTTGACCGGTAATTTTTGCTGGGCAAAAGCACTGGTGGTCAATAACAGACAACAGAAAAACAGTGAGGCGGATGGGCGCATGGTCATGGTTGAGTAAGTGTAAAACTGGCAGAATACCCTGCCTGCCGCAGATATGCCAGTGCCGCAAAGGAATTTATGCCGCCAAATCTATCCATTCTCCGGGCAAAAGGGGATGGCTGGCCAGGGAGTACGGTCCGATGGCGCTGCGGATCAGTCGCAGGGTAGGCAACTGGACTGTGGCCGTCATGCGTCTGACCTGACGATTTTTGCCTTCTTTTAAAGTAATGGCCAGCCAGCTTGTGGGGATGTCCGCTCGTTCCCGGATCGGCGGTTGGCGCTCCCACAGCCAGTCGGGTGTCTGAATATGTTGCACCTGACAGGGTTGGGTAACAAAGTCACCCAGATTGATCGGCGCACGTAACTGCTGTAATTGTTTCGGACTTGGTATTCCTTCCACCTGTACCAGATAAGTTTTGGCTTCCTTGTGATCCGGATGGCTGATTTTGTGTTGTAACTGGCCATCGTCGGTGAGCAGCATCAATCCTTCGCTGTCGGCGTCGAGACGACCGGCGGGATAAATGCCCGCAATGGTCAGATAATCGGCCAGTGTCGGACGGGTTTCGTGGGCAGAAAATTGGCTCATGACCTGAAATGGTTTGTTAAATAAAATAAGTTTCATAGAGGGAGTGTCGCAAATTGATGGCATCTAGTAAAATTCTGGTGCATAATGTGAAATTGCTCTCTTATGTCTTATATAAGAGCTGGTAAGTGGTTTGCACATAAAACGTGTAATTTGTCGCTCATTGTATACAATAAGGTCGGCATGTCATTAAGAGCGCTGGTGACCAGCCCGCGCGCCTCACTTCGGAGATGAAAATGTACCAACACATTAAAGTACCAGCCGGTGAAAAAATCACCGTCAACGCTGATTATTCAATCAACGTCCCGAATAACCCTATCATTCCTTACATCGAAGGCGATGGAACCGGTGTGGATATCAGTCCGGTAATGATCAAGGTAATTGATGCGGCCGTTGCCAAAGCTTACGCGGGCAAGCGTAAAATCAGCTGGATGGAAATTTATGCCGGTGAAAAATCGACTCAGGTGTATGGCCCGGATGTCTGGTTGCCGGAAGAAACTCTGCGTGTGTTAAAAGATTACGTGGTGTCGATTAAAGGCCCACTGACGACCCCGGTCGGTGGCGGTATCCGCTCCCTCAACGTGGCGCTGCGTCAGGAACTTGATCTGTATGTGTGCCTGCGTCCGGTACGTTATTTCACCGGTGTTCCATCGCCAGTGAAAGAGCCGGAAAAAACTGACATGGTGATCTTCCGTGAAAACTCCGAAGACATTTATTGTGGCGTGGAATTCCAGGAAGGAACTGACCAGGTTAAAAAACTGATCTCTTTCCTGATCAATGAAATGGGCGTGAAAAAAATCCGTTTCCCGGAAACTTCCGGTATCGGCATCAAGCCTGTATCGCGTGAAGGTACCGAACGTCTGGTGCGCAAAGCGATTCAGTACGCCATCGACAATGACAAGCCTTCTGTGACCATCGTTCACAAGGGTAACATCATGAAGTACACCGAAGGTGGCTTCCGTGATTGGTCATACGCTCTGGCGCAAAAAGAATTTGGTGCTGAGCTTATCGATGGCGGACCATGGTGCCAATTTAAAAACCCGGTCAGCGGCAAACAAATCGTGGTTAAAGATTGCATCGCGGATGCCTTCCTGCAGCAAATCCTGTTGCGTCCGGCTGAATACAGCGTGATTGCCACACTCAATCTGAATGGCGATTATATTTCTGATGCCTTAGCCGCTCAGGTGGGTGGTATCGGGATTGCACCAGGTGCGAATCTGTCGGATTCGATCGCGATGTTTGAAGCGACCCACGGCACGGCACCAAAATACGCCGGTAAAGATTACGTTAATCCGGGTTCATTGATTCTGTCGGCCGAAATGATGTTGCGTCATATGGGTTGGCTGGAAGCGGCGGATCTGATTATTAGTTCGATGAGTAAATCGATCGACCAGAAAAAGGTCACTTACGATTTTGCCCGTCTGATGGAAGGCGCTACGCAATTGTCCTGTTCCGGTTTTGGCGATGCCATGATTTCAAACATGTAATTCGTTGCTGTCTGAATGCAAAAAGACCGGCTTGCCGGTCTTTTTGCATTTCTGGCAGCGTAACATAAAAAAAGCCCCGCAAAAACGGAGCTTTTTAGAGCAATTCTAAAATTAATTAGGTGCTTGGATATTTGAAGCTTGCTTGCCTTTAGGACCCTGAGTTACCTCAAATTGGACTTTTTGGCCTTCTTTAAGCGTTTTAAATCCGTTCATTTGGATTGCTGAGAAGTGTGCGAATAAATCTTCGCCGCCGTCGTCTGGAGTGATAAAGCCAAAGCCTTTTGAATCATTAAACCATTTAACTGTGCCTGTTGCCATAATACATCTTTCAGAAAATATCAAAAACACGAGCCGTTAAAGCCAGAAATTCAGCGCTATGCGAAATCCCCCTAAACTTGCCCTCTCAGTGTTAATTAGAAGTAAATATCTCACTAACAATTTCATTTTTGAGGTATTGAATCAGAATGTCAAGAATTTTCAGGAAAGCATCATATTTTCACAGTGATTTTCAAATGAAAGCACCAATTTAGTGATAATTTACAACACTGGGTTAAGTGTTACATTACGGTAATACTATTGAGGACAACAACAATAAACAATAGTTCAGCTATTGATCTTGAGAAATTAGGCGCCATCTTTCCACAAGTAAAGTGTATTCCTCAAATTTGAATTACACTCTTATTTGAAGCTTTGAATTACGATGTAATGAGCTATATTTTAGTAACTGCGTTCAAATCTGGACGCCCTGGCTGGAAACCGTATATTTACTTATGGCAAATAAGCACGAAACTAGTACAGTAATAGAGCGGCAGACTGAAAAACTGAAGCCGCCTTCGATGTATAAGGTCGTTTTATTGAATGACGATTACACGCCGATGGAGTTTGTCGTGATGGTGATTCAGGAATATTTTCACAAAGATAGGGAAACGGCGTTGCAGATTATGCTGAAAGTACATCGGGATGGAAAAGGCGTATGCGGAATTTTTTCTAAAGATATCGCTGCTACCAAGGTTGATTTAGTAATGGCATATGCCAGGCAAGCAGGGCACCCCCTGCAATGTGTGATGGAGGAAGTATGATTGCGCAAGAATTGGAAGTCAGTCTGCATATGGCGTTTGTCGAGGCGCGCCAGGCCAGGTATGAATTCATCACGGTGGAGCATTTGCTGCTCGCTTTGCTGGATAATCCATCGGCAGCAGAAGTCTTGCGCGCCTGTGCGGTCAAAATTGATGATTTGCGCAAAACTCTGAGCAATTTTGTCATGGATAATACCCCCACGGTGGCCGGGACGGGTGAGGTTGATACTCAGCCAACTCTGGGTTTTCAGCGCGTTATTCAGCGCGCCATTATGCATGTGCAGTCGGCGTCGAATGGTAAAAAAGAAGTGACCGGTGCCAATGTGCTGGTGGCTATTTTTGGTGAAAAGGATTCCCATGCGGTGTATTACCTGCATCAGCAGGGCGTCACTCGCCTGGATGTGGTCAACTTTATTTCCCATGGTGTACGCAAGGATCATCCGACCGAGCCGCAAAAATCGACTGAAGGCATTGAAGAACCGCACAGCGAAGCACCGCCTAAAGAAAGTGCTCTGGATCAGTTCACCCTGAATTTGAATAAAGCCGCGGCCGAAGGTAAAATCGATCCGCTGGTCGGACGTGACAGCGAAGTGGAGCGTGTGGTGCAAATACTGTGCCGCCGCCGCAAAAACAATCCGCTGCTCGTTGGTGAAGCCGGTGTAGGTAAAACCGCAATTGCTGAAGGTCTGGCTTTGCGTATTACACTTGGAGATGTGCCCGATATTTTACAGAACGCGGTGGTGTATTCCCTCGATATGGGTTCGCTCTTGGCTGGAACAAAATACCGTGGTGACTTTGAGTTGCGTTTAAAAGCAGTGCTCAAACAGATCAAGGAAGCGCCACACGGCATTTTGTTCATTGATGAAATCCATACCATCATCGGCGCCGGTTCTGCTTCTGGCGGCACGCTGGATGCGTCTAACCTGCTGAAACCGGCGTTGTCTTCCGGTCAGTTGAAATGCATAGGTGCGACCACGTATACCGAATACCGCGGCGTGTTTGAAAAAGACCATGCGCTGTCACGCCGGTTTCAGAAAATCGATGTGGCCGAACCGTCGGTGGAACAAACCATCCAGATTTTACGCGGCCTCAAATCGCGTTTTGAAGAACATCACAATGTAAAGTATTCAGCTTCTGCGCTGACGTCGGCGGCGGAACTGTCGGCGCGGTTTATCAACGACCGGCATTTGCCTGACAAGGCTATCGATGTGATCGATGAAGCTGGTGCTGCACAACGGGTGTTACCGAAATCGAAGCAGAAAAAAATTATCGGCAAGCTCGAAATCGAAGACATTATTTCGCGCATTGCCCGTATCCCGCCGCAAACGGTCAATCAGGATGATCGCAGCAAGCTGCAAACCATCGAGCGCGATTTGAAAAATGTCGTCTTTGGTCAGGACCCGGCGATTGAAGCGCTGGCCTCGGCCATCAAGATGGCACGTGCCGGTCTGGGTAAGCTCGACAAACCCATTGGCTCGTTCCTGTTTTCCGGTCCGACCGGGGTAGGTAAAACCGAAATGGCCAAGCAACTGGCGTTTACGCTGGGTATTGAGCTCATCCGTTTCGATATGTCGGAATACATGGAACGTCATGCCGTGAGTCGTCTGATCGGTGCGCCACCGGGTTATGTTGGTTTTGATCAGGGTGGTTTGCTGACCGAAGCGATTACCAAAAAACCACATACGGTGTTACTGCTGGATGAAATTGAAAAAGCCCATCCGGATGTGTTTAACATTCTGTTGCAGGTGATGGATCATGGCACGCTGACCGACAATAATGGCCGCAAGGCGGATTTCCGCAATGTGATCATTATCATGACGACCAATGCGGGCGCGGAAAGTCTGCAAAAACGTTCGATCGGCTTTACCGACCACAAAGAAGCCGGCGATGAAATGGCTGACATCAAGCGCATGTTCACACCGGAATTCCGTAATCGTCTCGATGCCATTATCAGTTTTGCGGCCCTTGATGAAGAAATTATTCTGCGCGTGGTCGACAAGTTCCTGATGCAGCTCGAAGAGCAGTTGCATGAGAAAAAAGTCGAAGCAGTTTTCTCGGATGAGTTACGCAAGTTCCTCGGTAAAAAAGGCTTCGACCCGCTCATGGGTGCCCGTCCGATGGCACGACTGATCCAGGACATGATACGCAAAGCCCTGGCTGACGAATTACTGTTTGGCAAGCTCGTCAATGGCGGTAAAGTCCGGGTCGATCTGGATGATAAAAATCTGATCAAGCTGGATTTTTATGAAGGCGATATCCGGCCATCGGCAGCGCAGGAAGTGGTGGAGACGGAATAAAATGGTTGGTCTTAATAAAAAAACCCGGTGTTTAACCGGGTTT
>CAIOYD010000003.1 GCA_903862415.1 uncultured Oxalobacteraceae bacterium | reverse complement strand
GTGTTACGCACCATTGCGACATCTTGGAAACTGGGAACGATTCTTACCGATTTAAGCATAGTAAAAATCGTTCTGAACAAGCCGATAAAGTGGAAAAATTTGGGCGCTGACAGGTGGTAAATATTGGACGCTGTTTGACAATCGGCAGGAACAGTTAATTGCTAATACTCTGTGGGTAGAGCAGGGTATCCGGTTGCAAATTAACCGAAATGAAGAGCATCTCAATTTTTTAGCCAATTCAATTATTAACAACAACGCCTCCTTTGAAAAACTAGCTGCTCAATTTTCCGAGTTTATTGCCATACATCCCGAATTACTGCAGCTAACCTGGCTCGATGCCAATAACCGGCTACGTTACCGAAGTCATTCTACCGAGATGGCTGACCTGAACTTGATCTCTGCGCAGACACTGGAATATGCCCGTCAAAGCAAATTGCCCAATTACAGCCAGCCGACCTTGCGAAAGGGCAGTGACTCCGAAATGCACATGGATTACGTCCTGCCCTTGATGAAGCAGGAAAACTATGTGGGCTGTTTAATCATTACCTACAAAATGTCCGCTATTTTGGACACCATGGTGCCTTGGTGGTTTGCCAAAGACAATCAAATCACCTTGACCGATATCGATGATCATGTGCTTGCTCAGCGCGCTGATGGCGGGACAGGTCATCATGTACACACTTATCACAAAAATATTGAATTACCCGGATTGAATTTAATACTTAAAACCGACAATGTTAAAAACTTGCCAGTTTTATTGTCAAAATACTTATTTTTCGCCGTAATCTTGCTCGCTACTGCTCTGGTGTGGAGTTTGTGGGCCTTGTGGCGTGACATTGTGCGACGTATCAAGGTGGAATCGCTACTCAGGGGACAAGTGGCATTTCGCGTTGCCATGGAGAACTCCTCAATGACCGGCCTGCGTGTGCGTAGCCTCGATGGCAGACTGGTGTATGTGAATCCGGCGTTTTGCAAGCTGCTCGGTTATTCGGAAGAGCAGTTACTCAGTTTTCCGACACCAATGCCGTTCTGGGTGGATGAATCGGTTGAAAAGCATAATCACGACCAGATTTTGAATAAAAAAGCCAACCGTGCCGGTGTAGAAACCGTCTACCGACATGCCGATGGTCACAGGATACCTGTCGTGGTGTTCGAGTCCCCGTTACTGAATGCAGACGGTCTGCAAACTGGCTGGATGGGTTCTGTACTGGATATCAGTGAACGCAAGTTGGCAGAAAAAATATTGCGTGACAGCGAAGAACGTTTTAAAAAGCACGCCAGACTGTCAACCATGGGGGAATTGTCTTCCGTGATGGCGCATGAATTGAATCAACCGTTGGCGGCTATTTCAAGTTATGCCACTGGTGTGATTAACATGGTCAACAATAGCAAACTCGATGATAAGTTATTGCAGCATGCATTGATGCAAATCCAGATGCAGGCGCAACGAGCAGGTCAAATTATTCGCAGCGTGCATGACTTTGTCATCAGGCGTGATCAAAAACGCATACCGATGCAATTGTCAGACGTATTGACAGGTGTTTTCCCACTGATTGAATTACAGGCCAAATCCTATTTAATCTGGCTGCAAGTCCATATTGATGAACCATTGCCTGAGGTTTTAATTGATCCTACTTCCATAGAGCAGGTGTTACTCAACTTGACTCGGAATGCTTTGCAGTCAATGCAAGAACTAACTGCGGCACAACGCACTCTGTGCATTGATGTTATTAAAAGCGGACATGACGTCAAAGTGGCGGTGATTGATCACGGCAAAGGAATTGTTCCAGAAATGGCGGAAAAATTGTTTTCTCCATTTTTTTCGACCAAGGCAGAAGGAATGGGGATGGGACTCAATATATGTCGGAGCATTATTGAATTCCATGGTGGACATTTGAGTTATGAGCCCAATCCACAAGGGGGATCGATTTTCAGTTTTACGTTGCCAGTGGTTAATGTCTCAGATTAATTCCAATTTAAAGGTGAAGAAATGTTACATATAGTTGATGATGATGCAGATTTACGGGAGTCATTGTTATGGATGGCCATGTCACGTCAAATTCCAGCGGCGAGTTATGCCAGTGGCGAGGACTTCCTTGCTGTAGTGGATCCCTCGTTGAAGCAGGTACGGAGTGGCAGAAACAAGAAAAAAATCAAATATAATTTTGATCCGAATGGTGATTGTGTGTTGCTTGATGTGCGCATGGGGGGCTTGAGCGGAGTCGCCACTTTTGAGCATATGATAGCCAAGCGCTTAAGCAGACGCATACCGGTCATTTTTATCACTGGACATGGCGATGTGCCGATGGCCGTGGATGTGTTAAAACACGGTGCCTTTGATTTTTTTGAAAAACCCTATGATGATAATGCGCTCTTTGATTGTGTAGAAAAAGCATTTTTGGCTTCAATAGATGCGGGTAAGCTCGCCGCTGTATATGATCGTCTGGATGATTTGACCTTGCGTGAGCGTGAAGTGCTGAATCTGATTTTGGTGGGAAAAATGAATAAAGTCATTGCCGATGATCTGGGCATCAGTATGCGGACGGTGGAAGTTCATCGCGCCAATATCTTTGATAAAATGGAAGTTAAAACGGCAGTTGAATTGGCGGGAATGCTTAAGTAGATTCGCTGCTTTGCTGCAAAGCCCAGATAACGTGTTCTCGCACGAGTTCAGAAGAATGCGTTAGTTGTTGCTGTAAAGCCCTGTCAATCGCTCCAGTGTCATGCGCGGCCAGTGTGCGGCGTGCGTTACCTAAACCGACAGCCAGATTACGCAGCCAGCTGATATAACCTATGCGCCGGATCGGACTGCCAGCGAGTTTATGCATGAAGTCGGCTTCGCTCCAGCTGAACAGGTCTATCATACTGGCCTTGTCGAGGCCGTTACGCACACTGAAATCTGCCTGGGTTCCTGTCTGGGCAAATTTATTCCACGGACAACACAGCTGGCAGTCATCGCAACCATAAACGCGGTTACCGATGAGTGGTCGCAAGGCGACCGGGATGCTGGTTTTCAGTTCGATGGTCAGATAGGAAATGCAGCGCCGTGCATCGAGTTTGAATGGTGCGATGATGGCTTGTGTGGGGCAGATATCAATGCAGGCGGAACAGGAGCCGCAGTGGTCGCTTTCCGGTTGGTCGATGGGTAAGGGCAAGTCAGTAATGATTTCGCCGAGAAAAAAAGTTGAGCCAGCATGGCGACTTAGCATTAAGGTGTGTTTTCCGCGCCAGCCGAGCCCAGATTTTTCAGCCAGGGCAACTTCCATGACGGGGGCGGAGTCGGTAAAGACGCGATAACCAAACGGACCAATTTCGGTTGCAATTTTTTCGGCCAGATTTTGCAGACGTGAACGCAACACTTTGTGATAATCGCGGCCACGGGCGTAGATGGAAATCACCGCCTGTTGTGCTTGTCCACTGCGTTCCCATTCCAGTTCGCGCCAGTTGCCTGGATTTTCGGGCGGCAAATAATCCATCCGTACCATGATGGCGCGCACCGATCCCGGGACCAATTCGGCCGCTCTGGCGCGTTTCATGCCATGGGTTGCCATATAGGCCATTTCACCATGATAGCCGGCTGCCAGCCATGAAGTCAGCCCATCTTCCTGGCTCGACAGGTCCAGATCGGTGATGCGCACGTCAGAAAAGCCGCATTCCTGGCCCCAGGTTTTGATGCGCAGTGCCAGAATAGCGTAGTTGTCGTTTATCATTCGGAATGTTACTCTGATTGCAGAAGCGGACTCCGTCCGCCGGTTTATGTTGAAACAGCTATTTTACGAGATGCAAGCTATTAAAACTGATCTTCACATCGCGTTGCCAACCCCCGCCGCCACAGATGCCCTCGGGCGCAGTCTGGCCAGACAGCTCGTTCCCGGGTTGATTATTTATTTGCATGGCGATCTGGGTGCCGGTAAAACCGCCCTGACACGCGCATTGTTACATGCGGCAGGTTATTCTGGCCATGTAAAAAGTCCAACATATACCCTTGCCGAGCCATATGAGTTGATTTTGGCTGGGCAAAACGTCACATTGATGCACTTTGATCTCTACCGGATGGCCAGCCCGGATGAATTTCTTGAGGCCGGCTTCAGGGATGTTTTTAATCAATCCACGATTTGCGTGGTGGAATGGCCGGAAAATGGTCATGATGTGTTGCCAGAACCGGATCTGGACATTTATCTGATGGTGGTTGGAGAAGGTCGGGCAGCCGGATTATCTGCCCGTTCTGAGCAGGCACGTCGTTGTCTTGAGCAGCTGCATTTTGCACCTAATTTATAAAATTTTTAAAAATTGAAACAGTGGTTACGAAAAAAACAAATTCATCTCGTCGCGTGTTGTTGAAAACTGGAGCATCACTGCTGTTGTCAGTGTTGGTGCCTAGACTTGCCTGGGCGACACAAATTTTAGCAGTCCGGGTTTGGCCTGCGGAAGAATACACTCGCGTTACCCTGGAAGGCGATGTCGAGTTGCAGGCAACCCAGTTTTTGGTCAAGGATCCGCTGCGCATGGTGGTGGATATTGAAGGGCTGGAATTGAATTCCACCCTGAAGGAAATCATCGCCAAAATTCAATCGAATGATCCGTATATCAAACAGGTCAGGGTAGGGCAAAACCGCCCCAATGTAGTCAGACTGGTGTTTGATTTAAAAGAAGAAATCAACCCGCAGGTGTTTACCTTAAAGCCAGTTGGTGAATATAAGCACCGTCTGGTGTTTGATCTGTATCCGGTTAATCCGGTAGATCCGATAGCAGCGCTGATAGAAAAAGGTCAGTGGCTGCAGGATCAGTCAGTCCCTTCGGCGGCCTTGGTTCAGCCTATGCCTCAACCCAAACTCAATCCCAATCCTGAGCAGGCGATGGTGCCGGATTTGAAAAATACTCCCCAGCTCAGTCGCATGATTACCATTGCACTCGATCCGGGGCATGGTGGCGAAGATCCTGGCGCAGTGGGTCGTGGAGGGAGTTATGAAAAAGATGTGGTGTTGTCGATTGCCAAGCGGCTGAAAGAAAAAATTGAAATGCAGCCGAATATGCGGGTCTTTCTCACGCGCGACGCGGATTTTTTTGTTCCTCTGAATGTGCGGGTCGAAAAGGCACGTAAGGTACAGGCAGATTTGTTTATGTCGATTCATGCCGATGCCTTCATTGAAACCACGGCACGTGGCTCTTCCGTGTTTGCGCTTTCGGATAAGGGAGCAAGTTCTACCGCGGCGCGCTGGCTGGCGAAAAAAGAAAATGATGCTGATTTGATCGGTGGCGTGAATATCAAAAATCACGACCGACAGTTGGCCAGTGTCTTGCTGGATTTATCCACCACGGCGCAAATCAGTGACAGCTTAAAACTGGGTAGCGCTATTTTGGGCGAAATCGGCGGCATTAACCGTTTGCATAAAGGTTCGGTTGAGCAGGCCGGTTTTGCGGTGTTGAAAGCGCCGGATATTCCCAGTGTGCTGATTGAAACAGCGTTTATTTCCAATCCGGAAGAAGAAGCTAAACTGACGGATGAAAATTATCAGAATCAGATGGCCGATGCGATCTTAAAAGGGATTAATCGTTATTTTTCCAGAAAACCGCCGCTGGCGAAAAATCGAATGACGTAATCAATAAATCAGACTGACTGTAAAGTTTCTTTACTTAAAATAACTTGCATAAGGTCAACCAATTCATTCATACTGGGTTTTTAGTTGAGACAGGATAGCTGTGCACTCAATGTTGGGTTGCATCAGGGCTATCCGGGGACAATGTATGAAAAAAATAATTATCGGCACGGCCGTGTTGTTGGGTGGTTGTATTGTTCAGCCAGCAAGAGTTTATTATCCACCACCGCAATATGTGGCGCAGCCGCGCTATGTGCAGCCGGTGCAGCCGGTGTATCGCCCGTCGCAAAACGAGGTGGAATATCAGGCACCGGATCCGCAGCCGGTAGTCAGTGTCTATGTGGAGCCACCGCTGGTTCAGCCAGAGCCAGTCTTGGTCTCCTGGGCTCCGCCACCGATGCTCGTTGAGTCTCCTTCCGAAATGCCTTATGACGACGCCGTCTGGACCGGTGGCTACTGGGTCTGGGAAGGCAACTGGGTCTGGGCGCATGGACGCTGGTCACATCCGCCACGGTTCGGTTATGGCTGGGTTAATCCCTACTATGAAAATCGCGGTGGTTCAGTGGTTTTCGTGAATGGTTTCTGGTCTGCCCCTGGTGTGGTTTTTGTGCCGCCACCGATGGGAATTCATATTTCAGTCGGTATTGTTGCGGTTGGTGTGGTGGCAGGACCGCCTCCGATGGGGCCTATGGGAGTGTTTGTGCCACCACCGCCTGGTTCACACAGAGGTTTAATTGTGCCGGCGCCAATAGGTACTTCGCCAGCAGTGGTGACCAGCGCTCCGCCGATTGTGCGTGCAGGTATGCAAATTACGTCGAATGGCCCAGGTCAGTTGCGTGGTGGTGCCAATGTAACGGTGATTGCTCCAGCGGGTTCTACTGCCAATGGTCAGGCTTTTAATAATGCTGTCCCGGCACAACCACACCTGGCCGCTGGTATGACGCCGATGGTGAAAGCGTATGCACCGCAACCGGCATCCAGTACACCGATTCCTGCCTACGTGGCCGGACGTCAGCCAACTGCTTTGCCACAGGCTCAGGTCGTGCATCCGGAAATATCACCGGCATTTCGAGCTTCGGTGCAGCAGCGTGGCATGCAAAATGGACCGCAACCTACACCA
Source organism: uncultured Oxalobacteraceae bacterium (assembly GCA_903862415.1). GTDB lineage: Bacteria > Pseudomonadota > Gammaproteobacteria > Burkholderiales > Burkholderiaceae_D > Solimicrobium. Next base: position 43,061 of record CAIOYD010000003.1, on the reverse strand, counting down.
CTACCAGGTCCAAGAAACGCGGTGACCAATCATACCGTGCCATTGGAGCCGACCAACAATACCTTTACACCACAATCGCGGGTAAACGAAAATCCGCAGCGGCAGATGAATACACAGCCAGTCGGACAGCCAGTTGTGCAACAACCTGCTGCCCAGCAAGTCAAGCATCAACCCGCCGTTCAGCAAGCCAGGCCAGCCAAACAAGAGCGTAAGGAATCAAAACCCAAGCAGGAAGGCAAACCAGAGAAAATGGAAAGATAAGCGTTTCAGCGGCTCTTCGATGGTGAACTAATGCACTCAGCAGTTTGAGTGCATTATTTTTTGCTTAATTTACGTACAAATTTCCACAGGGCGCCAAAAATTAACGGCAAAACGGCTGCGCCGACACCGATGAGCACAATGCTGTTCAAATGGTCATGCAACAATGGAATTGCGCCTAAAAAGTAACCACTGGTGACGAGTAAGATCACCCAAATCGTGGCGCCAATGAGGTTGAAAAACTGAAAATTTCGATGTGTCATGTCGGAGAAGCCTGCGACAAACGGGGCAAAGGTTCTGACGACGGGAATAAAACGCGCCAGAATAATGGTTTTGCCGCCATGGCGTTCATAAAAAGCATGGGTTTTATGCAGAGCCTGTTTATCCAGCCAGGCATAATCATGGCTGAAGACTTTATGTCCGATCAGGCTTCCGACCCAGTAATTGACGGTATTGCCGGTCACGGCGGCGGTAATGAGCAGCACACACAGCAGCCACGGATTGATGGCGCCGGTGGCACAAAAGGTGCCGGCGATAAATAATAAAGAATCGCCAGGCAGGAAAGGCAAAACGATTAATCCGGTTTCGCAAAACACGATGGCAAACAGGATGACGTAAATTAACGTCCCATAATGTTCAATGAATAAACCCAGAGTCTTATCAACATGTAAAATCAGGTTGAAAAATTGCATGAAATCCATAGTTCTCCTTGGTGGAGCCGAAATCATACACTATCTGTGGTTTGCTCATTGCGCAATTTCGATCGGTATATAATCGCACTCTATGACAATAAATCACTCCCCTCTACGCCCGATTCAGGCTTTGCCGGACCACCTGATTTCCCAGATTGCTGCTGGTGAAGTGGTTGAGCGCCCCTCTGCGGTGGTCAAAGAATTGCTGGAAAATGCGCTCGATGCCGGTGCCACGCAAATCAGTGTGCGACTCGATCAGGGGGGTGTGAAACGGATTGCCATCACCGATAATGGTCGCGGCATTACGCCTGAGCAGTTGCCGTTGGCGGTCGCCCGGCATGCAACCTCGAAAATCGCCTCACTGACGGACCTGGAAAATGTCGCTACATTGGGTTTTCGTGGCGAAGCACTGGCTTCAATTGCTTCGGTGTCGCAGTTCGTGCTCAGTTCACGCACCGCTGAAGCAGCGTTTGCCAGTCAGATTGAACAGGGTGTCGTCAGTCCGGCTTCGGGTGCTGTTGGCACCACCGTGGATGTGCAGGAACTGTATTACAACACCCCTGCACGACGCAAATTTTTAAAAACCGAACAAACCGAATTTGGTCATTGTGCGGATGTGGTCAAACGAATTGCTCTGGCGCGTCCGGATGTAAGTTTTACCCTGATCCACAATGGGAAAACCATCGACCACTGGAACAGCACTGGCATCGATAAGCGCAGCGCGCATATTATGGGCAGCGAATTTGCCGAGGCGCGTCTGCCGGTTGAGCAGTCTTCCGGCCCACTGCGGCTGCATGGTTTTGCCGGTTTGCCGACGGCGTCCAAAGCGCGTGCGGATGGACAGTTTTTTTATGTGAATGGCAGGTTTGTGCGCGACAAACTGCTCACCCATGCGGTGCGTGCTGCCTATCAGGATGTGTTGCATGGAGACCGTTACCCCAGTTATGTGTTGGCGCTGCAACTCGATCCGGCACTTGTTGATGTGAATGTGCATCCTTCCAAAATCGAAGTGCGATTTCGTGATGGCCGTGCGGTGCATCAATTTGTCTTTCATGCGGTGCAGGCAGTGCTGTCGCAAACGTCAGCTACTGCCTTTGGGACAGCACCGGCTCCTTTGCCTGCGGCGCTGTTGCCACAGCAGGCAGTCAATGCCTGGCGTGGGGATGCGCAGGTGCAAACGCCGCTGTTTCAGCGGGCTGCCGGCGTGGAGCAATCCACTGCAGCGTATGGTGCATTTTTTTCTGCTGCACCTGCCAGTGCCGCGGCCAGTCTGGCACCCATGTCTGCGCCCATAGCGGCAACCTCAGTCAGTGATGAAGAATACCCGTTGGGTTTCGCGTTGGCGCAATTGCATGGTATTTATATTCTGGCGCAAAACATTCGCGGCATGGTGTTGGTCGACATGCATGCCGCCCATGAACGCATCTTGTATGAACAGTTAAAGCAGGCACTTGATGAAGGTGAAATCGCGGTACAGCACTTACTGATTCCGGTGACGTTTTATGCCGAACCGCAGACGGTGAGTGTGGTGGAAGAGCAGCAGGACGTATTGCACTCACTCGGGTTTGATATGGCAGTGTTGTCGCCGACGACGCTGGCAGTGCGGGCGATTCCGAGTCTGCTGAGAAACGCCGATGCCCAGGCACTGGCGCGCGATGTACTGCGCGATATTGCCGAATTTGGTGCTTCACGGGTATTGCTGGAGCGACGCAATGAATTGCTGGGAACGCTGGCCTGTCACAGTGCTGTGCGCGCCAATCGCAGTCTGACGGTGGTTGAAATGAATGCGCTGTTACGTCAGATGGAATATACCGAACGCGCCGATCAGTGTAATCATGGCCGGCCAACCTGGGTGCAGCTGGCTCTGGGTGATCTGGATAAATTATTTTTGCGCGGACAATGACGCCGGTTATCGCCATCATGGGGCCGACAGCCTCGGGAAAAACGGCGGCGGCGCTGATGCTGGCGCGTCACTTCCCGTGCGAAATTATTTCGGTCGATTCGGCGCTGGTCTACCGACAAATGGATATTGGTTCCGCCAAGCCCAGTCCGGAGGAAATGGCCGCGGTGCCACATCATTTAATTGACATCATCGACCCGGCACAGGCGTATTCGGTGGCGCAGTTTCAGACTGATGTAGTGCAACTGGTGCAGCAGATTCGCGCCCGTGGCAATTTACCGTTACTGGTTGGCGGTACCATGATGTATTTTAATGTGCTCATGAAGGGGCTGGGTGATTTACCACCGGCCAATCCGGCCATCCGTGCCCGGCTGGAGGCGGAAATTGCCGAGCATGGCATTGGCAGTCTGCATGTCAGATTGGCGCAGCTTGATCCGCTGACGGCCGCACGTTTGCCACCAGGCGACACGCAGCGGATCGGACGGGCGCTGGAAGTTATCGAACTCACCGGTCAGCCCTTATCGACGCTGTTTGCGCAACAAACCATTGCTCCTCCCATGCTGCAAATGCAGGCGTTTTCGCTCGAGCCCTCAGAGCGTGCCGGTTTGCATGAACGCATTGCCCGTCGTTTCGATACCATGTTGCAGCAGGGTTTTCTGGAGGAGGTGGCCATCTTGCGCGCGCGCGGCGATTTAAATCTCAATATGCCCTCAATGCGCTGTGTCGGATATCGTCAGGCCTGGGAGCATCTGGATGGGTTGTATGATGCGGCGGAACTGCGCGAGCGCGGCATCATTGCCACCCGTCAGCTGGCCAAACGGCAACTGACCTGGCTGCGCTCTATGCCGCAACGGATCGTGCTGGATTGTCTGCAACCGGATATGCCGGAGCAGTTGCTGCAGCGGGTAGGGAGTAGGGTGGGTTAGGCGGGCGTAACCCACTGTCTGGTCGATTAACGATATCCTTGCTATGTGACGGATTGGTGGGTTACGCCGCGGCTAACCCACCCTACATCTTTGCTGATCTGATCAATCCCATCACGAAAACTGACTGAAATCCGGTTTGCGTTTTTGGAAGAACGCCATAAAGGCTTCTTTGGCTTCGGCACCGCTGAGCATTTTGCTAAATTGCTGCAATTCATCCTGCATCACCTGATTGACCAGCGTGGCCTGACTTTCTTTCATCAGACGTTTGGTCGCGCGCAGTGAGGCTGCTGGCAGGGCCACCAGTTTGGCTGCCTGTGCCTGAGCATAATTAAGTAATTCAGCTGCAGGCACCACCTTGTTGGCCATACCCATTTCCAGCGCTTCCTGGGCACCAAAGGCTTCGCCGAGCAGCAATTTTTCGGCTGCCCGATGATAGCCGGCGATGCGCTGCAACAGCAGGCTGGAGGAAAATTCTGCACATAAGCCCAACTGTGAAAACGGCATCACCAATTTGGCGTCATCGGCCAGATACACCAGGTCGCAATGCATCAACATCGTGGTGCCGATGCCAACAGCCAGGCCCGAGACTGCCGCGATGACAGGCTTGCCAGCGCCGCTGAGTGCGCGCATGAATTGAATGATCGAACTGCTTTCACCATCAGTGGTCAGTTGACTGGAGTTTTTCATGAAATCTTCCAGATCATTACCGGCGGTAAAAATGCCGTCCAGACCGGTGAATAAAATCACCCGCACTTCGCTGTCGCTTTGTGCCGCCTGCAAGGCATCGGCCATGGCTTGGTACATGGCTGAGGTAATGGCATTTTTTTTGCCCGGACGGTTAAAGGTAATCGTCAGTACGCCATTTTCTTTATTGGTCAGAATATCCATGAAGTTCCTTGATTGAATCGCTGTGCGTTAAAAAATAAGCCGCACATGGCGGCTTACCTAAGCTCAGATATTACATGCGTTCAAAAATTCCTGCCGCACCCATACCGGTTCCTACACACATCGTCACCATACCGTATTTCAGGTTGTTGCGCAGCATGGCATGAATCGTTGTGGCTGAACGGATCGCACCGGTAGCACCCAGCGGATGTCCCAGAGCAATGGCACCACCCATCGGGTTGACTTTGGACGGATCGAGACCCAGATCGCGCACCACGGCCAGTGATTGGGCAGCAAACGCTTCATTGAGTTCAAACCAGTCGATCTGATCCTGAGTAATGCCGGCCGCGCGACAGGCGGCTGGGATGGCTTCTTTCGGGCCGATACCCATAATTTCTGGTGGCACACCACGCACTGCAAACGAGGCAAAACGTGCCAGCGGAGTCAGGTTGAATTGCTTGAGAATTTTTTCGCTCACCAGAATCAATGCACCGGCACCATCGGAAGTCTGTGAGCTGTTACCGGCCGTTACGCTGCCTTTGGCGGCAAACACCGGTTTCAGACGTGCCAGACCTTCCATGGAGGTATCCGGACGGGCACCTTCATCACGGTTGACGGTACGGGTTTTGAGTTCGATCTGACCGGTGGCCAGATTCGGAATCCGTTCAATGATTTCCACCGGAGTGGTTTCAGCATCGAAGTAACCGGCATTTTGTGCAGCGATGGCGCGCTGGTGTGACTGGACCGAAAACGCATCCTGATCTTCGCGACTGATTTTCCATTGCTGAGCCACTTTTTCGGCGGTTAAACCCATACCGTAAGCCATGCCGATATTTTCATCTTTGAAAATACCCATGTTCATTGATGGGTGGTGACCCATCATCGGCACCATCGACATCGATTCAGCACCGGCGGCGATCATTACATCGGCCTGACCGACACGAATCCGGTCAGCCGCCATGGCTACGGCAGTAATGCCGGAAGCGCAGAAGCGGTTGATGGTGACGCCACCGACTGTCTGTGGCAAACCGGCCAGCAAGACGGCCATACGGGCTAAGTTGCTGCCCTGTTCGGCTTCAGGAAAAGAACAGCCTACGATGGCGTCTTCGATTAATTTCGGATCCAGATTAGGCACCTGAGCCAGGGCAGATTGCAGTACCCGCACCAGCAGATCGTCCGGGCGGGTATTTTTGAACATGCCGCGACCGGATTTGCCAATTGGTGTGCGGGTGGCCGCGACGATATAGGCGTCTTGTAGTTGTTTAGTCATTTTGATTGCTCCGTTTATATGGATGAACAGCTTAGTTGCGCACTGGTTTGCCGGTCTGCATCATACCCATGATGCGTTCCTGCGTTTTTGGATTGTTAAGCAATTCCATAAAGGCTTTGCGCTCCAGATCCAGCAACCATTGTTCATTAACGATACTGCCATTTTCAATTTCACCGCCCGAGACGATTTCAGCAATCATGGCGCCAAGTTTGTAATCATGTGCCGAGATAAAGCCACCGTCACGCATATTGACTAATTGTGCCGTGATGGTTGCCATCGAGTAACGTCCGCCAACCGGAATCTGAACCTTGAGGGGCGCACGGTAACCGGCGTCGAACATGGCACGGGCTTCTACTTTGGCAACGTGGAGCAATTCGTAAGCGTTAAAAACGATCACATCATTGGCTGACAGATAACCCATTTTTTTGGCTTCGAGCGCCGATTTGGAAACGGCTGCGGTAGCTGCATTGGTGAAGTAGTTCTTCAGGAATTGCAGCAGGTCAGTCCCTTTGGCGTCAGCAGCAGCACGAACAGCGGCTTCTTTGAGACCACCACCGGCTGGCACCAGACCAACACCGACTTCGACCAGCCCGATGTAGGATTCGATCGAGGCAACCCGTTTGGCTGTGTGCATCATTAATTCGCAACCACCACCCAAGGCCAGACCAGCGACGGCCGCCACTACCGGGATATTGGCATATTTGAGTGCCATGTGAGCCTGTTGCAGTTTGCCCACCATCGGTTCGATGGCTTTTACGCCACCGGACATAAACAGTGGCAACATTGACTGCAGATCAGCACCGGCAGAGAACGCACCACCATCGGCGGCATCCGCTGACCAGATTACCAGTCCCTTGTAATTCTTTTCTGCTTCCGCCACGGCCATTTCCATGCCGGCAATCACTCCCGGGCCTATGACGTGCATTTTGGTTTTCATCGAGAAAATCAATACATCGTCAGGTTGTGCCTGTGTACCTGAATGCCAGATGCGGACCGATTCATCTTCAAAGAAGGTGGTGCCGGCGGTTGTGCCGTTCGGCGTACCTTCGCCCAGCAGACCAGCGCGGAATGCCTGACGGTCATACACGGACAGGCTGGAACGCGCTACATAAGAGTTGCTGATGGCCGACCAGGAACCTTCGGCGGTATGCACGCCAGTTCTGGCAACGCCAGGCGCGGACTCAAACACCCAGGCTGGTAACGGTGCCGAGCAAATTGCTTTGCCGGCATCGATGTCTTCCTTGACCCAGGTAGCGATTTGCTGCCAACCGGAAGCCTGCCAGATTTCAAACGGCCCGACCTGCCAGCCAAAACCCCAACGCATGGCGAAATCGATGTCGCGCGCATTGTCGGCGACAGTGTCAAGATGCACGGCGATGTAATGGAAGGCGTCGCGGAAAATCGCCCACAGGAACTGCGCCTGTGGATTGGTGGATTCACGCAGCGATTTCATTTTTTTGACCGGATCTTTTTCTTTCAGAATCCGTGCCACCAAATCATCGGCCTTGGCGCCACCAGTTACATACTGTGCTGTGGCGAAGTCCAGACGCTGAATATCTTTACCAACTTTTTTGTAAAAACCAGCGCCCGCTTTTTGACCCAGAGCGCCTGCACCGATCAGTTTGGTGAGCACTTCCGGTGTTTTGTAGACTGGGAAGAATGGATCGTTCTGCAGGGTGTCCTGCATGGTTTTGATCACATGACCCATGGTATCCAGACCAACCACATCGGCGGTGCGGAAAGTGCCTGATGAAGCACGGCCAAGTTTTTTACCGGTCAGATCATCAACTACATCGACGGACAGGCCAAATTTTTCTGCTTCATACATGGTGGCCAGCATGCCGAAAATACCGACGCGATTGGCGATGAAGTTCGGTGTATCTTTGGCACGGACTACGCCCTTGCCCAGAGTGGTGGTCAGGAAACCTTCGAGCTGATCAATGATGGCCGGCGCCGTGGCAACGGTAGGAATGAGCTCCACCAGGTGCATATAGCGTGGCGGATTGAAAAAATGCACGCCGCAAAAGCGCGCTTTTAATTCCGCATCAAAACCTTCAGACAATTCGGTGATCGACAGACCGGAAGTGTTGGAAGCGAAAATCGCATTCGGTGCCAGATGTGGTGCTACTTTTTTGTACAGATCGTGCTTCCAGTCCATGCGTTCGGCAATGGCTTCAATAATCAGGTCACAACCGGCCAGCAAATCCAGATTGTCTTCGTAGTTGGCGACTTCAATATACGCGGCATCGTCCTTGTTACCCAGCGGTGCCGGGTTGAGTTTTTTCAGGTTTTCAATCGCCCGCAGTACGATACCGTTTTTCGGACCTTCCTTGGCAGGCAGGTCAAACAGCACTACCGGCACGCGCGCATTGACGCAATGTGCGGCGATCTGTGCACCCATAACACCAGCGCCGAGTACGGCGACTTTTTTTACTATGAAATTTGTCATTATCAGCCTCATCAAAACTAAAAGTTTGCAGTTGAGCCGGGCGGATTGCGCCCGGCATCGTCATTAAAACAAATCGGCGTCAAGTGACATCAGATTTGCTGAGCCGGAACGCGCCTGACGGATCAGGGTTGCCGTTTCCGGCAGCAGACGCGCAAAGTAAAAACGGGCAGTTGCCAGTTTAGACTTGTAAAAGGTATCGCCTGAATCTTCTTTGGCCAGAGCAATTTTCGCCATTTGCGCAAAGAAGTAGGCATAGACCATGTGTCCAACAACGCGTAAGTAGGGAACCGCTGCAGCACCGACTTCATCCGGATTCTGGAACGCTTTCATGCCGATTTCCATCGTTAGTTTGGTCAACTTGTCGCCCAGATCAGCCAATGGAGTTATGAATTCGCTCATGGCTTCATCAGTTCCATTGGCTTCTACAAAGGCTTGTACCTGAGCACCAAATTTACGCAGTTTGGCACCGTTATCCATCAAAATTTTGCGACCCAATAAATCCAGTGACTGGATGGTATTGGTACCTTCATAAATCATATTGATACGTGCATCGCGCACATATTGTTCCATGCCCCATTCGGAGATAAAACCGTGACCGCCATACACCTGCATACATTCGGAAGTGGAAGTCCAGGCGTTATCGGTGATGAAGGCTTTGATGATCGGCGTCAGCAGAGCCACCATGTCAGCGCATTCCTTGCGTACTTCTTCATCCGGGTGATTCAATTCTTTATCGAGCTGCAAAGCGACATACGAACAGAAAGCGCGTGCGCCTTCGGCGTAAGCCTTGGCGGTCAATAACATGCGGCGTACATCCGGATGCACAATGATAGGATCGGCTGCTTTATCTGGCGCTTTGATGCCAGACAGGCTGCGCATCTGAATCCGGTCTTTGGCGTACACCAGTGCGTTTTGATAGGCCACCTCGGTCAGACCAAGACCCTGCATGCCTACGCCTAAACGGGCGGCATTCATGAACACAAACATGGCCTGCAAACCTTTGTTCGGCCCGCCGATTAACCAACCGGTTGCGCCATCCATATTCATCTGGCAGGTAGAATTGGCATGGATACCCATTTTTTCTTCAATCGCACCGCACGTGATCGGATTGCGTGCACCGATGCTGCCATCCGCGTTGGGAAGAAATTTTGGTGTGATGAACAGTGAAATACCTTTAGAGCCTTCCGGTGCGCCAGGCAGACGTGCCAGCACCAGATGGACAATATTTTCTGTCATATCGTGTTCGCCGGCGGAAATAAAAATCTTGTTGCCGGTGATTTTGTAGGAACCATCGTCCTGTGGCTCAGCCTTGCTGCGCAATAAACCCAGATCGGTGCCGCAATGTGCTTCGGTCAGACACATAGTGCCAGTCCACTCGCCCGAAATCAGCTTGGTTAAATACAGTTGCTTCTGTTCTGGCGTACCGTGTTCGTGGATGCATTCATAGGCACCGTGCGACAGGCCAGGATACATGGTCCAGGCTTGATTAGCCGAGTTCATCATTTCGTAAAATGAATTGTTGATTGTCAGTGGCAAGCCCTGACCACCGAACTCAGGATCGCACGACAGTGCTGGCCAACCGGCAGCAACGTACTGATCGTAGGCGGCTTTAAAACCTTTTGGCGTGGTAACAGACTGATCTTTTAAATTGTAGTGACAACCTTCACGGTCGCCAGAATGATTTAACGGGAACAGGATCTGCGAAGTAAATTTACCACCTTCTTCGAGCACCTGATTGATGATGTCCGCGTCAATTTCAGCATAGGCCGGCAATTGTTTGAATTCTTCCTCGACATGCAGCAATTCGTGCAAAACGAATTGCATGTCGCGCAGTGGTGCAATATATTGGCCCATGGTGATCTCCTGAATAAATGGTAAGGTACTTTTAAAAGGTATTAACTCTGTTTTGCTGTGTTGCCGTAATCCGCGATCAAGCGTTTAAATCCAATTTGTGCCCGCTCAAAACTGCCGGGTATTTTTAAAAAACGTGCATCGTGATGTAAGGCCAGAATCAAGCCGTACATTTCAAACACCAACTGCTTGGGATCGGTGTCGGCTTTTAAATCGCCGCATTCGATTGCCTGAACCGCTGCGCGCTGCAATGCCTGCTGCCAGGTGGTGACCATGGTACTGAGCTGTTCGCGCAACTCGCCCGGACGGTCATCGTATTCCACCGCACCACTGATATAAATACAGCCTGAAGCAATTTCCACCAGCACGCGCTTGACCCAAAAGGAAAACATCGCTTCGAGTCGTGGCAGACCGCGGTGCTGTTGCAGACTCGGGTAAAACACTTCTTGCTCAAAATTGGCGTGATACAGTTTGATGACCTCGAGTTGCAAATCTTCCCGCGAACCAAAATGGGCAAACACGCCTGATTTGCTCATGTGCATCTGGTCTGCCAGCAATCCGATGGTCAACCCCTCGAGACCATCGCGCGAAGCCACCTGCAAGGCGGCCTCCAGTATGGCCGCGCGGGTCAGTTCACCTTTGCGCATGGTTTTGATCGAATTGCTCATGAATTAGTCAGTATGTTGTTGTCTTGTTACGGCAGTGTGGCAGCGAAATTAAATTAATCGAACGACCGTACTATTATTCACAACGAGATAAATGTCAAACGGGAACTGGGCTTTAGAGGAGAGTATCTAGTTCCATTCCAACAGTTACATAAACTCGTCAATCGAAATCAACCGTATTAATGAACTATAGATAAAAAACGCACATCCGTACCAAAATTTTCGTCGCCAGGAGATATTTTTGTAATCCGCCAGATCTATCGCAACTCCATCGCGGATTCCTTCCCATATGGCGTTGTAGAGTGTGGTTGAAAAGTTACGATCTTTGATCAGCAGATTGGCTTCCTGATTGACAAACAGACTCAGGCCATCGCAGTTACTTGAACCGATGGTGGCCCAGTTGCCATCGATAACAGCAACTTTGGCATGCAGCTGGGATTTGCGATATTCGACGACGCGTACCCCTTTGGCCAACAATTTGGGGTAGTAAGAATGGGTAACGGCATCCTGGAGTTGAAAATCGCCACAGCCGACAAGCAGTGTGACTTTTACGCCACGCTGGGCGGCATTAATGAGGGCATTGCGAAATTTTCTGCCCGGGGCAAAGTAGGGGGTGGCGATTAACACCTGTTGGCGGGCATTGCCGAGGGCATGCAAATAGGCTTTTTGTATCGTGCGGCGATAAAATAGGTTATCCCGCAATGCCAGTCCGGCCACGATGGGTTGATGTGGGTGCGCCGTGCCCGGGCGGGTTTGGATCAATATGGCCAGCCGTTTGCGCCATTCCAGAACCCCGAGTCGTTCCCACTGCGTCACCATTAAATTGTGAATGTCTGCCACCAGTGGTCCGGTGACCGTGGTGGCAAAATCCCAGCGTGGAAAAGCCAGTATGCGTTTATTCTGACCTTCGGCAAACAGATCATGATTGATATTGATACCGCCGATAATGGCGATGCGCTGGTCAGCAGTAAACAGTTTGCGGTGGGTGCGCGCAACACCGCGCCGAAACCACGGATTAAATTCGCGGAACTTGACCCCGGTAAGCGCGAAACTTTGCGCCAGCGAAGCAGCACGACCGTTGCCGGTACCGAGCCAGTCCACAATCACATGGACATCGACACCGCGTTGCGCCGCACGGCTGAGGGCATCATGCACCAGTGTGGCGGTGAGATCTTCGGAGAAAATATAGGTTTCCAGATAGATTTCATGTCTGGCAGCGTCGATAGCCTGAATAAGCGCAGGAAAAAATTCTGCACCACTGTGCAAAAGCACAAGCTGATTATTTTCGGTGTACAGCACATCGTGACGTAACCCCATAAATTCCTTGTTGTGTTACAACTGCAGGTCAGCGGTGAGTGGTGCATGATCGGACAGGCTGCGCCAGGGTAAGCCGGTCAAAACCTGCGCCGAGTTAATCTGCAGGCCGCGGACATAAATACGGTCGAGCGCTAAAAATGGTGCTCCAACCGGAAAGGTCAGGGCCGCTTTGGGCGTATTGTTGCGCAACGACTGGGGATCGGACAGATGTTCAAACACTTCTTGCACACCCAGTTCAGTACGCATGGTCGGACTTAAATGATTGCGCCAGTCATTAAAGTCACCGGCGATAATCAAGGGAGCATCAATCGGCGTCTGGTCGCGAATATGCTGAATTAACAAATCGGTTTGCCGCCTCCGGCCTGCGGCAAACAAGCCAAAATGCACGACATAACAATGCAGCTGTTGTTGCGGCAGTTGTACGATGCAATGCAGGATGCCGCGCTCTTCAAAGCGGTGATCGGACACATCCTTGTTGTGATGATGCAGAATCGGAAAGCGACTTAACAACGCGTTGCCATGGTGACCGTGCTGGTAACTGGCATTCATGCCGTAGGCAGCCTGACGTCGGTCGCCAGCCAGAAAATCATGCTGCCCCTCAACTGGCCAATGTTCATGGCGCGCAGCGCGACGGTCGTGCTGTCCCTGGACTTCCTGTAAAAATAACAAATCGGCATCCAGACTATGCAGTGCTGTGCGCATGTCGTGGATACGTGGCTGTTGGGCAAACCAACTCACGCCCTTGTGGATGTTGTAGGTGGCAATGTGCAGTTTCATGCGTGCACTAACCGTTGCGGCAATTGCAGAATGGCTTCGGCATTCGAGGCTGAAAAGCAGCAGTCGGCTGCTGCCTGATACGGCAACCAGCGGTAGCGCGTATGCTCGCGCTCGGTCAGGGTGACGGGGACGATCTGTGGCAGGCACAGGCCGAACACATGTTCGGTATTGTGCGTGATTCCCGGCGCATAGCGGTGGCGCCAGAGCGGGTAAATTTCATACACATTGACCAGATGCCAGTCGCTGAGTTGGTACAGCTCTGTGAGCAAACCGGTTTCTTCCCGCACTTCGCGGGCAGCTGTCAGACTGAGGTCTTCTTCCAGAGTGTCTTTGGAGCCGGTAACAGACTGCCAGAAGTCTGGCTGGCCAGCTCGTTCCATGACCAATACCTGTAAATCCGGCGTATGGATGACCACTAACACGGATTCGGGAATTTTAAATGCAGCGGGGAATGGATTTGGCATGAGCTTGTTGTAACCAAAAAAGGCGCGAAAGTCAAACTTGCGCGCCTTTTATTTGCGTTGCAGCGTAATTATGCCTTGATGACCGGTTCCGCAGCCCGCAAACGGATGTGCAGTTCACGTAACTGTTTTTCATCCACAGGCGAAGGTGCCTGAGTCAGGAGACATTGTGCCCGTTGGGTTTTCGGGAACGCAATCACGTCACGGATAGACTCGGCACCAGCCATCATGGTGACGATACGATCCAGGCCGAAAGCCAGTCCGCCATGCGGAGGCGCGCCGTATTGCAGTGCATCGAGCAGGAAGCCGAATTTCAGCTGCGCTTCTTCGGCATCGATGTTGAGGGCACGGAATACCTTGCTTTGCACATCGGCCTGATGAATACGGATCGAGCCGCCACCCATTTCCCAGCCGTTGAGCACCAGATCGTAAGCCTTGGCGATACAACTGCCCGGATCGGTTTCCAGCAGGTTTTCATGGCCATCTTTTGGTGCTGTGAAAGGATGGTGGCAGGCAAACCAGCGTGCGCTGTCTTCATCGTATTCAAACATCGGGAAATCCACCACCCATAACGGCTTCCAGACATTCTCAAACAAGCCATTAGCCTTGCCGAATTCGCTGTGACCGACTTTGACCCGCAATGCGCCGATGGCATCGTTGACCACTTTGGCCTTGTCGGCGCCAAAGAAAATCAGATCACCGTTTTCTGCGCCCGTCAGCGCAATGATTTGCGCCAGAGCGACATCGTGCAGATTCTTGACGATAGGTGACTGCAAGCCTTCGCGACCGGCAGCTTTGTCATTGACCTTGATATAGGCCAGACCTTTGGCACCATAAATACTCACAAACTGGGTGTACGCATCGATTTCCGAACGTGGCATGGCACCACCGCCAGGAATGCGCAGACCGACCACACGGCCGCCAACCATATTGGCGGCACCCGAGAACACTTTAAAGTCGACATCCTGCATGACAGCCGTCAGTTCGGTAAAGGCCAGCTTGACGCGCATATCCGGCTTGTCGGAGCCATACAGACCCATGGCTTCGCTGTATTGCATTACCGGGAACTGATGATCGAGTTCAACCGAGAGACAATTTTTAAAAATCAGGCGGATCATGTCTTCAAACAGATTGCGGATTTCCTGTTCCGACAGGAACGAGGTTTCGCAGTCGATCTGGGTAAATTCAGGTTGACGGTCAGCGCGCAGATCTTCATCGCGGAAGCACTTTGTGATCTGGTAATAGCGGTCAAAATTGGCCACCATGAGCAACTGTTTAAATAACTGCGGTGATTGTGGCAGCGCAAAAAACTGTCCGGCATTCACACGTGAAGGCACCAGATAATCGCGTGCGCCTTCGGGGGTGGACTTGGTCAGCATCGGGGTTTCAATGTCGATAAAGCCCAGATTGTCCAGATAACGACGCACTTCCATGGTGACCTTGTGACGCAGGCGCAAATTATTTTGCATTTGCGGACGGCGCAAATCGAGCACGCGGTGGGTCAGACGGGTAGTTTCGGACAGATTGTCGTCATCGAGCTGGAACGGCGGCGTCACTGAAGCGTTGAGTACTTCCAGAGCCTGGCACAGCACTTCGATTTTGCCGGACTTCAGGTTAGTGTTGACGGTGCCTTCAGGACGGTTTCTGACCACACCGGTCACGCGCAGGCAGAATTCATTGCGCACCGATTCGGCGGCGGCAAACACGTCAGCCTGTTCAGGGGCACAAACAATCTGTACCAGACCTTCGCGGTCGCGTAAATCAATAAAGATCACTCCGCCGTGATCGCGGCGGCGATGTACCCAGCCGCATAAGCTGACGGTCTTGTTCAGGTCGGCTTCGGTAGTCTGGCCGCAGTAGTTTGTTCGCATCGACATAATCATGATTCCTTGGTTAGTGCTGGATATTCCCGGCATGGCCGGTTAATAGATAAAAAGCTGTAGTGTTTTTGGTTGTGGTGTTAACTTAGCATAGCGTTTTGGTGACTGTATTGGTTTCCGGAGCAACTACACCCATCGAGACGATATGTTTGAGTGCTACATCGACACTCATATCGAGTTCAATCACGTCGGCTTTGGGCACCATCAAAAAAAATCCCGAGGTCGGATTCGGTGTGGTCGGCACATAAATGCTGACATACTCGCCCTGCAAATGCTTTTGCACATCCTGACTTGGAACGCCGGTGACAAAGGCGATCGTCCACATGCCCTTGCGCGGATATTCCACCATCACGGCAGTACGAAAGGCATTGCCATCCGAAGAAAATAGCGTATCGGAGACCTGTTTAACGCTGGAGTAAATGGAATTGACAATTGGAATCCGGTTCAGCAGCGACTCCCAGCCTTCAATCACATAATTGCCGATAAAATTTTTGGTCAGCAAACCAGTGACAAAAATAATCAGTAACGTCAGTATCGTGCCCACCCCCGGAATGTGGCGGCCAAGCAGATTTTCTGGTCGCCATTGTGGCGGCAGCAGCAGTAGCGACTGATCCATGACGCCGATCACAGAATTGATAACCCACAGGGTAATCGACAGCGGCACCAGAATTAACAATCCGGTAATGAAATATTTTCTCAACATGATGCTCCAGTATTAACTACCTGATTTGCTCTCGGAACCACTGCCTGCCGCCGGTGCTGAAGTTGGTGCCGGGGCGTCAGACTTGGCCGAAGCAGGTGCTGCAGCTGAAGTGCCACCCGAGCCACCTTTGAAATCGGTGGCATACCAGCCCGAACCTTTTAGTTGAAACCCGGCAGCCGTCACCTGTTTTTTAAATTCTGGTTTTCCACAGGAAGGGCAGTCGGTGAGTAAAGGGTCCGACATTTTTTGCAAGACATCTTTGGCAAAACCACACTCAGTGCAACGGTACGCATAAATCGGCATAGTTATCTCGGAAAACGCATCAAACCGTTGATTATAAATGTTTTCTCCCTCCGAGATGAGATTACTCGCGCAGCCAGATTGAATATTATCGTGAAAGGCTCATAAAACTTAATTAAATAACATTAACGATGGCGTTGGCACTGGAAATGTCCGTTTGTACATTAATTTAACCAGTTGCAATAATTTGTAATGCTCGTCATCCGCGCAAACCAGGGTGGCGTTAAGGGAGCATGTCGAAATAAATGACATGCAGTAAAGTAAAAATAACCAAGCCGATTAAATGTCACTCAATAAGGAATAAAAATGAAAATCGCCATACGTACTACATTAATGTTAGCCATGATCACCACTCTTGGCAGCCTGTTAGCAGCTCCGGTCATGGCACAAGAGACTCAATACGATAAAAATCATCCACGCGTAGCTGAAGTAAACGACCGGCTGAAACATCAAAATGAGCGCATCACCGCAGAGCGGAAAAGCGGTGAAATCACCAAGACACAGGCACAAAGCCTGCGTGCCAACGACAAGGCGATCAATGCCGAAAAGAAAGCCATGAAGGCACAGGATGGTGGCCATCTCACCAAAACGGATCAAAAAGCCCTGAATCAACAGTTAAATCAAAACAGTCAGGCAATCGGCAAATAAAGTCAGTCGCCTTTCAACCCGCTTCCAGATGAAGCGGGTTTTTTAACGCTTAAACCCCAGAATCAGCACGCCCAGTCCGACAAGTGCGATGCCGGACCATTATTTCAAAATCAGTTGCAAAATGATATTAAAAATGATTTTTGTTATAAAAACGATAAATCAGGCGCAGTGTTATTGTAAATAAGTCACTATTTCATCAAAATCAATTGTATTGGCACTCTGATTTGTGAAAAATGCCCAAAATAGGGCATAGGCAATTGCCGTTTTAGGAACTAGAATGCAAAATATTGTGAACTAAAATGTTATTTAAGTAATTGTTATTAATTTATATATTTAATAAGTCATTGACCAAAAGGCGGCTTGTATTTGCTATTTTTGTCATCTATAAATGATATGTAGGGAAAGTAAATTACTATTTTTTGTTAATTATTTTAATAAAATTTCAATAAACAACATTGCGGTGCAGCATGAATCATTTATAAAGTCTAAAATATTGCCATAATTGCCAAATGCAGGCGCGTGCTCATGGGCGGCTGCTGGCAAGTTATCCTGAAAACTATTTCTTCAATAAAAAAAGAAAATTATCATGATTTTAGTTACTGGTGGAGCAGGTTTTATTGGCTCCAATTTTGTACTCGACTGGCTCGCCGGCACCGATGAAGCTGTGATCAATCTGGATGCACTGACCTATGCGGGTAATCGCGAAAACCTGGCCAGTCTGGAGAACGATGCAAGGCATGTTTTTGTGCACGGCAGCATCGCCGATGGCGCTCTGGTTGCCAGCCTGTTGAAGCAATATCAGCCGCGTGCGGTGATTAACTTTGCCGCTGAAAGCCATGTTGACCGTTCCATTCACGGGCCGGAAGATTTTATTCAAACCAATATCGTTGGCACCTTCCATTTGTTGGAAGCCGTGCGCGCATATTGGAGTGGTTTGGACGAACCAGCCAAACAGGATTTCCGCTTTTTACATGTTTCCACCGATGAAGTCTACGGTTCGCTGAGCAAACACGCGCCAGCCTTTACCGAAGAACACCGTTATGAACCCAACAGCCCGTATTCCGCCAGCAAAGCAGCCAGCGACCATCTGGTGCGCTCGTACCACCACACCTACGGCTTGCCAGTATTGACAACCAACTGTTCCAATAATTATGGCCCATATCACTTCCCGGAAAAACTGATTCCGTTAATGATCGTCAATGCCTTAGCCGGTAAATCGCTGCCTGTGTATGGCGATGGCCAGCAAATTCGTGACTGGTTGTACGTTAAAGACCATTGCAGCGCTATCCGCCGGGTACTACAGGCTGGTCGTTGCGGCGAAGTGTACAACGTCGGCGGCTGGAATGAAAAACCGAATATCGACATCGTCCACACTGTTTGTCAGTTACTCGACGAAGCGCGACCACGCGCCGATGGCAAAAGCTATCGCGAACAGATTATCACCGTCACCGACCGCCCGGGCCACGACCGCCGCTATGCCATTGATGCCGGCAAAATTGAACGTGAGCTGGGCTGGAAACCGGCCGAAACCTTTGAAACCGGTATCCGCAAAACTGTCAACTGGTACCTGGATAATCAAGCCTGGGTAGCCAATGTGCAGTCAGGTTCGTATCGGGATTGGGTGGAAAAGAATTATGCAGAGCGTGCCGCCTGATTTTTTCAGACAGGCTATGCGGTTGAACTGCGCCAGAATTAAATGGTTAGCGTAATAGATTACACGGTACGGATTTGTACATGAACGCTGCGGCGCCGTTATGGTCGCAGTCAGGTAACCTTTTTGGCGAATGATATGATCAACCTCTTTTTAAAATTAACCCGTCGGCAAAAACAGGCGATAGCCATTGCCGCTGATTTAGTTTTTTTGCCGTTGATGTTTGTTGTGGCCATGGCGATGCGCTTTGATGTGGTGGATGCCGCGCTGCTGAAGCAATTTGCAGTCGTCATTCTGGCCGCACCCGTGGTGGCCTTGCCAGTCTTTATCCGTCTGGGTTTATATCGCGCCGTGATCCGTTTTGTTGATCAAAAAATAGTCTATGTGGTGATCTACGGTGTGACCATCACCGTGCTGACCTTGTTGGGACTGGCAGTATTTTTACAAATCAGTGTGGTGTCGCGCGCGGTGTTTGGAATTTTCTGGATCAGTGCCATGATGTACATGCTGGCCAGTCGCTTTTTAATGCGCTCTTATCTGCTGCAGCTCAGCCATAACCACAATGCCCCCCGGGTAGCGATTTACGGCGCAGGCCCGACTGGGGTGCAAATGGCGACCGCGTTTCAGTCCAGCCATGAATATGTGCCGATGTTTTTGATCGACGACAAAAAAGAATTACAGGGCACACTCATCAGTGGCATCCGGGTCTATTCCTCAGCAGATCTGTCCGCTTTAGTTAAAAAATACCAGGTGCAGGAAATTCATCTGGTGATGCCTTCAATCTCGAAAAAAGTCAAAAAAACCATTTTGGAGCGACTGGAAACACTGCAAGTCAAAGTCAAGGTCACACCACCTATCGGTGATTTGCTTAACGGTGAACTTAGTTCCAAGGATGTACGCGAAATCGAAATTGAAGATTTGCTCGGACGCGATTCGGTGGTGCCGAATGTGGCGCTGATGTCAGCCTGCATCACCGATAAAACCGTGCTGGTGAGTGGTGCAGGTGGTTCAATCGGTTCCGAATTATGCCGACAGATTTTAATGCAAAAACCAGCGCGCTTAATTTTGCTGGAAATGTCCGAATTTGCCTTGTACACCATCGAAAAAGAACTCTCGGGTATGAAAGAGTTGCACGCGCTGGAAACCCATATCATGCCGTTTTTAGGCTCGGTGCTGGAGGCCGCCAAATGCCAGAAAATTTTAACCACCTTTGCGGTGCAAACCGTCTACCATGCCGCAGCGTACAAACATGTGCCGCTGGTGGAGCAAAACCCGATCGAAGGCATACGCAATAACGTGTTCGGCACCTTAAGCATTGCGCGCGCAGCGATGAATGCCGGGGTGGCCAATTTTGTGTTGATTTCCACCGACAAAGCTGTACGTCCAACCAATGTGATGGGTTCCACTAAACGTCTGGCCGAGCTGATTTTACAAGCGTTTGCCGAAAAAAAATCCGCCACCCGCTTTTGTATGGTGCGTTTTGGTAATGTGCTGGGCTCGTCCGGTTCGGTAGTGCCGCTGTTCCGACGCCAGATTATGGCCGGCGGTCCGATCACCCTGACTCATCCGGACATGACCCGTTATTTCATGACCATACCGGAAGCAGCGCAACTGGTTTTGCAGGCCGGTGCTATGGCTGAGGGCGGTGATGTGTTTGTGCTCGACATGGGGGAGCCAGTAAAAATTATCGATCTGGCCGAACGCATGATACGTTTGAGTGGCTTGCAGCTTAAGTCAGAAAGTACCGACAGCAAAGCGATCGATATCCAGCATGTAGGCTTGCGTCCCGGTGAAAAACTGTACGAAGAATTGCTGATTGGCGAAAACGTCGATGGCACCGAGCATCCCCTGATCATGCGTGCCCAGGAAAACAAACTGACCTGGCCAGTATTGCAGCTGATTTTAGATCAACTCGATGATGCCTGTCAGCGCTTTGCCTTTGAAGAAGTGCGCACTTTGTTGCTGGAAGCGGTCAAAGAATACCAGCCGCAGTGTGGCATCAAGGATATGGTGTGGAGTGAAGAATTTAAACGCAACCAACAAACCATTAATTTGGCACTGATACAGCTTCACAGTCAGGGTGAACGCATATTGCATTAATTTATTTTCAATGTAATTTTGCAATTTCCATGTAAAATCCGGCATGGTGGTAATGCCAATGCAATTTCATAATATTTCTAGCTGTTTAATCGATTTCCTTTTTTATGAATGCCTTTGAATCAGCCATGTCTAAAGATCCTGAAATTTCCCTTTTTTTTAGCCTTAAACGCCACGTATGGCGCTTTGTCCTGTCAGGAATTATCTGCGCTGCGCTTGCACTTGGAGCAGGGTTTTTGCGCCCGCTGCAGTGGAAAGCGAATTTGTTGATGCAAATCGGGCAGGTGGGGAATTCGTCTACCCTGTTAATGGATCCTAATAATGTTGTACAACGGATGAAGTTTTCAGGGTTTGTTGCACAAATGTTGGATTTACTCAATTTGCCACAGGATATCAACGACGACCCCAGGACCAAGTTAATCAATTCCTCTTTTACCGGGGTGGCAGCCAAGGGGGGGAATTTCATTGAAATGTCTGTCAATGGTTTTTCCAAGGATGAAGCGATTCACAACCTGCAAACTTCGTTTTCCATTATCGAAAAAGAACATGAACAATTACTGATTCCTCAGGTTTCACGGTTAACAAAAAATCTGGGTGAAGTGAATAATAATCTCGCCAAAATTCAATCTGAGCGTCAAACTATTTTAGAGCCGATTTCCCAAATAAAAACATCAGCAATGATCGATAAAAAATTCTCTGAAAGCATATTGTTGGCCAATATGTTAAAAATCAGCGACAGTGAATTACGTAATTTGAACGATCAAAAAAATGCCCTCGAAGAACAGTTGAGTCCGTCGAGGACCTTTAATACCAAAATCCTCGATAAAATTTATGTCTCCTACAAACCGGAATCACGCTATCTTGCCGTGATTGCTCTCCTTGGTCTGTTAGTTGGTTTGATTTTGGCTGGGCTGTGGGCTGTCTGGCGCGATAAGGAATTGCGCTATGCTGTACGTGTAACTTTTTTTGATGCCAGTGACAAGGCGGTAGAATAAAAAGGAAGTCAGGGTAAATCACAATCGATTACCGTGGCGCTTTAATTAATTGATGGGAAAGTACATGAGCATTAACGCTGACAATATAAAACCAATAGCCCAGCGCAAGGGAATCATTTTAGCCGGTGGCTCCGGTACCCGGCTTTATCCGGTAACAATGGCAGTATCCAAGCAATTGCTGCCGGTGTACGATAAACCGATGATTTATTATCCGCTGACCGCGCTGATGCTGGCCGGGATACGCGAAATTTTAATTATCTCCACCCCGCAAGATACCCCGCGCTTTCAGGAATTATTAGGCGATGGCAGTCAATGGGGTATAGCCCTCAGTTATGCCATCCAGCCAACGCCAGATGGTTTGGCGCAAGCCTTTATTATTGGGCGTGAGTTTGTTGGCAATGCGCCATCCGCCTTGATTTTGGGCGACAACATTTATTACGGCCACGATTTTGAAACCCAGCTCCGTTCCGCCTCGCAACGCGAAACCGGTGCGACCGTCTTTGCCTATCACGTAACCGACCCAGAGCGTTATGGCGTGGTAGCGTTTGATGCACAACAGCGCGCCATCAGCATTGAAGAAAAACCCACCGCACCCAAATCCAATTATGCCGTCACCGGTTTGTATTTTTATGACAGCCAGGTAGCTGACATTGCCGCCAACATTAAACCATCGGCTCGTGGTGAGCTGGAAATTACTGACGTTAACCGGGTGTATCTGGAAAAAAATCAACTCAATGTGGAACGCATGGGGCGCGGCATGGCCTGGCTGGATACTGGCACCCATGATTCGTTACTGGAAGCGGGGCAATTCATCGCCACGCTGGAAAAACGTCAGGGCTTAAAAATCGCCTGTCCTGAAGAAATTGCTTTTCGACGCGGCTACATCGACGCAGCGCAACTGGAAAAATTAGCCCAGCCGCTCAAGAAAAATGTCTATGGACAGTATTTATTACAGTTATTGAAAGACAGGGTAGTGTGAGATGAAGGCAATTAAAACGGATCTGCCCGAAGTCATCATCCTGGAACCAAAAGTATTTGGCGATGAGCGCGGATTCTTCTTTGAGAGTTTCAATGAGCGTCGCTTTGCTGAGCTCACCGGTGTCAGCGCAAATTTTGTGCAGGACAATCATTCGCGTTCGGCCAAAAATGTTTTGCGCGGATTGCATTATCAGATACAGCAACCCCAAGGTAAATTGGTGCGGGTTGTGGCTGGTGAAGTGCTGGATGTGGCGGTGGATGTGCGAAAAAGTTCAGCTAATTTTGGTCGTTGGGTAGGCGTGGTGCTTTCGGCCGAGAATAAACGTCAGCTTTGGATACCGCCAGGGTTTGCGCATGGTTTTGTGGTGACCAGCGATTCGGCAGAATTTCTCTACAAAACCACTGATTACTGGGCGCCGGAACATGAGCGCAGCATACTGTGGAATGATCCGACAATAGGTATTGAGTGGCCTGTGGGTATAGTCCCGTTACTTTCTGGTAAAGATCTGGCTGGCAAGTTGTTGGCAGAAGCCGAGGTATTTGCATGACCAAATCACTGACGATTTTATTGACCGGAAAAAACGGCCAAGTCGGCTACGAACTTGAACGCAGTTTGCAGGGGCTGGGAACGATAGTTGCGCTCGATCGCAGTCAAATGGATTTGGCCAATCTGGATCAGGTGCGTGCTGTCATTCGTCAGGTTAAACCGGATCTGATCATTAATCCGGCTGCCTATACGGCGGTCGATAAAGCCGAAACAGAACCTGAGCTGGCCATGCTGATTAATGGCATTGCACCGGGTGTGATCGCGGAAGAGGCTAAAAAGCTTGGTGCAGCCATGATTCACTATTCAACCGATTATGTGTTTGATGGGGGAAAAAATTCACCTTACCTTGAGTCTGATCCTACCTGTCCGATAAACGTCTATGGTAAAACCAAGCTCGCTGGTGAACTGGCTGTCGTTGCCAGTGGAGTGTCTCATTTTATTTTTCGCACTAGTTGGGTGTATGGCATGCGCGGGAAAAATTTTTTATTAACCATGCTGCGGCTTGCTCAGGAACGCGACGAGTTGCGGATTGTGTCGGATCAGTTTGGTGGGCCAACCTGGAGTCGTTCGATAGCAGAAGCGACCAGTTTTATTCTTGCCCAGGGCTTGCGCAGTCAGTTGGATCAGGAGTGGTGGGATGTGCATTCGGGAATTTACCATTTGACGGGGCAGAATGACACATCCTGGTTTGGGTTTGCAGAGGCGATCGTGCAGCAGTCGGCGTTGCTTAAAAAACCTGCGGTTATACCAATACGGGCTGTGGAGTATCCATTGCCTGCGCCTCGTCCAGTCTATTCTGTTTTATCAAACGCTAAATTCGAACGCAGTTTTTTTACCCCCCCTGATTGGGAAACGTGCCTGAAATTATGTATGACGTAATGACCAGATGATGAATTGAATTTTTAATAAAGAATGATATTTATGATTGCCAACAGTAAAATAATTGATTTCCCCAAGTATATGGATCCGCGGGGAAATCTGTCCGTTATTGAGAGTGGAGTGCATATTCCATTTGAAATTAAACGTGTTTATTATCTCTATGATGTGCCCGGCGGATCTTCACGAGCGGGACATGGTCATAAAGAATTACAACAGGTAATAATTGCCATGTCCGGCAGTTTTGATGTGATCATTGATGATGGTTACGAGCGAAAAAAAGTGCATCTGAATCGTTCTTATCATGGATTGTACATTCCCAAAATGATGTGGCGCGAAGTCGAAAATTTTTCATCGGGAGCCGTGTGTTTAGTTCTTGCGTCCACCGTCTACGATCAACAAGACTATTATCACAACTACGAAGAATTCGTCGAGGTTGCCCATGCACATGGCCAATCTGTCGCTTCCAACGTTATTTAAAATGATGAATATACCCTTTCTCGATTTAAAGGCACCGCACCAGGAATTACGCGCTGAACTTCAACAGGCATTTAACGACGTATTGGACAGTGGTTGGTTCATTCAGGGGAATCAGCTACAAGCCTTTGAACAGGAGTATGCCGCATATTGCCATGTTAAGCATTGCATCGGAGTTGGTAATGGTTTGGATGCGTTACATTTAATTTTGCGTGCTTACGGCATTGGTGCCGGTGATGAAGTGATTGTTCCATCCAACACCTTCATCGCTACCTGGCTGGCAGTTTCCTATGCGGGAGCAACTCCTGTACCGGTAGAGCCGGATTTGCTGACCTATAATATTGATCCGAAGCTCATTGAAGCAGCAATAACTCCGCGTACCAAAGCGATCATGGCTGTGCACCTCTATGGTCAGCCAGCAGATATGGACGCTATTAACGCCATCGCAGCCAGACATGATCTGAAGGTGATTGAAGATGCGGCGCAATCGCAAGGCGCGCTCTATAAGGGGAGGTGCTCTGGCAGTTTGGGGGATGCCGCTGGCCATAGTTTTTACCCTGGTAAGAATTTGGGCGCGTTGGGTGATGCCGGTGCCATTACGACCAATGATGATGATCTGGCTGATAAGCTGAGAGTTTTGCGAAATTATGGATCTCAGGTTAAATATATCAATGAGGTCAAAGGATTCAATTCACGTTTGGACGAACTTCAGGCCGCTTTTTTGCGGGTTAAATTGCGAAAATTAACTGCCTGGAATAATCACCGCAAAGAAGTGGCAGACTTATATCTGAATGGGATAAACAACGAGTTGCTTGTTCTTCCAACGGTGCCGGATGGAATTGAACCGTCATGGCACTTATTTGTTGTGCGCTTTGCCAACAGGGATGCCTTGAGTAAATACCTGCAGGATAAAGGAATAGGGGTGGTGATACATTACCCAGTCCCTCCCCATTTGCAGCCTGCATATGCAGAATTGAGCTATGTGAAAGGCCAATTTCCGGTGGCAGAGGAAATCCATAATCAGGTAGTGAGTTTGCCCATTTATCCACATTTGCATAAGTATCAGGCTGAGTTGGTTGTAGATGCTGTGAATAAGTTTCGATGAGAAAGCTTATACTCATTGCAGCAAAATCGAGTGCCGGCACTTTTATCAATTTAATTTCGTCTGCCATCGCGATTAAAATCATTGCCTTATTTTCCGGTCCTGCCGGAGTCGGGTTATTTTCATTATTGCGTCAAACTCAGCAAACGGCGGCTATTGTTGGCAGTATTGGTGGACAGGCCGCTATTGTGCAGAGCCTGTCCGATAAAAACGAGGATGAACGGCTAGCGCATATCTCTGTCATTTCCCGCTCGGTTTTGTTGGTTACCAGTCTGGTTTGCCTGGTGCTGATACTCGCATCTTCCTGGTTGGGGCGGTGGATTTTTGGAGACTTGGATAACGCAGCTTTATTAATCAAGTGGATTGCTGTTCCAGTTTTTTTTGCCAGCGGCAGCTTGTTGTTTTCGGGGATTATTAATAGTTATCGCGCCATCGGGTTACTCTCGCTGGTGCAAATAGCAACCGGAATCAGTTTGGCCGTTTTTGCCTGGTTGATGCGTCAGAGCACAAGCGGTCCAGGCTACCTAGTTTTGCTCAGTGTGAGCAGTTGTACCGGATTTGTTTGCGCGCTTTATTTTTGCTGGAAACGGCAATGGCTGGTGTTGTTATCCGAAGGCATGCGGCAGATTAATCGCAGTGCGGTAAGTCGTGAATTTATCAAGGTAGGTTTGGCGACCTTGATTGTCGGGCTCATAGGAACAGGTTCTGTCTTAATTGTCCGCTCTATTATTGCCAAATTTGATGGCTATGCGGTTGCCGGTATTTTTGATGCCGCATGGACCTTAAGTATGACGTATGTCATGTTGATTTTGAGTTCGTTCAGTGCTTATTATCTTCCAACCTTAGGCATGCTGAAAGATAACGCCATTGAAAGAAACAAACTCATCGAACAATACTTTCGATTTGCAACGTATGCATCATTTCCATTAATTTTATTTGTGATGTTGTTCAAGCCCTGGATAGTCGTTATTCTCTATTCCAAAGAATTTACTCCGGCTATCCATGTAATGCGTTGGATGTTGTTGGGCGATTATTTTAAAATTTCTTCCTGGGTCATGGCAATGCCGATGCTGGCCTATGCTGATTTAAAACCGTATGTCATCAGTGAACTTTTGTGGAATGTGGGGCTGTCTGTTTCCGCCTATGTTGCGTTTTCATTGCATGCGGACATAGAAATGATAGGGGTTATTTTTATGACACTCTATGCCGGCTATTTTTTATACACATATTTATATTGCAAAAAGAAATTTAATATAAACATTCCTGGCAACTTATTTTTCATTTGGATGGCAGGTTTTTGTAGCCTGCTTGGTTTGTCTTATATTACCAACTTATAAAAATCACGTTGAATTCTATGAATAACTTTCCCAAAGTCTCGGTAATGATTGTCACCTTTAATCAAAAGCATTTGATTAATGAAACCATAGACAGCGTATTGGCGCAGGATTATGAAAATTTAGAAATAGTGGTTGCTGATGATGCCTCTACAGATGGCACGCAAGAGGTGTTAAAAGCCTATGAGCGCGAGTATCCTGGTAAATTTGTGTTGGTATTAAATGAAAAAAATCTCGGCATTACAGGAAACTGCAATGCCGCATTAAAAGCCTGTAGCGGGGAGTTAATTGCCGCATTGGGTGGCGACGACGTTTTTCTTCCCGGGAAAATTTCACAGCAAGTGCGGCTTTTCGTTGCCGACCCGGAGGTGTGTCTTTCCTATCATTCAGTCGATGTGTTTCAGCATCAGACTGGCAAAACGCTGTTTGTCACCAATCAAGATCCAGCCAATGACATACTGACGATTGAGGATATGTTAGTGAAATTAGGCATTCCAGGTGGCTCGTCACTGATGCATCGCGCCTCTGCCATTCCAGATGGCGGCTATGACGCCAGGTTGCCCATGGTGTCGGATTGGCTGTTTATGCTCGAACTTGCCATGAAGGGAAAAATAAAAAAATTGGAGGGCACATATGCACGCTATCGCAAACACGGTTATGGAGCCAGCGACAGAACATTAGAATTGTTGAACCAGTCGTTAAGCAATGTTGATTTTTTTATTGAAAAATTTCCATTGCGGACTGATTTGATTCCTTTTTGCAATCAAGCGAAAGCCCGGTATATCGCAGGGGAAGGATTCAGACAATTAAAAGCCAAAAGAAAATTAGCCCAATCGTTATTTAAACAAAGTATGGATTTAGATAAAGCGCAATATAAGTACAAAATGTTATATGCGCTGGCTTCGATTCCGCTGGTTTCGGCAGTGACGGGGAAATTACTCGATGTTTATAAATATCATTTGAAATAATTTCAAAATAAAAAATGAAATATTTGCTCAATTTAAAAAAAATGCCCTATTTTCATTTATGGGTACTTGCATTTTTTTATCTTCCTCAAAGCATTATTGGTTTTTATAAATATGAATTGCCCTATGCCTTTTTATTTATTTCCATTGCTTTGACTTCGATTTTTTCTTATTTGTTTTTTCTTAAATTTATTTTCAGCAATCAGAAATTTACATCAATGATAAAAAACATCAATAAATTAGCCTTTGATGTTGGTTCGCATTCTTATTTTATCTTTACACTATATTTTGCACTCATTTTGTATGCCATTTTGACGTCAGAGCAAATACCGTTATTTATGGTGTTTAAAGGAGCGAGTATTGATGAGTTAGCACAAAATCGGGAAATGTTTCTGCGGACCAGAGAAGGTTGGGAAAGTGTTATTCCGTATATCAATGCGTTTTTTATCATGGCCTTAATTCCGTATTCTCTTACCTCTTTGTTTTATACTAAACATAAATTGAGGTTTCATTTTTTGGGATTATTTTTGTTTTGCCTTGCGCTAACACTGGAAAAAAGTGTAGCTGTATTGGCGATTGTTCCCATCATTATATTGATGGTAAACACGCAAAAAAATAATAAATTTTTCCGGCTGATTATTTTTCTTATTATGTTTATTGCGGCAGTTTCTTTTTTATCCAGAGGTGGCGCAAGCAGTCAAAATGAAGAGTTGGTTGGAGGTGCTAATGCAATTCCGGAGAACTATCAATTATTTACAGGCCAAAGCCAACTCCATTATATTGCTAATCGTATTTTTTGGATTCCATACGCAACAGCGATTGATTGGCTTAAATTTCAGGATTCGGTGCTTGGTGGAAAATATGTTCTGGGATCTTCGGTAGGCATAATCGCCTCGGTAACAGGTGTTCCAAAAATTAATTTGGAAAGAGATGTATTTGAGTTTCAATGGGGACAAAATGCGACCGGAACTGGCTCCTCGAATACGGTGTATTTTATTGATGCCTACGTAAATTTTTCATGGTTTGGAGTAATCTTATATGCTGCCGTTCTCGCTTTGATTGTGAGAATTTTAGCTATATCGAATAATATTCCGATTAAATGTGTGTTTTATATTTCATTATTTTATCTCTGTATAAATTCATTGCCCCCTATGATCTTTAGTGGTGGTCTTATCCTGATCGTTCCTATCGCTATGTTTATGCGTCAAAAATCTGACTGATATTATGAATATTTTAATTACCGGCGGTCTTGGTTTCATCGGCACTAATCTTGCACTTTCCCTGCGTCGCGAAGGAAAGCATGCTGTGCGCCTGTTCGATAATTTGTCGCCCCAGATTCATGGCGTGATTCCTGTGGTTGGCAGCGCAGTTCTGTCTGATCCGGGAATTGAAATTATTCGTGGTGATGTGCGTGATCAGGACGCACTGGCTGGAGCGCTCAGGAATGTGGATGCCATTATTCATCTGGCAGCGGAAACCGGCACGGCGCAATCGATGTATCAGATTGCCCACTACAATGCGGTCAACAGCCAGGCTACAGCGCAGATGCTGGATTTTTTGGCCAACAATGCGCATTCGGTCAAAAAAATCGTACTGGCGACCTCACGCTCCATTTACGGAGAAGGTGCCTACCACTGTCCGGTTCATGGTCAGGTTTATCCGGGTGCGCGTTCGGCTTTGCAATTACAGGAGTCGTTATGGGACCCGTTGTGCCCGGTGTGCGAAGGCAAGATCAGCGCGATTCCAACTCCTGAATCAGCTCGCCCGAGTCCGGCCTCCATTTATGCGGCGACCAAATATGCCCAGGAAGATTTGATTCGTATCGCTGGTGATTCGCTCGGTATCGGCACGGCTATTTTGCGGTTTCAAAATGTGTATGGCGCCGGTCAGTCACTTAATAATCCGTATACCGGTATTTTGTCGATTTTTTCTACCCGGATTCGTCGCAGCATGCCATTACCGATTTTTGAAGATGGTGCCGAAAGCCGGGATTTTGTGCATGTGAATGATGTGGTGCAGGCATTGATGCTGGCGTTGGAAAATGATGCCGCCAATGGCCGTACCTTCAATGTCGGCGTGGGTGAGCCGACCTCAGTGATGCAGATCGCCAATTTGCTCGTCGATGCACTGGGGGGTTCGGTACGTCCGCATGTCACCGGTCAATATCGTCTGGGCGATATCCGGCATTGTTATGCTGATTTGACGCAAATTAAAACCCAGTTGAATTTTGTCCCTGCCATGTCCTTAAAGCAGGGAATAGCCGAATTTGCCAGTTGGGTATTGTCGCAACCCTTGCCGGAAGATGGTTTGGATAAGGCTAATGACGAACTTAAAAAACGCAAGATGATGTCATGACTCTGAAAGAACTTCTCTTTGCTGATCTGGTGCGTCAGTTTGCCGTGGGCGGCCAACCCGACAGGAAGCCGGGGATGTGGAGCCTGCTGCTCAAGTCCTTCTCGCCCCGGTTTATGCCAGTGGTGGTCTTTCGCTTGTCGCACTGGTGTTATCAGCATGGTTTATCTCCGCTGGCAAAACTGTTTTCACTGTTTAATTTTGTTTTTTTTGGACTGGAAATTGCCGTGCGCTGCGACATTGGCCCAGGACTGTATTTTCCTCACACCCAGGGTACGGTAATCGGTGCGCATACGATCGGTGCCAATGCCACGATTTATCATAATGTGACCTTCGGAGCACGCGAAATCGATCTGGTGTTTACGGATGCTTCACGTCCGGTTGTTGGCAGTAATGTGATTGTCGGTGCGGGCGCTAAAGTATTGGGTGGGGTGATGCTGGGTGATGGAGCCAGGGTTGGTGCTAATGCAGTCGTGCTTCAGGATGTGCCTGCAGGTGCGACCGTAGTCGGAATTCCTGCGCAAGTTGTTCAACCACATGGTGGGCTATGATAGCTAAGGGTATGCGGGTACTTTTTATTGCTCCAAAATTTTTTGGTTATGAACAAGCGATCAAACATGAATTGGAATTGATCGGTTGTGACGTAGACTGGTACGATGACAGGCCAGCTTCATCGTCGTTCATGAAGGCGTTGATTCGTTTTCGCCCAGAATTAGTCTCGACGTTGAGCGATGCTTACTTTGACCGCATTATTGCCAACGCCCGGGATTATCAATACGACGTGGTGTTTGTGATAAAGGGTGAAGCTTTTTCAGCCCAACGAATTGAGCAATTACGTCAATCGCAGCCGCTTGCACGCTTCCTGTATTACTCATGGGATTCACTGGCCAATTTTAAAAACAGCAAAGAAAAATTTGCCTGTTTCGATAAGGTATACAGTTTTGACCGGCGTGACTGTCAGGATAATCAGGTCAGGCATTTGCCCTTGTTTTATGTTCGGGCATATGAGGATTTGGCTGTGCATCAACCAGTTATCCAGCAGGATGAAGTGATTGATTTATTGTTTTTGGGATCGATTCATTCTGACCGCTATGCGGTGGTGCAGCGGATCTGGCAGAGCGCCAAACGTGTTATGCCGCAGGTGAAATTATTTGCGTACTTTTTTTATCAGAGTCGCTGGGTATTCTTGCTGCGTAAAATTTTTGATGCTCAGTTTCGTCTGGTCCCCTGGAATGATGTTGAGTGGAATTCTCTTGATACGTCACAAACGCTGAGCCTGGTTGCGCGTTGCAAGATTATGATCGATATTCATCACCCACGTCAGTCTGGCCTGACGATGCGTACGATTGAAAGTTTAGGCGCGCAAAAAAAAATAATCACCACTAACCCGGATGTGGTGAATTATGATTTTTATTGTCCGAAAAATGTGTTGGTAGTCGACAGGTTAATGCCGGTCATTCCGGCCGAATTTATTCAGTCGCCGTATGTGATGCCAGATCAGTCAGTTTACGCAAAATACAGTCTGCGTTGCTGGCTGAATGAAATTTTCAGTTAATTGTTTTGTTGGTATAGATAGGTATTGTTCGATCGTCAGGGAAATATGAAAAGATTATTTGATTTGTTCTTGTGTTTGTCCGCACTGCTGCTTTTGCTCATTCCGGTTTTGCTGGTGGCTTTGTTGGTGAAACTAACCTCGCGCGGGCCGGTTGTTTACTGGTCTGACCGGTTGGGGCAGGATAATAAAATTTTCCGCATGCCCAAATTCAGAACCATGCAGGTCGAAACGCCTGCGGTAGCGACGCATTTGCTGACGAATCCTGATCAGTATTTAACACCGATAGGCTCTTTTTTGCGTAAATCCAGTCTGGATGAATTGCCGCAGTTATGGAGTATTTTGTGTGGAGATATGAGTTTTGTAGGACCACGTCCGGCTTTATATAATCAGGATGATTTGATCGGTTTGCGTACTGAGCAGCAGGTGCATACCTTGTTGCCGGGCTTAACTGGCTGGGCGCAAATTAATGGACGCGATGAATTGCCAATTCCGCAAAAAGTGAAGCTCGATGCCTATTACCTTGAGCATCGCAGCTTTTTGCTCGACGTTAAAATTTTGTTGCTGACTTTTTTAAAAGTTATCCGGCGGGATGGCATTACGCATTAATGCATCTGAATATAACTGAAAATAGTTTAAGAAAATGGAATGGAATCCTTATTCCCCGTACGCTAAGGATTACCTTCAAATATTGCATTAAAATTTTATTCATTTTTCAAAGGATTAAGTACATCTGCGAAATTCCATTAAGACAATGAAAGTCGCCCTATATTACATATTAACCGTGTAACTTCGTTCAAATAAAAATAAATCTATCATCTTGAGGGAGGGGATTCGCTGCGCTCCCCTTAAAACCTCGACTGCCTACACAGAAAAGAAATGTTTAGATAAAACGGAAAACAAACCAAAAACACGCCTTAATAAGATAGATCAGCTAAATTTAATTCAAAAAAGTTTGATAACAAGTAGTAATTAAACAGGGACTACCCGATGATATTAATATAGATCTGCGTATTGTCAGGAAAAACTATCGGTCAGGTAATTGTATGAAAATTGTCACTGCAACTTAATAGCACGTGAATTATAGAATTGCAATGAATTCAATTGTTATGTGCAAACTAGATGATAAAAAGCTTGATGCGATAAAATTTCGTTATTAATCAATCGAAGTGGCACAAATAGGGCGTTAAATATATTTAGGCCAATGCGACCCCAGAAAAGGCCTGAAATTTGTCTGAAATCCTTCTGTCGCGCAGACTCCTAATGTAGTTGTAGGGTTGTTTAATCGAAGTCGTATGAAACACGGTAGCCTCAGCTCAGACGGATTCGGCTAACGTTAAAAATAGCGCAGCACGTCCAGAAGCACAATATCTTTCATTGTTGGGATTAGATAAGATGAATAACAGCACTCAAAAAGAACTTAAAAATATTCAAGTTTTGAGATTCTTAGCCGCATTTTTGGTTGTATTTGCACATGTCCCAATGTCTCAATTTAGTGGAGCAGGAATTAAAGAAGATTTTTTTGGTTTTGGAGCTATTGGAGTTGATATTTTTTTCGTAATTTCTGGCTTCATCATGTTTTATATTGCAAAAAATACAAAATATGGGATAGGAAATGCAGCAAGTTTTTTAATCAAGCGGATATTAAGGGTTGTGCCCCTATATTGGTTGTTTTTGGTCTTATCAATATATTTAAGTTTTATATCTGTCAATTGTCCATCTTGGGCGGATCCGTGTCCATTTTGGCTTCAACCCAATTATAAGTTTTCAAATATTGATGCTGAAACTATTATTAGATCATTTACGTTTACAAATTTTTCATCCGGTCCTATCTATAGTGTTGGCTGGACTCTTATCTATGAGTTTTGGTTTTATGTGTTTATTTCTGCAACTATTGCGTTTGGAGTAAATCGATTAAATAGCTTTGCAATTATTGTCACAATTACTTTGCTTTCATACTTATTAAAAGCTCCAATTACTTACTCTTTATTCAATGTTTTATTCAATCCATTGATGATTGAATTCGGGTATGGGGTATTGCTTTACTCTGTTTGGTCTCATGAAAAACTATCTTTAAAATTCACTTTTATTTTATTTGTTTTAACTAATGCAATTAATTTATTTATATTTTACAAATTTAAAAATTTGTTCGAGCACTCATTATTCAGGCCTATCGTTTGGGGTGGTATAGCATATAGTATGGTTTCTTTGGCTCTATTTTCTGAAGGAAAAATAAAAATTCATAAGTATTTCGTGTCTCTTGGGGATGCCAGTTATAGTCTTTATCTTACCCACTGGTTAATTGTGACGACATTGCCATTTTTCTTAGTGATCTATTCCATACAGCTAAATGCTGTACTTTTTGTTTTACTAAATGTATTAGCTTCAATTTTTGCATCAATTATTCTTTATCGCTGTGTTGAGTATCCACTTTTGATTGCATCGAAAATATTGGTTGGCTACTTAAATTCCATGTTTTCAAAGAAGACGTTAGGTTTGAAATATTTTTCCAAAACCGACAAAGTCACAGATTCAGAATCAAATTATTTACAATCAAAGATTGTAAATAATGAAGTTAGACTAGAACAACTGCATTCAATTTTTCAAAAAGGTTTGATTTCTCAAGATGAGTTTGAAGGAAAAAGGACTGAAATTCTTAAAAATATTTGACTGCAATTTGAATCACAGTGACTTTTGTAGATACTCGGCGTTTGTCAACCGACCTGGCACGGCTATTCCCTGATTCTTAAGCTTACGGCGCCAAGTATAAAGTGTTTGCTACGTGATGCCGGTTTCACGGGCCAATTCTGAGACTATTTATTTTCCAGCGGCATCCCGGGTCGCAGGAGGGCATAGTGGCGCCAAATGGCAATGCAAAAGTATCGTAGATTACATCCCGTACGGTCACATAAAGTCTCGCACCCACCGGCTCTACGTCACCGCATACATTTCATGTTGCAGTATCAGAAATATTCTTGGATGCGCTGAGGCGATTATTCTTCTTTCTCCAGATTTTATTCATGTAATCACGAAGATTTACCTCAAGGATATAAAAAGAAATTGATGCCATGATTGTCAGTGTGATGAAGGCAAAGAGGAAGAATTTCCAATTGGATGACAATTGTGGGAAATAAGATATCAGCTTATCGTGGTGATCTATACACAGATAAATAATCAAAGTCTGGATGGAATAAAACGAATAGCTGATGTGACCCAGACTGACGAATGGCCTGCTCGTTGCCAGTTGAAACAGGATGCCTTTATTAAGAGAGGCAAAACTGAAAATTAACACGGCTACTGTCGGCACTACAATCCAATTCAATGTCACTACCCATAATTGGGGCCCATAAACCAGAAAAGTCCCAAGCATTGCCATACTAACCGTGGTTGCCAGGGTGGGGAATCGAATCCGAATACCTCTTGAATATAGCAGCCCACATGCAAGACCGCAGAGAAATTCTGCTAATCTGAAAATGGGAATCGCATAAAAAATGGTGGTTTCTGGTGGATTGGGAAAGAGAAAATAGGAAATTCCTGGCAAAGAGGTTGCCAGCAGAAAAATAGCGATCGTAATATACAGGCTTCTGTTGGATAGTTTTCTCATTGGTTCAAGCACGAATGGAAATAGCGCGTAAAAAAAGGCTTCAACAGAAATTGACCAACTGGCACTGTCATTCCAATAGCTGAACAGCTGTGGCATCCAGGCCTGAACAAGTAGGATATTGGCAAAAATAATATAAGCATAACGACCAACTAAATAGCCGGGTGCTGCAGGCAGGTTTGAGAAAGTAGAGATTAGCCAAGGGAGTGTTGAAATTGCTGCGATCAGATAAACAGGGTAAATTCGCGAAAAGCGCATGAATGCATAGGAGTATATGTTTTCAATGCCGTCGTTAAATCGATATGCCAAAACGAAGCCAGAAAGAACAAAAAACAGACTCATGCCAATGGCACCATGGACTAAAATCCTACCTGCGATGCTAGTTATGTCTGCCAGAGGCCATCGCATGTTTATGTGAAACAGAAAGACATAAAAAGCGCCAACAAATCTGAGCGTGGTCAGCGATAAAATTTCTTTTTGTATTTTCATTTTTTAACTATATTGCCTCTTTTTAGTTTACGCCATTCATGGCAAGCATTGAATATTGACCGGATGCATAGTTGTTGAGCATACAAGTTAGTTAATGGTTTGTCGATGTATTATTCGTATTTTAACTTTGGTTACGTAGGCGATGGCGTTTCATTTTTGCCTTGTAAAAAATAGTTTAAGTCAACGGGAACTTTTTTACACAAAATTTGTCTGGATGAGCTGCCGCAACGTTGGGGCTGCGGGCGGTTCAATCGGGTCTGGGTGTATCCCGTCTTGTGTCATCAGGATGCTCCATTTTAAATGCCGTATTTTTTTGAGGTATGTTCTTATGCGCAAACGTCAATTTTTATCCACTGTTGTGGGTTTGGCTGCCGGCTCGTTGATTGCTCCGGCCAAAGCGGCTGTTGCTCCAGTCACCGCGGGGCAAACTATTCTTACTCTGCTGGGGGATATTCACCGTAGCAACCGTGGCCCGGTGAATGTCGTCAAAGACCAGTACCTGCACAAGCTGGGACTGCATTTTGAGCGCGGCTTCACTTTCTCTCTGGACGAGCTCGAACAGTTGCCGCAGGTGGCAATCCGTCCGACGGTGGAATACGATGATCAGGTGCATACCTTTTCAGGTCCGCGACTCGCCGATGTGCTGGCTGTGGCCGAGATTCACAAAACCCCAACTACCCGGATTATCCTGCACGGCATCGATGGTTATGCGCCGGAAATGGCTTACAGCCAGTCGGTGCTGCATAACTACATTCTGGCTACCCGCATGGATAATGAACTGCTCTCCATCGGTGGTCTGGGGCCGCTGTTTGCTATTTATGATGCTGACCGGATGGCAGAAATGGCACAGCTGCCGCTGGCGCAGCGGTTTCAGAAGTGCCCCTGGGGGTTGTTTTGTATTGAGGTATTGAACTAGGAGTCTGCGCGTTGTTTTGCTGTCTGGTGTATTACGCCTGCGGCTAATACACCTTACTTTTAGTTTTGCATTTCCATCTGTCGCCGGATCCGGTCTTCTTCTTCCAGGCGGGCGGATTCGATTTCCGAGATCACGGCGTCCACATCCACCGGTGCAGTAGGGGCGGGGACTTTGCCGGTCAGGGGAAGGTCGGGCGTGAGGGTGCCGGCCTGATACAAATTCCAGATTTCCTGTCCGTACTGACTACCGATCAGTTCGGGGGCGAAGGTGCCGAAAAAATTGGCCAGATTGCTGACGTCACGTTCGAGCATGCTGGCGGCGACACTGCTGCCGGCGGCGTCGATCGCCTGGGGTAAATCGATAATCACCGGGCCGTGTTCATCGACCAGAATATTGTATTCCGACAGATCGCCGTGGATCACCCCGGCGCATAACATCAACACTACTTCACGCAACAGCCGGGTATGGAATTGCAGGGCTTTTTCGTGGGTGAATTCAACATCGTTCAGGCGCGGCGCAGCGTTGCCTTCGGCATCGGTGACGAGTTCCATGAGCAGCACACCTTCAAAACAGACATACGGTGTCGGTACCCGTACACCGGCAGCTGCGAGGCGGTACAGGGCGTCGACTTCGGCGTTTTGCCAGACTTCTTCCGCCATTTTTTTACCGAAGCGGGTACCTTTTTCCATGGCGCGTGCCTGGCGGCTGTTTTTTACCCGCCGACCTTCCTGATACGCCACGGCTTGATGAAAGCTACGCTGGTTGGCTTCTTTGTAGACTTTGGCGCAACGGATATCGTCACCACAACGCACCACATACACGGTGGCTTCTTTGCCACTCATTAACTGGCGCATGACGGCGTCGATCAGCCCTTCTTCGACCAGTGGTTGTATGCGTTTCGGTGTTTTCATTAAGGTGTGGTTGGTTTTCGCGGGCTGGTGGAAGGGGGAGTATAGCGTCTTTTTGTGCAGCAGGTAGGGTGTATTAGCGCAGCGTAATACACCAAGCGGTGGAATACGGTTAGTGGTGTATTCGCGGTTAGTGGTGTATTACGCTGCGCTAATACACCCTACCTGGTTACAGGGAATGACGTGGTGTTTACCTCAGTGCGTGTCGTGCCACCACGATGCCGTCTTCATCGGCATAGATCCAGTCGCCGGGGGTGATGGTGACGCCGGCGATGGTGACGGGATGGTGCTGTTCACCGGCACCGGTGCGCTGGCTGCGCTGCGGGTGCAGGGCCAGGGCGCGGATGCCGACCTGACAGGCGTTGAGTTCCTGTGAGTCGCGCACACAGCCGTTGACGATGATGCCGACCCAGTTATTTTTTTCTGCCAGTGCGCCCAGCTGTCCGCCGACCAGGGCGCAGCGCAGGCTGGCACCGCCATCGATGACTAGCACCTGACCATGGCCGGGTTGCTCGAGTGCGGCGCGTACCATGACGTTATCTTCAAATACCTGCAGTGTGGTGGCGCGGCCGGAAAAGCGTGTGGCTTTGCCCCAATGTCCAAAGATTGGTGGCATGACGGTGACGCCACCCAGACTTAATTGTTCCAGATTGGCGTCGCATAAATCGCAGGTGCTGAAGTTGGTGGTGTTCATGGTTATCCTTGGGTAGTCATGATGTTATAGCAGACCGCGCTGAAAGTGCAGGTACAGCCAGGCGCTGATGCCGCACAGCGTCAGCCAGAATAGCGTGGACCAGCCGGCGACTTTCAGATCGGTGCTCGAGGGTGGGCTGTAAAAAATGGCGCAGGCGCTTAAGTAAGCTGAGAGTGCCCACAATCCATATTGCTCGCTCTGATATAGCGGTAGCAGCGTGTGATGGAAGAACAGCCAGGCCGCATAGAGCAGCAGTAAGGGGGCATAGGCGACCGGAGCGGCATTGACCAGATTGAGCCCGGTGAAAGAAACAGAACCGAAGTGCCATTCATGTCCCTGACGTTGCGGCCACAGGTTTAATGCTACCGGTCTGGCCAGCAGGATCAGACCAACGAGCAGGTGCATGAGTTCATGCAGCAGTAAGCCCGGAAAGCCAAGCAGGGCGATGGAGAAGGTTTTGCGTTGCGCCAGTAATAAAATACCCAGCCAGGCTGTCAAAATGAGACAGGATGCGATCATGGTTGACGTAGTTTGGTTGTTGTATGCGTTGTATTGTAGCAAGCTGCTGGTATAGTCACATAATAAATTCGTCTTCAGGGGAAACTATGCAAGCTGTCGTCTGTAAACAATGGGGATTGCCGGATACGCTTACCATCGAAGAACTGCCCGATCTGGTGGCACTGCCCGGGCAGGTGCTGATCGACGTGCATGCGGCCGGGGTGAATTTTCCGGATGTGCTTATTATTCAAAATAAATATCAGTTCACCCCGGTGCTGCCGTTTACGCCGGGCAGTGAATTGGCTGGCGTGGTGCATGCGATCGGTGCCGGGGTGGAAAAATATAAAGTCGGTGATCGGGTGATCGCTTTTGCTCCTGTGGGGGCGTTTGCACAGCAGATTGCGGTGTCGCAGGCAGCGGTGTTGCCGATGC
The DNA here is from genome assembly GCA_903862415.1 of uncultured Oxalobacteraceae bacterium. GTDB lineage: Bacteria > Pseudomonadota > Gammaproteobacteria > Burkholderiales > Burkholderiaceae_D > Solimicrobium. Next base: position 3,615 of record CAIOYD010000003.1, on the reverse strand, counting down.
CGCCCGGACTGGATTTTGCGACCGCTGCGGCCATTACGCTCGCGTATGGCACCTCGTATCATGCCCTGGTGCAGCGTGCGCAACTCGTTGCTGGTGAAACGCTGCTGGTGTTGGGTGCGGCGGGTGGTGTTGGTCTGGCGGCGATAGAAATTGCCAAGGCGCTGGGTGCTCGGGTGATTGCGGCAGCTTCTTCGGATGCCAAGCTGGAGGTTTGCAAAGTCCATGGTGCCGATGTGCTGATTAATTACAGTACTCAGGATTTACGCTCTGAACTGAAAACCATTACGGCCGGCAAGGGTGTGGATGTGGTGTTTGATCCGGTTGGCGGTGCATTGGCCGAACCAGCTTTGCGCAGTATTGCCTGGTGCGGTCGGTATCTGGTGATTGGGTTTGCCAGTGGCGAAATTCCGCGTCTGCCGTTTAATCTGGCCTTGCTTAAAGGGGCGTCGATTGTCGGTGTGTTCTGGGGCGAGTTTACCCAGCGCGAAGCGGCGGCCAATCTGGCTGGCATGCAGCAATTGATGCACTGGCTGGCACAGGGGAAAATCCGCCCGCATATTTCTCAGCGTTATGCGCTGGCCGAGACCGCGCAGGCCTTAAATGCCATGGCGGCACGGACCGTGACCGGGAAGGTAATTATTGAGCCGCGGCGTTAGAGGATCTGGTGTATTACGCTTTCAGCTAATACACCCTACTTGTCTACGGCTAATACACCCTGCTTGTCTGCGGCTAATACACCCTGCTGTCTCTAGATTTCCACTGGTAACACCGGCCAGCGGGCTTCGATGTGGTCACCGCGCACCATGACCAGATCGCCGAATTGCAGCAGCACGGCTTCGGATTGGGTCGGGCGTAAAAAGATAAAGTCATCCACGCCGATGGTGACGGCATTCGAGGCGCTGTAACCCTGCTGGTTGGAACTGGTGTAGGCAAAGTGCGGATGCAGGCCGGGTGGGGCGGCGGTTTCGGCCAGCCAGTTGCCGCTGTAACCAAAATACATTTGCTGTTGATTGATATCCCAGCCGCGCAATAGCGGGCCGAAGGCTTCCAGTGTAGGCAGATTCGCGCCCTGCAGGCGTTTGAGTACCGGCGAGGCGATGAAGGCACTGGCTTCGAAATCCTGCAATATCGGCAGGTCGTAATGGGTCGGTTTCATCAGGCAGGAACCGGCCGACAGATCATTGACCATGGTGTCGTGTTCATAATGCCGGAAGGTCGGGCTGCCAGCACAGTTGAGGGTGAGTTTTTCCTTGGCCAGTTGCGGGAAGCGGTCGCGTAAAAACTGTACGCAGGCAGCGTAGCGCGCTTTGACCCGGGGTAATTCCTGTCTGGCTAAAAACTCCGGCAAACCCATCAGGTGGGCGTCGTAACCCATGAAGCCGGCAAATTCCAGATGCTGTGGATTATCGCTGATGGTTTGCAGTGGTTTGGCCAGAGTGGCCGGATCGCTGTAGCCGCCGCGATGCAGGCCAACATCGAGTTCCAGATTGATGCGCATTTTGAGGTTCTGGGTTTTGGCCAGTGCCAGATAGTGTTCCAGCCGCACATCGGTATCAATGAGCCATTGCAGTTGACGTGACGGATCAAAACTGCCCAGATGGTCACGGTAAAACGTGTGTGCCGCGGCCAGTGGCATGGGTTTGCCGAGCAGGATGTCGGCATCGGGGCGCAGATCGGTCATGGCCTGCAAAAACGGCCGGTGAAAGTTCATTATGGCGCGGGTGTTGGCGCGCCGGGCAACATAATCAACCAATTGCGGACTGGGTATGGATTTGACCACGATGCGGTAAGTCGTGCCCGGGGTGGTGGCAATCGAGGTGGCAACCCGGTCGATATTGCGGTCGAGCCGGTCGAGGTCGATCACCAGCACCGGACGGTCGATTCCCTGCTGGCGCAACAGGGTATTGAGGTGGGCAAAGTAGGCCGGATAAGCACCACCGTTGTCACCTGGTCGGGCCAGGAATCCACCGGCCAGCAGGGCTCCACCACCGAGCAATATGCTTCTGCGTGAAATCATGAAGTTACTCCAAAAAGGTTTTTGAGGTGATCATTGAGCATGCGGCCTTCGGGATCAAGTTGGCGACGGACTTCCTGAAAATCCTGCCAGTGATGCGGATAGAGTGCGGCCAGTTGCTGTGCGCCCAGGGTATGGATTTTGCCCCAGTGTGGCCGTCCCTGATATTTCCAGAAAATCGGTTCGATCTGGGCAAAGTAGGGTTTGTAATCGAGATCGCCAAACTGATGCACTGAAATTGCCACACCGTCGCGTCCTTCAAACATCGACAGCCAGATATCGTCGGCTTTGACCAGACGGAATTCCAGTGGAAAACACACTGGAATTTTTTTGCTGCGGATGGTGTGCAGAATTTCACGCAGGCAGGCCGGGCCATGTTCGGCCGGAACGGTGTATTCCATTTCACGGAAACGCACCACGCGCACATGCGGAAAGACTTCATAGGATGGACCGACACGGATTTCCTTGCCGGCACCACCGAGCGCCATGGTGAGGACTTTTTCATAGGCGGCGTCACCTATGCCGGGCAGCCAGGAAAGTGCGTTATACACTTTGCGCAGCGTGTGGGCGGCATTGTTGTCTTCTTCGCCGCTTGGCTGGTCGGTGTCGCTGGCAATGTCGGTGGTGACGCTGGCACACAGCGAGGTGTGTGGCAGGGCCAGAAATTCAAAATGGCGATGTTGCGCGCAGCGTTCGGCAAAGGCATCGAGCACGTCGTCGGTTTTTTCTACCCGGTTGGTTTCTACCAGCCGGAAGGCGCGGTGGTTTTGCAGTTTCAGACGCGAGATCACACCGAGCGCGCCGATCGAGGTGCGTGCGGCCTGAAAAATTTCCGGATGCTGGCTGCGACTGCATTCAATCAGTTCGCCGGATGGGGTTGCCAGAGTCAGACCGACGACATACGACGACATCGATCCGAAATCTTTGCCGGTCGCATGGGCACAGCAGGCGATGGCGCCACCCATGGCCGGATAATCCATGTCCGGCTGATTGGGCAGCGCCTGATCTATCGCGGCCAACATGGGGCCGAGTGCATGCATACGGGTACCGGCCCAGATGTCGGCTTGCACGCTGGCAGCGTCATGACTAATTACACCGGACAGTAAATCGGTGCTGATCAGGGTGTCGTTGCTGGGTACCACACCGCTGAAAGAATGGCTGGCACCGACCGCACGTACGATACCTTTGGCGTTTTTCAGCATGCTCACGAGTTGATCTTCGCTGGCCGGTGCCAGACGCGCCGTTGGGGTGCAGGTTTGATTGCCGGCCCAGTTAATCCATGGCAGCGGTTTGCCGGGTGTGAACACGACCGGACTTTGCGGGTCGGATTTAGTCTGATCGCAACCGGGTAACAGGGTCATGGCGGTGAGGGCAGCGGCGCTGCGCAGAAAGGTGCGCCGCGGGTTGGATGGAAAATAGCGAGTCGATTTTTTCATTTGCGGGCTTCTCTGGCTGGCTGGGGTAAGTGTGCTGAAGAGAATCAAAGAATACGTTATCTGCAACATTCTTGGGAGCACTATTTCAGTCGTTTTGTTGTTTTAGAGTGGATTGCAAAATAGTAGGGTGTCACGCGTGGCGTAATACGCCAAGCGGTGGAATCG
>CAIOYD010000002.1 GCA_903862415.1 uncultured Oxalobacteraceae bacterium | reverse complement strand
TTAATCAACAAACTGCTCATTACCAACCAAGCCGATCTTGGTCACGCCAAGTCGTTGTGCTGCAGCCATGACACCGGCGACGGTTTTATACGCCACCAGTTTGTTTGGACGCAGATGCATCTCTGGTTGTTCCGGTATGGCGGCAACAGAGCGCATACGGTCTTCCAGTAATGCCTGGTTGGCGACAACATTGCCATCCCACAAAATCGTACCATCAAAATCGATGTCGATGTTAACTACCGTCGGCGGTGTGACTTGCGGCGGTGGTGTTCCTGTCGGCATGTTCAGATTCACGGCGTGATTTTGAATCGGAATCGTGATGATCAGCATAATGATTAAAACCAGCATCACGTCGATCAACGGCGTCATGTTCATTTCAATCATGACATCGGGTTCTGCGCTGCTACCCGAGCTTATGTTCATACTCATCTTAGTTCTCTCCCACTTAGTTTTTCGCTGGTGGCTGTAATACAAAGCCCACCTTGGCGATACCTGCACGCTGCGCTGTCAGAATAACTTTACCGACAAATTCGTAGCGGGCGTTCTGATCACCGCGAATATGCACTTCCGGTTGCGGTACCAGGACCGACACCTTCTTGAGCTTTTCCAGTAATTCGTTGGTGTCGGCCAGCTGTTTCTGACCCCAGAAGATGTCGCCGTCTTTGTTGACCGACAGGTCGACGTCTTCAATATGGGTTTTGTACAGCTGATTGCGTTCACTTGGCAACTTCACCGGAATGGTGTGGGTTACCACGGGGACCGTGATCAGGAAAATGATCAGCAGGACCAACATGACGTCGACGAGCGGCGTGGTGTTGATGGTACTGTTGACTTCATCTTCCCCATCTCCATCTGGGGATCCTATTGCCATTGCCATGATTTAGCCTGCTTTTTTCACGTTGGCCGCACGTCCGGCTTCGGAGGTGCTCATGGCGCCGCCGCTGATCAAGACCAGGTGCAGGTCTGCGCTGAAGGCACGAACGTCTTCCATGGCGGATTTGTTACGACGTACCAGGAAGTTGTAACCCAGAACTGCTGGAACCGCAACGAACAGACCGAAGGCAGTCATGATCAGGGCTTCACCCACTGGACCAGCGACTTTATCGATCGATGCCTGACCGGCGATACCGATTTTAGTCAACGCGCCATAAATACCCCAAACGGTACCGAACAAACCGACGAACGGTGCTGTTGAACCAACGGTAGCCAGGAAAGCCAGACCATCTTGCAGACGGCTTTGGATTTTTTCTACAGCGCGCTGTACCGACATGGTCACCCATTCGTTAAGGTCGATTTTTTCCAGCAAGGCGCCGTCATGGTGTTCCGATGCTTTGGCACCCGTTTCAGCGATAAAGCGGAATGGGCTGCCTTCTTTCAGGCCAGTGATACCGGCTTGAATCGAAGCGGCTTTCCAGAACGTTTTTTTCGCATCGTTGGCTTGACCACCGAGTTTGAACTGGTCGATCATTTTGGTGATCAGGATGTACCAGCTACCCATGGACATGATGGACAGAATGAACAAAGTACCACGAGCGATGAAATCGCCTTCTTTCCACAGGGCTTCGAGGCCATATGGATTGTCTACGGTTTCTTTCGTTTCTACCGGACCGGCAGCAGCAGCGGCAGGTGCAGCGGCTTCTGGAGCAGCAGCTGGTGCAGCAGCGGCAGCAGGTGCAGCGGCTTCGGCAGCTGGTGCCGCTGGTGTGTCAGCAGCAGCGCTGATAGCACTGGCGGAGAAAAGCATTGCCGCGATGAGCGCTGTGAATGTAGTTGAGACGCGGTTTTTCATGATTGAGGACATCCTTAAAAATTAATTTTCGATCAAATAAGTGTAATGGTTAAATTAGACGGCCAAGCCGCTTAGCTTAATCCGGTAATTTCCACACATAATCCACGGCAGTCCAGGATTGCTGTGGTTTTCCATCAACTGAGCCAGGTTTGAATTTACACAAACTCAGCGCATTTTTTGCGGCAGCGTCCAGAGCGCGGAATCCGGAGGATTTCTCGACTTTGGAATCTGCTACGCGACCATCTAATCCAATGAGGAACTGAATACGCACGGTACCCTGCTCTTCGTTACGCAAGGAATTGCGTGGATAATCCGGTTTGTCGCAGGTGGAAAAATCCACCACGGCACGTACCACAGAAGGACCTTGCGCCGGAGGCGCCACTGCCACTTTCGGATGCATATCCTGATGTACAGGCTGAACATTCGATACCGCTGAAATGGCGTTGGCTGACGCTTGCTGCGCAACCTGCACTTCAGGTGGTGGAATAAATGGTGGCGGCGGTGCTGCCAATTTCGGCGGCGGCGGCGGTGCATCAGGAGGTGGAGGTGGTGGCTTCACTTCTTCAATGACTTTGGTTTCAATCGGTAATTCTTTGATAACAGCGATGATTTGCTTACCCAGGCCATTTAACAAGGCATAGATAACTATCGCATGAATCAATACTACTACAGAGATCCCTATCAATTTCTTGGTCGGATCCTGCCCGTGCTCTGAAAAATCCATACTATCCCTCCGATACTGCTTAATATTTACTGATTTACCGATGCTCCGGCTGCTCAGCTCTTCTTTATTTGTACAGATTACTGGCTTTTACCCTCAACCTAGTATTTTAACCATAAATAAGTTTACTTACGTATTTTTTTAAACTAAAGCAGCTTTTAATATCCAGAGTCTTGGTGATGATGTCACCCTGACTATGCTGATGCCCAATGATGCAATTTAAGCAACAAAGCTTATCCATGACTGCCTATCTATTTTCAGCTACGTCAATTAAATCAAATCCTACTTATGAGAGATTGTATTTTTTCGCTGAATTTTTCAGCACAACAAAAATTCATCAAAAAAATATTTAGACGCATAGAACCATTTCGCAGCACTTGATGTCAAGTCTGGCTTTCGCCTCAAACATAAAACTATTTATCAATTTTTAAACGTTTTTGCTTAGAATAATTTCATTTAAAAATGGTGCTTTGCAACATTTAATTCCAGCCATGAGGATGGTAGCTAACCAGAAAAAATAAACAGCTGTACCACACCAATATCGCCAAATAATATTAAGGAGATTTTAAAAAAAATCTAATTTCCAGTATTACATGGGTATAGTTATAATAGTGCGATGCAGCATACTCCGAACAATAGTAAAGCTAAACTGACAAGAATACCGTAGTTAAAAAAATTTTGATTTTTTAAAAAAATCCTTGCTTTAAGGTACATTAAAGGAGTTTATTTAAAAATATTTTTCTACTGTGGCATCTGGTCCCTATTGTACTTTCCTGTCAGATTAATTTCATAGCGCTCAACGGCGCAGTTTTACATCAATCTGTTATTAACTTTGTCTCCTCCATCCATTTCCTAAACGCAACTAAAGATAACGGATAGGTGATTTTATTCGGCATAAAAATTCTTAAGAATGATTAACTCGGCATGTTTAGTTGTGAATGCGTGAAAGTTAAGTGTCAACTGTCGGGCGCATCCAAGTTTTAATTGAATGCGAGATGCCCATCTAGTCGACAGCGTCGCACATATCCCGACTGACTTAGCATTAAACTAACTGACATTAATTCCTGCTTTACCTTAAATACGAAGTTTTGTCAGGGCCGAATAAGCAACACCTACTTCGTTTCAATTTACTCCTTGTTCAACTTAAGCTGCCTGCTTTTCCCAAAACACTCAACCGCTCCATTCGGCAACCAACGAGCCAGCAAGTCGGTTTTATAGAGTTTCCTGTTGCGGCTTTGAAGAATTTCCCTTGAAGATTGAAACGGATTTTTGATAAATTTCTGTTGAGTTAATTCTGGCTGATGCAAATACCCACGTGCAAGACAGGCACCTGCGATGTAAAGATCGCCAGTAACCATCACAGGCACTTGTTTTAAACACGTATCCAGAATGTAAATTTGCACATTGGCGACAGGCGAACCAATGAAATGCGCGCCATCTTCAATATGCGCTTCATTTTGAAATGCGCACAGGCAGGTTTCCGGTACTCCATGCAAACAAAATAGCTGTGTACCATTTTCAATATATTCACTGACACCGCACCTTTCGTGCATGCTGGCTGTCACGAGTATTTTTTTTACCGGCAAAGCCCGATGTCCATTCAGATAATCCTGATGAATAATCGCCATCTCAACTGGATGATTTTTAATGAATTCAGATAGCGAACGGAAATTGTTTTTTTGCGTATCCCCAAGAATGAATAAGGCGTTGCCACTCAAGAGCGGCAAGAAATACTCAAGCAATTGTGCGTCTGAATCAGGGCTCGATAAACCCATGCAATGACTGGTGTGAACTGGCTCTCCTAATCCGCAGAAATGAGTATCCAATTGCAGCTTTTTTGTCTGTGAACAAACCAAATTAACAACGCTTCTGTGCTCAAGCATCACTCCATTTTTTAACTGGTTAAACAAGACGTACGCCAGATTCGAACTCGTCACATCATTTTTAGGGTTCTCAACAGATATCGCGGGGCAATTCGTTTTCCAGTTGGTTTCATCAATAACCAGCAACACGGATGCAAAATCGCTCAGCAGCTCTGCCGCTCTATTCTTCAGATTGAGGCTCGTTACGATTATTTTTGCCTGCGTATCGGCCAAAATGGTTTTTATCCGCGCATCGGTTGCTGCCGGATCAATCGGCACACAGGCAGCGCCGGCTTTAAATATCCCCAAAATAGCGGCAAGGGTGTAGTGTTTTTTATCCAGCAAGAGGATTATTAATTCTTCTGGTCTTGAATGGCAGTGTTGTTTAAAGAAGTGGGCCACTTGATTGGCGCAAACATTCAACTCGGTATAAGTTAGCCTGATATCAGCATTGATGATTGCAACATTGTCTGGTGTTTGACTAACCTGTTCTTCAAACAGCTGATGCAGGGTTTTGTTTTCTGGAAAATTGCTACGGGTTTTATTCCAGAGCACCATTTGTTGATGCTGACTTGGCGTTAGCATATCGAATTGCGTTATCGGAGAATGGCCATTGTTTGTGAGTGCGTCCTGCATCATTTCTTGAAACAGCATTTTATAGGCAGCAATAAAATTAATCAGCAGATCCTGATCGATGAAATCACGGTCATATTTAATTTTACAGACGACTTCACTGTCCAGAATTTCAACCTCGAAGGCTAAATGACCAGCTAAATTAAGTTCCAGAGTGTGATTAAAACGAAGGAAGCTGGTGTTTTTCAGGTTTAGCCTGGTTTCTCTGGGTGGATTACAATTAAAATTCACCTTTATCCAGGAATACTCAGCTTCCGATTGAGGCATGGCTCTCCTGAGCGGGAAATACCGAAAACAACTACTTTTGAGCAAATTAATTTCAGAATTTAGCTGAGAAATTACTTCTGAAAGTGTAATTCCTGTAAAAAAATGAATGCGAAAAAAAACTGGGTTGACATGCCCTCCGAAAATAAAATCTTCTGCTTCATTGATCAAGGCATAAAAACTGACAGGAATGATTTTCTGTCCGGTGTAGCGATACAGTATTGTAGCCAGAACGGCCTGACAAAAAATTTCAGGGGTGATGTTGTGCTGTTTTTTCAGTTGCGCCAATTGCTTCACAGTGCATTCTTTAAAATTAAAACGCAACATGGAAACTGGATGAAAATGACGGGTCTTCGATTGCAAACACCCCAGCTTCAGGGCTGGAAGCGACTTTATTCTCGACTGCCAGAATTGCTGGCAGGTAGTGATACTATCTTCCAAAGCGTGATGTAACTGCTGACACAATTCCATTTGCCGCTGTTTTTGTTGCTGTCGGTTGAGCGGTAAAAAATAGGTGGCTTCGTTATAATAGCGAGATAAAGCAGCAATGAAATACGCTTGCTTGGCACTGTCCATCACCAGACAGTGCCACACCAGAATGACCCGATAATGATCCGTGCCCAATCGGATGAGTGCACAGCGCAGTAATGGGCCGGCATGCAACTGAAATGGCTGGCGGACAAACTGCGATAGCTCCGACTCACTCGCAGGCTGCAGAAAATAATTAATCCGCAATTCAATGCCGGTGTCAATATCCCAAAAATAGCCCTCTGGGGTTTCAATCACTCTGCTTTGCAGAATGATGTAGTCACGAATAAAGCGCTGAAAGGCATTTTCAAGACGTGCTTTATCAAGCTGACCAACGAGTTCCTGATCGACAACAATATGATGTGCGGCCCGGCTCGGGTTGGTTTTCCATTCACGATATATCGTTTCGTGATGGGGAGTTAATTTAATCATACGCAGACACCTTGTTTTGAGCTTCTGTTTTAACGCGCCAAATGCACGCCAATAAGGCGTTAAATCTGTTTTTTATCGCCATAACTGTTTTAAATTTAGATTATTTCCGGATGTTCGAGCGCCAGGGTTTTGTTTGAATTTTCGTCAGGAAATATTCTGAGACACAACCAAGCCTTGACTGCCGACCAGTGGCCAATTTAATAACCGATATCTTTTTATCCAGACCTTGATGTTTTTTTGAAGTTTCAGTACAGCCCTTAAAATAGTTGCCGAAGATGGGGCAAAGCCCTACAATCTGCGCGGTAATCATTAAAAACGACCTTCCACCTTTTAACACTGCTGCTCTTTTCGCCTTGATCTGTGCGGGCAGCTATTGGAGTCACTATGGCATTTTTGCAAGGTAAAAAAATTCTCATCACCGGGTTGTTATCTAACCGTTCTATCGCTTATGGCATTGCTCAAGCTTGCAAACGCGAAGGTGCTGAACTGGCGTTCACGTATGTCGGTGAACGTTTCAAGGACAGAACCACGGAATTTGCCAACGAATTTGGCAGCAATCTGATATTTGATTGTGACGTCGGCAGCGATGAGCAAATTAATGCCGTGTTTGCTGACCTGGGAAAATCCTGGGACAAACTCGACGGTCTGGTGCATGCGATTGGATTTGCACCCCGCGAAGCGATTGCCGGTAATTTTCTTGATGGTCTCTCGCGTGAATCATTCAAGATTGCTCACGATATTTCAGCCTACAGCTTCCCCGCGTTGGCCAAAGCTGCCCAACCGATGCTGAGTGCAGATGCGGCCCTGATTACCCTGACTTACCTGGGTGCCATGCGTGCTATTCCTAACTACAACACCATGGGATTGGCCAAAGCCTCTCTGGAAGCCAGTGTGCGCTATCTGGCCGAAGCGATGGGTAAAGACGGTGTGCGCGTGAATGGTATTTCTGCCGGTCCGATCAAAACGCTGGCCGCCGCCGGTATCAAGGATTTCAGCAAACTGCTCGGTATCGCCGCTCAGATGGCGCCACTGCGTCGTAACGTGACTATCCTCGACGTTGGCAATACGGCTGCTTTCCTGCTCTCGCCACTGGCAGCTGGCATTACCGGCGAAATCGTGTATGTGGATGGCGGTTTTTCTCACGTGGCTCTGGCTCCGGAATAACCCCTGTTTCCTCAGGACAGCCTTTTACTCCTCCGACAGGTCAATCAATTCAAGGACTTATCGGAGAGAGTAAAAATTTATGCTGCATAAAAATCCAAAATGCGCTATAGTTCGTGCTGCGCTGCAATATGTAAGCAATATTTACCTGCAGCGGCAACATTGAAGTAGCATCGCGAACCCTTGCGTACCAGCCGATTTTGTTGGATTACGTGTTGAAAAGCCCCCCGCCCTTGTATGTCAGCATTTTAGACATCGTCCCGGCGCAAAGCTTTTTGTGCCGAAATTTCTTTGTTAAAGATTAATGCTCACCATCGCCTCTTATTGTGGCGCTTGCAGCTATGTGCGTTTATTCGCCATGTCTTTAACTATTTCGTTTGGTTGGCGTTGCTGCGCAGTACACCTGTGTGTACTGCATTAAGTACAGAGATCAGTACAACACTTACGAAAGAAAAGCATGACATTTGAAGAAATCGGTTTACACGCCTCATTATTAAAATCACTCACCGAAGCTGGCTACACCGTGCCAACTCCGGTACAACAGCAGGCAGTTCCTGCGGCCATCGCCGGTCGCGACCTGCTGGTTTCCTCCCAGACTGGTTCCGGCAAAACAGCCGCATTCATGCTGCCAGCGCTGCATAAATTTGCCAGCGACGCAAAATATGACGCCCCGACTGATGGTGCAAAAACCTCCAATCAGGAACGTCAGTCAGCCCGTGCCCGTGGCGACCGTCCGCGTTTTCAAGCTGCAAAACCTAAAATGCTGGTGTTGACACCAACCCGCGAACTGGCTTTGCAAGTGACTACAGCCACTGAAAAATATGGCTCCTTCATGCGCCGTATTCGCGCCGTTTCGATTCTGGGTGGTATGCCTTACCCGAAACAGATGCAACTGTTGTCAAAAAATCCGGAAATTCTGGTCGCCACACCAGGTCGTTTGATTGACCACATGGAATCCGGCAAAATCGATTTTTCTGAACTGGAAATTCTGGTTCTCGATGAAGCTGATCGCATGCTCGATATGGGTTTTATTGACGATATCGAAAAAATTGTCGAGGCAACACCAAAAACCCGTCAGACCATGCTGTTTTCAGCCACTCTGGATGGTGTTGTTGGTAACATGGCACGTCGCATCACCAATAACCCGATGATTATTCAAATCGCCGGTTCTAGCGCCAAACACGAAAATATTACCCAAAAAGTGCATTTTGTTGACGATATGTCGCATAAAAATCGCTTACTGGATCATTTGCTGCGTGATGAGTCACTCGATCAAGCCGTTATTTTCACCGCCACCAAACGCGATGCCGATACTATTGCTGACCGTCTGAATATCGCCGGCTTTGCCGCAGCAGCGCTGCATGGCGACATGCATCAGGGCGCGCGTAACCGTACTCTGGATGGTTTGCGTCGTGGTCAGGTTCGTGTACTGGTGGCTACTGACGTGGCTGCCCGCGGTATTGACGTGCCAGCCATTACCCATGTATTCAATTATGATTTGCCTAAATTCCCGGAAGATTATGTCCACCGCATCGGCCGTACCGGTCGTGCTGGCCGTAATGGCGTGGCGATTTCCCTGGTTAATCATGCCGAAAGTATGAATGTCAAACGGATCGAGCGCTTTACCAAGCAATTGATTCCGGTTGAAGTGGTTGAAGGCTTTGAAGCCAAACGCAGTGCTTCGCCACGTTCGAGTGCCAAACCAGGTGGCTGGAAACCAGGTGACGGTCGCACTAACACTCGCAGCACCGGCAGCGGTTATGCTGGCAACAGCAAACCGGCACAGCGCACGTTCAGCAAACCGAACAGTACGCCTGCCAGAGAAGGTGGCTTTAATAAAGAAGCCGGTGGCTATAAAGGCAACCGCTCTTCGGATGCATCACGTCGCTCATTCGGTGACCGGTAAATAACGATCTGACGTGATCACGTCAGAATTGCTTTACTCTAAAAAACGGCTGATTTTCAGCCGTTTTTTTTGCTTTTAATCAGCCCAAGTCTGCGACAAACCCTTAGAATAGGCCTACTTCTTATTCAGGATGCTCATGACTGCTGCGATCAAATTAACTTCTTTTTCCCATGGTGGTGGTTGTGGCTGCAAAATCGCTCCGGGAGTTCTGGCTGAAATTCTGAAAAGCTCCAGTGGCTTTCCCGTTCCAAAGCAGTTGTTGGTGGGAATAGAAAATTCCGATGATGCGGCCGTCTATCTGCTCAACGATGAGCAGGCATTAATCGCCACCACTGATTTTTTCATGCCGATTGTCGATGATCCATTTGATTTTGGCCGGATCGCTGCCACCAATGCTATTTCTGATGTCTATGCCATGGGCGGCACACCGATTATGGCGCTCGCTTTGGTGGGTATGCCGGTCAATCAGTTGCCGCTGGAAGTAATAGCCCAGGTGTTACGCGGAGGTGAATCAGTATGTGCCACAGCCGGCATTCCGATTGCCGGTGGACATACCATCGATTCGGTCGAACCGATTTACGGTCTGGTGGTGCTGGGACTGGTACATCCTTCCAAAGTCAAGCGCAATGCCGACGCCAGAGTTGGTGATCAGCTGATTTTAAGTAAGGGGTTGGGAGTCGGGATTTTGTCGGCCGCGCTCAAAAAAGGTTTGCTGGATGAGGCTGGTTATGCCTGCATGATCAACGCCACCACCCAACTCAATAAGCCTGGTGCGGCACTGGCCAATTTCCCGACGGTGGGTGCCGTCACCGATGTGACCGGATTTGGTTTGCTGGGACATTTACTCGAAGTCGTGCGGGCTTCGCAACTCAACGCCCATGTATCGATGCAGGCCATTCCATTGCTCGATCAAGTCATGCCGCTGGCAGAACGTGGCTGCATCACGGGCGCGTCGGCACGCAACTGGGCGGCTTATGGACACGAGATTGATTTACAGGCCGGAGTCGGACTGGTACAGCAACAAATTCTGTCTGACCCGCAAACCTCGGGTGGACTGCTGGTATCAGTACGACCGGAAGCGGTCGCCGGGATACTGGCTCTGTTTCACACCAGCGGCTTTTCCCAGGCAGCTGTGATTGGTGAATTAACCCCGGCAAGAAGCAGCGCCCGGATTGTCGTTACACCCTGAATACCTATGGAATGCCACTGATGATGAACCAGCTAGAACAACTGAAACTTGTCACCACCGTGGTGGCAGATACGGGCGACTTTCAATCCATGAAAATTTTCGCGCCGCAGGATGCCACGACCAATCCTTCGTTAATTCTCAAGGCGGTACAAAAACCGGAGTATCTGCCCCTGCTCACCCAGGTAATTGCCCAGCACACCGAGGCCAGCACCAGTGCCATCATTGATCATTTGCTCGTTGCCTTCGGGTTGCAGATTCTGGCGCTGATTCCGGGACGGGTTTCTACTGAAACCGATGCCCAATTATCGTTTAATACCGCAGCAACAGTGGCCAAGGGACGGCATTTAATTGCCCTGTATGAAGCTGCCGGAATTGGACGTCAACGGGTATTGATTAAAATTGCATCGACCTGGGAAGGGATCGAAGCGGCAGCAATATTGGAAAAAGAAGGTATTCACTGCAATATGACGCTGCTGTTTTCTCTTGAACAGGCCGTTGCCTGCGCACAGGCCGGCGTGACCTTGATTTCGCCTTTTGTCGGGCGTATTTATGACTGGTACAAAAAGAATACCGGTCAGGAATACTGCGCAGAAAATGATCCCGGTGTGTTGTCGGTCAAACAGATTTACAACTATTATCGCAAGTTTGGCTTCAATACCGAAATCATGGGCGCGAGCTTCAGAAATACCGGTCAGATTACCGAACTCGCTGGCTGTGATTTGCTCACGATCAGTCCGGATCTGCTGCAAAAACTCAATGATGACCATGCAGCAGTTGCGGAAAAACTGACGCCAGAACAAGCCAGGGCAAGTGATTTGCAGGCGATTTCATTTGATCAGGCCGGGTTCCGTCTGGCGCTCAATAATGATCCGATGGCATCGGAAAAACTGGCAGAAGGTATTCGGCTGTTTTGTGCGGATACCGTCAAGCTGGAGCAACTGATTGCATCTATTCGTAACTAATATTGAAATATTCGGGATGCTTTGAAGGTAGATGGGGTATCAACGATGGTGGTGTATTACGCCCTTCGGGCTAATACACCCTACGGAAAATTCAGGCCAGCTGTTCGACGCCGCGGTTGGCCAGCTGGTCGGCTCGTTCATTGCCGGGATGACCGGAATGACCTTTGACCCAGCGCCATTCAATCTGATGTTCACCGGTGGCGGTGTCGAGCGCCTGCCATAAGTCGACATTTTTGACCGGTGACTTTGAGGCGGTTTTCCAGCCACGGGCTTTCCAGCCTGCCAGCCATTCGGTAATTCCCTTGAGCACATACTGACTGTCGCTGTGCATGATCACATGGCAGGGACGCTTGAGTGCCCCGAGTGCCTGTATCACCGCCATGAGCTCCATGCGATTGTTGGTGGTGTTGGCTTCACCGCCACACAATTCTTTTTCATTTTCACCCGCCACCAGCAGGGCACCCCAGCCGCCGGGTCCCGGATTACCCTTACAGGCACCGTCGGTATAAATGTGTATGCGTTCCATATTATTTTGTTTTAGGTTGAGGATGATGACGGTTGGTGACCGGCACCACATTAGGCACACGAATTTTTTTGTTTTTCCACACCGGGCCGATGAGATGCATGCCCCTCACTCGTTTGACGGCATGCAAAATATACGCTGCGCCCAGATACGGCCACCAGCGCTGTCCGGCCTGTTCAATAAACTGAAACCGCTGCAACCAGTTGGGATTATTGATGGGCGGAGCATAACAGCCAAAATGGCCGCGATCAACTTCCATGTTTAATAATTTGAGCCAGTCCTTGAGTCGCGGCAGGCTGATAAATTCACCGCTGCGGGGCAAAAAATGATGGCCGCTTAGTTTGCCTACGGCCTGACGCGCACCCCACAGGCTGGCGCTGTTAAAGCCGCAGATAATCAGACGGCCTTCGGGGATAAGAACGCGTTCGACTTCGCGCAGAATCTGATGCGGTTCAGCGGCAAATTCGAGCACATGCGGCAACACCACCAGATCCAGACTCTGGGTATCAAATGGCAAATCCTCCAGATCATGCAGCAGGGTGATTTTGCGGGCCGGATTGGCCAGCAGCTCGGTGTTGGTGAGCCATTGATTGGGCATGCGCGAACCCGCCAGACAATCCATGTGCGGCATGCCGATCTGCACCGCGTTGAATCCAAAGATATCGCAGGTTAATTTATCCAGCTGACTTTGTTCCCAGGCACGGATATAGTGAGCGGCCGGCTGTCTGAGCCAGTCCTGCCAGCTATCCTGCTCTATGTTACAGTTGAGATTGAATTTTTCCTGCATACGCCCATCACCATGAAAAACCTGCAGATTCAAGCCATACCGGCATTTTCCGATAATTACCTCTGGTTAATTCACAATACCAGCAGCGCTATTATCGTTGATCCCGGGGATGCTACGCCAGTTCTGGCTTATTTAAATCAACATCAGCTGGATTTATGCGCCATTGTACTCACACACCACCATTCTGACCATATCGGCGGAGTGACAGAATTGTTGCGACACTTTCCGGCTACTCCAGTTTATGGTGCTCTTGCCGATCAACTAAACGGCCGGATTGCTGCCATCACTCATGGATGCCAACAGGGCGACAGCGTCGATTTTCCACAACTGCCGCTACGTTTGCACGTTCTGGAAGTTCCTGGCCATACCAACAGCCATCTTGCCTGGTACTGTCCGGAATTGGCCAGTCTGTTTTGTGGCGACACCCTGTTTGCCGGTGGCTGTGGACGACTGTTTGAAGGTACTCCGGCGCAGATGCTGGCGTCACTACAAACCATTGCCGCACTGCCTGCTGAAACAGCCATTTATTGTGCCCATGAATATACCCTCTCCAACCTGCGCTTTGCGCTGGCGGCAGAACCGGACAATACCAACCTGCAACGTCGATTTGAACAGGTTCGGGAAGCGCGCGCACACAATCAGGCGACAGTTCCGAGCTTGCTGGGTCTGGAGTTGCAAACTAATCCGTTTTTAAGAACCGACTCTGCCGGGCTGATCCAGCATTTGCACAGTCTCAAACGGCTGCCCTCAGAACCTGATCCACTGCAGGTGTTTACTGCCTTGCGCAGCTGGAAAAACTCCTTTTAACTGGCCAATAATGAATCCAATTGATCCCCGCCTTTTTTTGCGCTCTTTGTTTAACAGCGCCGTCAATGCTGCCAGTGCAGCTCAATGTTTGCCTGCCTATTTACCCGTGCCGCCGTCACAGGGCAGAACGATTGTTATCGGTGCTGGCAAGGCAGCAGCAGAAATGGCACACGTATTGGAGCAACACTGGCAAGGTAAATTGTCCGGACTGGTGGTTACCCGCTATGGACACGGCGCCAGCTGTCAACACATTGAAGTGGTAGAAGCCGCCCATCCGGTGCCGGATCAGGCTGGCAAAGAAGCAGCGGTACGGATTCTGGATATGGTGCACGGATTAACTCAAGACGATCTGGTGCTGTGCCTGATTTCCGGCGGTGGTTCAGCCTTGCTGACCTTGCCTGCAGAAGGAATTACGCTGGAACAGAAGCAGGCGATCAATAAAGCATTACTTAAAAGCGGTGCTACCATCAACGAAATGAATTGCGTACGCAAACATCTCTCCGCCATTAAAGGCGGACGTCTGGGCCTGGCCTGCGCTCCCGCCAGAGTGGTTACCCTGCTGATTTCGGATGTGCCCGGTGATGATGCCGCCGTCATCGCCAGCGGCCCGACCTTGCCGGATACCAGCACCTGCGAACAAGCATGGGCGGTATTGCAAAAATACGCGATTCCGGTTGCACCCGCGATTGAACTCCACTTACGATCCGGTGCCGGGGAAACACCCAAACCGTGCGACGTCCGTTTTGCCGCTAACAGTCATCAGATAATCACCTGCGCCCAGATCGCACTTGAAGCAGCGGCAGCCACAGCGCGCTCACAAGGTATTACCCCGTATATTTTGTCAGCCAACGTCGAAGGTGAAGCACGCGATGTCGGTTTGATGCATGCCGCCATTGCCCGTCAGGTGGCCATCTATGGACAGCCATTCAGCAAACCCTGTGTGCTGCTGTCCGGTGGCGAAACCACGGTCACTGTACGCGGTAATGGTCGTGGTGGCCGGAATGCAGAATTTTTACTCAGCCTGGCGCTGGGCTTGCAAGGCTGTGCAGAAGTGTATGCTCTGGCTGCAGATACCGACGGCATTGATGGCTCCGAAGACAATGCCGGTGCACTGCTTGGGCCCGACAGTCTGGCACAAGCAGAAAGTCTGGGCATCTCAGCGCAGAAGTTGCTGGCCAATAATGATGGTTATGGGTTTTTCAGTGCACTTGGCGATCTGATTGTCACCGGGCCGACAAGGACGAATGTGAATGATTTTCGGGCGATTTTTATTGGGTAATTTAACCAAGTAAATATATTGCTTAGTCCAGACTAATACAATTCAAATTTCAACCTGCAACGCCCGTGCCACCGACTGTCTTGCCACTGCGGCCAGTTCACGGCGGTGGCAACCCTCGGTTGGGATAGGGTCGAGACTTTGTAATTCGACGATAACTTCACCGCCACGCAGGATATTGTCCATACTGGCAGCAAAGGTCATGTCACCGACAAAATCAACCGCCAGATGTAAGCTGCCAGCTGCATTGAGATAGCGCAACGCGATCGGTTGCACCGGTACTTTGGCATGAATGGCAGCTTCAAACAGATTGGCATGGAACGGCAACAAGCTGCCCTGCTCAGCCGTTGTGCCTTCGGGGAAAAAAGCTACCCGCTCGCCAGCTTCGATCTGATCGATCAAATGTTTATAGATGCGCTTGACGTCCGATTTACTGCCTCGGGAAATATAAATGGTGCCAGCCTGCTCGGCTAACCAACCCAACATGGGCCAGGAACGAATATCGGATTTGGCGACAAAACGACAGGGGCTGACACTGTTAATGACAAAAATATCCAGCCAGGAAACATGATTGGAAATGATCACCGTTCCGCCGGAAAGATTAGCCAGATTCATTTTTACCCGCACATTAAAAATAGCCAGCAACTGTTGCGACCAAATTTGAATGCGATCTTTTTTGGCGGCTTTATCCAACCATGGAAACAGCATGCCGCAAATGCATAATCCACGAATGAGATGCAAAAAAACCAGAGAAATCTGAAAATAATAACGTAATTTAATTAACATGCTGCTCAATCCCGGCTGTAAACAACACGTCCAGCTACCAGGGTGTGATGCACTACCGCTGGCAGGTTATAGTTTAAAAATGGGGTGTGTTTACCCTGACTGGCCAGAGCACTTCCCTGGACCAGCCATTCGGCTGACGGATTAAAGATACATACATCGGCACTGCTGCCGACACTCAGCGCACCCGCAGTGATTCCGGCAACTCGTGCGGGGTCGCTGGTAATGCGGGCAATCGCAATGGCCAGATTCACATGGTTTTCATCGGCCCATTTCAGCGCCAGTGATAATAACAATTCCAGTCCGGAGGCGCCGGCTGAGGCTTCTGCAAAAGGGTGTAATTTTTCATCATCATCGACCGGAGTATGGTCCGAACAAATGGCATCAATGGTGCCGTCAAACACGGCCAATCGCAAGGCATCACGGTCGCGGGCGGAACGCAGCGGTGGACTTAAACGGGCATTGGCATCAAAAAATCCAATGTCGGTATCGGACAGATGCAGATGATGAGCACCAACATCACAACTGACATCGAGCCCTTCGCGCTTGGCCAGTCGAATTAATTCGACTCCGGCAGCAGAGGATATGCGGCACAAATGCACCCGCGCACCAGTAGCGCGCTGCAGTTCAAAGATGGTGTGCAAAGCAATGGTTTCTGCCATCACCGGCACGCCAGACAGGCCCAGTCGCGAAGCAAAGGGACCGCTGTGCGCCACACCACCGATACCGATATGGGCATCCTGCGGACGCAGCCAGACGGTATAACCAAAGGTTTTGGCATATTGCATGGCCCGCAGCAACACGTTGGTGTCAGCAATCAAGTGCTCGGTCTGAGAAAAGCCGATACAACCAGCTTCGGTGAGTGCCGCCATTTCGGTTAATTCATGACCACGCAATCCCAGCGTGAGCGCACCCAGCGGATAGACATGCGCCAGATGCCGCGCTTTGGCGCGCTGTTTGAGCATACCAACGACACCGGAATCATCGAGTACCGGATCGGTATCGGGTGGGCAGACCAGACTCGTCACACCACCATGTACGGCGGCACGCAATTCGGAATCCAGTGTGGCTTTGTATTCGTAGCCCGGTTCACGCAATCGGGCACACAAATCCACCAACCCGGGAACCACTGTCAGCCCGGTAGCGTCGATGGTTTGATCGGCGACAAAATTTTCCGGGGCGCTGCCGACAGCGATAATTTTACCGGCGGAAATAAACAAATCATGTGCCGCATCAATATCGTTGGCAGGATCAACCAGATGGCCATTTTTAATATGTAATTTCATTTACCTGATTTCCTTTAATTACCCGCCAAAATACTCATGACTGCCATACGCACGGCAATCCCGAAGGTCACCTGTGGCAGGATGACTGCCTGTGGACCATCAGCCACGGCCGAGTCTATTTCCACACCGCGGTTCATCGGCCCCGGATGCATCACGATGGCATCGGGTTTGGCCAGTGCCAGGCGTTCTGGCGTGAGACCATAGCTTTTGAAAAATTCCTGTGCCGAGGGCAGTAACGCGCCGCTCATGCGTTCGTTTTGTAGACGCAGAGTGATGATAACGTCGACATCTTTAAGACCTTCGTTCATGTCGGTATATACCCGCACCCCCATCTGTTCCAGCCCACCGGGTAGCAGTGTGCGCGGTCCGATGGCGCGCACTTCCGGCACACCCAGGGTGGTGAGCGCATGAATATCAGAACGAGCCACACGACTGTGCAGAATATCGCCAACAATTGCCACCCGCAATTGGGAAAAATCTTTTTTGTAATGCCGGATCGTGTACATATCCAGCAAACCCTGGGTCGGATGGGCATGACGGCCATCACCGGCATTGACTACATGTACATGGTTTTGGCCGGTATCACGTAAATGCTTGGCGATTAAGTACGGCGCTCCGGATTGTGCATGGCGAACCACAAACATATCGGCGTGCATGGCCGCCAGATTGTCGATGGTGTCGAGCAGGGATTCACCCTTGCTGGTGCTGGAGGCCGCGATGTTGAGATTGATCACGTCGGCCGAGAGACGTTTGGCGGCGATTTCAAAAGTGGTACGGGTGCGGGTCGAGTTTTCAAAAAACAGATTAAATACACTTTTACCGCGCATCAACGGTACTTTTTTGACTTCGCGATTACCGATAGAAACAAATGATTCGGCAGTATCTAAAATGTGATGAATAACGGCTTTGGGCAAACCTTCCGTGGTGAGTAAATGCTGCAGTTCACCGTGTTGATTCAGTTGTGGATTATGCATAGTGATTAAAGCACCGAAGGTTGACTGTTATCGTTGCCATCCTGACTGTCCTGATCATTCAGATCAACCAGACTCAGTACCAGATGGGATGTTTGATCTGCAGCTACTTCCCGTGTCAGGGCGAGGGAAAGGTTAGTCGGCAGGGTCAGTGTTTGCGCGACAAAATCGGCCGCATAAGGTAATTCACGACCACCACGGTCGACCAGAGTGGCCAAGAGGATTTGCGCAGGTCGTCCATAGTCAAATAATTCATTGATGGCTGCCCGTGTAGTGCGGCCAGTGAACAAAATATCATCGACTAAAATAATTGTTGCGCCATCGACCGGAAAAGGAATCTGGCTGGGCTTGACGTCGGCATGCAATCCTTTTTGGGCGTAATCATCACGGTAAAAGGAAACGTCAATATAACCAACCGAATTACTGATCTGACAGTCACTGACCAGACGTTCGGCCAGCCAGGCACCACCGGAATAAATTCCGACGATGGCGACACGATCAAGATTGACGATGGCGGCTTTGATTTGTCTGGCCAATTCCAGATACAAAGCTTCTGCATCAAATTGCTGTAGCGGTTTCATGGGTTCTCAGTTTTCATCAAAATACTGTTGCAGGATCAGAGCTGCCGCCTGAGCGTCGATGACTTCACCGCGTCTGGCCGCAATCACAGCCGAAGTATAACGCTCATCCACCAGTGTTGTCGTCACTCCCAGACGACCTTCGAGCTGATGGGCAAAACGGCGACAACGCAGAGTCATTTCATGTTCAGTGCCATCCGGATGGCTGGGCAAGCCGACCACACAATGACTCACCTGCCATTCTGAGATCAGTGCAGCAATGGCGGCGAATTTGGCTTGATTGGCGGCTTCTGTAATGACGGTCAGTGCCTGTGCCTGTTTGAGGAAGGTATTGCCGACAGCCACACCGATGCGTTTAGTACCAAAATCAAAAGCGATCAGAGTGCTGGCAGTCAACGCATCATTCCTGAAAAAAAGGTATCTGTCGATGGAAAAATAAATCCGGCACTAAGCATGCCCGGCCTCGCCGGAAAGCATCAGGGGATCAAATCCCAGTAATTTAATGGCTGCGGCCAGTCGCAATTCTATCGGCAATTCAAAAATAATGGCTGGATCGGCGGGCACGGTAAGCCAGTCATTGCGCAGGATTTCGTCTTCCAGCTGACCGGCACCCCAGCCAGCATAACCCACACTCACGAGCAGTCGCTTGGGTCCGCGCCCCTGAGCGACGGCATCGAGCACATCGCGGGAAGTGGTAAACGACACCTGATCGCTGATATGGATGGTCGAAGTATAATCACCCATAGGCAAGTGCAGCACAAAGCCGCGATCATCCTGTACCGGACCGCCAAACATGACCAGTTTTTTAGTTTCTGAACAGGTTTCCGGTGTGTTGGTAATATCGATATGGATGCGCTGAAACAGGGTTTCAACGTTCATGTCGGTTGGTTTATTGATGATCACTCCGAGAGCACCGCGCTCATTATGTTCGCACATGTAGATCACCGTGCCGCCAAACATCGGATCTTTTACCGATGGCATGGCGATCAAAAAATGATCTGCGAGGTCCAGTTCAGCTAACGACATGAATTTATCATGGAACAATGAACCCGGCTGTTGACCCGGTTCGGTAGAAATTTGATATGAGTAAGAATGCTGCGTCATCCGACAATTTTAACATTTTTACCCCCCGTTTTACTGCAAAAATTGCAGAAATTTAATCAAAAGACGCTATTTAAGGCCACTTTACATCCATTATTGCAATAAAAAGGTATAAAACCGTTTCTATCGGGCATGTCTGATTAAGCGGATAACAGCGCTATTCATGACTGCACAGGTGTTTTTACTAGCCCGTGGTTTCATCATAGTATTTTTGCGGGAAATTGCTCGGCTTTTGCAGCGCAGGTTCCCATGAGCCACTAACATGTCCGAAAATGGCTAGACAAGTATGCCGCCGCTGCGTTCTAATGCGGCATGCAAACCACTCCCGCCACCACTGCCAGTTTGGATCACACTCATTGTTACCGGGTGCTGTGCGCGCGCGACAGTCGTTTTGACGGCGAATTTTTTGTTGGTGTCGCCAGCACCGGGATTTATTGCCGACCCGTGTGCCGTGCCAAAACACCGCGACCCTCTTCCTGCAGTTTCTATCCGCATGCCAGCGCGGCTGAAGCAGCCGGTTTTCGACCATGCTTGCGCTGCCGTCCGGAGTTGGCTCCCTATGCGCTGCAATCCAATCTGGCG
This sequence comes from uncultured Oxalobacteraceae bacterium, assembly GCA_903862415.1. Classification (GTDB taxonomy): domain Bacteria; phylum Pseudomonadota; class Gammaproteobacteria; order Burkholderiales; family Burkholderiaceae_D; genus Solimicrobium. The sequence continues at coordinate 27,095 of CAIOYD010000002.1, read as the reverse complement.
TATGGCATCTGGCAAAAAATTGCCGCCGGCGCACTCAATCAGGGAGGAAATATGACTACCCTGGCACAACAGGCAGGCCTGTCCGCGCGCCAGTTGCAGCGCTTACTGCAACAACATTTTGGTATCTCGCCGATAGAACTGGCTCAGACGACGCGATTGCTGTTTGCCAAAAAACTGCTGCAGGAAACCAGCCTGCCCATGACAGAACTGGCTTTTGCAGCCGGTTTTGGCAGTGTGCGACGTTTTAATGCGCTGTTTTTAAGTCGTTACGGTCTGGCCCCGGGTGGATTGCGACGCAACTCTGCAGGCAATGATGAAATTACGTTGCGACTAGCTTACCGCCCACCGCTGGCCTGGAACAGTCTGTGTGACTATCTGGCTGCCAGACTGATCAAGGGTGTCGAAGCCATCACGCCGACAACCCAGACGTATCTGCGCACGGTGCGACTGCCCCATCAACAAGCAACCCTCGAAGGCTGGATCAGCGTCAGTCATTTACCGCAGGAGCATCAACTGCAAGTGCAGGTTGCGGCCAGCCTGACGCCGGTGTTAATGCCGCTGCTGGCACGGGTTCGGCAACTGTTTGATCTGGATGCCAATCCGGTCAGTATTGAAGAACATCTGATTGCGGATCCGCTGATGGCAAACCAGATCCGGCGCACGCCCGGATTGCGGGTCGCGGGTGCGTTTGAACCGTTTGAATTAGCCATCCGTGCCGTGCTCGGTCAACAGATCAGTGTGGCCGGAGCCAGCACCTTAGCGGCCAGATTGGTGCGTCAGTTTGGCACAGCGGTCGAAAGTCCTTTTCCCGGTCTGACACATCACTTTCCTTACGCAGCGGCTTTGGCCGCGATTCCAGTCGAACAAATTGCCAGTCTGGGCATGCCACACAGTCGCGCTGCCACCATCGTCGCCATGGCGCAGTTTGCAGCTCAAGGTGGCTTGGAAATGACACCGGGAACGACACTGGAACAGGCCACAGCGCAAATGAAAATGGTGCGCGGCATTGGCGAATGGACGGCGCAATACATTGCCTTGCGTGCGCTGCGCTATCCGGATGCGTTCCCGGCTGGCGACCTGGGATTGCAAAAAGCGGCAGCATCCGACGGTGTAGATAAAATCAGTCAGGCACAGTTACTGTTGCAGGCGCAACCCTGGTCACCATGGCGCGGCTATGCCGCTTTACTGTTGTGGCAATCTCTCAATCATCCATAGGACCTCCCATGTCACTGCCTGTCTATACCTGCGAAATCGCCTCTCCTTTGGGCCCCCTGACGCTGGCCGCCACCGACACCGGTTTATGTGGTGTGTATTTTTTTGATCAGCGCAATTTCAAGGGTACCTACGACTGGATCAGCACGGGGCAACATCCGCTGTTGCAACACACTGGCCAACAATTGCAGGAATATTTTAACGGCCAGCGCCGGCAGTTTGATTTACCGCTGGATTTGACACTATCGGGAACCGAATTTCAACAACAAGTCTGGCAGGCGCTGCTGAGCATCGACTATGGTCAGACCAGCAGTTATGCGGCTCATGCCAGATTGATTGACAGACCCCGGGCTGTGCGTGCTGTCGGTGGCGCTATTGGACGCAATCCACTGTCCATCATCGTGCCCTGCCACCGTGTGCTGGGCAGCAACGGTGCATTAACTGGTTACGATGGCGGACTGGACCGGAAAAAGTTTTTGCTGCAGCACGAAGGCGTACTGTAATTCTACAATCCCTGCCAGCCACCACCGAGAGCTTTGACCAGATAGACGGCATTCTGCAGCTGTTGCCCATGGATTTGCGCACGCAGTCGCTGGTTATTGAGCATCGCTTCCTGAGCGACGATCACATTCAGATAACTGTCGAGTCCACCGCTGTAACGCACATTGGCCAGTTCCAGAACCTGTTGCGCACTTTTTTCGGCAGCGGTTGCCTCAACAAGAGCCTCAGTGAGTTGCTTCTGGCTGTCGATGCCATTCTGCACTTCCTGCAACGCTACCAAGACAGTCTGGCGATAACCGGCAACGGTCTGCACATAAATCGATTCTGCCAGATGGGCATTGGCACTGGTTTTACCGGCATCAAACACGGTTTGCGTCAAAGATGCGCCCAACGCCCACAGCAGACTTGGGGCGCTGAACAAATTGGCCATCTGGGTACTGTCCCAACCGCCGCTGGCATTGAGCATCAGAGTGGGATAATAGCCAGCCTGTGCCACACCGATACGAGCATTGGCTGCTGCCATGGCACGTTCTGCGGCAGAAATATCCGGACGTCGCTGCAGCACATCTGCGGGCAATCCGACGCCCAACAGTGGCACAGGTTGTAATGCTGACTGTGCAGCCAGGTTGAATTCCGGGGCTGCTGTTCCTGTGAGTGTTGCGAGGGCATTTTTGAGCAGCGCGCGTTGATTTTGCAGCAGTGTCAGCTGAGTTTTACTGGCATCGAACAAGGCCTGCTGCTGCGCCAGATCCAGACCGGATGCATAATCGAGTTCATGACGATCGCGTATGAGTGTCAGATTTTTTTCCTGATATAGCACACCTTGCTGCACCAGCTCAATCTCTTCATCAAGCGCTCGCAAGCGAAAATAAGTCGTGGCCAATTCAGCAAGCAACATCAGTCGGGTATTTTCAAAATCAAAACCGGCCCCGACCTCGGCCGCAGTGGCGCTTTCCGTCATGCGGCGCGCACGACCAAAAAAATCGGCCTCATAACTCACTACCAGACCCAGCTGAGGATTATTTTGTAGCGTAGAAGTATTGACCTGACCATAGGCTGCGACCGGCCGATTAATAGCCGATTTAAACCGTGCATCACTGGCCTGTAATGCGACTTGCGGCAACTGCGCCGATGACACAATCTGTCGTTGCAGTCGCGCCTGCTGCACGTGTTCGACAGCACCCTGCAATGTCTGATTCTGCTTGAGCGCCTGTTGAACCAGCTTATTGAGCTGTGGATCAGCAAACATTTCCCACCAGTTGCCTTTGAACTGGGCATCACCCGGCACAGCCGGATGAAAATCCGTCGCACTTTGCCATTGGGTCGGCAGATTCAGCGGTGGACGCTTATAATCCGGACCGACAGCACAGGCGCTGAGTGTGAGTAACAGCAGTAAGGCAGATGAGCGCTTCATAAAGGATTTTTTCCGGCTGTCTGAACCCGCACCAAATCATTATCCGCTAACGAATCGGGCGGATTGAGAACCAGCTGATCGCCAGCGCTGATGCCAGACAAAATTTCCACCGTTTTACCCAGATCATGACCGACCGTAACGTGATGCAGGCGAACACGACCTGTGGCATCAACCACGGCGATCTGGGTTCCTTCCGGACGGAATAAAAGTACATTCGCAGTGACATATAACTGTTTGTCGTTCCCTGGTACATGGAAACCTGCTTCCACATAGGAACCAGCAAGCAAATGTCCATCCTGGTTAGGCAAATTAATTTCCATTTGCAGAGTTCGGCTCGCCACATCGATGGCGCCGGCGATACGCACCACTTTGCCGGCAAAGGTTTGTCCGGGCAATTCATGCTGGGTGACTGACACCGCATCGCCGACATGAATCCGCTGCGCATAGGCCTGCGGAACATACACGTACAGACGCAACTGGCTGACTTTGGCCATGGTGAACAAGGCTTTACCAGCACCACCACCATCGATCAGATCACCGACTTCAATATTTCGGTGGATGATCACGCCGGAAAAAGGTGCCCGTACTTTTTTGTAGTCCTGCAAATCTTGCAACCGTTGCAGATTCGCCTGCGCAGCTGCCAGATTGGCCTGCGCCTGGGTATAAGCGCTGCGACGTTCATTTAATTCCTGCTGCGTGACGGCATCTTTTTTACGCAATTCTTCCCAGCGCTGCGCCGAGGTCTGCGCCAGATCCAGACTCGACACTGCCTGCGCTTTACTGGCAACGGCCTGCGCTAACTGGGCGTCCATTTCCGGAGCATCAATTTCAGCCAGCAAGTCATTTTTATGCGCCACCGCGCCTATATCTTTATGCCAGCGCAGCACATAACCACTGCTGCGGGCAAAAATTGGCGCTTCAATAATGCCCTGCAAGGTACTTGGCAGCGTCAGATTTTCGTTGCCATTACCACTCTGGGCGCGCATGGTTGTGACATACACATGCGATTGCTGTTCCATGGTGCCAGCCAGGTGTTGTGCATGCAGCACTTTCATGAAGATGGTGACACCGGCTCCAATTAACAGCAGCAAAACCAGCATCGTCGTGATCACTTTGGCACGACGCAAGATAGCAGCGTGGGTCAGATTTTCAGTACCCGGCGGGTGCATACCCAATTGCGAATGATGGTGTTCAGACATAATTTTTCTACTTTTCTTATTTAAATGACGCTCACGGCAACGACTTTTTGTGTGCCAGATAACGATGTGCGGCGGCAAACACTACCGGCACAAAAAACAATGTCGAGACCGTGGCAAACAACAGTCCGCCGATCACAGCCCGACCCAGCGGAGCATTTTGTTCCGCACCTTCGCCAAAACCAATAGCCATGGGAATCATCCCGATGACCATGGCCAGCGCGGTCATCATCACTGGTCGGATACGGGTGGCACCAGCTTCCAGCGCCGCTGACAACGGTGGCAGGCCGGCCTGCAGTCGTTCGCGCGCAAACGCCACCACCAAAATACTGTTCGCCGTAGCCACACCCATGGTCATGATGGCACCAGTGAGTGCCGGTACACTCAGGTGCGTGCCAGTTAAAAACAGCATCCAGACGATGCCCGCGAGCGCCGCTGGCAGTGCCGATATGATAATCACCGGATCGATCCACGATTGAAAGTTCACCACAATGAGCAGATACACCAACACAATCGCCATGAGTAATCCAATGCCCAGTCCCCAGAAGGAAGATTTCATGGTTTCCACCTGACCACGCATGAGCAGATGGCTGCCGCGCGCCAATGCCGGCTGAGTCTGCGCGACCAGTTGTTCGATCTGCGCGGCCACCGCACCCAGATCTCGTCCTTCGACGCTGACATACAGGTCAAGCACCGGCTGAATATTGTAATGCGAGACATCGGCCATTTGTGCGGCCGGAGCCACCTGCACCAGATTACTTAATAATTGCGAGTTAGTATTACCCGGGCCTTTTACCGGCGTGCGTAACAACGCATCCAGACTTTCAAGCTGATATTGCGGCGTCTGAATGGCAATGCTGTAGACCACGCCATTGGCTGGATTTAACCAGAAAGCGGGCGCGGTCTGAAAACTGCCGGAAGTAGAAACTAATAAATTTTGCGCCACGTCCACCGGATTTAAACCGATTTGCTTGATCTGGTTTCTGTCTATATTCAGTGCCAATGCCGGTTGATCCAATTTTTGATGAATATGTACATCGACAGCGCCGGGAATCTGTTTAATCTGTTTCATCAACTTGTTCAGAATCTGATAATTGCCCGCCACATTGGCTCCGGAAATCTGCACATCAATGGCCGCAGGCAAACCGAAATTCAAAATCTGGGTCACAATATCGGCGGGCTGAAAGAAAAATTCCACCCCGGGAAATTGTTGCGGCAATTCACGCCGTAACAAGTCAACATAATGCTGACTGGGTTGATGGTGTTCATTTAACGACAGTAAAATTTCGCCATCCATCGGACCAATAGTGCCGGAATTACTGAAGGAAAGATTAAAGCCACTATATGGCAAACCCAGATTATCCAGTACAGTTTCGAGCTCATTTGCAGGAATGAGTGTACGGATATGTTTTTCTATCTGATCAGCGACTCTGGCGGTTTCTTCTATCCGGGTACCGGTCGGCGTGCGCATATGCAGGCGAATTTGCCCGGTATCGACAGCCGGAAAAAAATCTCGCCCCAACAGCGCCACCAAACCCAGCGATAACAAACAGAATCCCAGAAACAGCGCAGCAAAACTTTTCCGGTGCGTCAGTAGTTTCGACAGAATAACCACATACCCGCCGCGAAACCGTTCAAAGCCAGCATCAAAACGACGATAAGCCCGCTGCAGCAGATTGTCTGGCGTGGCCACGTGGGCACGATCCATCAACAGCATCACCATGGTAGGCACCAGGGTGCGCGACAGAACGTAAGACGCCAGCATGGCAAACACCACCGCTTCAGCCAGCGGCACGAATAAAAATTTGGCCACACCGGTGAGGAAAAACATCGGTACAAACACGATGCAGATACACAGTGTTGAGACCAGTGCGGGAATAGCAATTTCACCGGCACCATCCAGAATCGCCTGATGCAACTCCGACCCCAGATGTAAATGCCGTTCAATGTTTTCTATCGTCACCGTGGCGTCATCGACCAGAATACCAACGGCCAGCGCCAGACCACCCAAGGTCATGATATTGATAGTTTCACCGATCACATACAACAGAATAATCGAGGTCAAAATCGACAGAGGAATCGAAATGGCGATAATACTGGTGCTGCGCCAGTTACCCAAAAACAGCAACATCAGTGCCGCAGTCAACACCGCGGCAATCAGGGCTTCATGTACCACACCCGTAATTGCGGCACGTACAAATACCGACTGATCCAGTACCGGCTTGACATCCATTTCTTTGGGCAGGCTTTGCATGGCTGTGGGCAAAATAGCGCGCAAGGCGCTGACCACGTCCAGGGTCGAAGCATTACCGTTTTTTAAGATCGTCATCAACACGCCGCGCTGGCCATTTTGTCGCACGATATTGGTTTGCGGCAAAAAGCCATCCCGCACCCGGGCGACTTCTCCCAGACTGGTGATGCTGCCGTTTTTGGCCAGCACCGGCAAATTATTCAAACCCAATATGGTATCGGGTGAACCATTCATGCTCAGATTAACTTCCCGTTCACCAAGCTTGATGGTACCTGAGGGGAGCAACAAATTTTGCACGCTTACCGCATTGACGATATCGGCCGAAGATAAGCCCTTGGCCAGCATGGCCTGATTATCCAGGTCGACCGAAATCACCCTGGTTTTACCACCAAACGGATACGGTACGGCCGCGCCGGGCACAGTCACGAGTTGCGGGCGCAAAAAGTTAATCGCGTTATCACCTAGGGCTTGCTCAGGCATCGAGGTACTGGAAATTCCCAGTTGCAACACCGGAATCATGGAAGCCGAATATTTAATGATGAAGGGAGGAGTAATCCCCGGCGGCATGCTGCGCAACTGCGCCTGTTCGATCGCCACCACCTGCGAGAGTGCACTTTGAATGTTGGCATTCGGCTGAAAAAACACTTTGATGACTGCAATACCGGCAAGAGAATGTGACTCGATATGCTCGATATCACTCACCGTCGTCGTCAGACTGCGCTCATTAACCGCCACGATCCTTTGCGCCATGTCTTGCGCAGACAGGCCGGTATAGGTCCAGACGATGCTGATGGCGGGAATATTTACTTCAGGAAATATATCGGTAGCCATCTTGGTCAACACCAACGGAGTTGATAAAATGATCAGCAGCGCCATCACGATAAACGTATACGGGCGCCTCAGTGCGACGTTAACTATCCACATGTTGTATTATTTTCCAAGAACATCTATTGATTATAGGCAATTATAACGGGAATTTTCAAAATTCCTTGTTTCCTAAAGTATCTCTTCCTGATAATTCGCGTTGTTCAACAGAAAAGTCCAAATGCTGGCAAAATACGTCCTCGCAACTCCACCAGCCTGACGGACCAGTCCACACAGCTTCAATAGAAGAGCCGCTTTTGAAAACCACCGATTTTTTACGCCTGATTTCCCTCTCCGCTATCTGGGGAGCCAGTTTTTTATTTATGCGCATGATAGTACCTGTGCTGGGCATTTTTCCCAGTTCGTTTTTACGAGTACTGTTTGCTTCGCTGGGCTTACTGCTGATCCTGTTGGTGATGAGCTGCCCGCTGCACTTCAAGGGGAAATTACGTGCCCTGTTGCTACTGGGTGTGGTCAGCTCCGGTATTCCGGTGCTGATGTATAACTTTGCCGCCCAGGTATTGCCGGCTGGCTATTCCGCGATTTTCAATGCCACCACCCCACTCATGGGAATTGTCATCGGCGCACTGTTTTTTTCTGAACAACTCACAGTATCAAAAGCTGCCGGGGTACTGTTTGGTCTGGCCGGCGTAGCGGTACTGACGCGCACCGGTCCTGTGGCCATGACTGCCCAGGTATTACTGGGAGCGGCTGCCTGTCTGATTGCCACCAGCTGTTATGGACTGGCCGGTTTTTTGACCAAACGCTGGATTTCCGATCAGGGCGGACTCGACAGCAAACTGGTGGCCTTTGGCAGCCAGCTCGGTGCGACATTACTGTTATTGCCACCGTTTGTTCTGAGTGTGTCCACCCAACCGCCGCCATCCTGGGGTGGCAGCCAGGTCTGGCTGGCTATGGCCTGTCTGGGATTGATCTGCACTGCACTGGCTTACATCATGTATTTCCGTCTGATCGCCGATATCGGGCCGGTGAAATCTTCCACCGTGACGTTTTTAATTCCACCGTTTGGTGTCCTGTGGGGAGCGCTGTTTTTGGGTGAAGAAATTACTTCGGCGCATCTGGCTGGTGGCGTCTTGATCGCCTGCGCGCTGTGGCTGGTGGTCCGTCCACACAAAGGCAAACAGTGACATTCCGTACTCAATGATAACCGCATCCCGGCAACGCACCCTGGCCTGGAAAATCGCCCTCTCCGGCGTGCTGGCCATGAGCGTCGCGCTGGGCATAGGGCGGTTTGCGTTTTCTCCGCTGCTGCCGATGATGTTACACGACCACAGCATCAACCTGACCGAAGGTGGCTGGCTGGCGACGTCCAACTATATTGGTTATTTTTTGGGCGCCCTGTCCTGCATGCTGATCCGTGCTGAACCAGTGAGGATGATACGTGCCGGACTGATCGCCACCGTCGCCACAACACTGGCCATGGGTTGCACTACTTCACTGGAACTGCTGCTGTTATTTCGCTGTCTGGCCGGGATTGCCAGCGCCTGGGTATTTGTGTTTACTTCCGGCTGGAGCATGCAGCGTCTGTCGCAACTGGGTGCACCCGCGTTAGCGGGTCTGGTGTTTACCGGACCGGGCATCGGGATTTTATTTACCGGCATTCCTGTGAGTCTGATGGTGGCCGCAGGCTGGTCGGCCCAACAGGGCTGGCTGATGTTTGCCTTCATGGGATTGCTCCTGACCACGCTGATCTGGAACACGCTGGGGAACGTGCCGGAAGCCACCCGTCCGACCCAGACCAGCGCCAAAATAGCGTCCACCCCAGCGCTATCGGACCGACAGCGCCAGTTCGAAATCCGCTGGCTGATTCCAGGCTATGGTCTGGCAGGTCTGGGCTATATTATCACCGCCACTTTTTTACCGGTGATGGCCAAGCTGACGTTACCGCACTCGCCGTGGCCGGAATTATTCTGGCCGATGCTGGGTTTAAGTATTGCCATCGGCGCCGCGCTGACCACCCGCGTGCCTGTGCATATCAGCAATCACTGGATGCTGGTGCTGTGTTATCTGACTCAGGCGCTTGGTGTGGTGTGCGTGATTTTCATGCCCGATGTCAGCGGCTTTATCTGCACCAGTATTCTGGTCGGCTTGCCTTTCAGTGCGATTGTGTTTTTTGCCATGCGCGAAGCCCGACGCCTCAATACCGGTTCAGCCAATCATCTCATGGGTTTGCTGACCGCCGTGTATGGCATAGGCCAGATCAGCGGCCCACCGCTGGCCACCTGGCTGGTGTCTGTGAGCGGCTCGTTCAACAGCGCGCTGGCTGTGGCCGGTGGTGCATTGCTGGCGGGTGGGGTGATTTTTTTAATGTTGGCGCTGACCAACCAATCGCCAGAACACGGCTGATTATTTCACCGCCAAAATATCCTTACGCACCTGCGCGATATCGAGTCTGCCGCGATAGGTTTTCACGATTTCGCCGGATTTATTCAGGATGACGGTAAAGGGCAAGCCACCGGCTTTGTTGCCTAACTCGGTCGAGAGCTGGGTGCCAGACAGGCCGCCGACAAACAGGGGATAACTGATTTTGTAGGCTTTGGCAAAGGCCGCCATACTGTCAGGGCTGTCGATACCGATGCCGATAAAACTGATTTTTTTGGCGGCCAGTTCGGTCTGCAGCGCAGACAGTTCGGGCATTTCCTGCACGCAGGGAGCGCACCAGGTAGCCCAGAAATTGACCACCAACACCTTATTGCGGTACTCCGCCAGCGCAACCGTGGCACCATTTGCTGCTGCCGGTACCGGTGCCAGACTGCTGGTATACAACACTTCGCTGATGGGCGATTTTTCCGCATGCAATTGCGAAAAATAGACCCCAAAAGCGGTAAATAATACCGCCACCACAGAACTGATCACTACTCTTGATTTGAACATGACTGACTTTCCTGAATTAATTTTTGTAGTCCCGGGATACCCAGGCGCGGCGATTTTTTGGCCGAAATACGATGTAAATCATCCTGATCAAACACCTGCAGATGAATCCCCTGCTGCTGATACACAAAACTCAGCGTTTCCTGCCCATGTTGCTCACCCACTTCAAAACGTATGCCACGGTTGAGCAATTCCATCGCCACCTGCTTGGGATTGTCGGCAAATAACTGAATCACAATATCATTGTACTCGCCAGCCGTGCCATTCAGAACCGCTCCGGTCAGATAGGGGTTAAATGCGCTCAGGTGCTGCATCAGCGCCAGTGCACACTCACGCAGGCGCAGTAACTGCGCCGGTTGCCTGTCTGCCAGAAACAACTGCTGGTAGATTCGTACCTGTTGCTCGATCAAGTCATTATCGGGCAACATTTCCTGACTGACTTTCCTCGAACCAAACACTTGCTGAACCGCTTTTTGTTTGGCCGTGGCATAGGTCGCGCCATCCTGAGCAATCAGGCGGGCGGCAATTGTGGCCATTTGCATACGCAAATCATCGACTGGCGTGGTGTGATTGGCATTAAATTCAGGTGATGCGGCAGGTGGTGGCATACAATTCGATCAAATTCGGGCTGACAACATGATAACCCCAAGCTCAAATGGCTGCACAACAGGTAAAATAACGCCATTATTTGCTTGCCTACACTGGAACCCGGTATTTATGCGTATTCATATTCTTGGTATTTGCGGTACTTTCATGGGTGGCCTGGCCGTGCTGGCCCGACAGGCTGGTCATACCGTGACCGGTTGCGATGCCAATGTCTATCCGCCCATGAGTACCCAGCTGCGCGAACAGGGGATAGCACTCATTGAAGGTTACAGCCGGGATCAGATCAGCGACGACATCGATCTGTACGTCATCGGCAATGTGATTTCACGCGGCAATGAACTCATGGAAGCCATCCTCAATCGTGGCCTGCCCTACTGCTCCGGTCCGGCCTGGATGGGTGAACATATACTGTGTGGTAAATGGGTATTGGCCGTGGCCGGCACGCATGGCAAAACCACCACCTCGGCCATGCTGGCCTGGATCTTACAGCAGGCCGGTTATGAACCCGGCTTTCTCATCGGTGGTGTGCCCAATAATTTTGGCATCTCTGCGCGTCTTGGTGGCGGCAAAGAACCGTCCGATTTTTTTGTTATTGAAGCCGATGAATATGATTCCGCCTTCTTTGACAAGCGCAGCAAATTTGTCCACTACCATGCCAAAACCGCGATTCTGAATAATCTCGAATACGATCACGCCGATATTTTTCCTGATCTGGCCGCGATTGAAACCCAGTTTCATCATCTGGTCAGAACCGTACCCGGCATCGGCCAGCTCGTGGTCAATGGCAATGAAGCGGCGCTGCAGCGCGTCCTTGCGCGCGGCTGCTGGAGTGAACAGGTGAGTTTCGGTGTCGACAGTGGCTGGCATTTTAAAGAAGATGAAGTCTGGTTTCAAAACAACTCCTACGGTCCGCTGGAATGGGAACTGCAGGGCGAGCACAACCGCCAGAATGCGTTAGCGGCGATTGCCGCCGCACGACATGTCGGCATCGCACCCGAAACTGCCCTCAATGCACTGTCCGGATTTGAAAACGTCAAGCGCCGCATGGAAGTGCGCGGCGTCATCAATCAGATTACCGTCTACGATGACTTTGCCCATCACCCGACAGCGATTGCCACCACCATTGCCGGTTTGCGTGCCAAAGTCGGCACAGCACGGATTCTGGCCGTACTCGAACCCCGTTCCAACACCATGAAACTGGGCAGCATGAAAGCCGCCCTGCCCGGCAGTCTGCAGGCGGCCGATCTGGTGTTTGCTTACGGTGCGCAAAGTGGGCGCGATGCACTCGGCTGGGATCTGGCAGCCAGTCTGGCACCACTGGGTCAGCGCGCAGCTGCCTTTCATCAATTGGCGGAACTGCAAAGCGCTATCCTGGCACAGGCCAGACCGGGAGACCATATTCTGGTGATGAGTAATGGTGGCTTTGGTGGCATTCACCAGCGGCTGCTCGATGGATTATCTGAAAAAATGGTGCACGCATGATTCTCTATTTGCATGGCTTTCGTTCTTCACCAGCCTCGATCAAAGCCACCATGATGGCACGTCACATGGAGTTAGCTGGCAGGGCCGGGGATTTTTTCTGTCCGCAGTTACCGGCCTCACCCTCGGCGGCCATTGCGCTGGCAAGCCAACTGTGTGAAGAGCGCCATCCACGGGCTATTATCGGCTCTTCTCTTGGCGGTTATTACGCCACCTGGTTGGCCGAACAGGTTGGCTGCCGCGCAGTTTTGCTCAATCCGGCCATCAAAGCGCCGCGCGCATTGTCTTCTTATGTCGGCATCTCGACCCTCTATAACAGCAACGAGCCATTTGAATTCAAAGAAGAATATATCCACGAATTGCCACTGTATGCAGTTGAACGCATCACACGTCCCGAACGTTATTTCCTGATCGCCGCCACCGGCGATGAAGTCCTCGACTGGCGTGAAATGGTGGCGCATTATCCCGGATCCCGTCAGCGCATCATCGAAGGCAGTGATCACGGCATTACCGATTTTGACGAATACATCAATGAAATCATGGCGTTTTGCGATGCCAGTTAAACCCGTTGCCGCCCAGTGGCACACTCACGTCAATCATGTTCAGGCTCCGGCGTGGCTGCGTCACTGGCTGGCCGACAGCGGTTCACTCACGGCCAAACTGATGGCACACAGTAAAACCTTCCGGGTACAGCGTATTTCCCAGCAACGCAACACCTGCTGGGCCGATGAATTTGACGCCATCGGCCTGGCCAAAGCCAGCAAAGCCCACACCCGTGAAGTGCTGCTGCGCTGCGACGAAGTGGCCACCGTGTATGCACATACCATCCTGCCGCTGAGTTCCACCGCCAGCCAGTGGCCGCTGTTCCGCACGCTGGGCAATAAATCATTAGGCAGCACCCTGTTTGGTGACCCGCAGGTGGTGCGCGGCGCACTGCAATTTGCCCGTCTGGCACCGAATCACCCTGCCATGCGCCGGGCACAGGCGCTCACTGGCTGCATTACCAACCATGCGCTGTTTGCCCGGCGTTCCCTGTTTTATCGCCGTGGCGGCATCATGCTGGTGACAGAATTATTTTTACCTTCGGTTGTCCATCTGACCGAATCACGGATAGCCCGTTAACTTATTTAGTAGAAGCGACGTATTTAATGAATGTATTTTTTGAAGAATCCGGTGATTTCAAAGCTGGTTCAATCATGTCTCAAACCCCAGACTCGTTTCAGATTGAACTGGCCAGCGGCAAACGCTGCAAAGTCAAAAGCCGGGATGTGTTGATACAGTTTTCCAGTCCATCAGCAGAACAACTGCTCATCGAAGCCCATGCCGTTTGCGCTGACGTTGATCTGGATTTTTTATGGGAAGTCGCCGGTGAAGAAGAATTCGGTTTTGCCGACCTGAGCCAGGAATATTTTGGCACCACCCATAGTCCAGCGCAGGATGCCGGTCTGATTTTCCGTCTGCACAGTGCGCCCTTTTATTTTTACAAAAAAGGCCGTGGGCGCTATAAAGCCGCTCCGGCAGCCTCGGTGCAGGCAGCTCTGGCCGGAATCGAAAAGAAAAAACAGCAAGCCTTGGTGCAGGCTGAGTATGTCGAACAACTCAAAGCCGGCCAGCTGCCCGACGCCATGCGTTCCATGGCCTTGCAACTGCTTTACAAACCAGATAAAAATTCGCTCGAATACAAAGCCTTTCTGAGCGCCAGTCAGGAATTGCATACCAGCGCAGAACGGTTGATGCTGAGCACCGGTGGCATCAGCAGTGCCAAAGAATTACACCTGACGCGGTTTTTATTTGAAAACTTCCCCAAAGGACCCGGCTTTGCCCACCTGATGACCAATGTCATTAAACCGACTCTGCCAACAGGTTTGCCGGTGGCCAATGTAGCGGCCTTTTCGATCGACGACATCAACACCACTGAAATTGATGATGCACTGTCAGTCACCACTCTGCCCGACGGCATGCTGCAAATCGGCATCCACATTGCGGCTCCCGGCTTAGGCATACAGCGCGACGATGCCATCGATCTCATGGCCCGCAACCGCATGTCCACTGTGTATATGCCGGGCGACAAAATCACCATGTTACCCGATGAGCTGGTGGAAATTTACACCCTGGGTGCCGGACAGACCCGTCCGGCGGTGTCCTTATATGCCACCGTCAATCCGGCCGACTGGTCGGTGATCAGTACCGAGAGCAAAATTGAAGCAGTACCGATTTCAGAAAATCTGCGTCACAACCTGCTCGACGATATCATCACCGCCGAAGCACTGGCCGCCAATCAGGGCGACTATCCGCACAAGGCCGATATTGCGGTGCTGTGGCAATGGGCTCAGGTACTCGAACAGGGGCGAATGGAAAAACGTGCCGGTTTTGGCCTCAAGCCAGAACAAAACAATCGCATGGATTACAATTTTTATGTCGAAGACGATGTCGTCGATATCGTCGCCAGAAAACGCGGTTCACCACTGGATAAAATCGTCGCCGAACTGATGATTTTTGCCAACAGCACCTGGGGCAAACTCATGGCTGACCATGGCATCCCGGGCATTTACCGCTCACAGGGAGCCGGTAATGGTGGCTGGGCCGCGCGCATGCAGGTCCGTATGCTGACCCACGCAGCGCCGCATCACAATCTGGGGGTGGATCAATATGCCTGGAGCACCTCGCCGCTGCGTCGTTACACCGATCTGGTCAATCAGTGGCAAATCATGGCCTGCATCCAGCATGGCGTCACGGCCCCGCTGGTAGCCCCCTTCAAGCCACGCGACGCCACGCTGTTTGCCATCGTCTCGGCCTTTGATGCCGCTTATGCCGCCTATAACGATTTCCAGTCCACCATGGAACGCTACTGGTGTCTGCGCTGGTTTGCACAACAATGGCAGCAACAACTCAGCAAGCAGGTCGAAGCCACCGTCATGAAAGAAGATTTGCTGCGCCTGAGCGATATCCCGCTCGTCATCCGTCTCTCCGGTCTGCCGGTCATGGCACGCGGTTCACGCGTTCTGATCGACGTCATCGGCTGGGATGAAGTCGATCTGTCATTTGAAGCGCGCTTTCTGGAATTACTCGCCAGCCCGGACAGCAGCCAACCGGAACCGGAAGAAGAACTTGAAGAAGTGCTCATCGGTGAAGAGGCCGCAGAATCGGCAGAATCAACGGCAACAGAAACAGCCGACGATGCACAAATTGATCCCGATGCAGCACCGGAAAGGTCGTCATAAACACCGCTGTTGCAGCTCCATGGGTATGTCAACAACACCGGCCTGCGATTTTCTGGCCGGTTCTTTGACAACAAATTCAAAGTTTGCCATAGTGCAATAACAATTTTTAGTTCCGTTTATTTTAGGCAGCTCCACTTTGCGAAATCAGACTTTATTCATTGCCTTGGTTGTCTCCGTTCTGGCTCATGCCATTTTATTGCTGATCCACTTTGTCGCGCCCGAAGCACTGGCACCACTGGCAACCGATCCCGGTCTGGATGTGATTCTGGTCAATGCCAAACATGACCGTGCTCCGGTCAAAGCTCAGGCACTGGCGCAAACCAATCTGGACGGTGGCGGTAATGCCGATGAAGGTCGTGCCAAATCCCCTTTACCGGATTTAAAGACCAGCGAAGATGGTGATTCGATTCGCAAAACCCAGCGCCACATTGAAGAACTGGAAAACCTGCAAAAACATTTGCTGTCCCAAACCAATAAAAATGCCCAGTTTAAAGTGCCTTCGGTACTGGACAAAAATAAGACCGAAGTCGCCAAGCCGGTCATCAGTGGTGAAGACGATGCCGACACCAACAAAGCCATTACCCGCATGGCAGCGGAAATTGCCCAGACCATCGAAGACCAGAATAAACGCCCGCGCAAAACCTTTATCACCCCCAGCACCAAGGCGGTCGGTTATGCCATGTACTATAAGAATATGCAAAAGCGTATCGAAGATATGGGTACGCTGCAATTCCCGGAAAAAAACGGCCAGAAGCTGTATGGCGAATTAATCGTCTATATTCCGATTTTTCAGGATGGCACCATTTATGAAAAAGAAGGCGGCCCACGCATCGAAAAATCCTCGGGTAACAAAGCCCTGGACAAGGCCGCACTACGCATCGTCCGGCACGCCGCTCCGTATGGCCTGTTCCCGGCCAACATGCGTTCGACCGATAAAGATGATTTATGGGTCGTCATTACCCGTTTTAAATTTACCCGCGATCTGGAGTTATATACCGACATTGCCGAACGTACCGGAGCCAAATCCAAGTGAACCAGCCCCACAGTCAGCAGCCAGACCGCTATGTTGTCATCGGCAACCCAGTCGCGCACAGCAAATCACCCTGGCTGCATCAGGGCTTTGCCCGTCAGACCGGCGAGCATCTGGACTACCAGACCCTGCTGGCGCCACTCGATGGCTTTAATACTGCCGTACAGCAATTTATTGCCACCGGCGGCAAAGGTGCCAACGTCACCGTTCCTTTTAAGCTCGACGCTTACGCTCTGTGCACCCAGTTAAGCGAGCGTGCACGCGCAGCTGGTGCAGTTAATACACTCAGTTTTAGCGGACAAGAAATCATCGGCGACAATACCGACGGCCATGGGCTGGTGACTGACCTGCAGCGCAATGCTGGTGTGGAGCTTAAAAATCAACGCATACTGGTAGTGGGTGCCGGTGGCGCTGCCCGTGGTGCGCTGCTGCCCTTACTCACCTGTGCCCCGGCCGAACTGGTGATTGCCAACCGCAGCATGGACAAGGCCAGACTACTGGCCGATCAGTTCAGCCAGTACGGCAACCTCCGCGCCAGCGAATTTACCCGGTTACAGGGATCGTTTGATGTCATCATCAACGCCACGTCGGCCAGCATCAGCGCGCAAATGCCACCGCTGCCGGTAGCAATTTTCAATCAGAGCACACTGGCGTATGACATGATGTATGCTGATCAGCCGACCATTTTTATGCAGCACGCTGCCAGCCATGGAGCCAACACCCGCGATGGCTGGGGCATGTTGGTGGAACAGGCGGCCGAAGCCTTTTATCTGTGGCGCGGGGTCCGACCCGAAACCAGTCCTTTTTTACAGCGGAATCCCGTTTAAATGCTGACCTTCCTGCGCCGGGCATTACTGGCCCTTCTGCTGTTGTTTGTCCTGATTCAGTGCTATTTTTTTGCGCTGATTTGCTGGTGGGGTAGTCACAACCCCAGCTCGACGTCCTTCATGCGTCATCAACTGGCCATCATGCAGGAAAAAAATCCAGCCGCCCAATTGCAAAAGCAGTGGGTGCCGTATGAACGCATTTCCAATCATCTCAAGCGGGCCATCATTGCCTCGGAAGATGCCAACTTTTCTGAACACGATGGCATCGACTGGAATGCCATGGAAAAGGCCTACCAGAAAAATAATAAACAAGGTCACGTGGTTTCCGGTGGCTCCACCATTACCCAGCAATTAGCCAAAAATCTGTTTTTATCCGGCCAGCGCAGTTATATACGCAAGGGTGAAGAATTCATCATTACCTTTATGCTCGAAGCCGTCATGGATAAAGAACGCATCTTTGAAATTTATCTCAATGTGGTGGAATGGGGTAATGGCGTATATGGTGCTGAGGCCGCGGCTCGTCACTATTATGGTGTCCCGGCAGCCGCACTGAGTGCCTCTCAGGCCGCCAAAATGGCGGTGATGCTGCCCAATCCACGCTTTTACGATCAGAACCGCAATTCCGCTTATCTGCAAAAACGCACTGATCTGATCCTGCGGCGCATGAGTGCTTCGACGCTGCCATGATCACGAACATGCTCACCCGACTTTGTCTGACAAAAAATAAATCAAGCTCAAAAGAATAGGTATTCAATTCTAATAATTCAGGCCGAAATCGTTATTAAAAGGATTATTTATTGGCGAATAGACTATATAAATGATTAAAATAACAATATAAAACGCATATATTGTTTTCAAATTATTAATTTTTAGCGTCTTTTTTCTTGCCAATCCCGTCCTGAAGTGGCAAAGTGCCGCTATCGTCATGAAACACAGCCGATTGATGGCTTATTTTCTGCCTATTGCTTACGCGATACTTACTTTAAGTCACGCATTTAATCAACCGGCTTTTGTTTAACTACCTTTGAATTCATTAATGGCAAAAAACATCTTACTGTTAAACGGTCCCAATCTGAATTTACTCGGAAGCCGTGAACCACAGGTTTATGGCATGACTACCTTAGCCGATATTGAACATGCTGCCCGTGAACAGGTTGTGGCCGCAGGCGGTCAGTTTTCCTGCCTGCAAAGCAACCATGAAGGGGTGTTAATTGATTGCATTCATGCAGCCAAAGCCCAGCAGATTGATGCCATCGTCATAAATCCGGGCGGCTTTACCCATACCAGCGTAGCACTGCGTGATGCTCTGGCGGGGGTCGCCATCCCGTTTATTGAAGTACATATTTCCAACGTCCACCAGCGTGAAGCCTTCCGGCACACATCCCTGTTATCGGATATTGCCAGAGGAATTATTTGCGGCCTGGGGGTTGACGGTTACCGTCTAGCAATAGATTTTGCACTTCGAAATGATTAAATTCTTTCATCTGCTGCCAATTCCCTTATAATTGCAGCGATCAAGAAAAAACACATCCAATACAAATGGAGAAACACATGGATTTACGTAAGCTTAAAACCCTCATTGATTTAGTCGCCGAGTCAGATATCTCCGAACTCGAAGTCACCGAAGGCGAAGGCAAAGTGCGCATCGTCAAAGCTTCAGCGCAACAGCCACAAATGATGTACATGCCTCAGCAAGCCATGCAGCCGGCAAACTATGCCGCAGCACCTTCTGCTGCAGTGGCAGCCGCACCGGTGGCACCAGAAGTTCCGGCCGGTCACATCGTTAAATCTCCTATGGTTGGTACGTTCTACCGTTCTTCCGCTCCGGGCAGCCCGACTTTTGTCGAAATTGGCACTGCCGTTAAAGAAGGCGACACCCTGTGCATTATCGAAGCCATGAAACTGCTCAATGAAATCGAATCCGATTTCTCTGGCGTCGTGAAACAAATTTTGGTTGAAAATGGCCAACCAGTTGAATTTGGTCAGCCCTTATTTGTGATCGCGTAATCTGTTTGTCGTTGATCCGGCCACATTGCGTGTGCCAGATCAGCACCCCAGGATGCTAGCCCTGCCCTATTCTGAGATTGTCACTAATACCATGTTTGAAAAAATTCTGATTGCCAACCGTGGCGAAATTGCATTGCGCATTCAACGCGCCTGCCGCGAAATGGGCATTAAAACCGTCGTCGTCCATTCTGAAGCTGACCGCGAAGCCAAATACGTCAAGCTTGCCGACGAATCCGTCTGCATCGGTCCGGCACAATCCACTCTGAGTTATCTGAGTATGCCAGCCATTATCAGTGCGGCCGAAGTCACCGATGCCCAGGCGATCCACCCGGGTTATGGTTTTCTGTCGGAAAATCCCGATTTTGCCGAACGTGTTGAACAATCCGGTTTCGTCTTCATCGGACCGCGCTCAGAAACCATCCGCCTCATGGGTGACAAAGTTTCCGCCAAACAGGCCATGATCAAAGCCGGCGTGCCCTGCGTGCCCGGCTCCGAAGGTGCTCTGCCGGACAATCCTAAAGAAATCGTCCAGACCGCACGCAAGATTGGTTATCCGGTCATTATTAAAGCCGCTGGCGGTGGTGGTGGTCGCGGTATGCGCGTCGTGCATACTGAAGCAGCCCTGCTTAACGCCGTTACCATGACCAAAACCGAAGCCGGTACCGCCTTTGGTAATCCGGAAGTCTACATGGAAAAATTCCTGGAAAATCCGCGTCATGTGGAAATCCAGATTTTAGCCGACAGCTTTGGCAATGCGATCTGGCTCGGTGAACGTGACTGCTCGATGCAGCGCCGTCATCAAAAAGTACTTGAAGAAGCACCAGCTCCGGACATTCCACGCAAAATCATTGAAAAAATTGGCGAGCGCTGCGCTGAAGCCTGCCGCAAAATGGGCTACCTCGGTGCCGGTACGTTTGAATTCCTGTATGAAAACAATGAATTCTATTTCATCGAAATGAATACCCGGGTGCAGGTCGAACATCCCGTGACAGAAATGATCACCGGTGTCGATATTGTGCAGGAACAGATCCGCATTGCTGCCGGTGAAAAACTGCGCTACAAACAAAGCGAAATCGTTTTCCGTGGCCACGCCATTGAGTGCCGTATCAATGCTGAAGATCCGTTTAAATTTACCCCATCGCCCGGAAAAATCACTTCCTGGCACGTACCCGGCGGCCCTGGCATCCGGGTCGATTCGCATGCCTATGACGGCTATTTCGTTCCGCCTCATTATGATTCCATGATAGGTAAAGTTATCGCCTACGGTGCGACCCGCGAGCAAGCGATCCGCCGCATGCAGATTGCCCTGTCCGAAATGGTGGTTGAAGGTATTCAGACCAATATCCCGCTGCACCGCGAATTAATGGTTGATGCGCGCTTTATCGAAGGCGGCACCAACATTCATTATCTGGAACACAAACTGGCAGAAAAACCCGATTTAAACTCGGCTAAATCAGGCAAGAAATAAGGACACGCATGAGCTGGATTGAAATCGTCGCCGAAGTGGCGCTGGCCCAGGCCGAACAGTATTCGGACGCACTCATGGAACTGGGTGCGTTATCGGTTTCGGTAGAAGATGCCGATGAAGGCACCGAGGCTGAACAGCCCCTGTTTGGCGAACCCGGTATGGAACCGAAAGAATCTGCCTGGGAACGCAGCCGGGTAGTGGCACTGACGCCGACCGACTGCAACCATGCTGACCTGATAGAACAGGCTGCCGCTCAATGCCGCATGCCGGTACCTGCCTACAGCCTGCGCCCGGTGGCGGATCAGGACTGGGTAAGACTGACTCAGTCACAATTCGAACCGATTAAGATCGGCAACAACATCTGGGTCGTGCCCAGCTGGCACACCGCTCCCGAGCCTGATGCCATCGTGCTCGAACTCGATCCGGGTTTAGCTTTTGGTACCGGCAGTCATCCCACCACCCGTCTGTGCATGGAATGGCTCGAAGCCCATCCACCCGTGGGCAAGACCGTGATGGATTATGGCTGCGGCTCAGGCATTCTGGCTATGGTGGCAAAAAAACTCGGTGCCGGACAAGTCGAGGGCGTCGATATTGATCCTCAGGCAATCACCTCGGCCAATTTCAATGCCGAACGCAATCAGTGCGACATCGCGTTTTCATTGCCGGACAAAGTTTCAAACGCCACCTATGACGTGGTAGTGGCCAATATTTTATCCAACCCGCTCAAACTGATGGCACCGATGCTGGCGGCTAAAGTGGCGGCTGGCGGCGCACTGGTGTTGTCCGGCGTACTGGCACGTCAGGCTGACGAAGTGGCCGCAGCCTATGCGCCCTTCATGACATTGACTGTCTGGCAGGAACGTGATGGCTGGGTAGCCCTGCATGGCCACCGCGCTTCATAAACCATACTATGCTGTTAGCAACCAAATGTCCGCATTGCCAGACCACTTTCCGGGTGGCCAACGACCAGCTTAAACTCCAGGCTGGTCTGGTGCGCTGCGGCGTTTGTCATCAGGTGTTTAATGGCATTGAACATCTCGCTGGTAACAACATTGCTGCCAGTGTGCCGGTACCGGTCTCAGTCCCGGCTTCATTGCCGGTTGCTGCGCCTGCTACAGCTCCCGCTCCCGTCAACCAGCCAATTTCACCACCCGAAGATGTTGCCCAACTGACCGACGAGCTTGAATTTGACCTGCCCACTCCGGTCGCACTGAGCACACCAGAGCGGATTGAACCAACACTGGATCTGCCTGCAGCAACGGAACCTGCACCTGCGCCAGCTGCGGCTGACCCCGTCACCACACCGGTCAGCGCCGATGAGTTGATCGCTTTGCGCACCCATGCCGAAATTGAAGCCGAAGTTCAGGCCCTGCTTGACAGTGATTTACAGGCGGAATTAGCTGCCAAAAATGACGCGCTGCTGCAAGTCGATGCGTTAATGGCGATAGAATCGGGCGAAAAACAGGAAGAAACCATTGTGCTGGCTTCGGCCTTTGGCGAATTTGATGAAACCTACAATACGCCGCGCTCCAGTTTTGATTACACCCAGATCCCGGCTCCGGAATCAGAGAGCACTTCCGATATCAACCCGATCGATCAACTGATTTTTATCCGCCAGGCCCATGCCCGCAAACGCATCGTCTGGGCATTTTCCATCGCTACTGTGCTGTTATTGCTGCTCCTGATCGGGCAGGCGACTTATATCTTCCGCGATTTGCTGGCGGCTACTTTTCCGGCCAGCAAACCAACACTAACCACCCTGTGCCAGATCGCCCACTGCCAGATCCGGTTGCCGTCACAAATTGAAGCGCTCAGCTATGAAGCTGATGAGCTGCATTCACTGCCACATGAAAACACCTTTGAATTCGGTCTGCTGCTGCATAATCGCAGCACGCTGGTGCAAAGTTGGCCGCAGATTGAACTGACCCTGAAAAATACCCACAAGCAGCCAGTGTTGCGGCGAGTATTTTCCCCGGCAGACTATTTAGCCAACCCGGCCGAGATTGCTACCGGGTTCGCGCCCGGCCAGGAACAATCCGTCAAAATGTATTTTGAAGTCAGCCAGATCAAAGCCTCTGATTATGTGGTGGCGATTTTCTATCCCTGAACAGTCTCTCAAGGAACTGGTATGAAACCACGGATTTGCGTCGTCGGCAGCATCAATATGGATCTGGTTTTTCGCACCCCGCGCATGCCGGTGGCTGGCGAAACCATCAGCGGGCATGAATTTCTCCAGATTGCCGGAGGTAAAGGCGCCAATCAGGCGGTTGCTGCAGCGCGTGCCGGTGCTGCTGTAAGTATGATTGCCTGCATCGGTGACGACAGCTACGGCCAGCAATCCCTCCAGGGGTTGCAGTCAGACAGCATCAATTGCGACCATATCCAGACGATACCCGCCTGCGCCACCGGTGTGGCCGGGATTTTTGTCGACGATCAGGGACGCAACAGCATCGTTATCGCGCCGGGTGCCAACGCTCACGTCAGCCCGGCCCAGATCACTGTCGCCAGCCATGCCATCAGCGGCGCGCAATTACTCATCTGCCAGTGTGAAACGCCACTCGACAGTGTTATCTATGCCATCGGACTGGCTACTCAACACGGCATTATCGTGGTCTTTAATCCGGCTCCGGCACTCGCCCTCAGCGATGAGCTGCTGGCTCAAGTCCACTATCTGATCGTCAACGAAACCGAAGCCCGGCAACTCAGCGGCATCGCCGTCACCAATTTAGCCACGGCGCAGCAAGCCTCCGACCACTTACGCCAGCGCGGTGCCAGCTGCGTACTGCTGACCATGGGCGAACAGGGCGTCATGATCACTGACAGTAACCAAAGCCGCCATCTGGCCGCCATCCGCGTTCAGGCCGTCGACACCACCGCTGCCGGCGACACCTTCGTCGGCGCTTTCGCCACCGCCCTGTGTCAGGGCCTGAGCCCGATCGACGCCGCCCAGCGGGCCCAATACGCCGCCGCCTTAACCGTCACCCGCCTCGGCGCGCAAAGCTCGATTCCGGACCGTGCTGCGGTGGAACAGTTTATTGCACAGCGCAGTGCTGTGAGCTAACTGCCCGTTCCCAGCAACGCCACTCCCTTGCACAACCCGGTTTGCTTGCGTACACTACCAGTCTCCCTGTAACTGTGCCCGATTAAGCACCGCCTTCAATTAAGGAACCTGTATGAGCGCCAAATTTAAAGTCATTTTCGATACCGACCCCGGCGTAGACGACGCCATGGCGCTGTATTTTGCGCTGGCGCATCCGGATATTGAGGTGCTCGGCATTACCACGATTTTCGGTAACGTCACCGTCCAGCAAGCCACCACCAATGCGCTGTATCTGACCCGTATCGCCGGTTATGAGATACCGGTTGCCGAAGGTGCGCCTGTGCCGTTAGCAAAAGCACCGGGCGCGCCGCCGGGTTTTATTCATGGTGATGATGGTCTGGGCAATCTGCCTTCACGCAGCCCGGTCACGGCACAGGCGCTGTCGTGCAGTGCAGCCGAATATATCGTGCAGATGGCGCGCGCTCATCCGGGTGAAATTACCCTGGTCGCGGTCGCTCCGATGACCAATCTGGGTCTGGCCTTAAAACTGGAACCGAAGTTACCCAAACTGTTAAAACAGGTGGTGTTAATGGGTGGCACGGTCACCGAACCGGGCAATGTATCGCCGGTGTCAGAAGCCAATGCCTGGAATGATCCGGATGCGGCCGATCTGGTGTTTACCGCTGGTTGGGATTTGACCATGGTCGGGCTCGATGTCACCCACCGCGTGGTGTTACCCGGCAGCTTCTTTGATGCCTTGGCCGACAAACACCAGCATCTGGCCATGAGCACCCTGCAGCATGCGGTGCATTTTTACTGTAATTTTTATGGTGCCATCCGCCCTGAACTCGGTCATGCCTGCTTTGGTCATGACGTGCTGGCGTTTGTCTATCTGGTGGCGCCAGAACTGTTCCACACCCAGGAAGGCCGCATCCGCGTGGCCACCACCGGTGCCGGTAATGGCCAGACCATGATGGACAGACACGGCAGCCTGTTTTATCCACAACCGGGCTGGGAACCGGAAAAACCGCTCACCCGTGCCTGTATGCAGGTCGATGTCAAACTGTGCATCGAGTTAATTGAACGCACTCTGGGTGGCAACTGGTTAAAAACCCCGTTACTCAACTAAGTTCAGGTTCAGTCATGCCCTGGATAGCACCCATCGATTACCGGGCTGCCGATGCGGCGCAACAGTTTTGCGCCAGTCTGCAACGTACCGGTTTCGCGGTATTGCAGCATCATCCGCTGTCGCAAGCGCTGGTTGAACAAATTTATAGCGAATGGCTGGCGTTTTTTGGCTCCGACGCCCGGCATGACTATGCCTTTGATCCGCTCAGGTACGATGGCTATTTTTCGCCGCAGATATCCGAAACTGCCAAAGATCATCAACAGCGCGATCTGAAAGAGTTTTATCATCTCTATCCCTGGGGCCGCTATCCGAGCCAGGTCTCCGATGCAGCCCGGTTATATTACCGTCAGGGTGCGCAACTGGCAGCAGAATTGCTCAGTTGGGTCGAACAACATTCGCCGGCAGCGATTCGGGCCGCTTACTCCATGCCCTTATCCGAGATGATCGCCGGTAGCGAGCAAACCCTGCTGCGGGTTTTACACTACCCGCCACTGACAGGCTCCGAAGCGCCCGATGCCATGCGCGCTGCCGCCCATGCCGACATTAATTTGCTGACCATTTTACCGGCGGCCACCCAGCCGGGCTTGCAGGTCATGACGGAAGATGGTCAGTGGCACGATATTCCGTGTGATTTTGGCATGCTCATCATTAATGCCGGTGATATGCTCAACGAAGCTTCCGGCGGCTATTTTCCTTCAGCCCTGCACCGGGTACTTAACCCCAGCGGCGTGGCAGCCCGACAGAGTCGGGTATCGCTGCCGCTGTTTTTGCATCCGCGCCCCGAGGTGGTGTTATCCGCCAGGCATACCGCCGGCAGTTATCTGTCCGAACGCCTCATTGAACTCGGCATGAAACCATCAGCACCTTAAATCAGGGCAAAACCCAACGTCGCCGTCAGGTAGGCAAGCATTTTACTGGCCATTTGCAGCAGCAAAAATAACACCATCGGAGAAATATCGAGACCGCCCAGCAGAGGCAACATTCGCCGCAGCGGTGAGAGCAGGGGCGCATTCATTATCCGCACAAATGGGGCCAGCGGCGCATGCGGATTGACCCAGCTAAAGATCACTTCCAAAATCAGTAACGCCGTCCAGCCATAAATCACCCATTGCACCAGAATGATCAACGCCAGTAAAAAAGTGGCCGCGGCGACACCGGCGGTAATCAACCAGACTTTAATGGCAGTACAAATCAACGCCACCAGATAAGCGCCGGATAAACTGGCCCAGTCATACCCCCCCATTCCAGGAATCAAGCGACGCAGCGGCTTGACAAGCCAGTCGGTGAGCTGAAAAGTGAACTGGGCAACTTGTGCGGGAGGTCGCACTCGTACCACCTGCATCCAGAAGCGTAATAATAAAACCCCGGCAAACAAACCCGTGATGGTATCGAGCACCATACTGAACATGTTAAATAACAAGATAAACTCCTCTGGAATGACCCAACCTGCGCAAAACCCAATAAAAAACCTGCTATGCAGTATAACCGCATAGCAGGTATATCCCTGAATTCAATCAGGCAGCAACAACCGACGCTTATTGTGGGCGTGGAGTCGCTGTCGGGAAAGGCCAAGCTGCTGTAGGAGGAGCAATAACACTGTTCGCTTCTTTAGCTGGAGCCGGTTTTACGGCTGGCTTAGCCGCTGCTTTTTTTGCTGCTGGCTTTTTCGCTGCTGGCTTTTTCGCTGCTGGCTTGGCTGCTGCTTTAACAGCTGGCTTAGCGGCTGGGGCTGCTTTTTTGGCTGCTGGTTTAGCTGCTGCTTTTTTGGCTGCTGGTTTAGCTGCTGCTTTTTTAGCGACTGGCTTGGCAACTGCTTTTTTAGCTACTGGTTTAGCGGCTACTTTTTTAGCGGCTGGCTTGGCAACTGCTTTTTTAGCGGCTGGTTTAGCGGCTACTTTTTTAGCGGCTGGCTTGGCAACTGCTTTTTTAGCGGCTGGTTTAGCGGCTACTTTTTTAGC
>CAIOYD010000001.1 GCA_903862415.1 uncultured Oxalobacteraceae bacterium | reverse complement strand
TTGGTATTTCGGCAAATCAAAATTCACGCTCACACCGCCACCACCACCCACTGGGAAGTAATGGGCATAATAAAACGCATCGCCATAATTGCTGACCATGTAGTTTTGCAGATAATCCCAAGCCCAGGGACGATCTTGCGGAACCACCACGGTGCCGTATTTGTGCACTTGCGTATTGGCCAGAGTGATGCCGCCTGCAGCCACCACCAAGGGATCGCTGGCAGGCGAATCAACGCTTAACAGCATGCTGCAGCTGGGGTAGGGATAATAGGTGTTGATGTCATAAGCGCCCGCATCGCCTGAGGCGGCAAAAACGCTGATACCCTGGGCGGCGAGTTGCATAAACGCCTGATGCTGTCCGTTAAGAACATCGGTGCTCTGGGCAATCTCAGGAGCGCCCCAGCTCACAGAGATGGTGTCGACTTTATTCTCTTCCGCCGCCTTCAAAAATACATCGATGAAGCCTTGGTCGCTGTTGGGTGCGTCATATACATACACGCGTGCTGCCGGTGCGATGCCGCCAGACTGTTCCACGTCCAGCGTGGTTTCATCTGCGCCATTGGTGTCGGCGCCGCCATCGACATGGATTTGAGTGATTTTATTGGCCGGGTAGCTGATGTTCAGACTGTCCCAATAGGCATAGGCATCGGCCGGTGTGAAGGTGGCCAGCGTGGCGATGCCGATCTTGCGACCTTCGCCGTTGATATGGTGTTTATACAGCGGTTTGATGTTATACAGATCAACCACATCGGCCACCGTAAATTGGCCCGGCGCGTTGCCTGTGGAAGTGGTGGTTCCCTGCAGTAGTTTGACCGTATTGCTATCGAGCGTAAGCGCTTCTGCTTTGGCATTCGAGACATTTTTCAGCATCGGATGCGCTTTGGGTTTGGTGTCGAGCCCGGTGACGGTCAGCACCACATCGGAAACGGCGCCCGGAATGGTGATCGGCTGATTCGGTTTTTTGTATGACAGGGTGCTTTCCTGATAGTTGTGCACCTCAGTGGCAAAAAAGGTGTTCAGCTGCGCGGTCGTGCCGGTGGCGCGGATGACCATATGACTTTGGTAAACTTCGTCGACGTTGATGCCGAGTTTAGTTAATTCCGTGGTCACGCGCGCGATGTCAGCATCGGTGGGCGCGTATTGGGCGGCAAAATCCTTGACCGACAGAAATTGATGGTAACGGGAACTGCTGGGATCCGTCGTGGCAGCGATAAAGGCATTGAGATTATCCATATTGCGCAATTGCAATATGATAGAAATACTGTGAGTCTGTGTGGCGGGTGTGGCTCCCATGTCCTGCACGGCGGGTGTGCTGGCAGCCTGGGCTGCTCCGGCAACATATAACGCACTGATAAACATGCCAGATGCAGCAGCCGCGAGCGGCTTGATTCTGAAATTCATAATTAGGTGTCCTTGGATAGGGTACATCAACAAATTATTTATTCAGCGCCGTGGTGGAGCGTTGAATAATGTCATGATTTAGTATTGCAATTGATAAATTGCAAAGGTGATACTAGTAGAATAGTTTTGAGAAATCTATCTCTAATTCCGAGGTGTTGGAATTCACGCAAAAGGATGTGCGTTATAGATGTAAAAGTAGAATTTTTAATCACCAATATCAGTCAAATGGTGCTTTTATTGGGCATGTTTCTTGATGGAATGTATTCTTGATGAAGTTGCAGTAATTTTAAATCGAAGATTTTTTTGACTAAAGGTTTATAACTCTGATGAAAATTTCTGAGGCCTGCTTCAAAACGACGACGTATGGTATTGCGAAGGGGGAAAATCCTGCGGCAATCAGGTCGGCATTAACAAAAGTAGTGCAATGAGCTTCATTGGGTAATAATTCGCGTGCAAATGTGGTTTTTCCTGCTCCATTGGGACCAGCAATGATAATAATTTTTTCTTAACAGCCGTCATGTAAGCACCGGATAGATTTTCTGTGCGTTGAATAGTGAACTCATCACGATTTGAGGCTCAATATGGCATAAATTCAAATTTGTAAAATTTACGTTTTTCCTTAAAGAAATATTTCTAGCCGCCCCAACGCATCTTGATAGATAATTCGATGCACTATCCTTTTACAGTGAGTTCGACGTTGAATACAAAATCAGCCGCTGCTGCCTTTTCCACCCTGGCATTTTTCCTGGTCAATTTACTCCCGGTAACCGACGTTTTGGCCGCACAGTCTGTGCAGTCACCACCCGATGTATCTGGCCACTTAAACTGGCGTCTGGCCGGTCCGTTTCGCGGTGGCTGGAGCGAGATGACCGTGGGTGTGCCAGAGCAGCCGGATACGTTTTATTTTGGTGCTGCCGGCGGCGGTGTGTGGCGCACTGAAAATGCCGGACGCACCTGGACCCCGCTGTGGAATCAGGGTGCGACCGCTCCGGTAGGTGCGATTGCGATTGCAGCCTCGGATGCGAAAACAATTTATATCGGTACCGGCCAGCCGGAACCGCGTTATGACGTGGCCAGCGGTGCCGGTGTGTTTAAATCCAGCGATGGCGGCACAACCTGGAGCGCGCTCGGTCTGGAACGCACGCAAACAGTGGGTAAACTTTGGGTGCATCCCAAGGATGCCAATACGGTGCTGGTGGCGGCGTTGGGACATTTCTTTGCGCCCAATCCGGAACGTGGAATTTTTCGTACGGAAGATGGTGGCAAGTCCTGGACCCATGTGCTGCAAATAGACGATAACACCGGGGTGGTGGATATCGTCTCCGATCCGGCCAATCCGGATACCTTGTTTGCAGCATCCTGGCAGGCGCGTCAGTATCCGTGGCAAAGTTATTTTACCCAGGTCAGTGGTGCTGGCAGCGGTTTGTATACATCGACCGACGGTGGCAAGAGTTGGGCGCGTCAGAGTCCGCAGGGCTGGCCGGTCGGCAATCTCGGTCGCATCAGTCTGGCCATTACCCGCACGGCCACCGGCTTGCGGTTGTATGCCACCCTGTCTGGTCCCGAGGTCAGTGGTCTGTACCGTTCGGACGATGGTGCGACCAGCTGGCAGCGCGTCAATTCCGAACCGGCTATGAGCAGCTATTATTCCAGCACGATTGCGGTCGCGCCCAATGATCCGGATGTGGTGTATGGCGTAGGCCAGTCGGTGCGACGTTGTGCCGATGGCGGTAAGACTTGCACCCTGTTCCGCGGTGCGCCGGGTGGCGATGATTTCCATCATGTGTGGATCAATCCGCTGCATCCCGATCATTTTGCGGCCAGCAGTGATCAGGGCACGATTATTTCAGTCGATGGTGGCAAAACCTGGTCGAGCTGGCATAACCAGCCTACCGGTCAGTTTTATCATCTGGCCACTGATAACCGTTTTCCGTACTGGATTTATTCTGGTCAGCAGGACAGCGGCACCGTCGGCATCGCCAGTCGCAGTGATTATGGCGCACTGACGGTACGCGACTGGCATCCGGTCGGTGGTGATGAACGCGATTACGATATTCCCGATCCGGAAGATGCGAATATTATTTACGGTACCGGTCTGGGCGGACGCCTGAGTCGCTTTGATGCACGTACCGGTCAGGTGGCCGATATTTCGCCGTGGCCGGTGCCCAATTATGGTCAGCGTCAAACTGATACCCTGCATCATTTTGCCTGGGTCACGCCGATGGCGGTCTCGCGCACCGGACCGGTGACGCTGTATGAAGGCGGCGAAGTGCTGTTTGCTTCCAAAGACCGTGGTCAACACTGGGATATTGTCAGTCCCGACCTGACTGGCAAGAGTAAGCAGGCCTCGCACTGTGGTGGCGATGTAGCCATTGAGTATGCCAAAACCTGTGGTTATGGTTCGATCTGGAGCATCACTCCATCAGCACGTCATGCCGGTGAAGTATGGGTCGGTACCGATGACGGTCTGGTGCAGCTGACCCGCGATGGCGGTCGTCACTGGAGCAATGTCACACCACCAAATTTACCCGAGTGGATCAAGGTGTCCAGCGTCGATCCGTCCGGGACTGAAGATGGCGTGGCTTATGTCGCCCTCGATGGTCACCGGCTCGATGATGTGCAGCCGCATGTGCTGCGCACCCGTGATTATGGTGCCCACTGGCAGGATATCAGTGCAGATCTGCCGCGCGGACATATTGTGAGTGTGGTGCGTGCAGATCCCAAACATGCCGGCCTGCTGTATGCCGGTACCGATGTGGGTGTGATGGTGTCTCTGGATGATGGCGTTCACTGGCATGGTCTGCAAAACAATTTACCGACGGCCTGGGTACGTGATTTGCTGGTGCATGACAATGACTTGATTGCTGCCACTCAGGGACGTGCGATCTGGATACTGGATAACATCGATGCGCTGCGTCGCATGCATCCTGAACAGCTGGCACAACAGAAGCTCACGCTGTTCAAACCGGCAGATGCGGTGCGGGTGCGCGCCAATCACAATCGCGATACGCCCCTGCCACAGGAAGAGCCAATGGGGCAAAACCCACCTCCGGCCACCATCGATTATTGGCTCGGCCAGAGCAGCTCGGACGTGACCATCGAAATCATGGATGCGAAGGGTAAGCCGGTGCAAACCCTGTCGGGCAAAGCGGTCGAACAGCCGGAAGCCGAGCAGTATTTCTCGGATGCCTGGATCAAACCGCCTCTGGTCTTGTCGACAGCACCCGGTATGCACCGTGCCATCTGGAATCTGCGTTATGCCCGACCGGCTGCGATTGGCTATGACTATGCCATGACGGCCACCCCGGGACTGACTACGCCGCTTAAACCCGAAGGCATGCTGGTATTGCCCGGCACCTATCGGGTCAGACTGACGGTGGATGGTCACAGCCAGGAATCAACGCTGAAGGTGGTGCAGGATCCACGTAGCAAGGCCAGTGGCGCTGAAATGCAAGCCAGTATGGTGCTGTCGGAATTTATTCGTACCCACCTGGCCAAAGCCCGACGGACTTATGGAGAAATCCAGTTTGTGCGCAAGCAAATCACTGCCACGCAGGAAGCTCTGGGCGCTGCCGCACCGCAGGCACTGATCGAAGATCTCAAGCAACAGCAAGCTGCGCTCAAGGGCGCTGAAAAAGAAAAGGCGCTGGAAAAAACGGCCAAGGTACTGGCCAAACTGGAAAGTGATCTGGAAGACAGTGATCGCGGTCCGTCGGAAGCCCTGCATCAGGTGGCGCGCAGCTATGCTGCGTTGCTTGCCCCGATTTGTTCAGCCTGGGATGGTGTGAGTGCAGCACGCATGGCAGCACTCAATCAGGTACGCACCACTGCCGGTCTGGCAGCGGTGCTCATGCCGGTAGAAAATCAGCTCGATATTGACGTTGGGGAAAGTGGCGAGGATTTACCTTAATTAACGTGAGTCAGGTAGGGTGTATTAGCCCAACGGGCGTAATACACCATGTGGTTGAGGTTAATTAAAACTATACCTGAAATGCGCAAACACGCTGCGACCGTTGAGTAAATAAAATGATTCACTGCCAAATTCACTGGCAGTGACCGGCGGTCGTTTATTCGACAGATTGGTGCCGTCGAGCGAGATACGATACTTGTCCCAGCTATAGGCAAGATTGGCATCGATCTGGGTGTAGCCACCGACAGCGGCAAGGTTTTGTTCATCCAGATAGCGTCGGCCGGCATATTTGGCAATCACGTCCGCACTCCAGCCGTTTTTGGGCTGATATAACAATCCGGCTGCGGCGATGACATGGGGTGACAGTGGTAACTGGTTGCCGCTCACGCTGATGCTGTTGACGCCATCGGACAGGTTGTAATCGGTGTAGCGGGTATCATGATACGACGCGCTGCCAACCAGATTCCATTGCGGTGTGATGTGCCAGCGGCTTTCCAGTTCGATACCTTTTAATTTTTCAGAACCGGCATTGGCCAGAGCGCCGGAGTTGGTTGCCACCACCAGATGTTGGAAATCCATCATAAACAGTTCCGCCTGATACTCCAGCTGACCAGCGGCGCACACGCCTTTGAAGCCCATTTCTACACTCGTGGCTGTTTCCGGTTGCAATAAATCGGGCTGGAAGTCAGGGCCAAAATCAATCGCGGCGGGTTTAAAGGCCGAGCGTGCATCCGCATACACCGAGGCCGAATCCGCACCCTGGTTCCAGTAACGATAACTTGCTCCCAGTGTCTCCGATAACTTCACGCCGCTTTTGCTGACCGACTGTTGCGCAAACTCGTCTGGTGCCAGCGTCAGATCGCTGGTGCTTTTCGATTCCCGGGTTTGGTTGAGACGGATGCCGCCGATGACATCCCAGTCCGGGGCAGGTTTCCAGGCCAGTTGGGCATACTGTCCGGTAAACAGCCGCCGGTCGTTTATCGTGCCGATTTCGTTGACGGCCAGTGTGCTGGTGGCAGGTGGAATTACCGAACCGTTTAAAGGTACGTTGTAGGCGGAATTGCCATTAAGCGTGCTTTGTTTGCCAGTGCCGTATAAGGCATCCACACCTAAAAACAACTGGGTGCCAGCATTGAGTTGCAGCGCCAGATGCGTATCCGCATAGCCGTCGTTGATCTGCCGGGATTGATTCTGAGTATCCGCATCACCGCTCAATTCGGGATGCAAAAATGCGCGCCGATCTGTCAGGTCGGAATAGGCATACGAGAACGTGCTTTCCCATTGACCATTGCTCATCGGATGGGTGTAACCCAACACGAAGTGATATTTGTTTTCTTTGATGGTGCTGTCAGCCGGATTGAAGTTGGCGTCCATCGGGGTGAGTGTAGTGAGTGCATTGCCAACGCGCATCACCGGGCTTGGTGGCACGTCTTTGACCGCACTCAGATCCAGATCAAAGCGCAGGGTATCCGCGCCGATGGACACCAGACTGCGGTACAGCGCATGCTGATCGGTCACCCGTTCGCGCTCGTCACTAAAGCCCAGATGTTTGGCTTCGAGTGACAGTGACTGCTTCACATTTTCTGTCTGAGGTAAATTGAAGGCGGCCGAAGTTTTGAAAGAGCCATGATTGCCAACGGCAAAATCAATTTGCTCACTCGCCTGTCCGGCTGGGTTATGCAACAACTGCACCACGCCCA
Organism: uncultured Oxalobacteraceae bacterium; assembly: GCA_903862415.1. Lineage (GTDB taxonomy): Bacteria > Pseudomonadota > Gammaproteobacteria > Burkholderiales > Burkholderiaceae_D > Solimicrobium. The sequence continues at coordinate 13,446 of CAIOYD010000001.1, read as the reverse complement.
CAAAGGAAGTAGCGCCATACATAACCGGTGCCGAGCCTTTCATGACTTCGAGTTTTTGGGTGTTGGTAAAGTCCAGCGTAGTGATGCCGGGATTAAAAGCGCCACCCCAGGGAATACCATCGACCACCAGTAAGAAGGCATCAAATTCATGCAGCCCCCAGAAAGAAGGCACGGCGCTCGAAGGGCCTGCATCGCCGCCCGAAGGAGCTTCCACGCCGGGGATCAAACTCATGGCGCCAGCCAGATCCGATACGCTGCGCGCCTCGATTTCTTTGCCGGTGACAGCGGACACTTCAGCCGGAATTTGTTCCGCCGGTTGTGCTGTGCGGGTAGCGGTAATAATGACAGCTTCGACCGCATCTGCGTGGGCGCCGGGAATGGCGGCGGTCATGCCAAGGCTGATGCCCAAGGTCGTGGCTAAATAATTACGTTTGAGTGAAGTCGATTTCAACATGATTTTTGAATGCAGCACTGTTGCAGTGCAATGATAAAAGATCGCACATTATGCAGGAACTGGGTTTTTTTTGCCTCAATTTGTAGCCGCTTTGTCTCATTATTCTCATGTAGTGGGAATAAATTTTGGTAGGGTGTATTAGCCGCAGGCGTAATACACCACACAAAAGATATTAATTTCTTGAGCATCAAAATTAACAACGAAAAAAATTCAAATTCACCGCCTGTTTATTTCTGTAAAAATGCTAAACTTCCAGCACGAAAAAAATAACAGGGGATAATGAATGACCTATTTTCAACAGGGATTTTTACCACGTGCATTGCTGGCGTGGCTGGTATTCGCTTCAGCCATGTTGGCCGCTTCTGCATCGGCGAATCCGGATAAAGCCGCCGCAGCATCGGGCGGCGAAGAACTTTATCAGGCCATGCTCTGGCGCGGCATTGGTCCGTTTCGCGGAGGACGGGCACTGGCCGTCGAAGGTGTGACGGGTGAGCCGGGCCTGTTTTATTTTGGTGCTGCCGCCGGTGGAGTGTGGAAAACCACTGACAGCGGTGCGACCTGGAATCCGATTTTTGACAGTCAGCAGATTTCTTCCATCGGCGCGATTGCCGTGGCACCCTCCAATCATGACATCATTTACGTCGGCAGCGGTGAAGGTGCTTTGCGTGGCAATATTACTGTCGGTGACGGCGTCTATAAATCGACCGATGCCGGCAAGACCTGGACCAATATCGGACTGAAAGACACCCGTCAGATTGGTGCCGTGATCGTTGATCCGCACAATCCGGATATCGTGCTCGTGGCCGCTCTGGGTCATGCTTTCGGACCGAATAAAGAACGCGGCGTGTTCCGCACCAGCGATGGTGGCAAGACCTGGAATCAGGTGCTGTACCGCGATGAAAATACCGGTGCCATCGATGTCACCTTTGATCCGAACAATACCCAGATCGTGTATGCCGCGCTCTGGCAGGTACGTCGCCAGCCGTGGAATTTTTCCAGCGGCGGCAGCGGCAGCGGCATGTTCCGTTCTGTCGATGGTGGTGTCAACTGGACCGAACTGCGCGGTAATGGTTTGCCTCAAGGCATACTCGGACGGATCGATATTTCCGTTTCTGCTGCCGATTCAAAACGCATCTTTGCCATGGTCGAAGCCAAAGAAGGTGGACTGTATCGTTCGGATGACAGTGGTGCACACTGGGCGCTGGTGAGTGATGATGGACGGTTGCGTCAGCGCGCCTGGTATTTTTCTAAAATCTACGCCGACCCGAAATCGGCCGATACCGTGTATGCCCTCAACACTGGCATGCTGCGCTCGGTGGATGGTGGTAAAACCTTCAATCTGGTCAATGCCACTCACGGTGACCATCACGCACTGTGGATAGATCCGGCCGACCCACGTCATATGATCAATGCCAACGATGGCGGTGCCAGCGTCTCGCTCGATACCGGTGCCACCTGGTCTACTCAGGACAATCAACCAACCGCGCAGTTTTATCACGTGGCCGTTGATAACCGTTTTCCTTACTGGGTCTATGGCGCGCAGCAAGATAACAGCAATCTGGCCGTGGCCAGTTTTGATGATGAAGGTGTCATCGGACCACGCAGCTGGTATGTTGCCGGTGGTGGCGAATGCGGTTTTGTGATTCCCGATCCGCGCGACGCCCTCATCATTTACAGCAATACCGAAAATCAGGTTGGCCGTTACGATAAACGCAAAGAACAGGTGCAGGATATCAGCGCCTGGCCGGTCGACAATTCCGGTCATCCGGCGGGCGAACTGGAACACCGCTTTAACTGGACTTCCCCGATGCTGCTCTCGCCCCATAATCCGGACACGCTGTATGTGGCTTCGGAAGTGGTGTGGAAGAGTACCGACCATGGAAACAGCTGGACCATCATCAGTCCCGATCTGACCAGAAACGACAAGAGCAAACAGACCGCCTCCGGTGGTCCGCTGACCAAAGACATCACCAGCGTGGAATACTACGACACCATCTTTGCGCTGGCAGAATCTCCGCTGACCAAAGGCGTGTTGTGGGCCGGCAGTGATGACGGTCTGGTTCATGTCAGCACTGACAGTGGCGCACACTGGAAAAACATCACACCGAAAGACATGCCACAGTGGGGGACGGTGAGCATGATCGATCCGTCACCGCTGCATGCCGGTACCGCCTATCTGGCCGTGGATCGCCACAAGCTCGATGATTTGCAGCCGTATGCCTGGAAGACCAGCGATAACGGCGCCACCTGGGTCAATATCAGCAGCGGTTTGCCGCAGGGGGCAGTGGTCCACGTAGTACGTGCTGATCCGAAACGAGCTGGCCTGCTGTATGCCGGAACTGAAAAGGGTATGTTTGTGTCGTTCGATGATGGCGCGCACTGGCAGAGTCTGCAAATGAATCTGCCGCACAGCCCGATCCATGATCTGGTCGTCAAAGGGGATGATCTGGTGGTAGCCACCCACGGCCGTTCATTCTGGATTCTGGACGACATTACTCCACTGCGTCAGATCAGCGCCAGTACCGCGGCTCAGGATGTGGTGCTGTATCAACCGCAGGTGGCCTTACGACTGTCTTATCCGGATGAAGTCAATACCCGGCGTCCGGTGGGCGCCAATCCGCCAGCGGGTGCCTTGATCGACTATGTGCTCAAAACCAAACCAACTACCGAACTGACCGTCGATATTCTCGATGCCAAAGGTACGCTGGTGCGCCATCTGTCGAGCACCAAGACCAAGAAAGAAGAGCAGCCGCCAGAGTGGCCGGACCGCATTGTATCGACCGATTTGATTCCGGCCGCAGCCGGTATGAATCGTCTGGTCTGGGATTTACGGATGGAAGATCCGGAACAAATTCCGGGTGCTTTTTATTCTGGTGCCACACCACGTGGGCCGCGCGTACTTCCGGGAAAATACACACTGCGCCTGACAGTCGCCGGCAAAACAGTTGAACAGACCCTGATCGTACAGACCGACCCCCGCTCCAAAGGCAGTGATGCCGCCATCCGTGCCAAAGTGGACCTGCAGCTCAAGGCCTTTCATGACATCGATCGCCTGCATCATGCCGTCAATGGCATCCGTCAGGCGCGCGAGACGCTGACCAAGGCGCAGGTAGCCAACGCACAGCCGACTGCCGCGACTCTCGCCACCCTGGCCGCCTTGCAGACACTGGAGGAAGCACTGATGCAAGTCAACATGAAAGGTTCCGAAGCCAACCTGGCTTTCCCCGGCATGTTGAATGAATTGCTGGCCAGTTTTGCGCAAAGTCAGGAAGATGCCGATACGCTGCCCACCCGTCAGCATCTGGCCATGTATAAAAACCTGCATGCACAGTTGGAAGTGCAGTTGGCCAAATGGGAAAAACTGCGCACCGGTGAATTGGCTGCCAGTGTGAAGTAAGGCGCGATTCCTGTTGGTCGCTAAGCAATAAAAACGCCCGCATCGAAGCGGGCGTTTTTTTTCATAGGCAATTCACCGATATCCCTATAAGATAATCAAAAAATTCCATCAGGAAACTATAATGACAATCAGGGAAAGGGCAATATCTGCCCGGGAATGCGGTTTGATGTTGCTTGTATTGATGCTCGGTCTGAAATCCGCCTGTGCCGGGGATTTGCCCAACCCCCATTTAACCCCCGGGGTCCCTAATCCCGCTGTGACCCAGGAAAACATAGGTCAGACGGTGTGCGTTAAGGGCTATACCAAAACCATACGCCCACCAGCCAATTACACCAATGCACTTAAAAAGAAGCAGCTTCTGCAATGTGGCTACGCTGACCTCAATCCACGGGATTATGAAGAAGACCACCTGATCGCCCTGAGCATCGGTGGCGCGCCCTTCGACGCGGGCAATTTGTGGCCCGAACCGCGGCTCTCTGAATGGGGCGCAAAAAAAAAAGATCAGCTCGAATTTGTACTCTACAAACTGGTTTGCGCGCATCAGGTCAGCTTGCTCGACGCCCAGCAGGCAATGGCCTCCGACTGGATTTCGGCCTGGAAAAAATATGTGCAGGGCAGGCATGAGCGGCGGTTTATTAAAATGGATTAGCTCGATGAAAATGGGAAGATACAAACAGTTTTACTTTGAGTCTGTCATACGTACACTGTTTATATAAGGAGTAAGTTACCTTGAAACCAATTGTTGATAAACCAATGACGGTGCGTCTTCCGGCCGAAACAAAAGCGCCATTACTGTCGCCGCGCTCAGGGATTATGTTGAAGTCGAAGCTTGGCAAATTCAGGATATTGAGCAGGGTATTATTGAGGCAGACCGGAGCGAATTCGCCAGTGACGAGGATGTAAACGCATTTTTTGCAAAATATGGCGGTTAAATGGACTAAAACAGTGCTGGCTAACCTCGTTGCCACCGTTGAGTACATTGAAAAGGATAACGCCGAACGGGCAAAATCTTTTTCCCTTGAAATTCAAACCAAACCAAAAAAAACGGGTATCCGTATTTCGTGATTGAAATATCTTAAAAGCTATTAATTAAGATTTTTGCCGGAGTGTTGAAATCGGCGATCCTGGCAAAGTTGTCCGGCTCGTCGAATTTGTTGAAAATGAATAAATCGACACTTCCTGCATTGCACAATAAATCGTCTGAAAACAGTGATGTCAACCGTCCGCCACTGACCGGGTTGTGCCCTATTCGGCCAGTCATAATTCTACAATCCGGCCATTCAAACTTAATTTAACGACAATTTTATTTTGCAGGAAAAGTCCTAGCATTAGTTTGTTTTAATTTCACATTTCGAGTATTATCGAATAATAGAAACAATAGATGGAGTCAACATGGAAACCAACAAAGTCATCTCCGCCTTGGCTGCACTTGCCCAAGAAACACGATTAGCCGTATTTCGACTATTGGTACAGGCTGGTCCAGAAGGGATGGCAGCAACCAAAATCAGCGAGCAGGTTGGAATACCGGCGTCGTCGTTATCGTTCCACCTCAAGGAGATGTTTCACGCAGATTTAGTGACATCACGCCAAGAAAGCCGATATGTCATTTACTCAGCCAATTTCACAACCATGTCAGAGTTAATTGGATTTTTGACTGACAACTGCTGCGGCGGAAATCCATGCACCACAACTTGTTCTCCTTCATGCGCACCAGCCGAAGAAGCAAATAACTAAACCAATACCAGCAACTTGCAGCTACCGATAGGCCTTGTCGGATTGGTTGAACTAATCATGGGAAAACGTCATGACTGAAAAAATCTTCAACGTATTATTTATCTGTACTGGGAATTCGTCGCGCAGCATCATGGCGGAGGCGATGCTCAATACCCTGGGAAGAGGGAAATTCCGTGCCTATAGTGCGGGAAGTCATCCCACTGGTATCGTCAATCCGTTCGCCATTGAGCAAATCAAAAGCCTGCACTACCCAATGGCAAATTTGCGCAGCAAAAGCTGGGATGAATTTATTGGGCCAAATGCGCCGAAAATGGACTTCATAATCACTGTCTGCGATAACGCAGCAGGAGAAATTTGTCCTGTATGGCCTGGCCAGCCGATTACGGCAAACTGGGGATTTGAGGATCCCGCATCATTCAATGGATCGGACGCAGAAAAACAGCGTTTTTTTGCCAAAATCAGTCGCGAAATTAAAAACCGGTTGGATATATTTTCAATGCTGCCTTTTGATAAATTATCGCGCCTCGCAATTCAACATGAAATTGATCAACTCCGCTCAACAAATACGTCAACAACAACTGAAAATATGGAAGCCGTCAACATGACAAATAAAGTTTATAACGTACTTTTTTTATGCACAGGAAATTCAGCGCGTAGCGTCATGGCTGAAGCGCTTGTAACGATTCTGGGTAAAGGACGCTTCAAAGGATTCAGCGCTGGCAGCAAACCGGGTGGCAAGGTCAATCCGTTTGCGATTGAACAGATCAAACAATTTCAGCCGGATTACCAAACCAATACCATGCGCAGCAAAAGCTGGGATGAATTTGCGGCAGTTGATGCGCCTAATATGGATTTGATTATTACGGTTTGCGATAACGCTGCTGGTGAAGAATGTCCGTTTTGGCCTGGCCGTCCAGCAACCGCACACTGGGGATTTGAAGACCCAGCGGCAGTAGAAGGATCTGATGAAGAGAAGCGTGCAGCATTCGCCCACATCTTTAAGCAGATTTTGAAAAAAATCAGTGCATTTTCTGAGTTGAATATTGAGGCGATGGATTACGCAACAATTCAACAAAGTATCAAGAAAATCGGTGAGGAGCCAGTATGAGCCTAGGACGTCGATTAGTTTCTGAAGGATTGGGCACTGCGTTCTTGCTGGCAGTGGTGGTCGGTTCAGGAATTATGGCTGAACGACTTTCGGGAGGAAATGTGGCGGTGGCCTTATTGGCTAACACAATCGCTACCGGTGCAGGATTGGTTGCATTGATTCTCATGTTTGGCACGATTTCTGGCGCGCACTTCAACCCGGCAGTCACTTTATCCGAAGCCTGGCAAAACAATATGCCACGATCTGAGGTACTTCCTTATATTCTGGTTCAAATTGTTGGTGCCTACGCCGGGGTTGCCGCTGCGCACATCATGTTTCAAGACCCACTTTTCTTCGCCTCTGAACATGTGCGTACTGGTATATCGCAATGGTGGAGTGAATTCGTTGCTACCTTTGGATTAATTGCCGTCATCATTGGATGCTCTCGTAGCAAACCAGAAATTACCCCCTTTGCTGTTGCTGCCTATATCACGTCGGCATATTGGTTTACTTCATCGACTTCGTTTGCTAATCCCGCGGTGACATTAGCACGTGCTGCATCCAATACATTTGCAGGAATTCGACCAGTTGATGCTCCAGGGTTTATTGTGGCTCAATTGCTTGGTGCGGCTGCAGCGACACTAGTATTCTGCTGGCTATATCCAGCAACGCCAAAAGAGTCAACAGTCGCTGGAACTGTGGCTCCAAGTGATTTTGCATCAAACTGACTTTGTCTAGGACTCGCAACATAATGAACGTAACGATCTACCATAACCCCCAATGTGGGACTTCACGTAATACGCTTGAGTTAATTCGTAACACTGGAGTAGAGCCGGTCATCATTGAATATCTGATTAATCCACCGTCTCGCGAAGAACTGGTTGATCTCATTGCAACCATGAATATTCCAGTTCGAGAGTTGCTTCGTAAAAAAGGCACGCCTTATGACGAGCTGAATTTGGCTGATCCAACGTTGTCAGATGATTCGTTAATTGATTTCATGATTCAACATCCAATATTAATTAACCGTCCAATCGTTGTCACTGAAATGGGTACCAAATTGTGCCGTCCTTCTGAAGCTGTTTTAGACATTCTTTCACGTTCACAGTTGAAAGAATTTAACAAAGAAGATGGCGAGAAAGTTATCGACCAGGAGGGGCGTCGTGTCTCTCGTTGATCTTGAATTACCAAACATTCGTAGCGATCTGTTTCATAAACCGGATTTAACCCAATCTAATGACGCAGCGCCAATATCTCATGCTCCGCGATTTTTGTTGTTATACGGATCGTTGCGTGAACGTTCTTACAGTAAGTTGTTGACCATGGAGGCTGCACGTCTGCTGGTTGCCATGGGTGGAGAGGTGCGGATTTTTGATCCTCATGGATTACCTTTGCCAGACGACGCCCCAGAATCACATCCGAAGGTGCAAGAGTTGCGCGAATTAACCCAATGGGCCGAGGGCATGGTCTGGTGTTCACCAGAACGTCATGGCGCGATGACGGGAATCATGAAAGCGCAGGTTGACTGGATTCCCTTGTCGATTGGTGCGGTTCGACCAACTCAGGGCAAAACACTAGCAGTGATGCAAGTATCAGGTGGCTCGCAATCGTTCAATGCGGTCAATCAACTGCGTGTTCTAGGCCGCTGGATGCGCATGATAACCATACCGAACCAATCGTCGGTGGCGAAGGCATTCCTGGAATTTGACGAGTCGGGACGAATGAAGCAATCGGCATACTACGACCGTGTTGTCGACGTAATGGAAGAGCTGATGAAGTTTACTTTGTTAACTCGACAGATTTCACCGTACCTAGTTGATCGCTACAGCGAACGTAAGGAAAGTGCGGAAGAATTGTCCAAACGGGTTAATCAGAAATCGATTTGAATCACTTCTTCCATCGAATAAAAATCTAGAGGATGCACTGAAACATTATGCATCGTGTCGTGAAAGCAGGAGCAGTTTCTCGACTCCGACCGGTTCATCTTTCAATAGCGGCACAAGAGTGTTGATTAACCGTCCCATCGTGGTGACCGAAGTCGGCACAAAATTGTGTCGGCCGTCCGAACTGGTGCTGGAGATTTTGTCGCGCCCACAGTTAGCGGAATTTGTGAAAGAAGATGGCGAAAAAGTGATCGATCAAGAGGGGCATCGTGTTGCCAGCGGATCGTGAACTGCCCAATATTGACAGCGTTTGAGTCAGCCCTCGTGGCGTGACAGCTTGAGCAGTTTAGCGATTCCTATTGGTTCATCTTTGAGTAGTGGTACAAGGGCGTAGCGGTCGGAGAGATGTTTGACGGCCTCGATTTCGCTGATTTCATTCTGCGCACGTTGCTGCAGCAAGGGTGAGAGTGGATGGGCAAAGGCGATGCTGTTATTAATCACCCACGCCCAAGGCTCAATACCGGCCCGACGCAAATCGGTCTGCAGGTTGGCAGCTTCCAATACCGGCGTGGTTTCGGCCAGAGTGATTAACACGACTTTGGTTTGTTTGGGGTCCTGCAGCTGCATCATCGGTGTGGTGAAATGCAGATTGGTTTTGCCCATCTGGCGTTCAATGTCGCGATGATAGGAACCGGTAGCGTCGAGTAGCAACAAGGTATGTCCGGTGGGTGCGGTGTCCATGACGACAAATTGTTTACCGGCTTGACGAATGACTTTAGAAAATGCCTGAAATACGGCAATCTCTTCCGTGCAGGGAGAGCGCAAATCTTCTTGCAGCAATTTGCGCCCGGCCTCATCTAACTGGGCTCCCTTGGTATCCATGACATGTTGCTGATAACGGGCAATTTCCGTGTGTGGGTCGATCCTGCTCACCGTCAGGTTGGCCATGCTGCCATTGAGTGTTTCAGTAATATGCGCAGCCGGGTCGGAGGTGGTCAGGTGTACCGATAAACCCCGATGCGCCAGTTCGACCGCGATGGCCGCTGCGATGGTGGTTTTTCCGACACCGCCTTTACCCATCGTCATCACCAGACCATGGCCGTCTTTGGCAATTTCATTGACTAAAGTTGACAGGTCAGGTACCTGAAGAACTGGCGGTTGGAACGCTGCTTGAACGGTGACGGCAGTCTGTTCTTTGAGTAATCGATGTAACGCCTCCAGCCCCACCAGATTAAATCCTTTCAGGGCGATCTGATCAGTCGGTAACGCTTTGAGCATATCAGGCATGTCTGCCATTGCCCGTTGTTCTCTGGTATAGATGGCGGCGGCCAGCGGATCGAGTCCGGCCTCACTTTTTGGCAGCACGCCATTAATCACCAGATATTGCTGAGTTAAACCGATGGCCTGTAATTCATCATGAGTGCGTGCAGCTTCCTGCAGGGTGGAGGTTTGAGCCCGGGCGACCAGAATCAAACGGGTATGCAGTGGGTTGGCCAGCGCCGCTACCGCCTGCTGGTATTGGCTACGCTGCTTTTCCAGCCCGGCAAGCGGTCCCAGGCAGGAGGCATCCCCTTTACCCTCTTCCAGAAAACCACTCCATGCCCCCGGCAATTGCAGTAAGCGGATGGTGTGCCCGGTGGGTGCGGTATCAAAGATGATGTGCTCATATCCCGCAATGAGTTGCTCATTAGTCAGCAGGGCGGTGAACTCATCAAAGGCCGCAATTTCAGTGGTGCATGCCCCAGAGAGTTGTTCTTCAATCCCCTTGACCACCGCCTCCGGCAGTTTGCCCCGGACCGGATCGACGATGCGATTACGATAAAGCTGCGCGGCGGCCTGAGGATCAATTTCCAATGCCGATAAATTGGCCACGGCCGGAATGGCTGTGATGACATTGCCGATCGTAATTCCAAACACTTGTCCGACGTTGGAAGCCGGATCGGTACTGACCAGTAAAACCCGTTTGCCGGCACCCGCCAGTTCGATTGCCGTGGCACAGGCAATCGAAGTCTTGCCAACGCCGCCTTTACCGGTAAAAAACAGGAAGCGCGGTGCTGCCGTCAGAAAGTGCATAATCATGGAAATCCCCAGTGGGAGTTAACAGCATTTACCACCGGAACAGCATCCCGACGAAGATGGTGGCGCTGTTGTAACGGGGGGAATGCCTGCCCAACGTGATAGCTCTGCGCGGTTGGGGTAGCGTCCTGCCAGCGCAATTTCACCGTTGACCAGAATCAAAGGCAGGGCATCAGCACCCGAACGTTCCAAAAATTGGTTCACTACAACATTGTCGGCAAAAGCCATGGGCTGGGAAGACAAATTGAAACGTTCAATGTCGACGCTGTTTTTTTTGGCCCAGTCCAGATCAGCGGAAAAGCTCACCAATGCCTGGTCCACATCAACACCACAGACCCCGGAGCTGCAGCACAGTGCGGGATCAAATACTTGAATCTTACTCATGACGGTACCTTTATTTTAGGAATCATATCAGGGCAAATTATGGCCCTGCATGCTGCTTTAAGTTTGATATAGGTCACGCAAAGGGGAATGAGTGCAGTGGACAACCTGTTGCTGGGTGAATCCTGAAATTTGATGCTGAGTAAGTCAATGAGGTTGGGCTTATGACCCAACCTTGTCTCCTGTTATTATCTGATGGTAGTCAGACAATATATCGTGATGAGTGTGCCAACCAGTGCCGAGCCATAACAGGCCAGTTTGGCCACCGTACCCGGCGGAATGCCGACATCGTGCAGGCTTTTAAAGATCCGATGTGCGGCGTGCCAAAGATAGAGCACGATAATGGCCAGCAGAATCAGTTTGCCAATCAAGGAGTGTAGAACTATTTGTAAATGAACAAAACTCAGGGTATCTGCCGGGAGCAGAAATCCCAGCGGAACGGCAATGCCGACAATAAAAACCAGCACCGGCCCGGTGAGTGCTGAAAGCATGCCGCCAGCACCGAACAGTGCCCACAGTATGGGAGAAGGGGGAAAGTTACGCGATTTCATAGATTCAGACTCCAGACCACAAAAAATATCACGACGGCAGCGACGACAGCGGCGGTGATGCCACTGCCGGTAATGAGTGCAGCGGATAGCGGTTTGCCGTTAATAATGATCGGAGGCAGGGTTTTTGGCATGATGTCAAACCAGCTCCAGGCGTGATAAACCATGCCCAGCAGTGCCAGCAAATTGAGCCCGTAAGCCAAGGGCGACTGCAGTGACTGCAGCCAGACGTCATAACTTGCTTCACCCCTGCTGAAGCTGACCAGTCCGACCAGCAGAAACAGCGCGTAAGCCGCCACCACCAGTGCGGTGGCTTCACGGATCATGTAGCGCACAAAAAACGGATTTTTATGCCACCAGCCCGCCATGGGCCTGATATAGGGGCGACGTTTATCGTTCATCTGGCACCTCTTTAGTCGTCATGTTTTTGAAGAAATTACCAAAGAAATATTCCTTGGCACTGTTGACCTTGTTGATATTAACGGCCTTGGCCGGATCGACCCCTTTGGGACAAACCTCGGAACAATAGCCGACGGCAGTACAGTGCCACACACCTTCGTCGGAACCGGCTATGGCCATACGTTCTGTTCTGGCTCCATCGCGCGTATCTTCATTGTAACGATGCAGCAGTGCCATGATGCCGGGGCCGATAAATTCTTTGTCGATACCGTACTGAGGGCAGGCGGCGTAACACAGCATGCAGTTGATGCAGGAACTGAACTGTTCATAGCGGTCGCGTTCGGCCGGGGTTTGCAGGTATTCACCCTGATCGAGCCGACGGATTTCTCTGGGAATAATATAGGGTTTGATGCTTTCAAGTTTTTGAATGAAATCATCAGCCACAATCACCAGATCGCGCTCAATCGGGAAATGGTTGAGCGGTTCCACGCGTACCCCAGAAGGGTAAAAATCGCGTAAAAAAGTATGGCAGGATAAATTGGGCACGCCGTTGATCATGGCGCCACAACTGCCGCAAATTGCCATGCGACACGACCAGCGAAAACTGAGCGAACTGTCGAGTTCGTCCTTAATGTATTGCAAACCTTGCAGCACAGACATGTCGTCTGTAAAGGGAACCGCAAACATCTGGAAGTGGGGCTCATCATCCTGTTCAGGCAGATAGCGCAACACTTCCATCATGATGATTTTATCCGCCATGATGAGCTTCCTTTCTGTCTTTCTCCGCCTGTTCACCGGCGGCGCCATAAGCTCGTATGGCCGGTTGCGATTTGGTAATTTTCACGCTGCCATACGAAATGTGTGGTGCTGCTGGTCCGGCATAAGTGGCCAGGGAATGTTTGAGGAAGTTGACGTCGTCGCGGGTTTCGTAACCATCGATACGCTGATGCGCACCGCGTGACTCTTTACGTTCGAGCGCAGAATGCGCCATCGCCTGAGCAACCTCGAGCTGAAAACCGAGTTCGATACCCTGCAGCCAGTCGGAATTCCACACCGTTGATTTGTCGGCGACGTTGATGTTGTGATAGCGTTCACGCAATTCGGCCAGTTTGTCGCAGGTAGCCTGCATTTCTGTTCCGGTACGATAAATGCCACAACCGCTTTCCATGCTGACAGCCATTTCGCGCCGCAGCACCGAAATACGTTCACTGCCACCATCTTTATTGCGTAAAGCGAGCGCAGCCTGTTGTGCAGCTTCTGCCTGAATTTGCAGTCCCGGTGAAAAACCTTTGGTCTGTGAGCGCACATACAGTGCAGCCTGATCACCGGCGGCTTTGCCAAAAACACATAGTTCAGCCAGTGAATTGGAGCCCAGACGGTTGGCACCGTGAATGCCGATGCTGCTGCATTCGCCGATGGCAAACAGACCGGGCAGGGGCGAGGCGCCGGTGCCATCAACCTGTATGCCACCCATGGTGTAGTGTACT